>NZ_CP133888.1:3302500-3902500 GCF_041228405.1 Salinilacustrithrix flava
GGAAACCCACCACCCGTCATGGGGTGGTACTCCGGTCTGAAAAAATAGGACCGGTAGAGGGAACTCTGGGAACTGAAACATCTCAGTACCAGGTAGGAAAGGAAAGCAACAGCGACACCCGTAGTAGCGGCGAGCGAACTGGGTTGAGCCTAAACCGAGCTGGTGGAATAGCCTGATGGCGTTGCCAGCTGGGGGTTGTGGGGCCGATAGTTCCAGCATCAGATGGAACACGGAGTTACAAAGCTGCCGGGTAGTGGAAGCGCACTGGAACGACGCGCCGTAGCGGGTAAGAGCCCCGTACACGAAACCTGAGCAGCCTCCGATCGTCACCCCGAGTAGCGCCGGAACCGTGAAAGTCGGCGTGAATCTGCGAGGACCACCTCGTAAGGCTAAGTATGACCATGTGACCGATAGTGCACGAGTACCGTGAGGGAAGGGTGAAAAGTACCCCGTGAGGGGAGTGAAATAGATCCTGAAACCGTTGGTTTACAAGCAGTTAGAGAGTCGCCGGCACTTGTGTCGGTCTCGATAGCGTGCCTTTTGAAGAATGAGCCTACGAGTTACGGTGTGTGGCAAGGTTAACCAGTGATGGGAAGCCGGAGCGAAAGCGAGTCTGAATAGGGCGCATAGTCGCATGCTGTAGACCCGAAGCCGAGTGATCTATCCATGGGCAGGTGGAAGCCGGGGTAAGACCCGGTGGACGACCGAACCCACTTAGGTTGAAAACTGAGGGGATGACCTGTGGATAGGGGTGAAAGGCCAAGCAAACTCGGTGATAGCTGGTTCTCCCCGAAATGCATTTAGGTGCAGCGTCGTGTGTTCAGTCATGGAGGTAGAGCACTGAATGGGCTAGGGGCCCTACAAGGTTACCGAACCCAATCAAACTCCGAATGCCATGACTCCAGAGCGCGGCAGTGAGACCATGGGGGATGAGCTTCATGGTCGAGAGGGAAACAACCCAGAACGCCAGCTAAGGCCCCCAAGTGTGTACTAAGTGGAAAACGATGTGAGATTGCGAAGACAGCCAGGAGGTTGGCTTAGAAGCAGCCACCCTTGAAAGAGTGCGTAATAGCTCACTGGTCGAGTGGTCTTGCGCGGACAATGTAACGGGGCTCAAGTACACCGCCGAAGCTGCGTCATCTGTTTACAGATGGGTAGGGGAGCGTCGATCTTGCTGTGAAGCAGGCGGGGAACCGTCTGTGGAGCGTGGTCGAGTGCGAATGTAGGTATGAGTAGCGAAAGAGGGGTGAGAAACCCCTCCGCCGAATATCCAAGGGTTCCTGGGCAAGGCTAATCCTCCCAGGGTAAGTCGGGAGCTAAGGCGAGGCCGCAAGGCGTAGTCGATGCACAACCGGTTGATATTCCGGTACCACCGTGTCCGCGCCCAGCCCAACGTCGTTGATCTCGAGGCTGTCTTCGGACGAGTCGAGTGAGACTTCTGCGGGTAGCAGATGAGGGACGCAGGAAGGTAAGTGAACCCAGGCGATGGTTGACCTGGGGTAAGCGTGTAGGGCGACTCCGATGAGAGTTGGAGTCATACAGCCTGAGACGTGACACCGAGCCGTACAGGCGAAGTCACCGATCCTATGCTGCCAAGAAAATCTCAGCTGTCAGTTGACACGGTGCCCGTACCCCAAACCAACTCAGGTGGATAGGTAGAGAATACCAAGGCGATCGGGAGAACTGTGGTTAAGGAACTCGGCAAATTGCCTCCGTAACTTCGGGAGAAGGAGGGCCCCAGTAGGGTGAAGGACTTCGCGTCCCGAGCTCGAGCGGGCCGCAGTGACCAGGGGAAAGCGACTGTTTACTAAAAACACAGCAGCGTGCGAAGCCGCAAGGCGCTGTATACGCTGTGACGCCTGCCCGGTGCCGGAAGGTTAATTGGAAGGGTTAGTCTTCGGACGAAGCTCTGAAATGAAGCCCCGGTAAACGGCGGCCGTAACTATAACGGTCCTAAGGTAGCGAAATTCCTTGTCGGGTAAGTTCCGACCTGCACGAATGGCGTAACGACTTTCCCACTGTCTCAACCACAGACCCGGCGAAATTGAAGTACGAGTAAAGATGCTCGTTAGCTGCAGCAGGACGGAAAGACCCCGTGGACCTTTACTATAGCTTGATATTGGATTTGGATTTGCGTTGTGTAGGATAGGTGGGAGACTTGGAAGCATTGGCGCTAGCCAGTGTGGAGTCATCGTTGAAATACCACCCTGCGTACCTCTGAATTCTAACCTACGTCCCTTATCGGGATGGGGAACAGTGTCAGGTGGGTAGTTTGACTGGGGCGGTCGCCTCCTAAATGGTAACGGAGGCGCCCAAAGGTTCTCTCAGGCTGGTTGGCAATCAGCCGTTGAGTGCAATGGCACAAGAGAGCTTGACTGTGAGACTGACAAGTCGAACAGGGACGAAAGTCGGGCATAGTGACCCGGCGGTGGCGTGTGGAAGCGCCGTCGATCAACGGATAAAAGGTACCCCGGGGATAACAGGCTTATCTTCCCCAAGAGTCCATATCGACGGGAAGGTTTGGCACCTCGATGTCGGCTCATCGCATCCTGGGGCTGAAGCAGGTCCCAAGGGTTGGGCTGTTCGCCCATTAAAGCGGTACGCGAGCTGGGTTTAGAACGTCGTGAGACAGTTCGGTCCCTATCCGCTGCAGCCGGAAGAAGCTTGAGGAAGGCTATCCCTAGTACGAGAGGACCGGGATGGACGCAGCTCTCGTGTGCCAGTTGTCCTGCCAAGGGCACGGCTGGTTAGCGACCTGCGGAAAGGATAAGCGCTGAAGGCATCTAAGCGCGAAACCTGTTCCAAGATGAGGCTTCTCACTGGGTCAACCAGGTAAGGCCCGTGGTAGACCACCACGTTGATAGGCCGGATGTGTACGCACAGCAATGTGTTCAGCAGACCGGTACTAATCGGCCGAGGGCTTGGTTTCATCCATGTTCGTGCTCGCTATGGAATACTCGAGGAACACTCGAAGGCCGTCTGGCCTCGTGTTCTTTGACAACCAAATTCTCGGTGGTGATAGCAACGGAGATACACCCGTTCCCATTCCGAACACGGAAGTTAAGCCCGTTTGCGCCGATGGTACTTGGGGGGAGACCCCCTGGGAGAGTAGGTCACCGCCGGTTTCTTGAAGGGCCCCCGCATCGCGGGGGCCCTTCGCCGTTTTCGGCCCATGTCGCGCCCTTCGTGGTCGACGCGGGTACCCCTGTACGCTCGTCCGGATGCCCTCGCGCCCCGAAGACGACGATCGACCCGGCCGCCGGTCCGGGTCCGGCGACCGCCGCCCGTCCGGCCAGGGGCGTCCCCGCTCCGATCGAGCCCGCCAGGCCGGCGATGACCGCAAGCCCCGTCCGGGCAGCCGGACCCGCAGCGATGGGTCCTCGGCCGGTGGCGCCTCCCGTGGGGGAGGCCGCGGCGACGCTCGCGGCCGACCGCAGCGCAGCAGCGACCCCCGGGGTGGCCCCCGCCGGGCCGGCGCCGATCGGGACCGGGCGCCGCGTCGCGACGATCGCGACGGCGAGCGGCCCGAGCGCGGCCCGCGCCCACCGATCAAGGGCAAGCGCCGCACCTTCGACGTCGACTCCGCGCCCAACGCCAGGGAGCGGTCACGACCGGCGGAGGGCGAGCAGCCCGCCAGCGAGCGCTGGGTCGACGAAGGTCCTGTCCGCCGCGCCGCTGGTGAAGCGGTCGAGCGGGGGAGCCGTCGCCCCGGACCGGCCAAGCGCGGCGGCGGCCGTGGCCGTGACGGCGCACCCAAGAAGGACGGCGCACCCAAGAAGAAGGCGACCGGCGGGCGCAGCTCGCAGCGACGGGCCGAGCGTGCCACCAAGCGCGTCGAGGGCGCGCTCGAGATCGACCGCGACCGCCTCCGACGTCGCCTGGGCCAGGCCCGGGCCGACCGCACCCTCGGTCGCATCGGCGAGGCCACCGCGGCCTACGCCGAGGACCGCTTCGAAGATGCCCGCAAGGTGCTCAAGCCGATCGCCGAGCTGATCCCCGAGGAGCCCGCTGTCCGCGAGCTCTACGGCCTGTCGCTGTACCGGCTGGGGAAGTGGCGCCAGGCGACCGACGAGCTCGAGGAGTTCGCCCGCCGGTCCGGTTCCACCGAGCAGCACCCGGTCCTCGCCGACTGCTACCGCGCGCTCGGCCAGCACGACCGCGTCCAGGAGCTCTGGGACGAGATCGGTGAGGCCTCGCTGGCTGCGCCCCTCGTCGCCGAGGGTCGCATCGTGTACGCCGGCTCGCTGGCCGACCGGGGCATGATCGCCGAGGCGATCGCCGTGCTCGAGGCCGGTGCGCTCGGCGACAAGGCGCTGAAGGACCACCACCTGCGCATGCGCTACGTCCTCGGCGACCTCTACGACCGCGCCGGCGAGCAGCAGTCCGCCCGTCGCTGGTTCGAGTCGGTGGCCTCGGCCGCGCCCGGGTTCTTCGACGTCCAGGACCGCCTCCGCCAGCTCTGAGCTCACGGGTTCCTGTCGGCGCGCTCTGCGACACTGGGATCTGGCTTCCCCCAGCACCTGCCCGCCGGCCCCTCGCCGGCGGTGCTCCTGCTTGCGGAGGCTCCCGTGCCCGAACCCACCACCATCGACTCCGACCTGGACCTCGCCGTCCTCGTCGGCACCCTCAGCAGCGACCCGGTCGAGCAGACCCTGCCGTCGGGCTCGGTGCTGCTGCGCTACGAGGTCACCGTGCGCGACCGCGCCCCCGCGGACACCGTGCCCGTCTCCTGGGTCGACCCCCGCCGAGCGCCCCGGCTCGCCGCCGGCGACCGCGTCGTCGTGGTCGGCCGGGTCCGCCGACGCTTCTTCCGCGCCGGTGGCGCGACCCGGAGCGCGACCGAGGTGCTCGCCACGTCGGTGGGCCGGCCGCGGCGCACGGCTGCGGCGGTCGCCGCCCTTGCCGACGCCGCCGAGCGCATCGGAGGTTCTCGGTGAGCGCGCGGTGGGGGAGAAGGTGAACGGTCGGACGGTCGTCGGCCAGGATGGTCCTGCAACGGCGCCCGCACGTCGTCGCCGCCCGACCACCCCCACCAACCGCCCACAGGGAGAGCAACGGATGAACCAGGAGCAGTTCGACAAGGTCAAGAGCCGGCAGGGCTTCATCGCCGCGCTCGACCAGAGCGGCGGCAGCAGCCCCAAGGCGCTGCGCGCCTACGGCGTCGAGGAGCACGAGTACGACGGCGACGAGGAGATGTTCGACCGCATCCACGAGATGCGCACCCGGATCATGACCTCCCCGGCGTTCACGGGCGACCGGGTCCTCGGGGCCATCCTCTTCGAGGACACCATGGACCGCACCGTCGAGGGCAAGGACTCCGCCGACTACCTGTGGTCGGTGAAGCAGGTCGTGCCCTTCCTCAAGGTGGACAAGGGCCTCGACGACGAGGTCGACGGCGTCCAGGTCATGAAGCCGATCCCCGGCCTCGACGACCTGCTCGAGCGGGCCGTGGCCAAGGGCGTGTTCGGGACCAAGATGCGCTCGGTCGTCAAGGACGCCAACGCCAACGGCATCGACGCCATCGTCGAGCAGCAGTTCGCCGTCGGCAAGCAGATCGTCGATGCCGGCCTGGTGCCGATCCTCGAGCCCGAGATCGACATCCACAGCGCGACCAAGGCCGAGTCCGAGGCCCTGCTCCGCGCCGGCATCCTGGCCCGCCTCGACCAGCTCGGCGACGACATCGTGATGCTCAAGCTCACGCTCCCCGAGGAGGACGGCTTCTACCAGCCCCTCGTCGACCACCCGAACGTGCTCGCGGTGGTCGCCCTGTCCGGTGGCTACAGCCGCGACGAGGCCAACGACCGCCTCTCCCGCAACCCGGGCGTCATCGCCAGCTTCTCGCGAGCCCTCACCGAGAGCCTCCGCGCCCAGCAGTCGGCCGAGGAGTTCGACGCCGCGCTCGACGAGGCGATCGAGAGCATCTACCGGGCATCCATCGCCTGACGAGGGACCTCTGACCCTGCCAGACCGGGACTCCGGCCTCGCGCGCATCCGTCGCGCGCAGGGCTAGGGTCGACCCCGTTGACAACGACGTCATCGGAGTAGGGGGACAGGTGTCAGACACCTCCACACAGCCCACCGGAGAGCGCACGGAGTCCATCGATCGGGTCATCATCCGCTTCGCGGGTGACTCCGGCGACGGCATGCAGCTCACGGGGGATCGGTTCACCAGCGCGTCGGCCATGTTCGGCAACGACCTGGCCACGCTGCCGGACTTCCCGGCCGAGATCCGCGCGCCAGCCGGCACGATCGCGGGCGTCTCGGCGTTCCAGGTCCACATCTCGGACCACGACATCACCACGCCGGGCGACGCGCCCGACGTGCTCGTGGCCATGAACCCGGCCGCGCTGCGCAGCGACCTGCACCGGCTCAAGGGCAACGGCTCGGTGATCCTCAACATCGACGCCTTCACCGAGCGCAACCTGGACAAGGCCGGGTACTCCTCGGACCCACGTGAGGACGGCAGCCTCGACGCCTACAAGGTGTACGAGGTGCCGATGACGGAGATGACCAAGAAGGCGGTCGAGCACCTGGGCGTCAAGCCCCGCGACGCCGAGCGGTCCAAGAACTTCTTCGCGCTCGGCCTCGTGTCGTGGATGTACACCCGCCCCGCCGAGCACACCCTCGAGTGGATCCAGCAGAAGTTCGGCAAGGACCAGCAGGTCGCCGACGCCAACGTCGCCGCGTTCAAGGCCGGGCACGCCTTCGGTGAGACCGCCGAGCTGTTCGACCACGCCTATTCGGTGAAGCCGGCCGAGAAGGTGCCGGGCACCTACACCAACATCACCGGCAACGTCGCCCTGGCCTGGGGCCTCATCGCCGCGTCGCAGCTGGCCGACATGCCGCTGTTCCTCGGCTCGTACCCGATCACCCCGGCCTCGGACATCCTCCACGAGCTGTCCAAGCACAAGAACTTCGGCGTGCGCACCCTGCAGGCCGAGGACGAGATCGCCGGCGTGGGCTCGGCCATCGGTGCCGCCTACGGCGGCCACCTGGCCATCACCACCACCTCCGGGCCCGGCGTGGCCCTGAAGGGTGAGGCCATCGGCCTGGCCGTGAGCCTCGAGCTGCCACTGGTCGTCGTGGACATCCAGCGCGGTGGCCCGTCCACCGGGCTGCCCACCAAGACCGAGGCGTCGGACCTGCTGATGGCGATGTACGGCCGCCACGGCGAGTCCCCGATGCCGATCGTGGCCGCCTCGACGCCCGCCGGCTGCTTCGACGCCGCCATCGAGGCGTGCCGGATCGCCTTGAAGTACCGCACGCCGGTCTTCTTGCTCTCCGACGGCTACCTCGCCAACGGCGCCGAGCCGTGGAAGCTGCCCGATGTCGAGTCGCTGCCCGACATCTCCACCACCTTCGCCACCGAGGCCAACGGCACCAACGACGCCGGGAACCCGGTGCACCATCCCTACGAGCGCGATCCCGAGACGCTGGCCCGGTCGTGGGCGCTGCCGGGCACCCCCGGCCTCGAGCACCGCATCGGCGGCCTCGAGAAGGCCGACAAGACCGGCAACGTCTCCTACGACCCGGGCAACCACGAGCTCATGACGCACCTGCGCCAGGCCAAGCTCGACGGCATCGCCAAGGACATCCCCGAGGCCGTGCTCGAAGGCGACGCCGACGCCGACCTGGTCGTGATCGGCTGGGGCTCCACCTGGGGTGCGATCTCCGGCGGCGTCGACCGCGTGCGCGCCGCCGGGCACTCGATCGCCCGGATCCACCTCACGCACCTGCACCCGTTCCCGCCGAACCTGGGCGACCTGCTCAGCGGCTTCGACCGGGCACTGGTCCCCGAGCTCAACCTCGGCCAGCTCAGCAAGGTCCTGCGGGCCGAGTTCCTGATCGACGCCAAGACCGTCAGCAAGGTCCGCGGCCTGCCGTTCACGGCCGTCGAGATCGAAGCCGCCATCCTCGACTCCCTCGGGGTCGCGCAGAACGGAGCAGCGAAGTGAGCGACACCACCATCCCAGAGACCAGCCGCAAGGACTGGATGTCGGACCAGGAGGTCCGCTGGTGCCCGGGCTGCGGCGACTACAGCATCCTCGCCGCCGTGCAGCTCGCCCTGCCCGACATGGGCGTGCGCCGCGAGGAGGTCGTGTTCGTCTCCGGCATCGGCTGCGCGGCCCGCTTCCCGTACTACATGAACACCTACGGGATGCACTCGATCCACGGCCGGGCCCCGGCCATCGCCACCGGCCTGGCCATGGCCCGTCCCGATCTCCACGTGTTCGTGGTGTCCGGCGACGGCGACGCCCTCTCGATCGGTGGCAACCACCTGATCCACGCGCTGCGCCGCAACGTGAACCTGACGATCCTGCTGTTCAACAACCAGATCTACGGCCTCACGAAGGGCCAGTACTCACCGACGTCGGAGACCGGCAAGGTCACCAAGTCCACACCGTTCGGCTCCATCGAGAAGCCGTTCAACCCGGTGTCGGTGGCCCTCGGGGCCGAGGCCAGCTTCGTGGCCCGCACCCACGACATGGACCGCAACCACATGATGGACACCATCAAGCGGGCCCACGACCACCAGGGTGCGTCGATCGTGGAGATCTACCAGAACTGCAACGTCTTCAACGACGGCGCCTTCGGCCAGATCACGGCGAAGAGCGCCCGGGACGAGATGCTGATCGATCTCCGCCACGGCGAGCCGATCCTGTTCGGCGCCGACCGCCAGCGTGGCGTGGTGCTCGACGGTGGTGGCGTGCGACTCGCCGAGGTGGCCGACGTCGGCATGGACGCCGTGCTCGTCCACGACGAGACCCGCCCCGACCCCTCCATCGCGTTCATGCTCTCCCGCATCGCCACCGGCCCCCACGAGCCGACCCCGGTCGGGGTGTTCCGCGCCGTGGGCCGGGACGAGTACGGCAGCCGGGTCAACCAGCAGCTCGCCGCCGCCCAGGAGCAGCGCGGCCCGGGCAACCTGCACGACCTCCTCCGCTCCGGTGCGACGTGGGAGGTCGAGTGATCACGCGACCTCGAGGGCATCGCCGAGGCTGATCCGCCCGGCGGCAACGACCAGCGCACCGACGCCCAGGTTGCCGGCGCGCTCGGCGCGCACCTGCGTGAGCACCGACCGGTCCCGCTCGAGCCCGGGCTGGGGTCGGGTGACGATCACGCAGCGGTCGATCTCCTTGACCACGTCGGCGACGACGCCGCCCAGCCGGATGCGGGACCCGGCCAGGTCCCGCTCGTCGCCGCCGCGGATGACCACGTTCGGTCGGAACCGACGGACGTCTCGGCCGCCGAGCGCCTCCTCGGCCACGATCGACAGCCGGGTCCGCGTCGAGTCGTGCCACACGCCGGCGGGGCCCTCCCACCGCTCGGGTGCCTCATCGTCGAGGCCTGCGCCCTCCACGGCGTAGTGGCCGCGCTCGTCGGGCGCCGGACGGCGCAGCTCCACGGGCCGCCCCACCCACGCGGACAGGACGTCGTCGTCGTCGGTGACCGCTCCGTCCGGGAGTCGCACCGCCATGCCATCGCCGCGAGCGACGGGCTCCGCGAACAGGAGCTGGGGCGCCCGCCGAGCGGTGAGGACCAGACCCGTCTCCCGGTCGACGAGGCCCCACTGGCGGTCACCGTCGATGCCGAGCGGCCCGATGTCGGCCGCCGTCAGGGACTCGCCGATCATCGACTTCACGGGGTAGCGCCACAGCTGGGTCACCTGCACCGGGCCATGGTGGCATCGCCGGTAGGTTCCGACCATGGACCTGCGCATCTTCACCGAGCCCCAGCAGGGCGCCTCCTACGACACGCTCCTGGCCGCCGCCCGGGCCACCGAAGCCGCCGGCTTCTCGGCCTTCTTCCGGTCTGACCACTACCTCAAGATGGGCGACGCCTCCGGGCTGCCCGGCCCGACGGATGCCTGGATCACCCTCGCCGGACTGGCCCGCGAGACCGAGTCGATCCGTCTCGGGATCCTCGTCACCGCAGCCACGTTCCGGCTGCCCGGTCCGCTCGCGATCAGCGTCGCCCAGGTTGACGCCATGTCCGGTGGCCGGGTCGACATCGGCATCGGGACCGGCTGGTACGACGCCGAGCACACGGCCTACGGCATCCCGTTCCCGCCGCTGAAGGAGCGCTTCGAGATCCTCGAGGAGCAGCTGGAGATCCTCACCGGGCTGTGGCGCACGCCGGTGGGGGAGACCTTCGACTTCGACGGTCGCCACCACACCGTGTCGGGCTCGCCGGCGCTGCCCAAGCCGGTCCAGGAGGGCGGGCCGCCCATCATCATCGGCGGGGGTGGCCCGAAGAAGACCCCGGCGCTCGCGGCGCGCTTCGCCAGCGAGTTCAACCTCCCGTTCGCCCCGAAGGACACCTGGGTGGGCCAGCGGGGCCGGGTGCAGGACGCCTGCCGCGACATCGGTCGCGACCCTGACGACCTCACGTACTCGGTCGCGCTCGTCGTATGCGTCGGCGAGGACGAATCCGAGATCGCGCGCCGGGCGGCATCCATCGGGCGCGAGGTCGACGAGCTGCGGGAGAACGGCGTGTGCGGTACGCCGTCGGAAGCCGTGGCTCGTCTGCAGGAGTGGGGCGACGCCGGCGCCGAGCGCGTCTACCTGCAGGTCCTCGACCTCGACGACCTCGACCACATCGAGCTGCTGGGACGCGAGGTCCGCACCGCGGTCTGACCCTCACAGGTGCTCGTCGAGGAACCCGACGACCCGTCGCTCCCACTCCTCGGGCGCGACGCCGAGTCCGTCGGTGTGGCCGGCACCGTCCACGGTCCAGACCTCCACCCGCTCGGGCGCGCCGGCGGCGATCCAGGCCGCAGCGTGGCCCTCGTCTGCGACCTGCCCGGCGGCCATGAGCAGGACGGGCACCTCGGATGAGACGACCGCGTCGCGCAGCACGGTGGGGCGGGGGGCGTCTGTCAGCAGGTCGGTCAGGCCGTACTGCAGCTGCTCGATCCGCTCCTGCACGGCGCCCCGCCAGCCGTGGACGTCGGAGAGCCAGTCCTTGTCGGCGGCTCGGCGGGCGGTCGCGCCCTCGGCGACCACGGCCCCGACGCGGGGGTCGGTGGCGGCACCGATCGCCTCCTCACCGCCCATCGAGAGCCCGAGGACGCCGATCCGGTCGCCGTCGACGTCGGGTCGGGCGACGAGGTGGTCGAGCCCGGCGGCGATGTCGGCGTCGCCCCACCAGCCGAAGTCCATCGCCCGCCCGGTGCTCTCCCCGTGCCCGCGGGCGTCCATGAGGAGCACGCCGTAGCCGTGGTCGGCGAGGACCGTCGCCTGCGCGAGCGCGCCCTCGTGGGTCGAGCCCGCACCGTGGCGGACGAGCACGGCCGCACCGTTCGTCCCCGGCACCCACCACGCGGCCAGGGTCACGCCGTCGGATGTGGGCAGGGACACGGGCTCGGCATCGAGCGGCGGCTCGGCTGCGGTCCGCGAGGCGGTCGAGTCGGGCACGTTGACGACCGCGACGGCCGGACCCACCACGGCCAGGGTGAGCAAGACCAGGACCACCATCCCGAGCCAGGTGGGGATCCGCCCGCGCCGACGCATGCCCTCGGTGGCGGACGCCGTGCCGAAGCCGACGAGGCCGAACCCGCCCGCCACGGCGCCGGCGGCACCGAAGCCGCGGATGCTCGCCGGAGCGGCGAACAGGTGGGGCCCGAAGCCGACGCCGATCGCGAGCACCAACGGGCCGAGGAGCGCGCCAGCGACGGCAGCGAGGCGGGCTCGCCGGCGCAGACCGACGACCAGGACGGCGGCGATGGCGAGGACGAGGGCCACCCGCAGCGCGCCGCCGACGGTGCTGCCACCAACGGCCAGGAGGGTCGCCAGCGCGAGTGCGGCGACGGCCGTGGCGATGCCGGCGAGGCGCCAGCGATCGGGGGTCACGCCGCCAGCATCCGTGCACGCCTCCGGACGGGGAAGGGCCCCGGGTCACTAGGTTTCGCCGGCGATGCCCAGCACGCCACTCCCCGCCGTCGACGACCTCACCCTCGAGGAGAAGTGCCGCCTGCTCGGCGGGGCCTCCACCTGGCGGACCCACCCGATCGAGCGGGTCGGCATCCCCGCGGTGAAGATGTCGGACGGGCCCAACGGCGTGCGGGGCGACGGGCTCGGCGCCCGTCGCACGCCAGGAGTGGTCATCCCGGTCGGCATCGCCGTCGGCGCCACGTGGAACCCGTCGCTGGCCGCGGAGCTCGGTGACCTCCTCGGCACCGAGTCGCGGCGCAAGGGCGCCCACGTCCTGCTCGCCCCGACCGTGAACCTGCAGCGGACCCCGATCGGCGGTCGGGTGTTCGAGTGCCTGTCGGAGGACCCCGAGCTCACGGCGCGACTCGCCGTCCCGCTGGTCGAGGCGGTGCAGGCCCACGACGTCGCGGTCACGGTGAAGCACTTCGTGGCCAACGACACCGAGATCGACCGGATGAGCGTCGACGTCGACGTCGACGATCGGGTGCTCCGCGAGCTCTACCTGCGTCCCTTCGAGGCCACGGTCACCGAGGCCGCCGCCTGGGGGATCATGAGCGCCTACAACCAGCGTGGCGGCGAGCACTGCGCGGCCAGCCGCGAGCTGCTCACCGGGATCCTGCGCGACGAGTGGGGATTCGACGGGTTCGTCGTGTCGGACTGGTACGGCTCCCACGACACCGTGGCCTCCATCCGGGCGGGCCTCACCGTGCCGATGCCGGGGCCGAGCACGATCTACGGGGAGCGGCTGCAGGCCGCGGTCGAGGCCGGCGACGTCGAGGAGCCCCTCGTCGACGCGCAGGTGGAGGACCTCCTGCGGCTCATGGCCCGCGTGCGCGTCACCGAGCGCGACTCGGAGCAGGCGGAGGAGACGGTGGACGACCCGGCCGAGCGGGCGCTGTGCCGCCGGGCCGTGGTCGAGGGGCTGGTCCTGTGCCGCAACGAGGACGCCGCCCTGCCGATCCCACCCGGTGCCAGCGTGGCGGTCATCGGCCCCAACGCCGAGGACACCCGCATCATGGGCGGTGGGTCGGCCAGCCTCCAGGCGCTCCCGAACCGATCGCTGCTCCAGGCCCTCGCCGACCGGGCCGCGTCCGTGGTCCACGAACCGGGCGTCCGCATCGATCGGCTGCCGCCGCCCCTCACCGAGGAGGTGCTGCGCACGCCGGACGGGGAGCCCGGTCTTCGGGTCGACTACCGCGACGGCCTCGATCCCGACTCACCCGTCGTCGTCACCGACGTGACGCCCGAGACGATGCTGCGCTTCTTCGGGTCGACCCCGGAGGGCGTGGACCCCGAGCGCTTCCACGTCACCGTCACCGGCACGTTCGTCCCCGAGCGCAGCGGCACCCACCTGCTGTCCGCGGTCCTCACCGGCGCCGGTCGGATCGAGGTCGGCGACGTCGCCGTGCTCGAGGACCCCGACCGGCAGCTGCCCCGCGGGCCGCTGTTCTTCGGGTTCGGCTCCGAGGAGCAGGAGGCGGCCATCGAGTGCGAGGCCGGCGTGGCGGTGCCGATCCGGATCACCACGACCGGTCGGGGCGGCTACGCCGCCATCCGTCTCGGCGTGCGCGCCCCCGAGCCGCCCGACATGATCGCACGGGCGGTGGCCGCGGCCCGGGACGCCGACGTCGCGGTGGTCGTCGTGGGCACCAACGACGAGTGGGAGACCGAGGGCGAGGACCGCACGACCATCGCCCTCCCCGGCGACCAGGACGAGCTCGTCCGACGGGTGGCGGAGGCCAACCCCCGCACCGTCGTCGTGGTCAACGCCGGCTCGCCGGTGTCGATGCCCTGGGTGGACGACGTGGCCGCGGTGCTGCTCGCCTACTTCGGCGGCATGGAGATGGCGGACGGCGTCGTCGACGTCCTGCTCGGTGACGCCGACCCCGGTGGCCGGCTGCCGCTGACCTACCCCGAGGCCCTGGAGGACACGCCGGCGTGGCGCTGGTACGCCCCCGTCGACGGCGTGCAGCACTACGGCGAGGGGCTGCTCATGGGCTACCGGGGCTTCGACGCCGCCGGCACCGTGCCGCTGTTCCCGTTCGGGCACGGCCTCTCCTACGGAGATGCCGACTGGGGCGCCGCCTCCCTGTCATCGGACTCCATCCGCGCCGGTGATCCGGTGGAGCTCACGGTGCCGGTGCAGGCGACGGGGGAGCGCGCCGCCACCGTGGTGGTCCAGGCCTACCTGTCGGGGCCCGACGGCTTCGGTCGCCCGCCCAAGGTCCTGGCCGGGTTCGCCAAGGTCACGGTCGCGCCGGGCACGGAGGAGCCGGTCGTCGTGACCATCCCGCCGGAGGCGTTCCGGCGCTGGGACGGTGACGGCTGGGTGGTCGACGAGGGGACCTGGGAGGTCGTCGTCGCCGCGTCGGCGACCGACGTCCGCCAGCGCCTGCACCTCGAGGTCGGTTGACGCGTTCCGCAGCCGCTGCCAGAACCCTCCGGCGAGGCCTCAATCCAGGGCGCGGAAGACGATGCCGGTGGCGGGCTTCGGGGCGAAGAACGTGGTCTTGGGTGGCATGCGCTCGCCGCCGTGGGCGATCGCCTGGATCTGGGCCACGGTGGCCGGCCGCATCAGCAGCGCCGCCTGGGCCCGGCCCTCGGTGACGGCCTCGACCACGTTGGCCACGCCGTGCTGGTAGCTCAGGTCGTGGGCCGGGAGAGCCGAGCGCGCCTGCTCGAGGCGCACCGTGTCGAGCTCCACCGACGCGTCGAACGCGCCGTCCTTCGGGCGGAGCACGAAGGTGCCGGTGTCGTCGACGAGGCCGAGTCCGCCGAGCTCGACCAGACGGGCGACGGCGTCGGGGCCGAACGGGTCGGTGGGCTCGACGTCGAAGTGCTCGCTCAGCAGGACCGGCAAGGAGGCCCCGTCGGGCAGGCCGGTGATCAGGCGGTGGATGGGCTGGACGGTGAGCTCGTCCTCGACCAGCTCCACCACGAAGCACATGGTGAGGTCGGCGGCGGTGCCGGGACCGTCCACGATGCGGCGCTCGTCGCGGTACTGCAGGGAGGTCTCGTAGCGGTGGTGGCCGTCGGCGATGACGATGGGGTGGTCGAGGACCAGGGTGGCGATGCGACCGTTGCGGTCGGCGTCCCGGCTCGTCCAGGTGGTGTGGGTGACGCCGTCGGGGTCGGTCCACTCGGCGTCGGGCTCGACGTCGGTCGGGAGCAGGTCGGTGAGGCCCCCGGCGAGGGACAGGCCCCAGATGGCCGAGAGGTTGTACCGGGTCGACCGCAGCATGTCGAGGCGGTCCGACTTGGCCTTCTTGGTGGTGTGCTCGTGGGGGAGGATCTCGCCCGCCCCGGGGGGCCACAGCTCGAGGGCGCCGATGACCCCGGTGGTGTGGCGGGTCACGCCGGTCTCGTCGGTGAAGGTCATCCGGTAGATCGTGAACGTGGGGGCCTCGTCGGTGACGAAGGTGCCCTCGTCCTGCCACTCCTGCAGCAGCCGTCGGGCGACGTCGTAGCGGTCCTCGCCGTCCTCGTCGACGGGGAGGTCGATCCGCACCGCGTTGCGGTCGTTGCGGGCCAGCTCGGCGCGCTGGCGGTCGTCGATGACGTCGTAGGGGGGTGCGGTGACGTCGGCGAGGGAGACTCGCTCGCGGTCGTAGCGCAGACCTCGGAAGGGCTCGAAGCGGGGCACCCGGACATCGTTGCAGACCGGGTCCGGGTGCCACGATGCTGCGATGCCCTGGGTGCTGGACCTCGACGGTGTGATCCGGCTCGGTGAGCAGCCGATCGCCGGCGCAGCCGAAGCCGTGGCCCTGCTGCGCGCCGCCGGTGAGGAGGTGGTGTTCGCCACGAACAACGCCTACCGGTCCATCCGGGACCAGGAGGCTGCCCTCGACGCGATCGGCATCCCCGCCGATGGGGCCGTGGTCGGCGCAGCCCAGGCCGGCGCGAGCCTCCTCGAACCTCACGAGAGGGTGCTGGTGGTGGGCGGGCCCGGCCTGGTCGAGGAGGTCGAGGCCCGGGGCTGCACCCTGGTCGAGGACGGGCCCTGCGACGCGGTGATCTCGGGCCTGGACCGCCAGTTCCACTACGACGCGCTCCGCCGAGCCGGCCTCGCCATCCGGGGCGGCGCCCGCTGGATCCTGACCAACCCGGACCCCACGTTCCCCACGCCGCACGGCCTCGAGCCCGGCGCGGGGGCCCTGGGCGCCGCGATCCGTGCCGCCGGCGGCGCCGACCCGCTCATCGGCGGGAAGCCCGAAGGTGCCATGGTCGGGCTGATCCGCGACCGCCTCGGGGGCGACGGGATCGTGGTCGGGGACCGGGCCGACACCGATGGCCGGTTCGCCACCGCGCTCGGCTACCGGTTCGCGCTGGTCTTCTCCGGGGTCACCACCGAGGCGGACCTGCCGGTCGAGCCCGAGCCGTGGCTGATCGCCGACGACCTGCTCGAGGTCGTGCGGAGGACGCTGGCCTGACGGACAGGGGGGCCACCACCTACGATGTCGCCCCTTGAACGTGAGATCCGGCGAGCGAGCGCCCGCAGAGCCGCCTGCGAACCGGCTGGGTGACCTGGACCGCGTGTTCGAGCGCGCCGGCACGATGGCGCCGGTGCTTCGGGACCTGGACTGGTCCGCCACGCCCCTGGGGGACCCCGACGCCTGGCCCCAGAGCCTGCGCTCCGCCGCCAGCATCTGCCTCGGCGCCAAGTACCCGATCGCCATCTACTGGGGCGACGACCTGACGCTGCTCTACAACGAGGCGTGGAGCATCATCCCCGGCGACAAGCACCCGTGGGCGCTCGGGAAGCCGGCACGCGAGGTCTGGCCCGACATCTGGGACATCGTCGGGCCGGAGTTCGACCGGGCGCTCCAGGGCACGGGGATGTGGGTGGCGGACCGCCTCCTGCCGATGGAGCGGCGCGGGTACCTCGAGGAGACCTACTTCAACTACAACCTCAGCCCGATCATGGCCGAGGACGGCCGCATCGAAGGCGTGTTCAACGCCGGGATGGAGACCACGAGCCGGGTCATCGCCGCCCGCCACCAGCGGGTCCTGATCGATCTCATCGCCGAGACCGCATCGGCCACGACGGTCGGCGAGGCCTTCGCCGGCGCCGCCGAGGCACTGGCCGGTCACCGCGAGGTCGCCCCCTTCGCCCTGCTGTACCGGCTCGACGACGGGGTCGCGCACCTCACCGGCACCACCGGCGTGGCTGCTGGCGGGGAGGGCACGGGCGCGTCGGTCCAGCTCGGCGTCGATGCCGACCCGTGGCACATCCAGGAGGCGATCGAGCGCCGCCGCGCCGTGGTGGTCGAGGACATCGGCCGCTTCGCCGACGTGCACGCGCACGAGGGGTGGCCCGAGGCCGCCCACACGGCGGTGACGCTGCCGGTCGTCCGCTCCCGCCGCCGGCGTCGCCGCGTCGAGGGCGTCCTGGTGGTGGGCGTCCCGCCCGGGCTGCGCATCGACCCCCAGCACCAGGAGTTCCACGCCGCCCTCGCCGACCGCTTCGCCCTCTCGGTGCTCGACGCGCGGCGGGAGGAGGAGGAGCGGCGCATGTTCGAGATCGAGCACCGCATCGCCGAGACCCTCCAGCAGAGCCTCATCCCGGCGCTGCCCGAGGTCGACCACGTCGACCTCGCCGGCTGCTACCTGCCCGGCACCGAGGGCCTGGAGGTCGGGGGCGACTGGTACGACGCGGTCCCCCTGCCCGACGGCAGCGTCACCCTGGTCATCGGCGACGTGGTCGGCAAGGGCGTGGCCGCGGCTGCCCAGATGGGCCAGCTCCGCAACGCCCTGCGCGCCTACGTCCTCGAGGGGTTCTCGCCGGGGGCGGTCCTCAGCAAGCTCAACCACCTCACCCTCTCCCTGTCCGGGTCGACCTTCGCCACGCTGCTCGTCCTGCGCTACGAACCCGGGGACCACACGGTGCAGTGGTGCCGGGCCGGCCACCTCCCGGCCCTGGTGCGCCGAGCGGACGGCACCGTCGAGCTGCTCGACGGCGACGGGTCCCCGCCCATCGGGGTGTTCGAAGGGGTGGCCTTCCGGGAGTCCCAGCGTCGGTTGCAGCCGAACGACGTCGTGGTGCTCTACACCGACGGCCTCATCGAGAAGCCGGGCGAGGACATCGACGTCAGCATCGAACAGCTGGCGCATCGGGTCGGCGCACTGCCCCTCGGCGCCGGGTTCCTGGACGCCATCGTGGCGCCGCTGGCCGACACCGACCGCCGCGACGACGTCGCCGTGCTCGTCCTCAGCACCTGAGCCCTCGGACGCTCAGCCCCCGGGCCGCCACCGCCGGTACTCGTGGACGGGGCCGACGCCGCCGGTGGAGTCCCAGTGGTGGGGGGACATCTGGTCCTGGTAGCGGTTCCGCCATGCCGCCTTCTGCGCAGCGCGCGTCGAGCGGACGAGCACGCCGATCGCCACGCCGAAGACGAAGCCGCCCACGTGGGCGGCCCAGGCCACCCCGGAGTTCGGGCTGGTGAAGAACTGGAGCACGAACCAGACGCCGAGCAGCCACTTGGCCTTGATGGTGGCCAGGATCGGGAAGCCCAGCAGCACGATCGTGCGCACGGGCGCGTTCGGGAACCAGATCAGGTACGCACCCATCACCGCGGCGACCGCCCCGGAGGCACCCACGACCGGGATCGTGCTGTCGGGCTGGAGGGCGACGTGGGTGACGAGCGCCGCGACCCCGCCCGCCAGGTAGAAGAGCAGGTACCGGACGGCGCCGAGGTGGTCCTCGATGTTGTTCCCGAAGATCCACAGGTAGAGCATGTTCGAGCCGATGTGCATCAGGCCGCCGTGGAAGAACATCGACGCCAGGGCCGACAGCCAGATGGACTTGTCGGGCACGCCCTGCGGGGCATCGTCGCCACCGATCCCGCACGACTCCGGGTCGCCGCCGAGGGCCCCGAAGGTGGCCTCGAGCTCCGGCGCGGTGAGCGGTCGCTGCTGGGTGAGCTCGCAGGGGATGGCGGCGTTCTCGATGTTGAACACCAGGTCGTCGATCGGCTCCCGCTGGGGCTCCTCCTGCCAGAGGAACCAGGCGCCGACGCAGGCGAGGATCAACAGCAAGGTGACCACGGGGCGTCGGCTCGTGGGGTTCACGTCCTTGAGCGGGAGCACCGCCAGAGCGTAGGAGCGCCGTCCGGCACTTTCGCCCCCCGCCGTGCTGTCGTAGCCTGCGCGGATGGCCAAGAACCCCCTGATCAAGCGGTACCTCGATGCGGGGATGGCGTTCACGCAGATGACCCAGTCCCGCGCCGAGGCGATCGTGAAGGACCTCGTCAAGCAGGGCGAGGTGAAGTCGAAGCAGGCCGAGGACCTGATCGAGCAGATCGTCGAGCGTTCGAAGGCCAACACCGAGGGCCTGCTCGAGATGGTCCGCTCCGAGGTCCGCGACCAGCTGGTGGCGCTCGGCCTGGTCGACGCACCGGACGCGAGCACCCCCGCGCCCACCCCGACGGCGCAGGTCGCGCCGGCCAAGACCGGCGCGACCGGCACCACCGAAGCCGCCGCCGAGCGCTCCGCCACGAAGAAGGCCGCCACGAAGAAGCGGGCCACGGCGAAGAAGGCCGCCACGAAGAAGCGGGCCACGGCGAAGAAGGCGGCCGCCAAGAAGCGGACCACCAAGAAGGCCGCGGCCAAGCGGACCACGGCGAAGAAGGCTGCCACCAAGGCGCCGGCGCGGAAGGCGGCGACGAAGAAGGCCGCCACCAAGAAGGCCGCTCCCGGGTCCGCCGGCGGCCCGTCGGCTTCGTAGGAGGCCATGAGCTCCGGCGCCCGGCGGCGACTCGACCTCGAGCTGCTCCGGCGCGGCCTCACCGAGAGCCGCCAGCAGGCGCGCCACCTGATCGATGCCGGGCGGGTGCTCGTGTCCAACGCGCCAGCCGACAAGGCCGGCCGCCTCGTCGCGCCCGGCGAGCCGATCCGCGTGCTCGGGCCGCCCGCTCGGTACGTGGGGCGGGGCGGAGAGAAGCTGGCGGGCGCACTGGCCCGGTTCGACCTCGACCCCACTGGTGTCCGGGCCCTCGACGCCGGCGCCTCGACCGGGGGCTTCACCGATGCCCTGTTGCAGGCGGGGGCCGCATCGGTGGTGGCGGTCGACGTCGGCCGCGCCCAGCTGCACGAGCGGTTGCGGGCCGACGAGCGGGTCGACGTCCGTGAGCAGACCGACATCCGCACCGTGCGCGCCGACGACATCGGCGGACCTGTCGATGTCGTGGTCGCGGACCTGTCGTTCATCTCGCTCCACGCCGTGATGACGTCGTTGCTCGACCTGCTCGCGCCGGGTGGTGACCTCGTGGTGCTCGTGAAGCCGCAGTTCGAGGCGGGCCGGGCCGAGGTCTCCCGGGGACGGGGCGTGATCCGCGACCCGCAGGTCTGGCGTCGGGTGCTCGACGAGGTGATGGTCGCCATCGGCGAGGCCGGAGGCGCCATCATGGACGCCATGGTCTCCCCCCTCCGCGGGGCGGACGGCAACGCCGAGTTCCTCGTGCACGTCCGCCGCCCCGAACACGGTCGCGACCCGCACGAGGGTGCGGTCGCCGGGCGCGAGCTGGACCTCGACGCGCTCGTGGCCGAGGCGGCCGGGGAGGCCGGTGCCTGATGGTCACGGCCGGCTTCATCCTGCACGGCGAGCGCGATCGCGCCGCGTCCATCACCCACGACCTGGCCACGTGGCTGCTCCAGCGCGGCCACGACGTGCGGATGCCCACCGACGACGCGGAGCGACTCGGCCTGGGTGAGCACGGCGTGCCCGAGGACCGCTTCGCCGACGGGCTCGACGTCGCCGTGAGCCTCGGCGGTGACGGCACGATGCTGCGCACCGTGGAGCTGGTGGCCGACAGCGGCATCCCGGTGATCGGCATCAACGTGGGCCAGCTCGGCTACCTGACCGAGGTCGATCCGGCCGGCGCCCGGATGGCGATCAAGCGCTACCTGTCCGGGGCCTACGAGATCGAGGAGCGCATGCTCCTGGCGGCCCGCATCGAGGGGCGCGAGTCCTCCGAGCACGTGGCGCTCAACGAGGCGGTCATCGAGAAGACGCCCTCCGGCCACACCGTCCGCCTCGCTGTGAGCGTCGACGGCGAGTACTTCACGACCTACGCCGCCGACGGCCTCATCGTGGCGACCCCCACCGGGTCCACGGCGTACTCGTTCTCGGCCCGGGGGCCCATCGTGGCGCCGATGCACCGCTGCCTGGTGCTCACGCCGGTGTCACCGCACATGCTGTTCGACCGCACGCTCGTGCTCGACCCGCACTCCACGCTGCACCTCGAGGTCGTCGGGCACCGGCCCGCCACGGTCTCCGCCGACGGCCGCAACCTCGGCACCCTCCACCCCGGCGACGCGCTCAGCTGCACTGCGAGCCCCCGCACGGCGCGGCTCGTCACGTTCGGTGAGCACGACTTTCTCGCCATCCTCAAGACCAAGTTCGGGCTGTCCGACCGATGAGGGACCCACGGTGATCGCGGAGCTGGCCGTGCGTGACCTCGGCGTGTTCGCCGATGCCCGACTCGTGCTCGACGAGGGCCTCACCGCCCTGACCGGTGAGACCGGTGCGGGCAAGTCGCTGGTCGTCGGGGCGATCCAGCTGCTGCTCGGCGCCCGCGCCGACGCCTCGGTGGTGCGCCCCGGCGCCGAGGAGGCCATCGTCGACGGCCGCTTCGTGACGGCGGAGGGCGAGGAGGTCGTCCTCTCGCGGGTGATCCCGGCCGCCACCGGCAGCCGCAGCCGGGCCTACGTCAACGGGCGGCCCGTCACCGTCGCCGAGCTGGCCGAGCGGGGCGGCGCGCTCGTCGAGCTGCACGGCCAGCACGCCCACCAGCAGCTCCTGCAGGCGTCCTCCCAGCGCCACGCGCTCGACCGGTTCGCCGGCGTCGACCTGCAGCCGCTCCGCGACGCGCGGGCCCAGGTGGCCGCGGTCTCGGCCCAGCTCGACGAGCTCGGCGGGGACGAGCGCAGCCGGGCCCGGGAGATCGACCTGCTCCGCTACCAGCTCACCGAGCTCGACGACGCCGCGCTCGAGGACCCCGATGAGGACGATCGCCTCGACGAGGAGGAGGACCTGCTCGCCGACGCCGTCGCCCACCGGGACGCGGCAGCGGCAGCAGCCGAGGCCCTGGTCGGGGACGAGGGCGTCGCCCACCAGCTGCAGTCGGTCATCGGCCTGGTCGGCGGCCGCGGGCCCTTCGCCGAGCTCGAGGGCCGGTTGCGCTCCGCGGCCGCCGAGGTCACCGAGGCGGCCCACGACCTCCGCGACGTCGCCGAGGGCATCGCCGACGATCCCGAGCGCCTGGTGGCCATCCGCCAGCGTCGCCAGCTGCTCGCCGAGCTGCGCCGCAAGTACGGCGACACCCTCGCCGAGGTGCTGGACGAGCGCGAGGCCATCCGTCGCCGGCTGGACGAGCTGCTCGGCCACGACGCCCGGGCCGAGGCGCTCGAGGCCGAGCTGGCGAGCGCCCGGAAGGCGGAGGCCTCCGCGGCCGCCGCCGTGGCCAAGGCGCGCAAGGCGGCGGCGCCGGTGCTGGCCGGCGGCGTCGAGGAGCGCCTCCGAGCCCTGGCCATGCCGGCCGCGCGCGTGGAGGTCGTGGTCGAGGGCGACGGACCCGCCGACGACGTGCGCTTCCTGCTCGCCGCGAACCCCGGCGGTGCGCCGGCACCGATCTCCAAGGTCGCCTCCGGCGGTGAGCTGTCGCGCGCCACCCTGGCCCTGCGCCTCGAGCTCACCGCAGGGCCGCCGTCGCTGGTGTTCGACGAGGTGGACGCCGGCATCGGCGGCGAGACCGCGTGGGCGGTGGCCACGGCACTGGCCGCCCTGGCGGGCCGCCACCAGATCCTGGTCGTCACCCACCTCGCGCAGGTCGCGGCCTTCGCCGACCGCCAGCTGCGGGTCGCCAAGTCGGCGACCGACACCTCCACGACGGCCACCGTCACGGCCCTCGGCGACGACGCCCGGGTCGAGGAGATCGCCAGAATGCTCTCCGGCCAGCCGGAGAGCGAAGCCGGCCGGGAGCACGCGCTCGAGCTGCTCGACGCCGCCGCCGAGGCTCGGAGGCAGGCGTGACCCAGCCTGCCGCGGTCTCCGGGCAACCCTCGCTGTCCGGCATCGCCCGGGTCGATCGACGCACCAAGGCGTTGGTGAGCCGGCTCCAACCCGGTGACATCGCCGTCATCGACCACGAGGACCTGGACGGGGTCGCGGCCGAGACCCTCGTCGGCGCCCGCCCAGCCGCGGTGGTCAACGCGTCGTCGTCGATGACCGGGCGGTACCCGAACATCGGCCCCCTCGCCCTCACCGAGGCCGGCATCCCCCTGATCGATGCCGCCGGTGCCGAGGTGATGGCGATCGAGGAGGGCAGCCGGATCACGATCCAGGACGGCACGATCCTCCTCGGCGACGACGAGATCGCCACCGGCGAGCGCCAGACCCACGAGGGCCTGCAGGACCGGATCCTGGCCGCGAAGTCGACCATGGGCGCCGAGCTCGAGCGCTTCGCCGAGAACACCCTGCGCTACATCCAGGCCGAGGGCCACCTGCTCGTCGACGAGCCCGACGTGCCCGAGGTGCCGGGCGTGGACTTCCGCGGGCGCCACGTGCTCATCGTGGTGCGGGGCGTGGGCTACAAGGACGATCTGAACCTGCTGCGCCGCTCCGGCTACATCGCCGACCAGAAGCCGATCCTCATCGCCGTGGACGGCGGGGCCGACGCCCTGCTCGAGGCCGGCCGCAAGCCGGACGTGATCATCGGCGACATGGATTCGGTCTCGGAGGAAGCCCTGCGCTGCGGCGCCCGCCTCATCGTCCACGGCTACCGGGACGGGCGGGCCCCCGGTGGCGAGCGCCTCGACGGCCTCGGCCTCGACTACGAGGTGTACGGGTCCGAGGGCACGAGCGAGGACATCGCCATGCTCCTGTCCTACGAGAAGGGCTGCGAGCTCATCGTGGCCGTCGGCACGCACAACTCGATGGTGGAGTTCCTCGACAAGGGGCGGGCCGGCATGGCCTCCACCTTCCTCGTCCGCATGAAGGTGGGCATGATGCTGGTCGACGCCAAGGGCGTGAGCCGCCTCTACCGGTCCACGGTGCGCACCCGGGACCTGCTCCTCCTCGTGCTCGCCGCCGTCTTCACCATGGTCGTGATCGTCCTCGTCAGCGAGCCGATCCGGCTGGTCATCCGCACGTACTGGGTCTCGTTCACCTCATGATCAACCTCCGCTACCACATCGTCTCGCTCACCGCGGTCTTCCTCGCCATCGGCATCGGGCTGACGCTCGGCTCGACGTTCCTCGACCGGGCGACCGTCGAGAACCTCAACGGCCAGCTCGAGAACCTCGAGACCAGGTTGGGCGACCGGGACGAGCAGATCGAGGTGCTCGAGGACGAGCTCGCCGAGGCCGAGGCCCTGCAGTCCGCCCTCGACGAGCAGGGCGCCGGGCTGCTCGCCGGCCGGTTGGAGGCCGTGCCCGTCGTGGTCATGGCCTCGGCCGGGGTGGACGACGCCGACGTGGACGGTGCCGTCGAGTCGCTCCAGGCCGCCGGCGCCGACGTGCTCGGCGAGTGGTGGCTCACCGAGCGCTTCCTGCTGGCCGACGAGGCCGACATCGACGATCTCGCTGCCGTGCTCGAGGAGCCCTCCGGCGACCCGGCGCGGCTGCGTCGCCTGGTGATCGACCGGCTCGGCCGGGAGGTGCAGACCAGCCAGCGGCGAGACGCTGCGGTCGACGCCGCCACCGAGGACGCGTCCGAGGAGGGGGATGCAACGGGCGCGCCCGCCGGCGACGCTGACGATGTCGGCGGTGAGGAGGGCGATGCCGAGACCCCGTCGGAGGGGGTCGACGTGGGCGGGACGGTCCCGGATCCGCCCGGCGACCCGGACGATGCGTCTGGCGACGACGAGGTCGACGGCACGGAGGACCCGACGGATCCGCTGCTGGCCCAGGCGCTCGTCGATGCCGGCTTCCTCGTGTTCGAGCCGGTCAGCGAGGGCCAGGACGAGCTGACCCTGCCCGACGGCGTGCGGGTCGTGCTGGTCGGTGGCTCACCGACCCTGCCCGACGACGTGTTCGTGCAGCCCTTCGTCGACCGGCTGACCGAGGGCGTGGACGTGCCCATCCGGACCGTCGTGACCTCGGCACTGGGCGACGGCGCCGCGGTGTCGGAGGCCGTCGCAGCCATCCGGTCCGACGAAGAGCTGCGATCCATGGTGTCCACCGTGGACCGCCTCGACCACTTCCAGGGCTGGATGGCCACGGTCCTGGCCGTCGAGGACCTGGCCAGCTCGACCGTCGGCCACTACGGGCTCGGCGAGGGCGCCTCCGCGCTGCTGCCGCCGCTCCAGGACCCGTGACCGCCCGCGTCGACGAGCGGCGCAGCCTCGCCCGCTCGACGGCGACGCAGACCGTCCTGACGGCGGTGAGCCGCATCACCGGGTTCGTCCGCGTCGTGGTCGTGGCGGCCGTGCTCGGCACGACGTTCCTCGGCAACACGTACCAGTCGGCGAACACGATCCCGAACATCGTGTTCGAGCTGTTCGCCGCCGGCGCGCTGCAGGCGGTGCTGGTGCCGGCGCTGGTCGCCCGCTTCGACCGGGGTGACGACGACGACGCCGAGCGCCTGGCCGGCTCGGTGCTGGGCCTGACGCTCGCCGTCCTGGCCGGCCTCGCCGTCCTCGGCGCGCTGGCGTCACCGCTGCTGATGCGGGTGCTGGTGTCCGGCGTGGACGACCCCGCCGTCCGCGCCGACCAGGTCGCGCTCGGCACCGTCTTCCTGCTCGTGTTCCTGCCCCAGATCCTGGTGTACGACGTCGGGTTGGTGGCCACCGCCGTGCTCCACGCCCGGGGCCGCTTCGCCCTGCCCGCCATCGCACCGGCGGTGAACAACGTCGTGGTGTGCGGCGCGTACGGGCTGTTCTGGTGGATGCGGCGGGGCCAGGAGCCGAGCCTCGACCTCAGCGCAGCGGAGATCGCGGTGCTCGCCGGCGGCACCACGTTCGGCGTGGTCGCGTTCTGCGCCCTGCCCATCCTCGGCGCACGTCGGGCCGGCTTCCGCTTCCGACCGAACCTCGACCGGTCCGACCCGGCGCTGCGGTTCCTGGCCCGGCAGGGGGGCTGGGCCGCGCTCTACCTGGCCATGACCCAGGTCTTCCTCGGCGCGGTGCTGCTGTTCGCGAACCGCACCGAGGGCGGCGTGATCGCCTACCAGGTCGGGTTCACGTTCTTCCTCCTGCCGCACTCGCTGTTCGCCCTGCCGGTGCTCACGACGATGTTCCCGGCCGCGGCCCGGCACGTGCACGCGCAGCGCTGGGACGAGGTGCGCGCCACGGTCCGGCGCGGCACCACGGCCATCGCGCTGTTCGTGCTCCCGAGCGCCGTCGCCCTGGGGGTGCTCGCCGAGCCGCTGGCCAGGGTCGCGTCGTTCGGCAACGTCGGGCCCGGGGGCGCCGATCTGATCGCCGACGTGGTGCGTGGCTTCGCCCCCGGCCTGGTGGGATACGCGCTCTTCTACTTCCTGACGCGCATGCTCTACGCCATGGAGGACACCCGGACGCCCGCCACCGCCCACGCCGCCGTGGTCGCCCTGGGCGTCGTCGCGATGGCCCTGGCCGCCGCCACCGTCGACGGGGACGAGCTCGTCGCCGCGCTGGCGTGGGCCCACTCCGGCACCTACCTCGTCGGTGCCCTGGTGCTCGGCGCGGTGGTGACCCGCCGGCTCCGGCGACGGGACGTGCCGATCCGCCTGCTCGCCGCCCTCGGCCCCCAGCTCGCTGCCGCCGCGGTCGCCTCGGCGGCCGTGCTCGGCGTGGTCGCCGGTCTGACGTGGGACTCGCGCCTCGGCTCGCTCGGCATCGTGGTGCTCGGCGGCAGCGCCGTGGCCGCGGTGCACGTGGCCGTGCAGGCCCTCCTCGGCGGGCCGCGGCCGATGGCCATCGTGGGCCTGCTCCGGGGCGGTCCGGCGACGGGGGAGGGGTCGACGTGACCCGTCGCGTCGCGCTCGAGCTGCTCGGACCCTCCATCGGGGGCATACGCCGCCACGTCGCCTACGTCAGCGAGCAGCTCCGGGCTGCCGGCTGGGAGGTGCGCACCGCCGGTCCGGCCGGGGTGCTCGACGCGCTCGACCACGTGGTCCCGATCCCCGGCGGTCTGCGACCCGACCAGGTGCTCGCCGCCCGGCGGGCGCTCCGGCCGCTGCTCGACGGGGTCGACGTCGTGCACGCCCACGGCCTCAAGGCCGGTTGGGTGGCCTCCACCGTGCACCCCCGCCCGCCGCTGGTCGTCAGCATCCACAACCTCGTGCTCGACGAGGTCGCCGGGTGGTCGGCGCCGCTGCTGCGCCGGCTGGAGGAGCGGCTCCCCGGCCGCGCCGACGCCACGATCGCCGTCTCCGGCGAGGTCGCGCGCCGCTTCGCCGGCCGGCCCGGTGCCGACCGCATCCACGTGATCCCGCCGGCGGGCCCGCCGCCGGTCCCGACGCGCACGCCGCAGCAGGTCCGGGCCGAGCTCGGCGTGGCCGCCGACGAGGACCTGGTCGTCACCGCCGCGCGCCTCCACGCGCAGAAGGGCCTGCACGTGCTCCTGGACGCCGCCGCCGCGGTCCGCGACCAGCGGCCGGGGCTGCGCTGGTTCGTGTTCGGGGACGGCCCGCTCCGGGCCGAGCTGGAGCAATCGATCGCCGCCCGCGGCCTCGAGCAGGTCGTCCACCTCGGCGGCGCTCGTCCGACCGTGGACAGCGAGCTGGCCGCGGCCGACCTGGTCGTGGTCACGTCGCAGTGGGAATCCGGGCCCCTCGTCGTGCTGGAGGCCCTGGCCCTCGGTCGCCCGGTCGTGTCCACCGACGTGGGCCTCGTCCGCGAGGTGATCGATCCGGCATCGGGCCGGGTCGTGCCGGTCGGCGACGCCGCTCGACTGGCGGAGGCCGTCGTGGCCGCGCTGGCGGGTTCGTCCCGCCCGGACGGTGAGGTGTCAGGATCGGCCGAGCGGTTCCGACCCGTTGCCCTCGCCGCTGCCGTCCGGGACGTCTACGAAGAGGTCGTGTCCCCCCGATGAAGCCGATCCGGATCGCCGTCGCAGCACTGGTCGTCGCGGTCGCCGTCGCACTGGTGGTGCTCCCGGGGCGCTCCAGCACCTCGCGGGCCGACGCGGACCGGGTGCTCGTGGTGTCGATCCCCACGCTCTCGTGGGACCTCGTCGCCGACGAGGAGCCCGCCAACCTCGTCGCGCTGCTCGAGCGGTCCGCGGTCGCCTCCGCGAGCGTGCGCACGATCGGCATCGACACGGACCTGGGCGAGGGCTACGCCACGATGGGGGCCGGGAACCGCACGTCCGTCCCGAGCGCATACGCGTCCCTCGCCTTCCCGCCGGACGCGACCTACGAGGGCGAGCCGGTCACCGCCGTCTACGAGCGGCGCTTCGGCGTCGACCCGGGCGACGCCGAGGTGCTCCAGCTCGGCGCCGCCGCCATCCAGCGGCGCAACGACGACCTCCTCTACGGCTCCGAGCCGGGCTCGCTCGGCCGCGCGCTGCGCGCCGCAGGTCTCTCGGCCGCCGTCGTCGGCAACGCCGAGGTCGTGGTGGAGCCGCCGCTGGCCGAGCTCAGCCGCCAGGCCGCCCTCGCCGTCGTCGACGAACGGGGCCAGGTCGCCCGGGGACGGGTCGATGGCGGACTGCTCGAGAGCGGCCCCGACCTGCCCGGTGGGGTGGCGCTGGACGCGGGGACGGTGCTGTCCGAGGTGGAACGGGTCTGGGACGACTCCGACGTGGTGCTCGTCGAGCTGAGCGACCTGCTCCGGGCCGAGGCGACCGAGCCGGTGGTGACCCCCGAAGTCGCCGATGCGGTGGCCGCCGATGCCCTCGCCCGCACCGACGAGCTCCTCGGCGCGCTGCTCGAGCAGGTCGACCTCGACCGGGACCTGGTGCTCGTGGTCTCACCGGTCTCACCGGTCGGGGCCGACCAGCTGGTGGTGGCCGCCGCCGCCGGCGCCGGCCTCGAGCCGGGGCTGGCCCGCAGCGGCACCTCCCGACGGGACGGCTACGTCACGCTGCCCGACATCGGCCCGACGGTGCTCGACGCCCTCGGCATCGAGAAGCCGGACGAGATGAGCGCGGCACCGATCGCCTCGTCGGGCGGAGGCGCCCCCGACGCCACCACCTTCCGGGCGCTCGCCGACGACAACGTCCGAGCGCTGTTCCGCAACAGCCTGTCGGGGCCCCTCACGGTCCTGTTCATCATCAGCCAGATCCTCACCTATGCGGTGGCGGCGTACGCGCTCTCCAACAAGCGCCGACGGCTGGCCGGCACCGTCGCGTTCCTCCTCCTCGCCGGGATGGCGCTCCCGTTCGTCTCCTTCCTCGCCGGGGTCTTCCCCTACTGGCGCCTCAGCGTCGGCGGCGCGATCGCCGCCATCTTCGCCGTGTCCGGCCTGGTCGCCGCCATCGCCCACCTGGTCACCGCCCGCGCTGTCGCGGGTGGTCGGGTCCACTCCCGCGCCCTGGTCCCCTCCGTGCTGCTCATGTCGGCCACGGTCGTGCTGCTGGTGGGCGACATCGCCCTCGGCGGTCCGCTGCAGATCGACACCGCGTTCGGCTACGGCGGTGGCGCGATCGTCGCCGGCCGCCTCGCCGGCTACGGCAACCTGGCCTGGGCGCTGATGGTGGCCGCTCTGATCATCGCGGTCACGGGGGTCTGGGGTCGCCGGGAGCTGCTGGGCGGCGCCCGCCGCGACCAGGGCGACCGTCGCTACGACCTGGCCATCGTCGCCGGCGTGTTCCTGCTCGCGGTGCTCGCCGTGGGCCTGCCCGCCCTCGGGGCCAACGTCGGCGGCACCATCTCGGTCGTGTCCGGGCTGGCCATCACCATGCTGGCCCTCACCGATGCCCGCATCGACCTGCGCCGCCTCGTGGGCGTCGGCGTGCTGACCGCCCTCGTGCTGGCGATCTTCGGCGTCGTCGACCTGCAGCGCGACCCCCAGGACCAGACCCACCTCGGCCGCCTGATCGACCAGACACTCGGCGACGAGGGGATCGCCGGCCTCAGCACCGTGATCGAGCGCAAGATCAACGCCAACCTGAACATCCTGCTGTCGTCGGTGTGGTCGCTCGTGATCCCCGCCGCCCTGGCCTTCCTGGCCTTCCTCATCTGGCGGCCGCCGCGCTTCCTGCGGACCCTGTTCCAGCGCGTCCCGGGCATGCGGGCGTGCGTCGTCGGCGTGCTGGCCACCGGCGTCATCGGCGGCGTCGTGAACGACTCCGGCATCGCGATCCCCGCGGTCATGCTCACCTTGCTGCTGCCCCACGTCGCGTACCTCGTGGTCCGCACCCACGACGTTGCGATGGTCCCCACGGACGTCGAGACGTGAACGACCCGGTCGTGTTGGCGCTCGCCTTCGGCCTCGGCGCCGCTGGGGGAGCGCTGGCCTGGCCGATGCTGGCCCGGGTCTTCTCCGCACCGCTGTTCCTGCGGACGAACGTCAGGGGCTTCGAGGTCCCGGTCGCCGTCGGCATCGTGCTGCCCGTGGTGCTGCTCGCCGCCGGCGCCAGCCTCGTGCTGCTCGACGCCGGAGACCTGGTGCAGGTGCCCCAGGGGGCCCTGGCCGTCTCCGTGCTGGCCGCCGCCGGGTTCGGGCTGCTCGGCCTCTTCGACGACCTCGCCGGCGACCGGGAGGCGCAGGGGTTCCGGGGACACCTGTCGGCCCTGCGTTCCCGTCAGCTCACCACGGGCGCGGTGAAGCTCTTCGGAGGTGGCGCGCTCGCGGTGCTCGTCGCCGCCCCCACCGCCCGCGAGCGCTTCTGGGTGCTCCTGGCCGACGCCGCGCTCATCGCGCTGTCCGCCAACCTGGCGAACCTGTTCGACCGGGCCCCCGGCCGCCTCGCGAAGGTGTCGCTGCTGGCGGCGGTCCCGATCGCCGTCGTCGCCGGCATCGATCCGGACCTGGCCGGGCCGGCCGTCGTGCTCGGCACGCTGGCGGCCCTGCTGGTCCCGGACCTGCGGGAGCGGCTGATGCTGGGGGACACCGGCGCGAACGTGCTGGGTGCGACCCTGGCGCTGGCGGTGTTGCTCACCACCGCTCCCTCCACGCGGGCCGTGGTGCTGGTCGTCGTGGCTGCCCTGAACCTGCTCAGCGAGCGGGTCAGCTTCAGCCGGGTGATCCAGCAGGTCCGTCCGCTGCGCTGGTTCGACGGCCTCGGCCGCCTCCCACCGGCCCCCTGAGGCATGCTGGGGCCGTGACGCTGCCGGACTTCCTGGTGATCGGTGCGGCCCGGTCGGCCACGACCTCGCTGCACTACTACCTCGACCAGCACCCGGGCATCACGATGTCGCGGATCAAGGAGCCGAACCACTTCGCGTTCGACCACTCGACCGACCCGCCCCGGCCGCTGATCGAACCCGGCTCGTCGATCGTGACCAAGTCCGTCCCCGACCGCCACGCCTACGAGCAGCTCTTCGCCCACGCAGGGGTCGGCGACGTGCTCGGCGAGGCCTCCCCGCTCTACCTCTACGTCCGGGAGGCTCCGGAGCAGATCCGCCGGGCGCTGCCGCACCCGAAGCTGGTGGCGGTGCTGCGCAACCCGGTCGACCGGGCCTACAGCCACTGGCTGCACATCCGGCGCGACAGCCCGGAGACCGCGATCGCCGCCTTCACCCGGGGCTGCGAGCAGGAGATGGCCGAGCCGCCCGGCTACTCGCCCTACGCCGGCGCCAGCCACGTCCTGCGCATGGGCCTCTACGACGAGCAGCTGCAGCGCCACCTCGACGTGTTCGGCCCGGATGCGCTGCTCGTCCTCAGCTACGACGAGGTCACGGGCCGGCCGGACGCGGCGCTGGAGCGGATCTGCGACCACCTCGGCGTGCCCCGCCACGACTTCGACACCGGCGTGCAGTACAACCGGTCGGGCGTGGCCGGGGGAGAGATGCGAGCCCGCGTCGGCCGGGTCGTGCGAGCTGTCCAACCCACCCTGAAGCGGGTGCTGCCCGACGCGGCCGTGGCGCGGCTCGGGCGGTTGCGTGCGGCCCGCGACCGCCCCGATGCGCCGCCGCCGATCCCCGCCGACCTGCGTGCCCGCCTCGTCGATTGGTACCGCCCGAGCGTGGAGCGCCTCCGGGCCATGGACCTCGTGGACACCTCGGGCTGGGCCGACTTCGACTGACGGCGAGGGCCGGTGTCGGACGGCACCGGAGCAGGATCGTCCCGCCCGGGCCGGCGCGGGCCTAGGCTGTGGTCCCGTGACGAAACACATCTTCGTGACGGGTGGCGTGACGAGCAGCCTGGGCAAGGGCCTCACCGCCTCCTCGCTGGGCCGTCTGCTGAAGGCCCGGGGCCTGCGGGTCACGCTCCAGAAGCTCGACCCGTACATCAACGTCGACCCGGGGACGATGAACCCCTTCGAGCACGGCGAGGTGTTCGTCACCGACGACGGGGGTGAGACCGACCTTGACCTGGGCCACTACGAGCGCTTCATCGACGAGAGCCTGACGAAGGACTCCAACGCCACGACCGGCTCGATCTACTCCGCGGTCCTGGCCGCCGAGCGGCGCGGGGACTACCTCGGCAAGACCGTCCAGGTCATCCCGCACATCACCGACGAGATCAAGCGGCGCATCAGCCGGCTGGCCAACGACGACGTCGACGTGGTCATCACCGAGGTGGGCGGCACCGTCGGCGACATCGAGATCCTCCCGTTCCTCGAGGCGATCCGCCAGTTCCGCCTCGACGTCGGCCGGGGCAACGTCTGCTACGTCCACGTCACGCTCGTGCCCTACATCGGTCCGTCGGGGGAGCAGAAGACCAAGCCGACGCAGCACTCCGTCACCGAGCTGCGCAGCCGGGGCATCCAGCCCGACGCCATCGTGGTCCGCTCGGCGGACCCCATCCCCGACGACCTGAAGCACAAGATCAGCCGCCTGTGCGATGTCCACGCCGACGGGGTCGTGAACGCGGCCGACGCCGGCAACATCTACGAGATCCCACTCGTGCTCCACGAGGAGGGCCTCGACTCCGTCGTCTGCGAGGTGCTGCAGATGACCGACCTGCCCGCCCCGGACCTGCGGGAGTGGGAGGCCCTCGTCGCCAAGGTCGACGCCGCGACGCGCCCGGTGCGCATCGGCATCATCGGCAAGTACGTGGCCCTCCAGGACGCCTACCTGTCGGTGGTCGAGGCCACCAAGCACGGCGGGTTCGACCTCGGCGTCGACGTCGAGTTCGAGTGGATCCAGGCCGAGGAGGTCGAGGGCCTCATGGCCGACGGCCGCCTCCGCGACCTCGACGGCGTCGTCATCCCGGGCGGGTTCGGCGAGCGCGGCACCGAGGGCAAGATCGAAGCCGCCCGCTACACGCGGGAGAACGAGATCCCGTGCCTCGGGCTGTGTCTCGGCCTGCAGATGATGGTCGTCGACTACGCCCGCAACATGCTCGACCTGCCGGGCGCGAACTCCACGGAGATGGAGCCGGCCGCGGTCGACCCGGTGATCACGATCATGCCGAGCCAGCACGACGTCACCGACATGGGCGGCACCATGCGCCTCGGCGCCTACGTGGCCCAGCTCACGCCCGGGTCGAAGGTCGCCGAGGCCTACGGGAGCACCGTGGTGTCCGAGCGGCACCGCCACCGCTACGAGTTCAACCCCCGCTACCGGTCCCGGTTCGAGGCCAGCGACCTGCTGCTGTGCGGCGAGTCGCCCGACGGCCGCCTGGTCGAGTTCATCGAGCTCCGAGGGCACCCGTTCTGGGTCGGTACCCAGGCGCACCCCGAGCTCAAGAGCCGCCCGACCCGCCCGGCCCCGCTGTTCCGGGCCTTCGTGGCGGCCGCGCTCGCTCGAGCCGAGGGACGCAAGCCCCACCTGTTCGACCTGGACTCGCCGGTCGAGCAGCCGAGCAGCGTCGCCGCCGACTAGCCGGTGACCACCTTCCGGCTGCAGGGCGAGGAGGCCGTCTATGACGGTCACGTCATGCGCGTCGTCATCGGCACCTTCGAGGGGCCCGACGGGGACACGTTCACCCGCGACATCATCCGCCACCCCGGTGCGGTCGCGGTCCTGCCGCTGCACGTGGACGGCACGGTGACGCTCGTGCGCCAGTACCGGGCGCCGCTCGACGCGCACATGCTCGAGATCCCCGCCGGCATCCGCGACGTCGAGGGGGAGCCCACCGAGGAGACCGCCGGCCGGGAGCTGGCCGAGGAGGTCGGCCTCGAAGCCGCGCACCTCGAGCACCTGGTGTCGTTCCACAACGCCCCCGGCATGTCCGACGAGGTCGTCGACGTCTACCTCGCCACCGGCCTCCGCGACGTCGACTCCGACGCCCAGGGTCCCGAGGAGGAGGCCATGACCATCGAGCGCCACCACCTCGACGACCTGGGCGCGATGATCGCCGACGGCCGGCTGACGGACGCGAAGACGGTCATCGCCGTCGCCCTCGTCCGATCCCGGTGAACGGGTCCGACCCGGACGAGCAGCTGCCGCTGGAGATCGAGGAGTACCTGACCTGGCTGCGGCTGGAGCGCGGCCGGGCCCGATCCACCGTCGAGGCGTACCGCCGGGACCTGCGGGCCTGGGCGGCGCACCTCCAGCACCTCGGCCGGGAGGTGGCGGACGTGACCGAGGACGACCTGGTCGGTTGGGTCGGCGACCTCGGCGATCAGGGGCTCGCCCCCTCGACGCGCAAGCGCCGGATCGTGGCCGCCCGCAACCTGCACCGGTACCTGGCGGAGGAGGGCCACGTCGCGGCCGACGTCGGGGCCGACGTGGCCCCGCCTCCCGTGGCCCGAGGCCTGCCCAAGGCGCTCACCGAGGCCGAGGTCGACGCCCTGCTGTCGCGCGTGGTCGGGGACGATCCGGTCGCCCGCCGCGATCGCGCCATCCTCGAGACCCTCTACGGCACGGGGGTGCGCATCTCGGAGCTGGTGTCGATGTCGCTGCAGGATCTCGACCTGCACGACGGGTTCGTGCGGGTCGTGGGCAAGGGCGACAAGGAGCGGGTCGTGCCGGTCCTCGGTGCGGCGGCCGATGCGCTCGGCGCGTGGCTGACCGTCGAGGGGCGGGGGGCGATGATCCCGTCCCGCTGGCGACGCCGGGACGACGAGCAGGCGGTGTTCCTCAACCAGCGCGGCGGGCGCCTCGGGCGCCAGGGCACCTGGCTGGTGGTGAAGGCCCATGCCGCCGATGCCGGGCTCGGTGACCGGCTCACGCCCCACGTCCTGCGCCACTCCTGTGCCACCCACCTGCTCGACCACGGTGCCGACATCCGCGCCGTGCAGGAGCTGCTGGGCCACGCCTCGATCGCGACGACGCAGGTGTACACCAAGATCTCCACCGAGCGGCTCGTCGCCGCCTGGCGCTCGGCCCACCCCCGCGCCGGCATCTGAGCGCACCACGGGGCCTCGGGGTCACTCGGGGAAGCGGGTCACCTCGTAGTCGGCTTCTGACAGGCGCTCGGCCACCGGTTCGCCGACGACGGCGGTCCCGCCGAGCAGGAGCACCTCGTCCACGCCGAGGGCGTCGAGCGCGTCGCTGGTGGCCGGGGGGACGCTGTTGCCGTCGACGAGCAGGATCGGTCCGCCGCGAGCCGCGGACAGGGGAGCCGCGGCCAGGGCGTCGGGGAAGTCCCGCCCGGTGGTGAGCAGGGCGACCGTGGCGCCGTCGGGGAACGCGGCCTCGGCCAGCAGCGCAGCGGTGTCGAAGCGGTCGGCACCGGCGGTGCGGGAGACGTCGTAGCCCTCGGCGACGAGCTGCTGCTCGACGGCGGGACCGATCGCCGCCTCGCCACCGAGCACGAGCACCTGGTCGGCCCCCAGCTCCGTCAGCGCCTCCGACGTCGCAGCGGGGAGGCGATCGGCGCCAGCCAGCAGGATCGGCGCGCCCTCGGCGGCGGCGAGCGGCGCAGCGGCGAGGGCATCGGCGAAGTCGGCGCCGGTGGCGAGCAGGACGGTGTCGGCCCCGTCCGGGTGGGCGAGCAGGGCGAGCTGGGCTGCGGTCTGGAAGCGGTCGTCACCGGCCTGTCGCCGGACCTCGTAGGACTCGGCGAGCTCGTCGGCCACATCCTCGCTGATGGCCGAGGGCCCGCCCAGCAAGATGACCTCGCTGACGCCGAGGTCGTCGAGGGCCCCGGCGGTCTCGTCGGGGATCGCGCCCGGCTCGGTGAGCAGGATCGGGCCGGACCGCGCGGCGGAGAGCGGCGCCGCGGCGAGGGCGTCGGCGAAGCTGCGTCCGGTGGCGAGGAGGGCGACGTCGGCGCCGTCGGGGAAGGCCTCACCGGCCAGCGCCGCTGCGGTGCCGTACCGGTTGCCGGGTTCGACCGGCTTGATGATCGAGGAGCACGCGGCCGACAGGACCACGACCGCGAGGAGGGCCGCCAGGCCCGGCCACCGCCCCCGTCGCGTGCCGGTCGCGGCGCTGATCGTCTTGCCCCGGGGTCCCATGTCCATCCTTCCGCTTCGCTTGTGACAGTTCTTGCCCACCGGCGCGCCTCCTCACCCGGAGATCTGCCCCGGGACCATGGGCCGGACGTCGGGCCGGGTTGTCTATCCTTCGGCCATGTCCGACCCCGTCGAGCCCTCCACCGACGACGAACGCCGCGTCGCGCTCGAACAGGAGCGCGACATGCTCCGCTCGAAGGTGCACGAGCTCGACGCGAAGGAGGACGACCTGTCCTACGACGACAACTTCGCCGACTCGGGCCAGGTCGCGGCCGAGCGCGGGGAGAACAAGGTCCTCTACGACCAGCTCCGACGCGACCTGGACGACATCGAGAAGGCGCTGGAGCGCATGGACTCGGGCACCTACGGCACCTGCGAGGTCTGCGGGGACACCATCGGCCCCGACCGCCTCGAGGTCATGCCGGCCACCCGGTTCTGCATCCAGCACGCCTGATCCTGCCGTGGCCGGGCCGATCCACCTGGTCCGCCGGTTCCTCGGCTCGCTGTCGCCGGTGCCGCTGAAGGCCGACGACGAGGGGTGGGCGACCGCCCGGCTCCTTCCGGGCGAGCGTCAGCTCTGGCAGCGCATGTCCCGGGCCGACCAGAAGCACTCGGTCGGCGTGGCCCGCACCGTGGCTGGCGAATCCGGCGCCGACCGAGCCGTGGTGGCTGCTGCCCTGCTGCACGACGTCGGCAAGGTCGACGCAGATCTGGGCACCGTCGGGCGGGCCGTCGCGACGCTGGTCGGTCGACGGCGCGGGGCGCGCTGGCGGGACGAGACGGGCATCCGGGGTCGCATCGGGCGCTACCTGCACCACGACGAGATCGGCGCCGCGCTGCTGGCGGACGCCGGGGCGGACCCGCTCACGGTGGCCTGGGCGCGGGAGCACCACCGTCCGGAGCGCTCGTGGACGGTCCCCGTCGAGATCGGCCGGGCGCTGCGAGACGCCGATGACGACTGACCCTGACGGTCGACGCAGCTACACCATCGTCGGTGCGGGCGCGGTCGGGCTCCTGTACGGCACCCGCCTCGCGGTGGCCGGGCACCCCGTCCGCTGGCTGGTCCGATCGGGCGCCGACACCATCGCCGCCGAGGGGATCGAGGTCCTGAGCGAGGGCCGCAGGCTGCGGATCGAGCCCGCCGACGTGGTCGTGGCCTCTGAACCGGGGGCGCTGCCGGCCTCAGACGTCGTGGTGGTCGCGACCAAGACGACGGCCAACGGCCGGCTCGGGGAGCTGCTGTCCGGTGCCGGCGTCCCCGGGGCGACGATCGCCGTGTTCCAGAACGGCCTCGGTGCCGAGGAGGTCGTGCGGGCACAGGTCCCCGGCGTCGGTGCCGTGCTCGGCGGGCTCTGCTTCGTGTGCGCCCACCGCCACGGTCCCGGTCGGGCCGAGCACCTCGACTACGGCGCGGTCACCCTCGCGCCGCTGGAGGTCGAGCACCTGCCCGCTGCCGACGGGGTCGCCGCCGATCTCCGGCGCGCCGGGGTGGAGACGGCCGTGCTCGGCGACCTCGGCGTCGCCCGGTGGCGCAAGCTGGTCTGGAACATCCCCTTCAACGGCCTGTGCACGCTCCTCGACGCCAGCACCGAGACCCTCCTCGCGGACGCGGCCGCCCGCGCCCTCGTCGCCGACCTGATGGACGAGGTGATCGCCGGTGCCCGCGCCGGCGGCCACGACGTCCCGGGGGCGTTCCGCGACGAGATGCTGGCCGCGACCGACGCCATGCGCCCGTACGACCCGTCGATGAAGCTGGATCTGGCCGCCGGACGGCCACTCGAGATCGACGCGATCTACGAGGTCGCGATCCGGACGGCCCGGGAGGCCGGCGTCCCGATGCCGAGGACCGAGGCGCTCGCCGCCATGCTCCGCTTCCGCGACCGCCCGGTCCCGCTCCCGCCCACCTGAGGTCCTATCGTGGGCCGGTGGACGCATCCTGGGCGATCTCGGCACTGCTCACCCTCGGGTTCTTCCTCGCGGCGGCGATGAGCACCGGGGCGCTCGCGGCCGGCTGGTTCGTCCTCGCCGTCGGCATGGCGGTCATCACGGTCGTGCGCTTCCGCGCCGCCAAGCGGCCTCCCGGCTAGGGCTGCTGCGCGGTCACGAGCCGGGCCCGCCCGTCTCGCTTGGCCCGCAGCATGGCGGTGTCAGCGGCCTGGACGGCGTCGTCGCGCAGCACCACCGGGGCGAGGCCGACGCTGACCGTGACCGGGGCGAGGTCGGCGAGGTCCTCGTTCGGGGCGGCGACCATCTCCACGATGCGCTCGCCGATCTGGCGCCCCTGCTCGAGCCCGATGCCGTCGAGGAGCACCACGAACTCGTCGCCGCCGAAGCGGGCGACGACGTCGTCCGGCCGGCAGGCGGCGACGATCCGACGAGCGATCTCGACCAGGACGCGGTCACCCACGTCGTGGCCGTAGCGGTCGTTGACGCTCTTGAAGCGGTCGACGTCGATGTAGAGCAGCGTGGCCTCGTCGGCGCACTCGGCGAGGGCGTCGGCGAAGGCATCACGGTTGGCGAGGCCGGTGAGCGGGTCGCGGGTGGCTGCGGCAACGAGGCGGTCGCGGTCGTGCCACCGGGCGATGAGCAGGGCGGTGGCGTCGATGAGGCGCCTGACCCGGGACAGCACGTTGCTGTTCACCTCGGTGACGTCGTAGTCGTCGGGGACCCGCCCGAAGAGCAGGTAGGCCGCGGCGAGCGAGCCGTCGACCAGCACCGGGGTGACCGCCACGCGGCGCCAGCGGTGCTCGGCGGCGATGGGCTGCAGGCTGGCCGGCAGCTCGTCGACCTGGAGCGTGGCGAGCTCGCCGGCCCGTGTCTTGCCCCACGGTCGCCAGCCGTGCTTCGCCACCTGCTCGGCGATGGCGTCGGCCATGGCCGTGTCCTGGGGGCGAGCGGTGGTCACGGTCGGCCCGCTCGGCGCCGTGAGGTCCACGAGGAACCACCGCGAGGTGTAGTGCATGTTGTCGACCGCCAGCTCCTCGGTGAGCAGCTCCTTCACGCGCTGGCGGGGTGCGCCGGCCATCTCCGCCTCCAGCGAGCGGGAGACCGAGGCCTGCAGGGCGACCGGCACGACCGTGACGACCCACCGGCCCTCGCCGCCAGCGTCCTCGTGTTCGGCGGGGATGATGTCGACGTCGTGCTCGAGCCCGTCCCCGCCGATGATGGCGAGCCGGAACGGCAGCGGGAGCGAGCGCGCGTCCGCCGAGCGCCCCGCGCTCTCGATGAAGTAGCTGGCCAGCTCGTCCACGTGGTGGGGCGCGACGTGGTCGAAGACGCTGGCGCCGACCCACCTGGTGACGTCGTCGTGGCCGAGGAAGCCGCCGTACCCGCCCCGGAGCTCGGAGACCGTGCCGGTGCCGTCGACCACGAGGACGAGGGGCCGCAGCGCATCGAGGATCTGGTCGGCGTCCACGGTCCGGCGACAGTAGCGCCGGCCCCGTCCCGTCCGGGGTCGCGGGCGGTCAGCCCGGTGGCAGCAGCCCGACCGCGTCGTGGACCCGGGCGAGGGTCGCCGAGGCCACCGAGCGGGCCTTGGCGGCACCGGTGTGCAGGATCGAGGTGATCGTGCCGGTGTCCCGGACAAGCTCGGCGTAGCGGGCCTGGATGGGGGCCAGCAGCTCGACGACGGCCTCGGCGGCATCGGCCTTCAGGGGCCCGTACATGTCGTACTCGCCGGCGAGGGCGGACGGGTCCCGGCCCGTGGCGGCACCGAGGATCGAGAGCAGGTTCGACACGCCCGGCTTGGCTTCGGGATCGAAGCGGACCTCGTTGTCGGCGTCGGTCACCGCTCGCTTGATCTTCTTCTCGATCGCCTTGGGGTCGTCGAGCACGAGGATCGTGCCCTGGGGCGACTCGAGCGACTTGGACATCTTGTTGCCCGGCTCCTGCAGGTCCATGATCCGGGCGCCCACCGGGGGGATCACGTGCTTCGGCACGACGAGGACGTCCTGTCCGGCCCGGGAGTTGAACCGCTGGGCCAGGTCGCGAGCCAGCTCGATGTGCTGTCGCTGGTCGTCGCCGACCGGGACCACGTCGGTGTCGTACAGGAGGATGTCGGCCGCCTGGAGCGCGGGGTAGGTGAACAACCCGGCGGAGATGAACTCGGCCCGCGCCGACTTGTCCTTGAACTGGGTCATCCGGGACAGCTCGCCGAAGCTGGCGGTGCACTCCATCAGCCACGCGAGGCGCGTGTGCTCCGGGACGTGGCTCTGCAGGAACAGGGTGCACGCCCCGGGGTCGAGGCCGCAGGCGACGAGCAGGGCGGTGAGCGACACCGTGCGCTCACGCAGCACCGCCGGGTCCTGGGGGAGGGTGAGGGCGTGGAGGTCGACCACGCAGAACACCGCGTCGTGGGTGTGCTGGTCCTGCACCCAGCGGGTGATCGCACCGAGGAGGTTGCCCAGGTGGAGATCGCCGGAGGGTTGGATGCCGGAGAAGGAGCGGACCATGGGGCGGCATCGTAGGGGTGGGGTCGCGGCCCCTCCGAGACGGTTGCCGGCGCAGGTCGCGACCGCGCTGACCATCCACCAGCGGCGCCGGGGCCACGCCTACCCTTGGTTTCGTGGCCGTCGATGTCGAGACCCCCGTGTTCCAGGGTCCCTTCGACCTGCTCCTGCACCTGATCCTGCAGGACCAGGTGGACCTCTACGAGGTGCGCCTGTCCGACATCGTGGACGCCTACCTGGCCCAGCTCGAGCGCCTCGAGCAGATGGACCTGGAGCTCGCCACCGAGTTCCTGCTCATCGCCGCCACGCTCATCGAGCTCAAGTCCAAGCGGCTGCTGCCCGACGACGGCGACGTCGACCTCGACGACGAGCTGGCCCTGTGGGAGGAGCGCGACCTGCTCCTCTCCCGCCTGGTCGAGTGCAAGACCTTCAAGGACGCTGCGGTGGCCATGGCCACCATCGCCAACGAGGCCGGTCGCTCCTACCCCCGCACCGCCGGTGTGGATCAGCAGTTCCTCGGGCTGCTGCCCGACATGCTCGCCACCACCACGCCCGACCAGCTCCGCGATGCCTTCCTGCGCGCCGTCGAGCCCAAGCCGGTGCCGCGGGTCCACATCGACCACATCCACCAGATCCGGGTCACGGTCACCGACGCCGTCGCCGAGCTCCTCGACGAGCTGCCCCGCATCGGTCGGGCCACCTTCGCCGAGCTCACCGCCGACCTCGTCGAGCGCCTCGAGGTGGTCGTCCGGTTCCTGGCCGTGCTCGAGCTGTACAAGCAGGGCTGGATCGACCTCCAGCAGGTGAACAGCCTCGGCTCGCTCACCGTGGTGTGGACCGGTCGCCCCGACGACGACGAGCTCGACCTCGAGGACCTCGCCTTCGTCGATGCCTACGATGGCTGAGAGTGACTGAGCCGGAACCCACTGCAGGCGAGGACGATCGGGAACGGGAGCTGCGGCGAGCCGCCGAGGCCCTCCTGCTCGTCACCGAGGATCCCATCACCGTCGAGCTGCTCGCCCAGCTGCTCGAGGTGAGCGCCGAGCGGATCGAAGCCCTGTGCGTGGAGCTCGCTGCGGAGTACGACGCCACCGACCGCGGCTTCCAGCTGGTGAAGGTCGCCGGCGGGTGGCGATACCAGACGCACCCGGACCTGGCTCCCTACGTGGAGCGCTACGTGCTCGACGGCCAGAGCGGCCGGCTCTCGAACGCGGCCCTGGAGACCCTCGCCATCGTCGCCTACAAGCAGCCGATGTCCCGAGCGCAGATCGCCGCCATCCGAGGCGTGAACGTCGACGGCGTGATGCGCACGCTCGTGCAGCGCGGCTACGTGGACGAGGTCGGCCGCGACCACGGGCCCGGCCAGGCCGTCCTGTACGGCACGACGCCGACCTTCCTCGAGAAGCTGGGCCTGAACTCCCTCGACGAGCTCCCGGCCCTCGGTGAGTTCGTGCCCGGTGCCGACGTCTACGAGGCCCTCGAGCACGGCCTGCGGCCCGATCCGCTCGATGCCGACACCACGGCACCGGTGGACGACGACGGCGACGGCGAGCGCGCACCCGACGCCGCCGACGACGAGTCGGAGTGAGCGAGCCCGAGCGCCTGCAGAAGATCCTCGCCCGCGTCGGCATCGCCAGCCGCCGGGTGGTCGAGGAGATGATCGAGGACGGCCGGGTCGTGGTGAACGGCGAGGTCGCCGAGCTCGGCCAGCGGGCCGATCCCGACGTCGATGCCATCGAGGTCGACGGCGTGCTCGTCGGCGTCCGCCCCGACACCGTCTGGTACCTGCTGAACAAGCCGGCCGGGGTGGTCAGCACGGCATCGGATCCCCAGGGCCGCCCGACGGTGGTCCAGCTCGTGCCCGAGGAGCCCCGCGTGTTCCCGGTGGGTCGCCTCGACGCCGAGACCGAGGGCCTGCTGCTGCTCACCAACGACGGCGAGGTGACGCACCGGCTCACCCACCCGAGCTACGGCGTGGAGAAGGAGTACCTGGCCCACGTCGAGGGCACGCCGGCGCGCGGCGCGCTGCGCCGGCTCCGGGAGGGCGTGGAGCTGGAGGACGGGATCACCGCACCCGCCACGGCCGCGATGGTCAGCCCCGGGGTGGTGCGCCTCGTGATCCACGAGGGTCGCAACCGCCAGGTCCGGCGCATGTGCGAGGCCATCGGACACCCGGTGGTCCGTCTGGTGCGCACCCGGATCGGCCCGCTCGTGGACACCACCCTCGGGCCGGGGGAGTGGCGACCCCTGCGCCAGGACGAGGTCCGGGCCCTCGAACGGGCTGCGGTCCCCACCCCACCCCCCGACTGATCGCCTCGCCTGGCGGCTCGGCTCGGGACGTGGGGACGGGTCACCGTGAGGTCGGGCGCTGGGTTGGCGGCTTCGCCGCCAGAGGGCCCGTGCTCATGAGTCGCCTCGCCTGCCGGCTCGGCTCCTAGGATCGAGCACCGTGCCCGGTGCCTCCCAGCCACGCGCGAACGTCGTCGGCGTCGGCCTGATCGGCGGTTCGATCGCCCTCGCCCTGCGCGCCCAGGGGTGGCACGTGAGCGGCGTCGACCACGACGAGGCCCGCACCGACCGCGCCCGCCAGCTCGAGGTCATCGACCAGGTCGGCCTCGACCCGGACGCCGAGATCACCTTCGTCGCCACGCCGGTCCGGACCGTGGCCGAGGCCGCCCGCAAGGCGCTGGCCGGCACGACCGGGCTGGTCACCGACGTCGGCTCGGTCAAGGCACCGATCGTGGCCGCCGTGGACGACGCCCGCTTCGTGGGCGGCCACCCGATGGCGGGCTCGGAGCAGGAGGGCGTGGACGGCGCCACCGTCGACCTGTTCGAGGGTGCGGTGTGGGTGCTCACGCCGACCGCCGACACCGACGACGACGCCTACGCCCGCATCCGCGGCATCGTCTCCACCTTCGGCGCCGAGGTCATCGCCCTGCCACCCGAGCGCCACGACGAGCTCGTGGCGGTGGTGTCGCACGTGCCGCACCTCACCGCCGCGTCGCTCATGCGCATCGCCGACGAGCGCGCCGACGAGCACGTCGCGCTGCTGCGCCTGGCCGCGGGCGGCTTCCGAGACATGACCCGCATCGCCTCCGGCCACCCGGGCATCTGGCCCGACATCTGCGAGGAGAACCAGGTGGCCATCGTCGCCGGCCTCGACCGGTTGATCGCCGCCCTCGCCGAGGCCCGCGACCAGGTCGCCTCCTCGGACCGGGACGCCTTGCTGACCGACCTCAGCCGGGCCCGGGCGGCGCGGGTCAACCTGCCGTCGCGCTACACCCGCCCGTCGGAGCTGGCCGAGGTCCGGGTGCCCGTGCCCGACCGCACCGGCGTGCTGGCCGACGTGACCACGCTGGCCACCGAGCTCGACGTGAACATCGTCGACCTCGAGATCGCCCACTCCTCCGAGGGCCAGCAGGGCGTGCTCATCGTGCTCGTCGAGGGCGCGCTGGCGGAGCGCTTCCGCGGCGGGCTGCTCGCCCGTGGGTACCGCCCGTCGATCCAGCACCTGGACTGACGGTGCAGGACCCCCTCCCGATCGTCCCCGTCGACGCCCCCATCGACGCCACAGTCGTCCTCCCCGGCTCCAAGAGCATCACCAACCGGGCGCTGGTGTGCGCGGCGCTGGCCGAGGGTCCGTCCAGGCTGACCGGCGCCCTGGAGGCCGACGACACCCAGGCGATGACCGACAACCTCGGCCGACTCGGCGTCGGTGTCACCGTCGGGGGCGACGGGACCATCGCCGTGGAGCCGCCGTCGGCCTCCGACCGGGAGCGCCGGCGCAGCCGGCCCGGGCCGGTCGAGGTGATCGACGCCCGGCAGAGCGGCACCACCTCGCGCTTCCTGCTCCCCCTGCTGGCGCTGGACGGCGCCGAGCGGGTGCTCGACGGCGACGTGCAGCTGCGGGACCGCCCCATGGGCCCCACCTTCGACGCGCTGCGGGCCCTCGGGGCGTCGGTCCGTGACGACGAGCGCGCCGGTCACCTGCCGGTGCGCGTGCGGGGGCCGCTCACCTCCGGCGCAGTGGAGCTGTCCGGCGACGTGTCCAGCCAGTTCCTGTCCGGGTTGCTGCTCGCCGGGCCCGCGGTGCCGGGCGGGATCGCCATCCGCCTCACGACCGAGCTGATCTCCCGCCCGTACGTCGAGATGACCGCAGCCGTCATGTCCGCCTTCGGCGCCCGGGTCACCGCGGCGGGGGACACCTGGACCGTGGACGGCACCGGCTACCGGGGCACCGCCTACGCGATCGAGCCCGATGCCTCGGCGGCGTCCTACGCGTGGGCCGCCGCCCTCGTCACCGGCGGCCGGGTCACCGTGCCGGGTCTGCACCGGGGGTCGCTGCAGGGCGACGTGGCCTTCGTCGACGTGCTCGAGCAGATGGGCGCCGCCGTGACCTGGCACGACGACGCCGTCACGGTGGCGGCCGGACCCGGCCTCCACGGGGTGGACGTGGACATGGCCCACATCTCCGACACCGTGCCCACCCTCGCTGCGCTGGCCGCCCTCGCCGACAGCCCCACGAACATCCGGGGGGTCGGCTTCATCCGGGACAAGGAGTCCGACCGCATCGCGGGCCCGGTCGCCGAGCTGGTGCGCTGCGGGATCGACGCCGTCGCCACCGACGACGGCATGGTCATCCGACCCGGCCCGATCCACGCCGCCACGTTCGAGACCTACCGGGACCACCGCATGGCCATGGCCTTCGGGCTGCTCGGCCTCGCGATCCCGGGCATGGCGGTCCGGGACCCGGGCTGCGTGGCCAAGACCTTCCCCGGCTACTGGGACCTGCTCGACGACCTCCGAGCGGGCACCGTCGGCCCGTCCCGGCAGCGGTAGCGTCGCCGCATGTCCAACGACGGCCTCCGCGTCATCGCCATCGACGGCCCGGCCGGCTCCGGCAAGTCGACCGTGGCCCGGCTCCTGGCCGAGCGCCTCGGGCTCGAGTACCTCGACACCGGGGCCATGTACCGGGCCGTCACCTTCGCGGCGCTGCGCCGCAACCTGGACCCCGCCGACGCCGAGCCCGTCGCCGCGCTCGCCGCCAAGGTCGATCTGGCCGTGACGCTGGAGGGCGTCGTGGTGGACGGCGTCGACGCCACCATCGAGATCCGCGGGCCCGAGGTCACGCGGGCCGTCAGCACGGTCGCCGCCAACCCAGGTGTCCGGGCAGAGATGGTGTCCCGGCAGCGGGAGTGGGCCCGTCGCCGGGGCGGCGGCGTGCTCGAGGGCCGCGACATCGGCTCGGTGGTCTTCCCCGACGCCGCCCTCAAGGTGTACCTGGACGCCCGTCCCGAGGTGCGGGCGGCGCGGCGGTCCAAGGAGGTCTCCGACCTGGACTACGAGACCGTGGCCGCCGACATCGCCCGCCGGGACGCACTCGACCAGGGCCGCGACGCATCGCCGCTCACCCGTGCCGGTGACGCCGTCGAGGTCGACACGAGCGACCTGACCGTCGACGAGATCGTCGACCTGCTGGCCGAGCAGATCGATGGCTGACCAGCCCGTCCCCGCCGCCGACCCCCGCGGCAACCCCGTCGAGGAGCAGGGGCCGCCGACCAAGGCCCAGCTGCGCTTCTACCGCGCCGTCACCGCGGTCATCGTGGGCTTCTGCCGCCTGTTCTGGCGCATGGAGGTCCACGGCCTCGACAAGGTGCCCGACGGGCCCTTCGTGCTGTCCGCGGTCCATCGGTCCAACGTGGACTCCCTGCTCGTCGCCGCCGTCACCCGTCGCCGGATGCGCTTCATGGGCAAGCACACCATGTGGAAGTACGACCTCCCCGGTCGCTTCTTCGACGCCATGGGCGGCATCCCGGTGCGCCGCGGCTCCGCGGACCGCGAGGCGATGCGCTCGGCGGTCACGGCCCTCGGCTACGGCGAGCCGGTCGTGATGTTCCCGGAGGGCCAGCGTCGCACCGGACCGATCGTGGAGGACCTGTTCGAGGGTCCGGCGTTCGTCGCGGGCCGGACCGGCGTGCCGATCGTTCCCGTCGGGATCGGCGGCTCCGAAGCGGCGATGCCGCCCGGGGCGAAGTGGATCAAGCCGGTGAAGGTCGTGCTGGTGATCGGCGACCCGATCCCCGCACCGGCCGGTGAGGACGGCAAGCGTCCGTCGCGCCGGCAGGTCCGGGAGACGACCGAGCTGCTCCAGACCCGGATCCAGGCCCTCTTCGACGACGCCCAGCGCCGCGTCGGGCGCTTGGACCGCTAGGAGGCCACGGTGGATCGACGACGCTTCCTGCAGGTGAGTGCGGTCACCATCGCTGGTGCCGGTCTGAGCGCGTGCGGCGACGACGGCGGTGGCCCCGACATCGCCGAGGAGGGCCAGCAGCTGGGCACCCCCGAGGAGGTCGCCACCGCGATCGAGGAGGGCGGGGGCGTCTGGTACGTCGCCGAGGCCCAGACCTACGTCGTGCCGGTGCCCGAGGAGCACCGGGAGGCCCTCGCCGCTGCGGTCCCCGACGCGATCCGGCCCGGGGTCGAAGGGGGCCTGCTCGCGCTGTGGCAGAAGTGCCCGCACCAGGGCTGCCGGGTGCCGTGGTGCGAGTCGTCGGGGTGGTTCGAGTGCCCGTGCCATGCCTCCCGGTTCAGCCCGTTCGGGGAGCTGCGCCGGGGCCCGGCCCGGCGTGGGATGAGCTTCCTGCCGATCGCCTTGAAGCCCGACGCGGTGCGGCTCCTGCCGGGCCCGGTGGACGGGATCGAGGAGGACATCACCGAGGTCGACGCCGACGGCGCCCACTGCGTCTAGCGAGATCCTGGCGACGCGCCCGGCCGCCCTTTGTGTCGCGACGGTCTTACGGGCTGACGACCAGGGCGCCGAGGACCTCGCTGGCCTTGGTCTCCCGGTCGACCACGGTGGGGCGATCGGTCAAGGTGCCGCCGACCAGCAAGGTGGCGACCACGTCGAGGGCCTCGAGCATCTCGCGCAGGTTCCGGGGCGGGGGGAAGTACTCCTCCTCGTCGGTGATGCGGATCTCCTCGATGCCGTTCGCGGGGTCGAGCTTGTCGATCACCCAGCACACCAGCTCCTCGGGCGCGCTGGCCCCAGCGGTGACGCCGACGACACCGGACAGGTCGTCGGGGACCTCCTCGGGCGTGTTGACGCGGTGGACGCGCTCGCAGCCCATGTCCCGGGCGAGCGACTCGAGCGCCCGGGTGTTGGACGAGTTCGCCGAACCGATGACGATGATCGCGTCGCAGCGCTCGGCCAGGGCGGTGAGCGCCGCCTGGCGGTTGGTCGTGGCGAAGCACAGGTCGCTGCGGCCGGGGGTCCACACGTCGGGGAAGCGCTCTCGCGTGCGGTCGAGCACGCCCTCCCAGTCCCGGTGGGACAGCGTGGTCTGGGCCAGCAGGGCGACGGGCTGGTCGAAGCGGGGGAGGGCGTCGACCTCGTCGGTGGACTCCACCCGGTGGATGGCGTCGGGGGCGACGGCCATGGTGCCGACCGCCTCCTCGTGGCCCTCGTGGCCGACGTAGACGATCTGGTAGCCCTTCCCGGCTCGCACCTTGACCTCGTGGTGCACCTTGGTGACGAGGGGGCAGACCGCGTCGACGACGTAACCGCCGCTGGCCTGCGCGGCGGCGACGACCTCGGGGGCCGAGCCGTGGGCCGAGAGCATCAGCGGGCGGCCGGGCGGGACCTCGTCGATGTCGTCGACGAAGACGACGCCGAGGTCCCGGAAGCGCTGCACCACCAGCTGGTTGTGGACGATCTCGTGGTAGCAGTACACGGGCGGCTCGAACGCCCGGACCATCCAGGCCAGGGCCTTGATCGCCATCTCCACGCCGGCGCAGAAGCCACGGGGTGCAGCGAGGAGGACCTGGTCGACGGGCACGGCTCCCACGCTAGCGACGGCTGCGCAGGCTCAGGACACGTACTCGTTGACCCAGTCCGGCAGCTCGGCAGGACCGCCGGGCCAGCCGGGGAGCACCGAGCCGACCTTGAACCCGTCGTGGGCGGCCGCGCAGGCCCAGTCGTCCCAGCCGAGCAGGCCGGCGTTGCGGTTGTGGATGAACAGCCGGGCGGCGGCGTCGATGTTCAGCCGGGCGTCCTTGACGTTGGCGTAGCCGCCGTCGATCCACTTGTCGGCCGTGGCCCGGATGAACTGGAAGACGCCGGCCGCCGAGTAGCGGTTGCCGTTCGGGTGCGCCGTGTCGAGGTACCGGCCGTCGAACACCACCGCGTCGGCCTCGAACAGGGACTCGCACTCGGCGACGACGAGTGCCTCAGCGGTCCACTTGTCCACGTGGGCCTCGTCCACGCCGGCCTCGGTGAGGCGGCACTCGAAGATGGCGGCGACCGTCGTCGGCACGTCCGCGTCGGCCGGCCCGGCGTCGATGCAGCCCCGGTCGGCCTTGGCCTCGAGGTCCCGGGGGGTGGGGTCCTCGGTCTCGATCGCCTCGTCCCGGTAGATCACCCGGAGGAGGGTGGCGAGGGCAGCGTCGAAGCGGGAGTCCGGGTCGGTGACGCCGACGTCGGTGATCGGATCGGTCTGCGCGGCAGCCGGGGCGGCGGCCAGCACCGTGACGGCGGTGGTCGCAGCCAGGGCGCTGCCGAGCAGCAGGCGCGCGCGACGGCGCAGGGAAGAGCTCGAGGGCATTCGAGGACGCTCCGGGGGGATGGCCCACTCGGGGGCAGGGAGGAGGAACGGAGGTGGTCGTGCGCTGCGGATCGCAGCGGGCGCTCCTTGGCGCTGGACACAGTCAAGCGCACCCGTCAGCGCCTTCCGCGTCATCTGATCGCAAAGTGACGATGGACCCATGCGGCCTTGGCCAACCTGCGTCAGCGGGCGTGCGAGCGCCCTCCTGGGGCCGTCCCGAGGGTCCAAGGTCCCGGGTCGGCCACTCGGATGCGCAAGGGGTCAGAAGAACAGCGGGATGGAGGGGTTCGAGACGCAGGCCGCCGCCAGCAGGTCGAGGTCGGTGGGGGATGCCTCGATCAGGCGGCAAGCAGCCCGGAGACCGGCCACGTCGCAGCCGGCGTACAGCATCGCCAGGTCCTGGATGGTCACCCGGATCCGCCCGGAACCTCCCCGCAGCAGGGCCGCCTCGCCGCCGCCCAGCTCCAGCACGTGCGCGCCGGCGTTGCCGGTGCAGGCATCGTCGGTGATGTCGAGCTCCACCGAGCCCGCCACGCTCGTCGGCCACCCGCGCGCGGCGACGGCCCCGGGGGCGTCCACCAGCCGCAGCATCCAGGGCCAGTCGGACGCGGTGCTGGTCAGCTGGAGCTGGGGGATGTGGGGGCCGAGCAGCGAGAGCGGCAGGGCGGCGACGACGTGGCGCGCGGTGGTCCCGTGACCGGCCAGCAGCCCGAGCGCGGCGCCCACCGCCTCGACATCCAGACCAGCCAGCACCTCGACCTCGAGGTCGTAGAAGTCGTCGGCCTTGGCGTAGCGGTACTGGACGGCCGCCACGTCGGCCCCGGCCCTCGACCCCACGTACGTGTACCGGTTGACCGAGGTGTCCGCCGCCTGGCGGTGGTTGCGGAACGCCCACCACTGGGGGTCGACCCGGAACCAGCCGTCGAGGCGCCCGGCCAGGTCGTCGTGGAGCGACGCGAGGACCTCGCTCGACCCGTCCACCTCCCGCCACTCGAGGGCGTCCCCGCCGGCATCGATGGCCGCCACCGGGATCCGCGTGCGCCGGTAGAGGCCGACGACCTCGTAGCCGGCCCGCCGGTAGAGCGACGCGGTGGTCGGGTACAGCGCGCTGACGACGTGGCCCTGCTCGTGCATGCGGCGCAGCGCCTCGGCCAGCATCCGCTGCGCGGCCCCCCGACCCCTCGCCTGGGGGCTCACGACGACGCCCGACACGCCCCCGCACGGGACGCGCCGGCCGCCCCAGGTCATGGCGAAGTCGAAGGTGAGGACCGAGCCGACCATCTGGTCACCCAGGTAGGCGCACACGAACTTGTCCGGGTCGGACACCGGCGCGGACGGGTCGAAACGGTCCGTGCCGCCGAACGCCTGGCGCATGAGGGCGTGGTGCCGCTCCCGGTCCCCGGATCGGATCGACTCGATCGTGAGCTCCATGGGCGCGGAACCTACGCGCGGCGGGTGCGCCGGGTCGGGCGAGTTCACCGGCGGCCATCGGTACGATCCGGCGCCATGGCCCGGACCACGGCATCCCTGGTCGTCCGCCCGCTCCTCGCCGTGCTGCTCCTCGTCGGCAGCGTCGCCACCGGTGCCGGCCGAGCGGCGGCGACGTCCTGCGTCGAGCCCTTCAGCCCCGACCTGCACGCGGCCATCGCCCGGGACTTCCCCGGCCAGCGCGTCACCGCTGCCGTGCACGACGTGCGCACCGGCTGCTGGTACCACCTGGCGCCCGGCACGGTGATGACCACGGCGTCGGTCATCAAGGCCCAGTTCCTCGCCGGCGTCCTGCTCCGAGCGCAGGACGAGGGGCGTGGCCTGACCCCCTGGGAGCGGGCCCGGGTCGAGCCGATGATCGCTCGCTCCCACAACCCGCCCGCCAGCGACCTCTACGTCTCCCTCGGCGGCGACGCCGGCCAGGAGCGGCTCGACCAGCGCTTCGGCCTGCCCCGCACCACCAGCACCTCCCGCTGGGGCCTCACGACGTCCACGGCGGAGGACCGCACCCGATTGGCGACGGCGCTGCTGCACGGCGGTGGACCGCTGGCTGCCCCGTATCGGGAGGAGGCGTGGCGGACCATGACGTCGGTGCACCCGACCCAGCAGTGGGGGATCAGCGCCGGCGTCCCGTCGGGGTGGACCGTCGCCCTCAAGAACGGCTTCTACCCGACGTCCGGGACGGCTCGGTGGCGCATCGGGTCCACCGGGTTCGTCCGCCACGACGCCACCGGGTCCGGCTACGCGATCACCGTCATGACCGACCAGAACCCCGATCACGTCACCGGGCAGCGCCTGGTCGAGCTCGTCAGCCGCTCCGTGGCCAGCGCCCTGACCGCGGGGGAGCCCGCCCCCCGAGCGGTGGACCGCTCCGTCTGCGTGACCACGGCGGCGGGGGAGTCGTGGGCGGGGGTGGCCGCACGGCTCGGCACCGGCGACGCCGGGGGCGTCCGGTCGGTCTCGGGTGGGCCGGATCAGCCGCTGTCGGGCATGCGCGCCTGCCGCCCGGACCTCCGGGTGGTCTTCGATCCGGACGGGCCGACCGCCGACCACGTCCGCGCCACGTTCGCCCTGTTCCTCGGGCGCTCGCCGTCGGGCACCGAGCTGGAGGAGCACACCGTGGCCATCGAGAGCGGTGCGATCGGCCGCCTCGAGCACGCCCGGTCGCTGGCGATCTCGCTCGAGTGGGTGGGCCGCACCGTCGATGCGCTGTACCGCAGCGCGCTGGGCCGAGCAGCCGACGACGACGGACTGCGCTACTGGCGGGATCAGGTCGCCGCCGGGCTGGCGATCACCCACGTGGGCGCGCTGCTCTACGCCTCCGACGAGCTCTACGCCGATGCGGGTGCCACCGCCGACGGGTTCCTGCACCGGCTCTATCGGGACCTGCTGCACCGGGAGCCCGACGACGGCGGGCTGGCGCACTGGACCGCCCAGCTCCAGGCCGGCGTGGAGCGCGACACCGTGGCCGCCGCCTTCTTCGGCTCGATCGAGTCCCGTCGCGACCGAGTCGCCGCCACCTACCGGGCGGTGTTGGGCCGCCCCCCGGACCCGGCGGGCCTCGCGCACTGGGCCGACGAGCTGCGCCGGGTCGACGACGTCGCCCTCGCCGCCCACCTGGCGGCCAGCGACGAGTTCTTCCGCTCGGCGCAGCGTTGATGGGACCGTCGGCCGCCGACCTGGGGTTTCGCGCCGCTCCGGCGGTAGCCTGTCGCCGGTGAGCCTGCCCCGCGTCATCGCGGTCGCGCCCGGATCACCCGCAGCCCGAGCGGGTCTCGTCGAAGGAGACGAGATCCTCTCCCTCGACGGGGTCCAGCCGCGCGACGTCATCGAGTGGCACCTCCTGGTCGACGAGCCGGAGGTGGTCCTCGACGTGCGCCGCGGCGGGCTCGAGCGCCAGGTCACCGTCACCAAGCGCTCCGGGGAGCCGCTGGGTGCCGACGTCGACGCGGCGATCTTCGACGAGGTGCAGACCTGCGACAACCACTGCGAGTTCTGCTTCATCTACCAGCTGCCCCCGGGCATGCGCCGCAGCCTGTACCTGAAGGACGACGACTACCGCCTGTCCTTCCTGTACGGGAACTTCACGACCCTCACCCGCTTCACCGAGATCGACCTCGAGCGGGTGGTCAGCGAGGGGCTCAGCCCGCTGTACGTGAGCATCCACGCCACCGACCCCGAGGTCCGGGCCGACCTGCTCCGCAACCGCCGGGGCGCCACCAGCCTGCGCTGGCTGCGGGCCCTGCTCGACCACGACGTGACCGTGCACGGCCAGATCGTGGTGTGTCCGGGCGTGAACGACGGGGCGGTCCTGGCCGACACCCTCGCCGGCGTGCTCGACGAGTACCCCGAGCTGGCCAGCCTCGCCGTGGTGCCCCTCGGCATCAGCGACCACTCCGACGAGTCCCGGATGCGGCCCCACTCCCTGGCCGAGGCCGAGACCGTCGTCGACATCGTCGAGGACTGGCAGGACGTCTACCGCACCGTGCTCGGTCACCGCCTCGTCTACGCCGCCGACGAGTACTACCTGCTCGCCCGGCGCCCGTTCCCCGCGGCCGAGGCCTACGAGGGCTTCGCCATGCACGAGGACGGCATCGGCATGGCCCGCACGTTCGAGGCCGAGTTCCACGGCGCAGCCGACGACGTCACCCGACCCCAGGCCGGCTTCTTCGCCTGGGTCGACGGCGCCCCGGCCGAGGGCTACCGCGCCCCCCGCACGACCGGCACGACCTGCGGTACGAGCGCGCCGATCGGTCCCGACGTTCCACTCGGTGGGACGAGCGAACCGATCGGCCCCGGAGTCCCGGTGCAGCTCGGGCGGCGGCGTCCCGCTCCCGACGCCCCGATCGGCGTCCTCACCGCCCCCTACGGGGCCCAGGTCCTCGCCCCGCTGCTCGCCGGCGTCGAGCGCGACGACGTGCGCATCGTCGAGGTCCCCAACCGCTTCTTCGGCGGCAACATCGGCGTCACCGGCCTGATGGTCGGCGAGGACGTCGCCCGCGTCCTGGCCGAGCAACCCGCCGGTCACCGCTACCTGCTGCCCGACGTGTGCCTGTCCCAGGACCGCTTCCTGGACGGCACCACCGTCGCCGATCTGCCCCGGCCGGTCGAGGTCGTCCCCACCGACGGGGCTGCGCTGCGCGCCGCCCTCGGCCTCCCCCTCCCGGCGTCCCCGACGCCCGCCTGAATCGAGAGCTCCATGTCCTCCCCCCTCCGCGTGGCCATCGTCGGCCGCCCCAACGTGGGCAAGTCCACGCTCGTGAACCGACTCGCCGGCCGTCGCACCGCCATCGTCGAGGAGCGCGCCGGCGTCACCCGCGACGCCAAGGCCGTCGAGGTCGAGTGGGCCGGGCGCACCTTCGAGGTCGTCGACACCGGCGGCTGGATGCCCGGCGGCTCCGCGCTCGACGAGAAGGTCTCCCGGGTCTCGGAGCGGACCATGGACGAGGCCGACGTCGTGATCTTCCTGGTCGACGGCACCGTCGGCGTCACCGAGGAGGACGCGAAGGCGGCCGAGCTGCTGCGCCGCAAGAGCAAGCCGGTGCGCCTCATCGTCAACAAGATCGACGATCCCAAGCGCGAGCACCTCATCTGGGACTTCATGGAGCTCGGCCTGGGCGAGCCGAGCCCGATGAGCGCGCTGCACGGCAACGGCGCCGCCGACCTCCTCGACGACCTGGTGGCCATGCTGCCGCCGGAGGACGAGGAGGAGGAGCCCGAGTCCGCGGCCGACGGCGGCGAGATCGCCGTGTCCATCGTCGGACGCCCCAACGTGGGCAAGTCCACGCTGTTCAACCGCCTCACCGGCGCCGAGCACTCCATCGTCCACGACATGCCCGGCACGACCCGGGACACGATCGACACCGTGGTCGAGACCTCCGAGGGCGCCATCCGCTTCGTCGACACCGCCGGCATGCGTCGTCGGTCCAAGGTCGACGACGGCACCGAGTACTACTCGGTGGTGCGGGCCCTGCAGGCCATCGACAAGGCCGACATCGCCATCCTCGTCATCGACTCGGCGGAGGGCGTGACCGCCCAGGACCAGCGCCTGGCCGAGCGGGTCGACCTCGCCGGCTGCCCGGTCATCGTCCTGCTCAACAAGTGGGAGGTGGCCTCGGCCGACGACCGGGAGCGGGTGACGTACCAGATCGCCGACAAGCTGCACTTCATCGGCGACTCGCCCGTGCTGCAGGTCTCCGCGCTCACCGGCAAGGGCGTCCACCGCCTGTACCCGGCGCTGGGTTCGGCGATCCGGGCCTACGAGACCCGAATCCCCACCCGCCAGGTCAACGACGTCATCCGTCGTGCCCAGCAGGCCCAACCGGCCCCGCACGGCGCCCGCGTCCTCTACGCGCTGCAGGGTGCGGCGCACCCGCCGACGTTCACGATCTTCGCCAACCGCGAGCTGCCCAAGACCTACGTGCGCTACCTCGAGCGCAGCCTCCAGGAGGCCTTCGACCTCGGGGCCACCCCGCTCAAGCTCCGTGTGCGCAAGCGCGACTGAGCAGCGCGTAGGCTCGACGATCCATGGAGCAACCGATCCTGGCGGTGGTCGCACTCCTGTGCGCCGTTGCCGCCGTGGTGTGGGGCCGTTCCGCGCTGCGGTTCCAGCAGAGCTGGCACCGCATCCAGAGCGAGTACGGCGACACCTCTGACCAAGCCATCCTGGCCGGTGCCGCGTTCCGCAAGGAGCTCCACGCTGCGCTCCTCTACGGCCTGCTCGCCGCTGCGTCGCTGGTGGTGGGCATCGCCGGGACGACCGAGGCCGCCGCGCTCTACGCCCTGGTCACGATCCCGGTTGCCATGTCGCTGTACTACAACCGGGACTTCCGCAGGGTCGCCCGCATCGCCGAGGACCGCAACGAGCTCGAGCGCAAGGCCCAGGAGGTCCTGACCCAGGACGAGCTGGCGCCCCGCAAGTGGGCGGCCCGCCTCGCCCCCGAGGAGCTGCCCGACTTCGCCGGCTTCGAGCTCGGCCGGGTCTACGAGCCGGGCACCGGCATGATGGCCGGCGACTTCTACGACGTGTTCCGGGTGTCGCCCAACCGCATCGCCGCCGTCATCGGCGACGTCACCGGGCACGGCATCGAGGCCTCCATCACCGCCTTCCAGGCCAAGTACCTGCTGCGCGTGTTCCTGCGCCAGTACCGGGACCCGGCCCAGGCGATGGAGGAGCTGAACGCCCAGATGTCGGCGCTCGAGCGGGTCGAGGAGTTCATCTCCCTGCTCGTCGTGGTGTTCGACACCGACTCGGGCACGCTCCGGGTCTGCTCGGCCGGCCACCCCGCCGGCTGGCTCTGGCACGCCAAGGAGGTCCGCCCGCTGCGGGCCACCGGCCCGCTGCTGATGCTGGACCCGGCGTCGCACTACCACTCCCGCGAGATCGACCTGGAGTCCGGCGACCTCGTGCTGCTCTACACCGACGGTCTGGCCGAGGCCCGCGCCGGCGACCAGTTCTTCGGGGAGGAGCGCATCGCCAACACGCTGCGCCGCGACCCTGGCGTGCCGCCCGACGTGCTGTGCAAGAGCCTCCTCGAGGCAGCCAAGGACTTCGCCACCGAGCCGGTCACCGACGACACCGCCATCCTCGCCATCCGCCGGAGCTGACCCCTCCCCGTTCTGGCGGTGCTGCGGTTGCGGCTCCCCGTTCTGGCAGTGCTGGTGTTGCGTCAGGTCGTGGGGCAGGCCGCCTGCAGCGCCGGGGCGATGGCGTCCCCGAAGGCGGCGTACATGGCGGCGAGCGGGGAGCGGTCGCGCCACGACAGCACCACGGTGCGCGACGGCCGCGGGTCGCGCAGGGGACGGGTGACGAGGCCGGAGCCGGGGCGAGCCTCGACCTCGAGCGCGCTGGCCGGCAGGAGCGTGACGCCGCCGCCAGCCGACACCATCTGGCAGAGGGTGGTGAGGCTGGTTCCCTGGATCGCGCCGTCGGTGCTGGCGCCGGCGGTGGCGCACACGTCCATGGCCTGGTCCCGGAGGCAGTGGCCGTCCTCGAGGAGCAGCACCGGCAGGCCGGCGAGCACGCCGGAGGGGAGCGAGCCCTCGCCGGCGTAGGGGTGGTCCTCGCCGAGCGCGAGGTGGAACTCGTCGACCGCGACGGGGACCGACGACAGCGAGTCGCTCGGGACTGGCGCGGCGAGCAGCCCGAGGTCCAGCTCGCCGAGCTCGATGCGGCGCACCAGGTCGTCGGTGCGCTCCTCGGTGAGGACGGGTTCGGCCCGCGGGTGGCGCCGGCGGAGCTCTCGCACGAGGGTGGGCAGCAGGTAGGGCGCCATGGTGGGGATGATCCCGATCCGGACCGGTCCGACCAGCTCGCCCTGGAGGTCCACGGCGGCATCGGCCACGTCGTCGACGGCCCGGATGGCCCTGCGGGCGGCGTCGATGACCGCCACGGCGTGGTCCGGCACGGACACCCCACCGCGACCCCGCTCGAACAGCGAGAGGCCGAGGCGCTGCTCCACCTCCCGCACCTGCGTGGACAGGGCCGGCTGGCTGACCCCGCAGACGTCGGCCGCGGCGCTGAAGCTGAGGTGGTCGGCGACCGCGACGACGTACTCGAGCTGGCGCACGGTCGGGCGCTGCCGGGAGGTGGGCATAGGGAGAGGCTATCGACAGCACGCGACGGATCACCTGCGTGTCGATCGCCTCCTCGAACCGGCAGTCGTGGCGTCGCACTTCGCGCCTGCCGCCCGGACCGGGCAAGATCGTGGGGTGACGGCGCCCCACGATCCGCTCGAGCACCTGCGGGCAGCGACCTCCCGGGCGCTGGCCGGGAACCTCGAGACCCAGGCCGGGAAGCTGGAGAAGCAGGGCAAGCTCTTCGTCCGCGACCGCCTCGACCTGCTGCTGGACGCCGGCTCCTTCGTGGAGGACGCGCTGCTGGCCAACAACCAGGGCGAGGACCTGCCGGCGGACGGCGTCGTCACCGGCACCGGCACCATCGAGGGCCGCCGGGTGTGCGTGGTGGCCAACGACCCCACGGTGAAGGCCGGGTCCTGGGGGGCCCGCACCGTCGAGAAGATGGTGCGCACCAGCGAGTACGCCCTGGCCCACGACCTGCCCATCTTCTGGCTGGTCGACTCCGCCGGCGCCCGCATCACCGACCAGGTGCAGCTCTTCCCCGGGCGGCGCGGCGCCGGTCGGATCTTCGCCAACCAGATCCGCCTGTCCGGTCGGGTGCCCCAGATCTGCTGCCTCTTCGGGCCCTCCGCGGCGGGCGGCGCCTACATCCCGAGCTTCTGCGACGTGGTCTTCATGGTGGAGGGCAACGCCTCCATGTACCTGGGCTCGCCGCGCATGGCCGAGAAGGTCATCGGCGAGCACACCACGCTCGAGGAGATGGGCGGGGCCCGGATGCACGCCAGCGTGTCCGGTTGCGGCGACGCCCTGGCCCACGACGACGAGGACGCCCTCGACCAGGCCCGGGCGTGGTTCTCGTACTTCCCCCAGACCTGGCGTGACGAACCGCCTCGCTACGAGCCGGCGCCGCCCTCGCACGAGCTCGCCGACGACGTCGTGCCGGTCGACGAGGCCGTGGCCTTCGACATGCACGCCTTCATCGACGGTCTCGTCGATGCCGAGTCCTTCTTCGAGTACAAGCCGCTCTTCGCCAAGGAGCTCATCTGCGGCCTCGGCCGGATCGACGGGCGTCCGGTCGGGGTCGTCGCCAACAACCCGGCCCACCTCGGCGGGGTGCTGTTCGTCGACTCCGCCGACAAGGCGTCCCGCTTCGTGTGGCTGTGCGACGCCTTCAACATCCCGCTGCTGTTCCTCGCCGACGTGCCGGGGTTCATGATCGGCACCCAGGTGGAGCGCCAGGGGATCATCCGCCACGGCGCCAAGATGGTCACCGCCATCACCGAGGCGACGGTGCCCAAGCTGTGCGTCGTCGTGCGCAAGGCCTACGGCGCCGGCCTCTACGCCATGTGCGGCCCGGCCTTCGACCCCGAGGCCACCATCGCCCTGCCCACCGCCAAGATCGCCGTCATGGGGCCCGACGCCGCGGTCAACGCGGTGTTCGCCAACAAGATCGCCGCCATCGAGGACGAGGCCGAGCAGGAGGCCTTCGTTGCCGAGCAGATCGAGATCTACGAGGCCGACGTGGACCTGCTCCGCCTGGCATCGGAGCTGGTCATCGACGCCATCGTCCCGCCCAGCGCCCTGCGCGACGAGGTCGTGCACCGCTTCGCCGCCGCCGGCACCCGCCGGCGCGAGTTCTCCGACCGCCGCCACGGCGTGCCCCCGGTGTAGGAGCGACCCGTGTCCTGGGACCTGCCCGACGCCATCTCCATCCGCGACGTGGGCCCGCGCGACGGGCTCCAGCCCGAGCAGCCTGTGCGGGTCGCCGACCGCGTGGCGCTCATCACCGCCCTGGTCGATGCGGGGGTCAATGACATCGAAGCGGCCGCCTTCGTCTCCCCGCGAGCGGTGCCGGCGATGGCCGGAGCCGCCGACCTGTTCCGTGCCCTCGAGCGCGACGAGCACGCCCGCTACTGGGCGCTCGTCCCGAACGTGAAGGGCGCCGAGCTGGCGGTCGAGGCCGGCGTCGATGGGCTCACCGTCACCGTGTCGGCCTCCGAGGCGTACTCGCAGCGCAACGTGAAGATGAGCGTCGAGGAGTCCGTGGCCCAGATCGGGCCGATCGCCGAGACCGCCGGCAGCCGCCCCGTCGACGTCGTCATCTCCTGCGCCTTCGGCTCGCCCTACGACGAGGACATCGGCGCCTTCGACGTGGCCGCCATCGTGGACTCGGCCCAGGACGCGGGCGCCACCGCCATCACCCTGGCCGACACGACCGGCGTGGCGACCCCGGACCGCATCGCCGACGTGGTGGCCACCACGGGCATCGACGTGCGCCTGCACCTGCACGACACCCGGGGCACGGCCCTGGTCAACGCCTTCGCCGCCATGACGCTCGGCATCGCCGCCTTCGACACCGCCGTCGGCGGGCTCGGCGGGTCGCCCTTCGCCGAAGGAGCCGGCGGGAACCTGGCCACCGAGGACCTCGTGCACCTGTGCGACGGGCTCGGCATCGACACCGGCATCGACCTCGACCGGATGATCCGCACCGCCGGCACCGTGTCCGCGCTCATCGGCCGCCCGGTCCCGTCGCGGATCACGGCCACGCTCGGGCGGTAGCCGGTGCCGTTCTGCGAGGCGTGCGACCGCTTCTACAACCCCAACACGCTCGACCAGGGAGGTGACTGCCCGGAGGGCCACCACGTCGCTGACCCGACCGAGGCCGAGCCGCTGCCTCCGGTGCCCTGGCACTTCAAGCTCATGCTGGCCCTGCTGCTGGCCTACCTGGGCTGGCGCTTCGTGCAGTTCCTGACGGTCGTGATCTGAGCCACGGGCGGATTGGCAGATCGGCAGCAGCAGGGGAGTAGATTCGACCGTCCCACGGGCTGTGGCGCAGCTTGGTTAGCGCGCTTGACTGGGGGTCAAGAGGTCGGGAGTTCGAATCTCCCCAGCCCGACGCAAGAAAGTCCAGGTCAGAGCCGGTTTCTTCGGAAACCGGCTCTCCTCGTTTTCGGCCTCGAACCCTCGATGTATGCAGAATGTATGTCGTAGGATCTCTGATGTATGGAATGGGTGCCACACGACGAGCCCACGGTGCAGCGGCAGCGGGGGAAGTGGACGGTGCGCCAGGGCGGCTATGACCCGTCGACCGGCCGGCGCAAGGTCCGCCAGCTCGGCACGTTCGACACCAAGCGGGCCGCCACCGAGCTGGCCAAGTCGGTGGCCGCCGGGCGGGCCGGCTCAGCCGACGAGACCGTCGAGGCCTTCGTCGTCGACGTGTGGCTGCGCTCGAAGGAGGGAAGGGTCGAGCAGTCGACACTCGACCAGTACCGCTGGGCCGTCGAGCGCCACATCGTCCCGCTCATCGGCGCCGTTCGGCTGCGCGACCTGACACCCGAGATCCTCGACGACTGGATCGTCGACCTGAACGGCGCGCTGGAAGGGGAGAAGCCCCGACTCGGCGCCACGTCGACCCGCCTCGTGCGCAAGGTGCTGTCGATGGCGCTCGAAGAGGCCGTGCAGCGAGGACGCCTCGGTCGCAACCCGGTCGCGCTCACCCAGCCCCCGAGGGCGAAGCGGGCGACGACCCGCAAGAGCTGGACCGTCGACGAGGCGAAGACGTTCCTCGCCGCCAACCGCGAGCACCGGCTCTACGCCCTGTTCCACCTCGGCCTCGTGACCGGGCTGCGGCGGGGCGAGCTGCTCGGCCTGCGGTGGAGCGACCTCGATCTCGACCACGGCACCGTCGAGGTCGCCCAGCAGCTCGCCGTCGTGCGGGGCCGGCCGGTGATGAAGGACCTCAAGACGGAGTCGAGCGACCGCATCCTGGCCATCGGCGAGCGCGCCGTCGAGGTCCTCGAAGAGCACCGGACCCGCCAGGCGGCCGAGCACGTCGTCCTCGGCCTCGACACCAGCGCCGTCGAGTTGGTCTTCACCAGCGAGGTTGGCGGCTGGATCGACCCCAACAACGTCGGCCGGATCATGGAGCGGCTGGCCAAAGATGCCGGCGTGCCCCGCCTCACGCCCAAGGGCCTGCGCCACACCGCCCAGTCCATCGGCCGGGTGGTCGTCGGCGACGACAAGATCATGCAGGAGCGCCTCGGCCACGCCGACATCGGGATCACGCTGAACACCTACACCCACACGGTCTCCGAGCAGCACCGGCGCGCCGGCGACCTCATCGACGGAGTGTTCGAGTAGCTGTTGCCGACTGGTACCAATAGCGGTACCATCCTGCTGTGGCCAAGATCGACAAGCTCGTGGCCGCCATGCGGAACTCACAGACCAACGTGAGGTACACGGATCTTGAGACCGTGTGCCAGCACTACTTCGGTGCTGCTCGTCAGAGCGGCACCTCCCATGCCGTGTTCAAGACACCGTGGCCCGGCGATCCCCGGGTGAACATCCAACGGGCCAAGGGCGGCAAGGCCAAGCCGTACCAGGTGACGCAGGTCCTGAAGGCCATCGACAAGCTGAGCAAGGAGGAGACCAAGTGACCGAGACGACGCACTACGCCTACCGGGTTCGGTGGTCGGCCGAAGACGGCGAGTTCGTCGCCACCGTCGCCGAGTTCCCTTCGCTGTCGTGGCTGGACGAGGACCAGACCGAGGCACTCCGTGGACTCGTGGCCCTCGTTGCCGACGTGGTCGAGGACATGCGGGCCTCGGGCGAACCCGTGCCCGAGCCGATCTCGGAGCGGACGTTCTCTGGCAAGTTCAACGTCCGTGTGCCCGAGTCCCTCCACCGCAAGCTCGTCCTCGAGGCGGCCGAGCAGCGGGTGAGCCTGAACCGGTTGGTCAGCGACCGGCTCGCCCACACCTGACCCAAGTAATCCCTTTCGACGGCGCGACGCTCGTGCGTCTCGCTCCGGGCGAGCTGAGCTCCGTCGCGAGATCCTTGGCGGTCGACGGGCATAGGGGAGTCGCGTGGGCGCCTTCGTCGACGCCGTCGTGAGCTGACAGGGCAGAAGGTCGATTCGCGCTGATCGTCCGTCGGCGTCCGCCACCGTGGGCGAAGCTTGCAATCGCGTGACACCCGCGATCGCCGCGCGATGTTTTGGCCCCTGAAAAAGCCTAGTGGGGTGAAGGGAGCGGACTGGCCGCTCCCGAGAGGAGCCCCCATGTCCAGCGACCGCCTCACGTACACGGTGGACGAAGCCGCCGACCTCCTCGGCATCTCGAGGAGCCTCGCCTACGAGCTCGTCCGCCTCGGCGAGCTCCCATGTATCCGTCTCGGGCGTCGGATCCTGATCCCACGCCAAGCCGTCCACGACCTGGTGGAGGAGCCGCTCGGAGCTCAGCGGTGATGCCGGTCCTCCTCCACATCGACGCCAGGGCGTTCGAAGTGGTGGCCAGGGTCGGACCGACTGCCTGGCTCGTGCTCGAGCACCTCGCCCTCTGCTCGCAGGTCGACGGCGACGACCTCGTCTCCCGGGAGACCGCTCGCTCGGTTGCCGCTGCCGTGTCGGTGAGCAAGGACACGGCGGCTGGCGCGCTCCGACGGCTCGGAGACGCCGGACTCGTCCGAAGGCGGGCGCAGGATCGCACCGAAGGCCGGTTCGGCGCAGCTGGCTACGTGCTCAAGCTGCCCGCAGGTCTCGCCAGAACGCCACCTCGCAACGACACGCCGCCGGCAGTCCCGCCTCGACGACCAGCGCCGGACCGACGCACTCGACCGTCGCCAACCACCGACCAGCTGACGCTCCTCGTCGACGCCCAGGAGCCACAGCCATGAGCGCCACCACCCCCGTCCCGATCGAGCGTCCCCCGGCCCGGAACCGCTGGCTCTCCTCACCCGCCAAGAGAACACACGAACTTGCATCCTCGGATGCGTCAGTCGGTCGTGAACCGGATCGTGAACGCGATCGTGAATGTCTGGCGGGGTGGTCGTCGTGCTGAGCATCGGCAAGCTGGCCAACCCGGAGTACGTCCTGAAGGGGATCGCCCAGAGTCCCGAGGAGTACTACCTCGGACACGGTGAGGCGACCGGCGTCTGGCTCGGATCCGGACGTTCGGAGTTCGACCTTGACGGCGAGGTGCACGCCGATGCGCTGCGCTCGATCATCGCCGGCGAAGACCCGGCGACCGGGACACGGCTCGCGGCCAAGAACCGGAGAATCGCGGGCTACGACCTGTGCTTCCGAGCGCCGAAGTCCGTGTCCCTGCTCTTCGGTCTCGGTGATCCGGAGCTGAGCCGGGTTGTGCGGGACTGCCACGACGAGGCCGTCGAGGCAGGGCTCGCCTTCATGGAACGCTCCGCCGGTTGGACCCGCCGGGGCAAGGACGGCGTTCGCCCCGAGAGGAACGGGAAGTTCATCTCGGCGGCGTTCCGGCACCGCACCTCGCGGGAAGGTGACCCACATCTGCACACCCATGTCGTGACGGCCAACATGGTCCACAACAGCACCGGAGGCTGGACGACCCTCGACGGCCGGGTCCTCTACCGCCAGTCCAAGGCCGGCGGGTCCATCTACGAAGCCGAGCTGCGCCGACTCCTCACGAAGCGGCTCGGGATCGAGTGGGGACCGGTGTCCGACGGCATCGCCGATGTCGCCGCCATGCCTCCCGAGGTGCTGCGGCACTTCTCGAAGCGGCGCGCCCAGATCCAGGCCCAGCTCGACGAGCTCGGCTACTCCTCACCCAAGGCCGCCGAGATCGCCGCGCTCGACACCCGCAAGCCCAAGGACCTCGGCACCAGCCCGGTCGGGCTACGCGACCGCTGGGTCGACGAGGCCCGGTCCATCGGCTACGAGCCCGATCAGTTCCCCGACCTGTTCGACCGAGGCGCGCCGACCATCCTCACCGCAGCCGACATCGAAGCCGTGCACCGCAAGCTCGAGAGTTCCCACGGGCTTACCGCCGAGGCGTCCACCTTCAGCCGCTGCTCGGTCATCATCGAATGGACCAACCACCTCCCCCAAGGACTCCCACCGGCCGAGGTCGAAGCGCTGGCGGATGAGTTCCTGGCCAGGGCCGAGGTGGTGTCCGTGTCGGGTCCATCGGACACGGGAGACCTGGCCACGGCGGGCATCGCCAAGGCTGGGATCTACTCCACCCGAGAGCTGGTCGCCCTCGAGCAGCGGATGATGGACGACGCCGTGTCCCGTATCCACGACACCGTCGGCGTCGTCGACGAAGCCGACCTCGCGGGCGCGCTGGCCGCGCGGCCGACGATCAGCACCGAACAGGCCCGGTTGGTCGCCACGCTCACCACGTCCGGTGCCGGCGTCGACGTCGTCAACGCACCGGCCGGCACCGGTAAGACGTTCTGCCTCGATGCCGCTCGTGACGCCTGGGAAGCCGCCGGGCACACGGTGATCGGCTGCGCCCTCGCCGCCCGAGCGGCCGCACAGCTGGAATCGTCGGCCGGCATCCCGTCGTCGACGATCGCTCGCTTGCTCATCGACCTCGACTCCCACCGGGAGCACGGAGGCCTACCCGAGCGCGCCGTGGTCGTGATCGACGAAGCCGCAATGGTCGACTCTCGCACGATGATCCGACTCCTCGACCACGCCCACGCCGCCCGGGCCAAGGTCGTGCTCGTCGGCGACCACAAGCAACTCGAGGAGATCGGCCCCGGCGGCGCGTTTCGCGGGTTCACCAATCGGCTCGACACCCTGCACCTGAGCGAGAACCACCGCCAACGCGAGGCATGGGAGAAGGCCGCCCTCAAGGAACTGCGTGACGGTGACGTCGATGTCGCACTCGCCGCCTACCAAGAGCACGGCCGAGTCGTCACCGCGCCCACCGCCTCCGACGTCCGCCAACAGATCGTCGCCGACTGGTGGGCCGCCACCGTGGCCGGCGAACAGGCCGTGATGATCGCCGCCCGCTGGGTCGACGTCGAAGCGCTCAACGCCATCGCCCGCGCCCGCGCCCGCATGACCATCGACGAACGACTCACCGGCCCCGAGGTCACGACCGCCGACGGCGAGCGCACCTTCCAGGCGGGCGACCGGATCCTCGCGCTCCGCAACGACAAGCGTCGCGGGCTCACCAACGGCGGCGTCGGCACAGTCACTGCCGTCGACGCCGACGACCGAACGGTGACTGTGCAGCTCGACACGGGAGCGCGCAGCGAGGTGCCGGCCAAGTATCTCGACGCCGGCCACCTCGCCCATGGCTACGCCACCACCGCCCACAAAGCCCAGGGACTCACCTGCGACCGAGCGCTGCTCCTCGGCAACGACGCCCTCTACCGAGAGCTCGGCTACGTCGGCCTCTCACGGGGCCGGCTCGGCAACCACCTCTACGTCGTCGGCCGAGACCGAGACGAGACCCCCGAGCACACCAGCCCTCACCTCGAACCCGACGCCCTCGAGGTCGTCACCGACGCACTCCGCCGATCGAGAGGACAACAGCTCGCCATCGACCTCGCTGGCAACACGGCCGGTCGGGGAGAGCCGGATCTGGGTGACCTGCTCCGAGAGCGGCGCTCGCTGCGCGTGCTGCTCGCTTCCGGTCCACCCGACCCGAGTACGGAGCTCGCCGCGCTCAAGCGCCAACGCTCCGACACGGCAGCGCTCCTCGTTCGATCGGAGGAGCAACTCGCGGCGCTCGGCCCACGAGGACTGCGGGAACGACTCGGGCGCGCCAATCCCGATCGCGTGGTCCTCGAGACCACCGTCGAGCGGCACCGCTCCGGACTCGCACGACTCGACGAAGCCATTGACCGTCTCGAGGACCAGGCCGACACCCACCGGCTGTTCACCGACCGCCATCGAGCCCAGATCGATCGGCTCACCGAGTTCGAGCAGCGCGCCGACGCCCTGCTCGCCCGACATCTCGGGCGCATCGGCCGGAACCCACCACCGCACCTCGTGCACGCCCTCGGTTCGATCCCTGACGACCGAGTCCGGGCCTCGGCGTGGTGGCAGTCGGCCGAGGCAATCGAGACCTACCGCCTCGAGGTCGGCTACGAGGGTGACGATCTCCTGGGCCCCGAGCCAGAGGACGCTCGGCTGGCCGAGCGACACTCGATCACGGCGATGACAGTCCGCATGAACGACGTGATCCTGCGAGACCCACCGGCCCGGTCACGCGGGCTCTCCCTGGCGTAGTCGCGTAGCCTTCTCGACATTCGGGGATGGTCAGCGCGGCCGTCACGCAACGGCACTTGGCGGGCCGTGCCCAGGCGACATGACCGGACCGTTCGGTGGCAGGTCAAGCTTGAAGCGAACCTGGGCGTCCGCCGGTCTCGGAGCCAGCCTGGCTCAGTCGCGATGCGTGCGTTCCCAGGAGGTCGACCGCGGTATCGACATCGTGCACGAGGTACCGGAACGACCGGCCTAGGCCGGTGGAAGCCAGCATCGTCGACAGAAACTTGGGCACGCGCTCCGTCGAAGTGTTGACAAGGTTGACGTGCTGGTCACTCGATGGTATTTTCGGTGGGTAGATTGGGTCGTTTTGCTCGATTTTGGCACATCGTCCGACCGTAATTCAGCTGGGGGCATAGTAGTAATGCGAACGACGTTAAGCAGGCGGCAGCGCTTGGTCGGAGCGGGAGCTGCTGCAGGCTTCTCGGTGATCGGGCGGGCATCTCCTGCGATTGCCGGAGATATGTGCCAGGCAGAGGCGACCTATTTTAATGATGTCCTCTACATGCACGGATATGGGTCGAGTTGGCCATACGGCTACCTTACAGTTCGCTTTGAGGCGTACAGGAGCGGCGACAACTATCCGTTCTGGGCCGATCAATACGAGTACCTGGACACGTCGTTCAACAAGCATCAGCAGCTTTGGTGTTCAGGCCCGCCGTTCATCTTTCGTGTCCAGTGCTGGGGTCCGTACAGTACCTACGATTCTGACAGCGATCTCGCTTGGTAGGGTTCGTGACAAGGTCACGGTGTTCGCGATCAGTGAGGAGAATTCATGAATGGCGGTAAGAGCGTCCCCGCCCAGGAGCGTGCAGATGGCTCCTTTTGGGCAGAACGCAATGGCGAGTGGCGTCAACTTGAACCCGAAGGAACATACTCAAGCCTGAGGTTTGGGCTCTCCTCCCGCGTCGTCCTCGCCATCGCAAAGGAGGAAGACGATGCTGCCATTGACGACTCGGTGTCGACGGGGATAGCAGAGTCGAAAGACCGCGGAATTGAAGACGAATGGCTCACCGAGACAAGAGATCTGATGGGCTCACTGGCTGACAAGGGCCGGATCGATCGAAATAGCCGCGCGTTCCGGCGTGCATCTGCTGCACTGGATGAGAGTAGCTCTCGCTAAGATCGGCTGTCGCAACGGCCAATTCATCTACCGACATCACAATTGCACCCGTAGCCTCGGACACCTCGGTGACGGCCCCGACTGGTGCCATGGCGGTTGACACACCCGAGTAGCACGCCCGAGGTGAGGACCATGTGGCCGTTGAATGGGTGCTGAAGAGGTCTTTGTAGGTGCTCGCGATCGGTTGTGGGCTTCGGTAGACCGCGTGCGTGCGCGGCAAGCCTGACCAGCAGTTGGCGGTGCTCTCTTCAATGAGCACCGAGGATCTGACCCCGGAGGATGAGGACTGCTGCGTGGTGCGTGTAACCGGGGATGGTCGTGAAGCCAGGTGCCCCCTATGGCTCGGAGACCCCCGCTTCATAGGGTGCCGCCCAACGCCGGCTGATGGACCGGTAGGTCGCGCTGGTCTCTGCGGCGGATGAGGCGTCTGCTGGATCTCCCAACACCATGAGGAGATCCAGCCATGACCACAATCAGTTTCGCGACCGGTTCGGCGGTGCAGACGCCGTTCGACGATGCCGGATTCGACGAGGCGCAGCTCGCTGCCGCGTCCTTCCTGGCCCGCTACAGCGGGCGCACTCTCGAGGCGTACCGCCAGGACCTGCGCGGCTTCTTCCAGTGGGCCGCCGACCACGATGTCCCCGTGCTCGCCGCGACCCGTCCGCACATCGAGCTGTGGCGAGGATCCATGGAGAAACGAGGCCTCGCCGCATCCACGATCGACCGCCGGCTCTCGACGGTATGCGGCTTCTACCGGTTCGCTCACATCGACGGCCGGATCGGCTCGAACCCGGCCGAGTACGTCCGCCGCCCGCAGGTCCACCCCTCCGACGCTCGAGGGCTCGACCGGTCTGAGCTCGGCATGTTCCTGGCCGCCGCCGACCACTACGACTTCGCGCACCAGGCGCTGGCCGTGCTGCTCGGTCTGAATGGTCTCCGGGTGAGCGAAGCGTGCGAAACCAACGTCGAAGACCTCGCCGTCGAGCGGGGCCACCGGATCCTGCGGATCACCGGCAAGGGCAACAAGCCCGCCACGATCCCGCTCGTCCCACGTACGGCACGCACCATCGACCTGGTCGTCGGCGAGCGACACGAAGGGCCGATTCTTCGCCGCCGGGACGGTCAGCGCCTGGATCGCCGCACCGCCCACCGATGGGTGGCCTCGATCGGCAAGCGCGCCGGCCTCGGGCACGTACATCCCCACATGCTGCGAGCGGCCTTCATCATGGCCGCCCTCGACGCCGGGGTCCCGCTGCGGGACGTGCAGACCGCCGCCCGGCACTCCGACCCCAGGACCACAACCATCTACGACCGCCGCCGCCAGAACTTCGACCGCCACGCCGCCTACGTGGTCGTGGCCTTCGTCGCAGGAGGCTGACCTCGGCTCCAGGGCGTAACCTGGTGGTCGTGAGTGACGCCGTCCGACCCTCGGGCGAGGCCCCGCACGGGACTTCGCTGCTGCCCGCTGATCTGACCGACGATCAGCTCGACGCGGCTCCGGCGCTCGACTCGATCGACTCGCTGTTGATCGAGGAGCTCTCCGAGGACGAAGACGACGCCTTCGCCGCAGCGCTCAAGTCGTGAGGATCGTCGTCGACACCGGCGTCTTCAGCGCGTCCATCAGCCGACGCCGACGGGCCCGCTTCGAGCCCCAGGTCAATCTCATGGCCGGCAACCAGAACTTCCTCGCCGCTGTCACCGTCGCCGAGTTGCGTTACGGCGCCCTCGTCGCCGGTTGGGGAGGCCAACGCCGACAGCGGCTGGAGCAGTCGATCGCGGCGACGACAGTCGTGCCAGTGAGTGATGCCATGCTGACCACCGCCGCTGAGCTTCGTCACGCGTGCCGCCAGGTCGGACACGCGCTCCACGAACCGGTCCATGCCAACGACCTATGGATCGCAGCTTCCGCAGTTCATATCGGTGCGCCGCTCCTCACCGCCGACGCGGTGTTCGACGGCGTTCCGGGACTCACCCTCCACCGATAACCGTCACCGCCGGAGCGATCTGGGACGACATTCGGGGACGCGCTCACGACCTGTGGCGGTTCGGCACTTTGCGGGCACGGTCGGACTCGGTTCGCCGCCGGGATAGAGAACCTCGACCACCAACAGGACGGGTGCATGTATGACCCGAAAGGGCTATGGATTCAATAACCTTGCGCGAATATCTTGCGACTCCGCATCCGATCGTCGACGGGTGTGCAGGCCAAGTCCCGCGAGTGGAGGTCATGCGATGACTCGCCCGATTCAACGGGTAAATCGGGAGCTGAGGTTCGGTCGGCTCATGTGGGCGGGCGCATGTCTGGCGCTGCTGTGCGCGCTTTTCGCTGTAACTCCCGCCGGTGCAGAATCTGCGTACCGAGACGATCAGCACCGGCTTATAGACGCTGACTTCGTAAATGTCTTGCACCGGGCGGGAAGTACCCAGCTGGGAATCTACGGATCTTTCCCAGTTAAGAAGGTCTTCTGGGACATGTCCTACTCGTCCATCTTCGTGATCCCAGGCCTGAGCACGGTCACTCGGTCAATGACCCATGAAGCTCTCTTCACCGTCGTATCGAGTGGACGGGAAGTCCCGGTGGCGGTCGGCTCGTGCCGAGATTCCCACATTCAACCCTCCTCGAAACGGATCACGTGCATGGACTTCGCGTTTCAGAAGCCGGGATTTGAAAGTCAATGCCAGTATGACTCTGCCGTTCAGGGCAGGGAGAACGCGACCATCATCAACCAGAGCTTCGATCCACAGGATCCGGTCGATCTCATTGAAGTGATTCCGGCAACCTACGCGCTTCATGAACACCGGATCTGCTGAACACGGGAAATCTGTGGTACGTCCAAATAAGCTCGCTTGCCTCATCCACCTAGGAAGAAGGCCGAATGTCTACTAGACCCACACGTCGTGCCATCGTGGCAGGTGTAGTTGCCGCTGGTATTAGCCTTGCTCTGACCGTTGGTATGGCGGGTGGCTGGCCGAGCGCGGCGGCCCACGAGTCAGAGCCAGGGTCCAATGCACTGCTGGACGGCGACATCCACACAACCGTCGCAGGCGAGGACCCTGCGGTCAGTTCCATGGATCACCTGCTGGCGACCGCAACGGTCGCCGCAGAAAAGGACGGTTGGGCACTGATGACCAACGTTGATCCCGCAACGGGCGAAGGCTGCGCTGTATTCGTCATTCTGCAGGGCGGTGGAGGAGTCATATGCGGCGAGACCAGTTCCTCGTCTTTCGCTGTTCCACCACTGCCGGCAGACTTGATGGATGACCCGCAGCTGTCCGCAGGGCTCGAGGAGCACGTCGGCACGGAGTACCACTACGGCGTCGTGGACGGCATCGTCCACACCGTGAGGCTTCAACTCTCTGACGGCCAGTCCTTGATCGCAGACACGGTCGCTCCGATTGGTGGGGGCGACTCGGCGTACGTAGTGGTCAATCACGCTTATGATCCCCCGGTAGACACCGTCGAGGTCCTGGCTGAGCATGAACGGCTGCGGGACGTCGTCAAGTTGAGCTATCGGCTCACCGACGGGAGCCCGTGGGTTGACGTGTACGATGTCACCGGGACCTAACCACGTACGGCGAAGCGGGATTCAGTTTGCGGAAGTCAAGCGTCGGTCGAACGTGGGTGGCCGCCATGGCAGTGGTCGTGGCCTCGATACCGGCCTGCAACTCCGGCGGTGAATCGGTCTCTGTCGCTGAGCGGTTGCAGGAGGCTGTCGAGCGAACTCGCTCTACGCAGGCTGCGAGAATCAGCGTTTCTGAGACGGCTCCCGGCTCCGAGTCGGGCACGGCATGTGCCAGCGAGGCGGTGAAGTGGGTCGATTGGCAAGCGGGAGCGGTCGTTGTGCTGGCCGGTGGTAACACTGTTTGCGCAGAGGCCCTGCAGGTGTTGGACGGGTCTCCCGGCGCAATCCCCGCACTGGACCTTCCGGGCGACAAGGTGGGACCCACCTCGCTCCTTCCCTTGGCGATCGGCCTGAGAGACGCCTGTTATGTACTCGACGTCAGCGGCGCTGATTTGAGCCGTCCATGGGTAGAGTTCGACGGCGCAGGCAAGACCGGCTTGCTCACAACTGGCGAGGCGGCCTCGAAAGAGCGCACCTTCTCGAAAGAGGGCGACACCCTTATCGTCGACGACCGACAGTCGGCTTCCGATGATAGCGCCGTGATAACTACCCGTTCGCGGGTTGATGTTGACGATGACGGTCGCGTCGCCCAGGTTGAAACCGTCACGAGCATCGAGTCGCACGGGGACACTTCGACGAGCTCGACCACGCACACATACTCGAAATTCGGCGAAGACGTGACTATCGCAGCGCCGGATAGAGATTATGTCCGACCTGCCCGAAACTCGACACCGTCTCTTCTTGCGCTCGCTGCTTCCGTCTGTAGCCTCTGAACCGCTGTCGCGGCCATTTGTAAGGCGTGTCGGCTTGCGTTGAACGAGCACCTTTGCCCTGGAAAGAGCGCTCGCCGGCCGCAAGCGGCCGTACAGTTCTAGAACCCCCGAAGGCTAAGGCCGCTCTGTTGCTGCGACGCAGCTGTATACGCGCGCCGGGGTGCAGGGCGCGACGTTGGGGTGTATACGCGCACCGGGGTGCAGGGCGCGCCGTTGGGGTACAGCACCGTCCACAGGTTCCTCGGGGCGCAGAAGGAACTCCCTGTAGGGCATTTTCGTGCTCGAGCTAGCGCGTCCGGCTTCCGGTGAGGCAAGACCTCCTGAGGACGCTTCGCAATCTCCGAAGTAGGAGCCGGCCCCCGCAGGCAGGAACTTTGAGGCACCTCGGCGTCGCCGACCACGTGAGCGGAATGCTCTGAGGGGGTGTGCCGTCTGCGTGGCGCTACAGGCGTCCTCACACCTAGTGCCCGCAAAGCGCCGGTCGTCGGCGACGCGGTTAGGGACGACGATCTGGGGCGCCCGGACTGGGCGACATCGACCGGCACTTGGTGGGCGGTCGCGGGCCGCAGAGGTGTTGACAAATACATAGGAATCCTATAAATACTCGGTGTGCTTCCTCCTACATCGAGTGCTCCCGAGCTGGCCGTGTCGCAGTGGTTCAACACTCCAGGCCCGATGTCGCTCGCTGACCAGCGGGGCAGCGTGGTCGTGATCGAGGCGTTCCAGATGCTGTGCCCGGGCTGCGTGTCCCATGGACTGCCACAAGTCCAGCGCGTCGCTGCCACCTTCGGCTCGGACATCGCGGTGATCGGGCTGCACACTGTGTTCGAGCATCACGACGCCATGGGCCCGGTCTCGCTCGAGGCGTTCCTGCACGAGTACCGGATCACCTTCCCCGTGGGCGTCGACGAGTCGTCTCCTGACGGGGGCGCTCCGGTGACGATGCGGCGCTACGGGTTGCGAGGCACGCCCAGCCTCGTGCTGATCGACCGTGGCGGGCGCCTCCGCCTCAACGCCTTCGGCCAAGTCGACGACCTCGCGCTTGGCGCCCATATCGCCCGCCTGATCGACGAACCCACACCGGATCCGGCCGACTTGACTTGCGATCCCGGCACCGGTTGCCCTGCCCCTCCCACCACCGAACCTCTGCCCAAGGAGACACCGTGACTACCACCATCCCCGGCTACCGCTACGGCGCGGACCTGCCCGCATCCCCGGTCAGCTTCGCCGATCTCGACCTGCTGCTGCAGACGCTGCTGTGGACCGACGACGACGCCGCCGCGCTGCGCACCGCCGGCGAGGTGCTCGAGGACCAGGTCGACGCCATCCTCGACCTCTGGTATGGCTACGTCGGCAGCCACCCGCATCTCGTCCAGTCCTTCAATGGCGCCGACGGCACGCCGTCGGGCGACTACCTCGCCGCCGTCCGCGAGCGCTTCGGACAGTGGATCCGCGACCTCTGTGGCCGAGCCTGGGACGACACCTGGCTCGCCTACCAACACGAGATCGCGCAACGACACGTCACGACCATGGGACGAACCGACGACGTCCAGTCCGATCAGACCCACGTCCCGCTCCGCTACATGGTCGCCTTCATCTGGCCGATCACCGCCACCATCCGCGACTTCTTGGCGGCCAAGGGCCACTCCGACGCCGAGGTCGACGCCATGTACATCGCATGGTTCAAGGCCGTCACCCTCACAATCGCCCTCTGGTCCCAGCCCTACGCCCCGGAGACCTGGTGAGACCGCGAGACTGACCACCATGAGCGCAGGCACGGCCGACGTCGACCGGAAGCTCCTCGACGCGATCGAGCGGCTCGGCCGTGCCCTGCGAGCAGCACGCCAGCGAATCGCCACCGATCTGGGCCTGACCACCCTCCAGATCGAGATCATCGACCGACTGGACCACCTCGGTCCGCTCCCGGTCGGACAGCTCGCACGCGAGCTCGACGTGTCTCAGCCGACGGCCAGCGACGCCGTGGCTGCCCTCGAACGCAAGCTCCTCCTCGAACGACGGCGAAGCCCCGACGACGGGCGCATCACCATCGCTGGCCTCACCGACACCGGACAGGCCAGCGCAGACAGGATCCGGGACGGTCTGCGCGCACTTCGGCCCAGGTCGGATGACTCTCGAGCACTCGACCGTGGGACGGCCCTCGAAGTCCTGCTCCAGGAGATCCTCCGCCTCCAGGAGGCCGGCGTCATCACCATCAATCGCAGTTGCCTCAGCTGCCGCCACTACCAACCCCCTGCCGACGGCAACCCCGCTCATTGTCACCTGCTCGATACGAGGCTCGAGACTCACGAGTTACGCGTCGACTGCCCCGACCACGCCACCGCAGACCCAGAATCCTGAGCCCTCGACCTGAACTCGATACGAATAGACCCGCTTGCCGGGCCGTCCGGTGTCTCGAGGCCCTGTAGCCGGGCGATCGTCGGCATTCGCCGTCTTCGCTGTCCGCCGACCTCGAGGCCGTCACCCCTCACGACGCGGCGGGGGACTGACTGCTGAGCCGCCGCCCACGCAACCACAGGCGCCTGGCGCCTCGGTCGCGAGCGGGACGTTGGACTCTGGTGTCGGCTGCCGGGAATCGGTACCTATTGGTTCATGACGACGATTGATCTGAACATGGACATCGGTATCGACGAAGACGATCGCCGAGAGATCGCAGACGGCTTGTCGCGGCTGTTGGCCGACACGTACACGCTGTATCTGAAGACGCACAACTATCACTGGAACGTGACCGGCCCGATGTTCCGGACACTGCACTTGATGTTCGAGGAGCAGTACGTCGAGTTGGCGTTGGCCGTGGACCAGATCGCCGAGCGCATCCGTGCCTTGGGAGCGGTCGCGCCGGGCAGCTACCGCGAGTTCGCCGCTCTGTCCTCGGTCGTCGAGGACGACGACCGTCCTGACGCGACCGAGATGATCCGTCGACTGGTCAAGGGTCAGGAATCGGTGGTTCGCACGGCGCGGTCCGTGTTTGCTGTGGCCGAGCGGGTCAGCGACGAACCGACGGCGGATCTGCTCACCCAGCGCATGCAGATCCACGAAAAGACCGCGTGGATGCTTCGCAGTCTCCTCGCCTGAGGCTCTCGGGGGGCCACCTGAGCGCCAGCGGCGTCGAACCGATCAACCATCGATCGGTGTCTATGTCTATGTGATGCGTCGGCCCTGGAGGCTGGTTGTGACTACCCGTGGCCTCGATGCCGGTGGCCATACTCGCCTCGATGGTGGCCTGAGCGGTCCTGCTCCCGCTCGGCGCAGCGCCGGAAGGCCGGGAGGTGACGGTCCTGGGATGCCTCCTGCAGGTTGTGGAGCACCTCGCGGATGTCGGACCGGTCAGTGGTCGCCAGGAGCCGGTCGTAGAGCGCGGCATTCTCGATCTCAGCGTTGACGGCGTCGGCGCAGGCGTCGGCCACCGAGTGGTAGCGCGTCACCTTCCCCGGCCACGGGTTGGCGGGTACGGGTACCTCGTAGCGCTGCATGAGTTCGGTGAGGGCGGCGATGTGGCGAGCTTCGGAGTCGACGATGTTGATGAAGGGACGGACCGCACCGAAGTCCTCGATCACTTGGCGGTAGGTGGCGTGGGCCTTGTGCTCGTCGTCGAGGGCCTCGAGCAGAGCGATCACCTCCCGGGGGTGGAGACCACCGTGGTACGCCACCTGTGGAGACGGCGCCTCGGTGCTGGCGTCTTCGGGCCAGCTTCCAAGCAAGGAGGCGGCTTCGTCTTCGGTCGGGGCGCGATCGGGATGCGAACCGACGGGGAGGAGTTCGCCGTCCACGACGAAACGTATGGTGACCGAGTCGTCATCGATGAACTCGACAACGTCGAGCTCGTGTCCCTCATGGTGGTGGGTGGCGATCACGCGTTCCATGAAGCCATTGTCGGCCAGCCTCGTGCGGGGTGCCCAGGGCTGTTGGTCCTGACCTTCGGCCCTGTCGGCAGCCACCAGCGGTTTGTCAGCATTCGCGCATGGAGACCATGCGTGAAGCGCTCGAGCGCCTGGCCGGCACCGGCTTCGGCGACGATCTCATCGCGGACGGACCGCATCTGCGGGCTGCTGGGTCCGGCGCCAAGCACGATCCGGCCGAGCTGGCGGTGGTGGAGGTGGTCCGATTCGAGGGGCCAACCGATCCGGCCGACGAGGCGGTGGTGTTCGCCCTCACGAACGCGGCCGGCGAGCCCCTCGGCACCTTCACGATGCCCTACGGTCCCAACGCCGGCCCGGACGAGGCAGGCATCGTCGAGCGCCTGCACCGTCCCCCCTTCGACGATGCCGACCTCCGCGCCCACCAGGATCACGACCACCTCCTCGCCGTCTTCGGGACCCGTGCCGGGGCCGAAGCCGCCGTGGCCGAGCTGCGCCAGCTGGGCCTGGGCAGCAACCACCTCGGCGTCGCGGTTCACGGGCCAGGACAGGTCGCCTTCGAACACGATGCCGAAGCCGACCTTGGACACGACGTCGAGCTCGGCGCTGGCGGTGGCGCCGTCGTCGGGTTCCTCGCCGGCTTCGCGCTCGTGGGAACGTTGGTCCCCGTCGTCGGTGCGGTCGGTGTCGGCGGCCTCCTCGCCGTCGGTGCGGCCACCGGCTTCGGCGGAGCCATGCTCGGCGGCTACCTCGGTGTCGCTCGCGAGGAACACGCCCTCACGGTGCACGAACAGATCGCCCGCACCCGACTGCAGCCCGGCGAGGTGCTCGTGGCGGTCTGCAGCCACGGCCACCCACATGCCGCCCTCGACGTGCTCCAGCGCCACGGCGGCGACCTCCGTCCAGCACCCTCCGAGCGACAGCCGTGATGGGTCACCAGCCCGCCACGTAGCGTGCCGGGCATATGTCGACGCTGGCGTGGATCGCCGTCTCCGGTCTCGCCATGAGCGCCCTGGCTCTCACCGGGAGCCTCACCCTCGTCCTTCCGGCCGAGACGTTCAAGAAGCTGGTCCTACCCCTCGTCGCGCTCGCTGCCGGCTCGCTCCTCGGCGGCGCGCTGTTCCACATGCTCCCGGAGTCGATCGACGCGCTCGGCAACGACCTCACCGTCTGGGCCTGGGTCGCCGCCGGCCTGTACTCGTTCTTCCTCCTCGAGCAGTACCTCCACTGGCACCACTGCCACCGCCCCGTCGCCGCCCACCGCCCGCTCGGTTACCTGATCCTCGTCGCCGACGGCCTCCACAACCTCATCGGCGGCCTCGCCGTGGGCAGCGCCTTCGTGCTCGACCACCGCGTCGGCATCGTCACCTGGCTCGTCGCCGCCGCCCACGAGGTCCCACAGGAACTCGGCGACTTCGGCATCCTCATCCACAGTGGCTGGGAGCGACGCCGGGCGCTGCTCTTCAACGTCATCTCCGCGCTCACCTTCCTCGCCGGTGGACTGATCGCCTACGGCGTCAGCGGCAGCATCGACATCGCCTTCCTGGTGCCCTTCGCCGCCGGGAACTTCATCTACATCGCCGCCACCGACCTCCTCCCCGAAATCACCACCTCACCCACCGCAAGGGAGAAGGCCGTCCTCAGCGCTGGCTTCGCCGCCGGACTCCTCCTCCTGTTCGGCGTCGCCGTGATCGCCTGAACCCATACTCCGGCCCTCCGCACGCGCTGACACTCCAGGTCCGCCCCGGTGAAGATCGCTCAGACACGATCGGCTTCACAACGTCCCATACCGCTCCGCCCGCCCACCCGCGCGAGCCATCACCGAACGCCGGGTAGTGGGGGAGTGCTCAACGGGTTCACTGTCCCAGAATCGCGGTGCCGACCGTCCCCGATCGACGCCGACGCTCGGGACGCGCGGACCGCATGCCGGTCCCCATCGGCCTCCTCGCGATGTATGCAAAATGTATGCAGAAGTCTGACGACGGGGCGGATTCGGGCCTACTCGACGGACTCAACGGATCGTGAAAGTCCTGGTAGGAGGACTGAGCGACACTGAACGACACCAGACATCAGCGACCTCATTGAACTGGGGGTCAAGAGGTCGGGAGTTCGAATCTCCCCAGCCCGACCACCGAAACGGCTTGCGGGGCCCCGGTCTTGAAGGATCGGGGCCCCTCGCCGTTTTTCTTCCGAGGTGGGCTTCCCCCAGATCTCCCCCAGTGGTGGGGTCGAGTACGCGGGACACCGGGGGAGTGCGCGCACGGCGGTTCCCGTCGCATCGTCTGTCAACGGTCAGTAGGACGTGCCCGGTGACGGACAGCAGACCTGCCCGCTCGTGGCCAACAGAACTGCCCAGCCGTGGCCAGGGGTTCTGCCCGTAGCTCGTCAGGCCAGAGGCGTCACCCCCTTGCCGGCGGTCGCTTGGGTGAGGCGGATGCTGTCGCCGGCGGTGAGCACGACATGTGCGTGGTGCATGAGTCGGTCGACGGTGGCGTTGGCGATGGTCTTGGGCATGAGCTCGTCGAACCCGGCCGGGTGCAGGTTCGAGGACAACGCGATGGAGCGTTTCTCGTAGGCGGCGTCGACGACCCGGTAGAGGGCTTCGGCGGTCTCGGTGGTCACGGGTAGGAGGCCGATGTCGTCGATCACGATCACGTCGGCGCGCATGATCCGCTTGATCGCCCGGCCTGCGGTGTCATCCGCGCCGTGGCGGCGGACGAGGGCGCCGAGGTGCTCGAGGCTGAACCAGGAGACCTTGTGGCCGGCGTCGACGCAGGCCTGGCCGAGTGCTTCGAGGAAGTGGGTCTTGCCTGTGCCGGACGGGCCGCAGACGACGAGGTTCTCGTGCCGGTCGACCCACTCCAGCGTGCGCAGTGCCCGCTGGGTCGGCGCCGGGATCGATGACAGGCCCTCGTCCCACACGTCGAAGGTCTTCCCGGTCGGGAACCCCGCGGCCTTGCGCCGGGCCCGGATCGAAGACGCCTGGCGTCCGGCGAGCTCCTCGGCGAGCAGGGCGCGCATGGCCTCGGCGGGTTCCCAGCGCTGCGCCTTGGCTGTGGCCAACAGCTCCGGTGCCGCGGAGCGCATGTGGGGCAGCCGGAGGGTGCGGAGCAGGTCGACGACCTCGTCGATCGGTGCCGCGGTCATCGGTCGCCTCCGAGCTGGTGCCAGGCGCCGGTGCCGGGCTGGAGCGAGTGCACGTCGTCGGCGGTGCGGCGTTGGCCGGGTGGGTTGGCGGCCAGGATCGAAGCCAGGTCACCCTCGGCGAAGCGGCCGAACGTGGCGGCGTGGCCGAGGGCCCAGTCGACCCGGCCGGTCCCGTGGAGGCGGGCGAGGGTGACGGCTTCGGCCATCTTCACCTTCACCCGGGACGTGCCGGCAGCGGCGGCTTCGACCAGCCAGCTGCGAGCGCCTTCGCCGATGGCCAGGAACTCGGTCTCAGCCGCGCTCGTCGGCTTCGGCTTGCGAGCCAACGGTCCGTCGGGCCGTGGTGGGTAGTGGGCGTCGTTGATCACTGGCGTGCCCGGGGTGCCCCGGCGATGTCGCGCAACTTCGGTGACACCGGCGGGCGGGCAGTGACACACGACGACCTCGTCGCCGTCGACGCGGACCCACACGGTCTCATCGACGAGCTGGTGAGGGACCGAGTAGGTGACGCCGCCGAAGCTGATCGTGGAGGTCCAGGAGACCTTGCGGGTCTCGCCCAGCACGGTCGTGTAGGGCCGCTCGGGCAGCCGGTGCAGCCGCTGGCGTTCTTCGGCGAGCATCTCGACCGGCGCCCGCCGGGTCACCCGATGAACCCGGCCGTTCACCTCGTCCATCAGCTGCTCACACGCCTCGACCAGTTCGGCCCAGCACGTGTAGTCGGCCCGCAGGTTCGCGTCGGTCGGGACCAGGTCGGCCTTCGCGATCCGGACCGTTGCCTCCGAGCCGCCCTTGGTCTCTGGATCCGCGGGCACGCACGTGGCGACGGTGATGCCGTAGTGCCCGCCGACCGCGACGATCTGCGGGTGACGGACGGCGATGCCGGCGACGTGGTCGATCGTGACCGTGCGCTCGTTGTCGGTCAGCCAGTAGGTCGGTGCGCCGCCGAAGGCGCGCATGGCCCGGTCCAGGCAGGCGATCACCGTCGGCAACGTCCGGTCCCAGGTCGGGATCACCACCCGGAACCGGGACCACGCCAACCACGCGCAGAACAGGTTCGTGGGCCGACCGTCGATGACCGGGCCCGTGCCCCAGTCCCACTGGGCCCACATGCCCGGCTCCGGGATCCAGGGCCGATACACCCGCCGCCGACCCGACCGGAAGCTGCGCTTCGCGTCGGCGACGGCCCGGCGGACCGTTCGGTCCGAGCCGTCGAAGCCGAGCGCTTGCAGCTTGTCGTGGCAGACATCGGCGCGGACCTTGCCCTGGGAGCGCTCCACCCACTCCTCGATCTTCGGCAAGAACGGATCGATGATCCGCTCCCGCCGCACCGCGCCCTCGCCCGGCAACAGCCCGGCATCGCGCTTGGCGACGTAGGCGGCGACGGTGTGATGCGAACAACCGGCCAGCTCGCCGGCATCCCGGAACGACCCTGTCAGGTCGAACGCTTCGAGTATCTCCATGATCTCCTCGCGAGACTTCACCTGCTCCTCCTGCTCGATGGCTTCGTCAGCAACGAGCAGTCGAGTGGGAGGAGCACCCCACCCGGGCGGACCCCGGACAGGAGCGGACATCAACGCGGGCAGAACCCCTGGCCGCCAGTGGGCAGAACTGCTGGCCACCGCCGGGCAGCTACATGGCCGCCACCGGGCACGATCTCATGGCCGCCGACATCGTCAAAGCCAGGTACCCGCCCGTGGGTGTCGCGGGCCCGCCGCCGGCGACCTCTCAGCCGACGATCGCTCAGCTTCGCGGAAATCAGCCGAAGGGCACCTCGGACCAGCTCGGGTAGATGTCCAGCGCGGGGTCCGCGGAGATGTTCGACTGGCTGGACCCGTCGGCCGCCATGACGTAGATCTCCGAGTTCCCGTCCCGGTCGGAGGTGAAGGCGATCGCCTCACCGTCGTGTGACCACCGGGCGAAGTCGTCGTCGGTGTCGTTGTCGGTGAGCTGTCGGAGGCCGCTTCCGTCGACGCCGATCACGAAGATCTCGGTGTCGCCGTCGCCGTCGTCGGCATCGAACACGATGCTGGTTCCGTCCGGCGACCAGTCGGGCCGCGCCTCGTCGATGTCGGTGTCGGTGACCTGGCGGACGTCGGAGCCGTCGGCCGCCATGACGAAGATGTCGGAGGGGCCGTCACGCTCGGTCGCGGCCGTGAAGACGATCTCGCTGCCGTCAGGTGACCAGGCTCCGGCGTTGGCCCCGTCGTCGCTCAACTTCTGGGCGTCCGAACCGTCCCGCTCCATGACCCACACCGCGGTCAGCCCCAGCTGCAACAGACCGGCGTCGTCGAAGCCCTGGCTGTCGTCCCGGGCAGAGGTGAAGAGGATGCGCGTGCCATCCGGAGACAGGCGAGGGCCGGAGTTGAACTCGTTGTCGTCGGTCAGGTCGACGGCGTCACCGGACCCGTCGAGCAACCAGATCCCCCAGGCCGAGTGACCGGACCGAGGTGACCGGCTCTCATCGGGGTAGTCCCGGCCGAGCAGCAGCGCGCCGCCGTCATCGACGACCTGGGGCCACCAGTCGTTCCGCTCGTTGTCGGTGATGCGCACCACGTCCGATCCGTCGGGTCGCATCTGGTACAGGTCGTCGTGACTGTCGTCGTCGGGATCGTCACGTTCGGAGGAGAAGACGAGGTAGCCGTCCAGGGACGCCAGGAACTCCTCGTCTCGCTCGACGGTGCGGTCGTCACCCGTATCTCCGGCCCCGACTTCATCGTCCGGCTGCTCGTCGTCCGGCGCCGCGGTCGTCGTGGTCGCGCCCGTCGTCTCGGACGACGCCGGCGCGGGATCGTCGTCGCCCCCACAGGCCGCCACCGTCACCACGGTCGCCGCGCACAGCAAGGGTCTGACCAGAGTCCTCAAGCGTCCCACCCGCCGAGTGTCGCGAATTATCACAGGCAGCGCGGGAAATCCCATTGGAGCCCTGCAAGTAGAAGAGACCGAATGCAACTCGTCGATGGCGGGGTCCGCTGGGTCGGCCCTCACGGTCCGCAGCTGGTCGGGCACACGTCGGGGAACGCGATGTAGATCTCACCGCTTCGGGTCTTGCCCGTGGCGATGACGGTCTGATCATCCAGCACCGTGAGCTGCTGGATGGGCCCGTAGTCGCCCGGGGCATCCATCGTCGTCATGCGCTGTCCGTCCGTGTCGATCACCTCGAGCCACGCACCTCCGAACGGGCTGATCAACACGGCCCGGTCGGCGACGCCGTCGACCAACCCAGCGCTGTTGTCGAACCCGGTTGCTCGATGCGTCCACACCAGTTCTCCGTCCTCGACAGCATGGGCTGCCAACCCGGAACCGGCCTCGTGAACCGACCATCCCACGAGGACGTCGCCGACGCGCGCAGCCTGCGGCACCACTGGAGGATCACCGGCCCCGAAGCTGCGAGCCCAGCGCTGCTCGACCGAATCTCCATTGACCTCCAGCAACGCCAGCATCCCCGTGGTCCGGCCGGCACCGGTCACCACGGCCAACAGCCCGTCCCCGAGGGACCGCATGCTCTTGGAGACCTGTCCGTCGATCACCGACGATGAGGTGGTCGCTCCGGAATCGAGCGAGAGCGCCTCGTGGACCACCCCATCGTCACCGGCGTAGGCCACGACTGCCCGGTCGGCGACGACCTGGACACCTGTCGCCGCTCGGCCCGGTAGCTCCACCGTCCAGGTCGGCGAGATGTCACCGTCGATGCGGAACGCGTGCACGGCCCTTCCCGCTGCGTGGATCACGACCCCCTCGTCGTGGACGAGCGCTCGGTTGCAGGGGGAGAGCACCTCGCCGCTCGTCGGCACATATCGCGCCAGCTCCGACCCATCGTCGAGGGAGAGCAGCACCAGCGCTGAGCGGTCATCGTCGAGCGACTCGGAATCGCGCTGGAGCTGTGCGACGACGCCCTGGCCAGCAACGATCGCCGGACGGCAGTTCGGATCGACGTCCATCGCCGCCCATCGGACTTGCCGGGTCGACGCGTCCAAGGCATGGAGGACCACCCGTCCCTGCGGATCGCGGATGCGGAGCAATACGAGGCCCGCCCCGCTGGCGAGGTCGCCACCGCGAAGCTCTTCGATCTCCTTGCCCCGAACCAGCACCTGTTCGGTCGCTCGGGGGCGCATCGACGGAGCGCTCTTCGCCGTCTGCTCCGCCATGGTCACGAAGTGGCGTGCGCTCGCCACGTACATCGGGTTGCCGGTGACCGTGAAGTCGAACACGCAGTTCTCGAACGACTCGGGGTCCGAGATGCCAGCCAGCTCACAGATGACCTTGGCCTGCTCGGTCGTCGCTGGAGGATCGCTGCCGTCCGGCTCGAGGGCTGGCGGATCGATGTACGTCTCGATCGACTCGCCGGCGGCGTACTCCATGAGAGACTCGTCCTCGTCGATGCGCCAGCTGTCGGCGAAGATCCCGTGGAGGGTGGGGCCGTTGGGGTTGGTGCCCAGCTGCTCACCGTCAGCGGTCCGGAAATCGTCGTCGGGGTTGCCGTTGGCGTTGCCGAACAAGCCCTCCCAGCTCTGGGCGCCGCTCGGATACACGATCACGTTCAGGGACTTGGGCGCGAGGTGCACGAGGACGAGGTTGCCCTCGCCGTCCTCGATGTCGACGCCCCTGGGCGTTCGTCGCACCACGAGGTCTCCCGCCTCTGCGACCCTGTCCTCCTCCATGTCGGTGCGCTCACCGTCGATCGTCACCGTCGAACCATCGCGGTGACTCACGAACACCTGATGGTCGCCGTCACCGAGACCGAGCGCAGTGGTGGTCGTGGCCGGCCGTGTCGGGCTCACCTGTTGGTACCGGAGCTGGACCTCGAGATCCGGAGATCGGGCCGCGATGAACTCACCCGGCTCGTGGAAGCCGTATCCGGCGCCGTCGAAGGTCCTCAGGTGAGGGTGGCCTGCGCTGGAGCCGCCCCTGCCGCCTCCGCCCCCCGAGTCACCGCCCGAATCGCCTCCGGAATCGCCTCCGGAGTCACCGCCCGAATCGCCTCCGGAGTCACCGCCCGAATCGCCTCCGGAGTCACCGCCCGAATCGCCTCCGGAGTCACCGCCCGAATCGCCTCCGGAGTCACCGCCCGAATCGCCTCCGGAGTCGCCGCCCGAATCGCCGCCCGAGTCGCCGCCCGAATCGCCGCCCGAGTCGCCGCCCGAATCGCCGCCCGAGTCGCCGCCGGAATCGCCGCCGGAATCGCTGTCGGGCGGGATCGGGGGCAGGGTGGGCGGTGGCGCCGTCTGCGGCGGTCCGCCGTCATCTCCTCCGCCTCCCTCGTCGTCATCCTCCCCGTCGATGTCGAGGTCCTCCTCGATGTTCTTGAGGCTCTCCTCGGCGCCCTCGAGGATCTTGTCGTGGAGGTCCTTGATGCAGGTGATGGACCGGCACCTGCCGAGAGAATCGCTGACTCCCTCTCTGATGCCTTCGATGAGCGGTACGGCGTCCTTGGGGATGCCGAGCTCGTCTGCAACCTGCTGTCGGGTCTGGTCGACCAGATGGTCGACGCCGGTGCCACCTCCGTTGCTGCCTTCGCCTTCCTGTCGAGCGGCGACGCCGGCCTCGGGCGCGCTGCGGAGGAGGTTCGGCCCGTCCGGCGCCGCACCATCCGACGCCTCCGCCATACCGATCTCGCCGAGAACCACCTGCGAATCACCACCGGTGTCCCGGAAGAACGCAACGGCTCCGACATCACCGCGGGCGCGAAGCAGCTCGAGCGGGGCCAAGTCGTCGTCGATACCAGAGGCACCTTCGACGGGGAGGTACTGGGCGTAGAGGTAGTCGGCGACGAGGGGCGTGCCGGTGGTGACCGTCGGTGTTGCCGGGGCATCGAGGCGCAGCGAGTGGTTCTGACCGATGAGCCACTCGCCGGGCTCTGGCGTCGCCAGCACGGCGACGGCGCGGTTGCCGTCTTCGTCTTCGATGACGCCGCCGAGTACGTCGACCCCGTCGACCTGATTCCCTTCGACGTCGACGATTCGCGGCTCGAAGCGGGAGGACGGGACGAAGGACGCCGTCGAGCTGATCGCTGCAGGTTCCTGCCCGTCCGTCCCCGCGAGGTCGAGCAGCGGCTGTGTGAGGTCGACGATCGTGCCCTCGGCGTCCACGGCACGGAACCGGTCGACCACCCAGAGCTCCTGGAGCACACCGTCGACGCGACTCGTGGTCACTTCCGCCGATCCGCTGTCCGGGGGCTCGGCCTCGTCGCCCCCGCTGCTCAGGGAGCATCCCGCCGACAGGAACAGCCACGCGCACATCGCGCCGACTGCGGCCCGGTGGTTTCGGGATCCGTGACGCATCTTCCGCTCACCAGCCCTCTCGAGGGCCACCGCGGTGCCGGTCCTCCACCATCCCACGGCGCACCCTGTTCGATGTCGCCTGCGAGCAACGGTAGCTGAGCTCCGCGGAGCCGTCATCCGCCCCTCGCGCACCCAACGAACAACGATGCGCGAGCAGGCCGCGAAGACGACGTGTATGGTCCCGAGACATGGTGCGGGGCTTGGCTCTCGTCTTCGTGTTGGCGTTTGTCGGCGTCGGATGCGGTGACGACGACAGCACCGATGCCTCTGCGGCCACCGACACGTCGGCACCAACCAACGATGCATTGTCGGATGACGCCGCTGACCCCGACGAGACGGTTGATGACGACACGGTCGAGTCGACCACGAGCGGAGCTGTTGCCGGAAGCGGCTCGGCGACGGTCACCCACGCAGGCTCCCAGTACGACTTCCTCGTGATCCAGTGCGTGCGCGATGTGGCTTCGCCCGCCACCAACACCGTCGTGACGCTGCAAGCCGACGGGGTCACCGCGGGCACACCCGACGGCGTGATCACCGAGCTCCTCGGTGTGATCGACGGAAGCACGGATCCGGAGGTAGCGCTCGAAGCCGCACTCGAACACGGCCCGTTGTTGAGCGTCACCCGGGTCGAGAACGGGGGCGACGTGGTCGCGATCATCACGGGTTCCGAATCCTTCGTCACGGCCGCAGCCCCCAGTGGTCCTGAGCGGTTCCTGGACATCGACGGTGGCACCGTGACGGGGACGGGGCCGACTGACGCAGGACCCATGTCCGTCGACCTCACGTGTCCCTGATGCCATGAAGCTCACCGCCGCCCTGCTCCTGGACACGGTGCCCACATGAACGACTTCGAGCTCACCGAGGAGTCGGTGGCTACCGGCTGCTGAGTCGGCCGATGGACATCGGCACGGGGATGGTCGCAGCATGATCGACGACAGCGGAGCCACCACCGTCCAGGCTCGGCTGGAAGCTCACCCCGTCGGTCGACTCGTGATCAGCGCGTTCCTGGTGGTGCTGCTCGCAGCGATGGTGGTCTCGAACCTCCCCCGGTCAGAGCTCAAGCGTCAGACCCTCCCGCTCGTCGAGCCCGTCCTCGACGTGACCGCGTTGACGCAGAACTGGAGCCTCTTCGCACCGCAGACGCGCACCACCACCCTCCGCTTGGCCGCTCGGATGACGTATGCGGACGGGAGCACCGACCACTGGTACCAACCTCATGGCAATCCGGTCTTCGGCCCCTACCGCGCGTACCGGTGGCGCAAGCTGGCCAACAACGTCTTGACGGACCACAGGCCCGACCTCTGGGCCGACCTGACTGCGTGGGTGGCTCGGAACCACCGGCGGGAGGGCCAGACGCCGATCGCCGTGACGCTGCTCCGTCAGTACTCCGTGACGCCCACTCCGGGCAGCGGCGAGCGCGTGCGGCCCGGGTGGCGTCAGGACGAGCTCTACCGCGCCGTCCGGCCGTCGGGAGGAACGTGGTGAGATCGTTGGCCAAGAGCTGGAACAACTTCTGGTTCGACCCTGTCTCGACTTCGACCCTCGGGATGCTTCGGATCGCGTTCGGGTCGATCGTCTTCCTGTGGACCATGTCGATCGTTCCGGATGCACTCGCCTTCTTCGGCGAGGACGGGGTCATCGCGCCACGCGACCTCGCCGGCCTGCAGCTCGGACTGCTCGACGTCTTTCCGCACGACTGGGCGGTGTTCGTCTGCGTGGTCGCGCTGCTCGTCGCGTCCGTCGCGACCGCCGCTGGCTACCACACCAGGATGGCATCCGCCGTGGTGTTCATCGTGCTGCTGTCCCTGCGACGCCGGAACCCGTGGGTGATGAACTCCGGAGACAGCATGCTGCGCTACATGTCGTTCTTCCTCATGCTCGCGCCGGCGGGGGCTGCGCTGTCGCTGGATCGGTGGCGGTCCGCGTCGGAGACGTTCTGGCACGCACCTCTACACGCGCCTTGGGCGCTCCGACTGATCCAGATCCAAGTCAGCCTGGCGTACCTGTTCGCCGTCTGGTCGAAAGCCCAAGGCGCTGAGTGGGCGGCGGGCACGGCGGTTGCGAGCTCACTGCGCCTGGGCGATCTGACCCGATTCGAGATACCCCTTTCCTGGAGCGAGTCGCTGCTCCTCGCGAACGTCTTGACCTATGGCACGATCGCTGTCGAGCTGGCACTGGCCGTCCTCGTCTGGAACCGTCGCGCTCGACCCTGGGTCATCGCTGCCGGGGTGGTACTGCACCTCGGGATCGAGGTGGCCTTCGGCCTCGGCTTCTTCAGCGCCATCATGCTGGTGTCGTACATCTCGTTCCTTCCCGAGGACCGTGCGGACAGGCTCGTCGATCGGGTCTCTCGTCGGCTGCGGGTGACGGTTGCAGCGCCGCGGGGTGGGGTCGGCCGAAGCGAAGCCGAAATCTAAGCCTGCGATCTCGACCGCAGGAGTAGCGAGCGAATGGTCCACCACCCGCATGACGCCCCGTAGGTCGTCGGCCGCTGCCTCCCGGTTGGTCACACTCCGCAGGTCAGAGCCGGTCCGATGGGCCGGCTCTTCTGCTTCCTGGCCGGAGGGCGCCGGGTCGGTCGCGTCGCAGCCCTACGCTTGCCGGCAGCGGGCCAGGTTCTCGCCGGACCTGCGCTCGCCAGAGGGCCTCGCCTCCCCACAGGGGGCGGGGCCCTCGCCGCGTCCGGCGGAGGTCGTTCCGGCAGGAATCAGGAGGGCGCGATCGGGGTAGGACCCCCCGGGTCCCGACCGGTCACCCTCCATGGTCTTCAACTCCCTCGTCTACGCCCTGTTCCTGCCCGCGGTGGTCGGGCTGCACTGGACCGTCCGTCCTGCGGCGCGCCGGTGGGTGCTGCTCGTGGCGTCCTACGTGTTCTACGCCGCCTGGGACTGGCGCTTCCTCGGGCTGATCTTCCTCTCGACCGCCGTCGACTACACGATCGGCCGAGCCCTGGGGACCGAGCAGACCGAGCGCGCCCGCAAGGCACTGCTGGTCACGAGCGTGGTGACCAACCTGGGGATCCTCGGGGTGTTCAAGTACGGCGGCTTCTTCGTCGAGTCAGCCGCATCGCTGCTCGCTCGGGCGGGCCTGGAGCCCAACCCGGCGCTGCTCCAGATCGTCCTGCCGGTCGGCATCAGCTTCTACACGTTCCAGACGATCTCGTACACCTTCGACGTCTACCGCCGGCAGCTCTCACCCGAGCGCGACCTGCCCACGTTCGCCCTGTACGTGGCGTACTTCCCCCAGCTCGTGGCCGGTCCGATCGAGCGGGCCACCCACCTGCTGCCCCAGCTGCGCTCGGCGCGTGCCCGCCCCGACGCCGAGACGATCCACTCCGCGCTCGGTCTGATCCTGCTCGGCCTGGTCAAGAAGGTGGCCATCGCCGACGCGGTCGCGCCCATCGTGAACCGGGGCTTCTCGAACGCCGGGGACCTCTCCAGCGTCATGGCCTGGACGACCATGGTCGCCTTCGCCCTGCAGGTGTACGGCGACTTCTCCGGCTACACCGACATCGCCCGCGGCACCTCGCGGCTGCTCGGCGTGGAGCTGCGGGTCAACTTCCGCCAGCCCTACCTGTCACGCAACCTCACCGAGTACTGGAACCGATGGCACGTCTCGCTGTCGTCGTGGCTCCGGGCGTACCTCTACGTCCCCCTCGGCGGCAACCGGCACGGCCGTTGGACGACGTACCGGAACCTGATGATCACCATGACGCTGGGCGGGCTCTGGCACGGCGCGGCGTGGACGTTCGTGGCGTGGGGCGTGCTGCACGGCGTGATCCTCTCGGTCGAACGGGCCATGGGCGTGCAGCCCGACGACAGCGATCGGCTCCCGGCCCTGCGGCACGTGCCGGCGATCGTGGCTGCGTTCCTGGTCTGGAACGTGACCCTGGTGCCCTTCCGGGCCAGCTCGCTCGGCAACGCCGGCGAGATGCTGGCCTCGATGTTCAGCGGACCTGTGCTGCCGGCGTCGCTCGCGGCATGGGGTGAGGTCCTCATGATCGCTGGCGCGCTCGTGGCCGTGTTGGTCATCGACGTGCTCCACCGGGCCCGTCCGTCCCGTCTCGTGCGCACCGTCCGCCGACCCCTCGACGCGCCCGTGACCTCCGGTGCGCTCACCGGCGTCGCGGTGGTGGCGCTGGTGCTGTTCAGCGGTTCGCCGTCCACCCCCTTCATCTACTTCCAGTTCTGATGCTCGCCCGCGCCTCCAAGATGCTCGCAACGCTCGTGGCCGTGCTCCTGACGGTCGAGGTGGCCATCCGCGCCGTGTCGTCGGGGTTCGCGGAGCCCGTCACCTGGTACCACGAGATCGCCCAGGCCAAGGTCGAGCAGATCGCCGAGCAGGACGGAGAGCTCGACTACGTCTTCATCGGGACCTCGCAGACCTACCACGGCATCGATCCCGCGGTGATCGACCGACGGCTCAGCACCCGCAGCTACAACGCCGCCATCCCCGCGGGCATCCCACCGCTCCAGCGCCGTTGGCTCGACGACGCCGTCCTGCCCGACCTCGAGGTCGACACCGTGGTGTGGCCCCTGTCATCGATCGACCTGAACGCGGCGCGCCCCCAGGAGGTGGCTCCCCTCTACGACGAGGCGTTCGAGGCGCGGGACGGGGTGCTCGCGGAGGTCGACCGGTGGCTGTCGGCGCGGTCGGCCACGTTCCGCCACCGCCGGACCCTGGCCGATCCCCGCTCGTGGCTCGAGGCGGACGACCCGGTGAGCGGCGCCCGGGACGTCCTGCACGCCAACGGCAAGCGGCGGCCGGGGAGGGCCAACACGAGCGATGCCGAGCGCCGTCGGATCCGACGCGACGTGATCGGCGACTACGAGCTCGGGGGGCGGATGTCCGAGGACATCCGACGGACGGTCGGCGCGCTGCGCGAGCAGGGTGTGGACGTCGTCTTCGTCTGGTTGCCCCAGGCCCCCCGCTTCCTGGACCTGCTGCCCGATCCGTCGGTCGACGTGGCCGCCGAGCGCGAGGCGCGTCGCCTCGCCACCGACCTCGACGTCCCCTTCGTCGATGTCAGCGACGGGTACGGGAACGAGGACTTCAGCGACTTCACCCACCTGAGCGGCGACGCTGCGGAGCGGCTGTCCGCCGCGCTGGCCGACGAGCTCGCCGAGCGACGTCGCAGGTAGCCCGGGGCGTCGCGGTCGTCAGCCCCTCGCGCTCGTCAGTCGTCCCCACCGATGTCCACCTCGATGTCCCCTGGGCTGATGCCGTCGCCGCTGTCACCGTCGCCGCTCACCAGCAGCACGATCAGGACCACGAGGACCACGCCCAGGACCACGAGCAGCCCGATGATCGGTCCACGGCCGCTGCGTCGTTCACGTCGGACCTCGGTCTCGTCGACCCTTCGCTCTTCCATGAGACCCTCCTGGGACGGGGTGTGGGGTGCCGGACCGTACCGGGGGCTGTGGCGTTGCGCTGGTACGACCTGGTGCACCCGGTTCGGCCCGGATCACTCGGGCTCGTAGGTCCAGTCGGGCCGCTTGCGCCAGAAGGTCTCGTCGTAGGTGGCCTGCCCGCCGTCGAGGTCGACCAGCTTGGGGAGCGGGATGGGCCGGGGGCGGGGGCAGCTGCCGTGGTCGACGTGCTCGACGAACTCCTCGGCGAAGGCCCGCACGACGCTCGTGACCATGATCTGCTCCTCGACCGCGAGGTAGCAGCGGTTGCCGTCGGTGACGCGGCCCAGCCAGTGGGCGATGCCCTGCATGTCCTCGGCCGTGCCGCCGCCGGTCTCGAGCCGCTGGAGGTGCTCGGTGATCTCGCCGGAGCCGAGCTTGCACGGCGGGCACTGGCCGCAGGACTCCACGGAGAGGAACCGCGAGTACACGTAGGCGGCGTTGACCATGCAGGCCGTGTCGTCGTGCACGATGAACCCGGCCGAGCCCATGCCGCTGCCGATGGCCTGGAAGCCCTCGTAGGTGAGCGGGACGTCGAGCTGGTCCGCGGTGACGACGGCGTTGGCGACGCCGGAGAAGACCGCCTTCACCGATCGGCCCGGTCCCACGCCGCTGCCGACGGCGTCGATGACGTCGCGCAGGGTCGATCCCATCTCGACCTCGCCGACATCGGGGGCCACCACGTCGCCGACCACGGTGGCCACGATCGTGCCGGGGGACTCCGGGGTGCCCATCGAGCGGAACCACTCGGCACCCCGGGCCAGGATGTGCGGCACGTTCGACAGCGTCTCCACGTTGTTGACCAGCGTGGGGTTGGCGTCGCCGCCGGCACCGGGGGCGGACACCGGCGTGCCCTCCCACCCGGATTGCATGTCGCTGGCGAACAGCCCGTGCTCGTAGGGCGGCAGCAGGCGGGGGAGCGGGGGACGGCCCTCGACGACCTCGAGCATCGCCTTCTCCTCGCCGAACAGGTACTCGTCCGGCCCGGCCACGACGGTGACCTTGCAGTCCGTGCAGATGCCGGCGTCCTGCATCTCCGCGACGGCCCGGGTGACGTTGTCGATCTCCCGCTCGAAGCGCTCCTTGAGGCACACGAAGACCTCCTCGGCAGCGATGGCGAACGCTGCGATGATCAGGCCCTCGACCAGCTGGTACGGGTTCGCCCGCAGCAGGGCCCGATCCTTGAACGTGCCCGGCTCCCCCTCGGCGCCGTTGACGACGAGGTAGCGACGGGTGCCCTCCTGGGAGGCGATGCCCTGCCACTTGCGACCCGTCGGGAACCCACCGCCGCCCCGGCCCCGCAGGCCGGCCCGGCTGATCTCCTCGATGGTCGCCTCCGGCCCGATCTCCTGGGCCCGGGCGACACCGGCCCCGCCCGTCTCCGTCGCGAGGTACGCCTCGATCGACGTGATCGCTTCGGTGGGGAGGAGGAAGCCGGTCATGGGTGAGCTCTATCCGATCGGGGCCGACGGCACAACCGGCGCTCAGGCCGGCCGGATGCGCATGCCGGCCTGCTCGAAGCGATCGAGGACCTCCAGCCCGAGTGCGGTCGCCGGCGTGAGGAAGCCGGCACCGTCGGGTGTGGGTGCCTCGGGGTCGGCGAGGGCGAGGGCAGCCTCACCCAGGATCGTGGCGGTCGACTTGTACCCGGGATGGCCGTCGGCCTCCACGACCACGTCCTGCGTGCCGCCGCTCGTGTCGACGGCCCGCACGTCGAGGCGGTAGCGCCAGCGATCGAGGTCCTCGGGCCGGGGCCCGTCGCCGGGGGAGGGCCCGACCCGCTCGAGGGCGCTCACGATCGAGCGGCGGACCTTCTCGCGAGCGCCGGTGAGGGTGCCCATGCCGACGGCGAGGAGCGATCCGGCCACGGCAGCGGGCGCGGCCAGCAGCCCGGGGAGCATGCCGGCGGTGTCGACGCCCTCCCGGTACTCGAAGTCGGCGGCGTGGATCGTGTCGCCGCTGTCGCGAAGGAGCGATGCGGAGCGGTGGACGACCGGCGGGTTCAGGAACGGGGACGGCACCATCGGTGACAGCCAGCGCCCGGTGCCGCTGTGCTTGCGGGGACGCAGGTCGTAGCGACCGGACCGGCCCGCCCTGGTGTCGAGCACATGGGGATCGGACACCTCGGGGCGGCCCCGCCGGATCTGCTCCATGCCGCTGGCGAAGGTGCCGCCGGAGACCGCGTCGGCGGCCGAGCGGACCCGGAGGTCCCGGTCGGAGGTGATGGTGACGGCCACGTCGACCGAGGCCACGCCGAGGCCGGTGCGCTCGTGCAGCAGGTGGGCGGCGAGGAGGGCCCCGAGGTCGAAGGGCAGCGCCTCGAAGCCCGCCGTGGGGACGATGATGGCGCCGCTCTCCGTCGCCCGGTCGTCGTAGCGCCGGATCATGTCGAGCACCCAGTCGATCTCCCCGCAGGGGTCGATGCAGTGGGTACCGGCCCTCGCGCACGCGGCGTAGACGGGCTCGCCGTGGCGGCCGAAGGGCCCGACCAGGTCGGCGACGACCTTCGCAGCCCCGACCATGTCCTCGATGGAGCGCCGGTCGTCGGTGTCGGCGTGGAGGATGTCGGCTGGTTCGGCGCCCACCGAGGCCAGCGACCGCTCGATGCGGTCGCGATCGCGTCCGGCGACGGCCCAGGTGAGCCCCAGCTCGGGGGCTCGGCGGTGCAGGTGGCGGGCCACCTCCCGGCCGGTGACACCGGTGGGCCCGAACAGGACGACGTCGAACGCGGGGGACGCATCGGTCATGGACGAAGCGTGGCAGGCCGTCGCCACCGCCGCCACCGTGGGTACCGTCGGAGCCATGTGCGGTCGCTTCGTGTCCACGTCGCCACCCGACGAGCTGGCGGCCTACTTCGGGGCCGAGGCCGTGGCCGAGTCGGTGATCGAGCCCAACTACAACGTGGCCCCCACCCAGGACGTCCTCGCCGTCGTCGAGGCCGACGGGGGCCGCTTCCTGGACGCCTTCTTCTGGGGCCTGGTGCCGTCCTGGGCCAAGGACGTCAAGATCGGCTCACGGATGATCAACGCCCGGGCCGAGACGCTCGCGGAGAAGTCGGCGTTCAAGAAGCCCTTCGCCACCCGCCGCTGCCTGGTGCCCGCCGACGGCTTCTACGAGTGGCGCAAGCTCGACAGCGCCAAGAAGCCCAAGAAGCAGCCGATGTTCATCCACCGCGACGACGGCGAGCCGCTGGCCTTCGCCGGTCTCTGGTCCCTCTGGCGGGGGCCGGACAAGGACCAGGAGCCGCTGCGCTCGCTGACGATCGTCACCACCTCGCCCAACGAGCTCCTGGCGACCATCCACGACCGCATGCCGGTGATCCTCCCCGAGGAGCGCTGGGCCACCTGGCTCGACCGGGACAACCACGACCTCGAGGCGCTCTCCGGGCTCCTGGTGCCGCTGCCCGACGGCATCCTCACCGCCACGCCGGTGGCCCCGCTCGTGAACAACGTGCGCAACAACGGCCCCGAGCTGCTCGAGCTGGTGCCCGAGGAGCCCGCGGAGCAGACCTCCCTGCTCTAGTCCACGCCCGGGTCGTGGCCCGCGCTGCGGAGGGCGGCCACGAGGTCGTCTCGGGCCTGATCCATCGCGGCGGCGTCGGGGTCCCGAGCGGCGTTGGCGAAGTCCATGTCGTGCACCCCGTCGATCGGCACGACGTGCAGGTGCACGTGGGGAACCTCGAGGCCGGCGATCATCAGCCCGATCCTGGTGGGGGAGAAGGCCGCCATCTGGGCCTGTCCGATCCGCTGGCTGACCGCCATGAGGTGGCTGTTGACCTCGGGGTCCAGGTCGAGCCAGTGGTCGACCTCCTGGACGGGCACGACCAGCGCATGGCCGTGGCGCAGCGGGTTGATCGAGAGGAACGCGACGCAGCGGTCGTCCCGCCAGACGAAGCGGCCGGGGAGCTCGCCCTGGATGATCTTGGTGAACACGGTGGCCATGCCCGCCAGTGTGACAGGGACCGTAGGGTGCATTTCATGAGCGAACCGGTCGAGGACGCCGCCGAATCCGCCGTCGCACCCGACGATGCGATCGTCCTCGACGAGGACCTCGTCGAAGACGCCGGGATCCTCACCATCCCGAACCTCATCACCGTCATCCGGCTGTGCACCCTGCCGGTGTTCGTCTACCTCCTGTTCGGCGCGGACGACCGGTGGGCGGCCGGGTGGGTGCTGTTCCTCATCGGCAGCACGGACTGGCTCGACGGCTACCTGGCCCGCCGCCTCGGGCAGGTGTCCAACGTCGGCAAGGTGCTCGACCCGGTGGCCGACCGCCTGCTGTTCTTCGTCGGCGTCGGCTCCATCATCATCGACGGCTCCGTCCCGCTCTGGTTCGCCGTCGCGGTGCTGGTCCGCGAGGCCGCAGTGGCCATCGGCACCGTCTCGCTCGCCGCGCTCGGCGCGTCGCGGATCGACGTCACCTGGTACGGCAAGGCCGCGACGTTCGCCCTGATGGGCGCGTTCCCGTCCTTCCTCGTCGGCGCCAGCGACCACGCCACGGCCGACGGGTTCCGGGTGCTGGCGTGGGTCGTGGGAGTCCCGGGCCTGGCCCTGGCCTACTGGTCGGCCCTGCTCTACATCCCGCTCGGGCGCAAGGCCCTCGCCGAGGGTCGCCAGGTCCGGGCCGATCGCAGCGCAGCCTGATCGCACCCGGCACGCGCTCCATCGCTGAGCCCGGGCCGGATCGTCCGGTAGCCTCCGCCGGCATGAACGTGCCCGAGGACCTCGCGTACTCGTCCGACCACGAGTGGATCCGCACCGACGGCGGCCGGGCCCGCGTCGGCATCACCGACTACGCCCAGGACGCCCTCGGCGACGTCGTCTACGTGCAGCTGCCCGAGGTGGGCGCCGACGTGTCCGCCGGCGACGCCATCGCCGAGGTGGAGTCCACCAAGTCGGTCTCCGACATCTACGCGCCCGTGTCGGGCACCATCGTGGAGGTCAACACCGAGCTGGCCGACACCCCCGAACGGCTCAACGACGACCCCTACGGCGAGGGCTGGATCTTCATCATCGAGACGGCCGACGGCGGCACCGAGCTCCTGGACGCAGGCGCCTACCGGAACCTCATCGAGGGCTGAGGCGGCTCCGGTGGCTGATCACGTCTTCTGCACCCGCTGCGGGCACGGCAACCCCCTCGGGTCGAACTTCTGCTCGTCCTGCGGGGCAGGCCTCGAGCACCGCAGCGGCGAGGACTCCACGATCACGTTCCACACCGAGCCCGGCCTCGAAGGGGCCGAGGACGTCGGGGTCGACCTGCACGAGATCCCGGCAGGCGTCGGCGCGCTGGTGGTCAGGCGCGGGCGCAACGCCGGCAGCCGCTACGTCCTCGACGCCGACCGCACCGTCGCTGGTCGCCATCCCGAGAGCGACATCTTCCTCGACGACGTCACCGTCTCCCGTCGCCACGCCGAGATCACCCGGGAGGGCGACGACTACACCGTGCGCGACGTCGGCTCCCTGAACGGCACCTACCTGAACCGGAACCGGGTCGAGGAGGCGCCCCTGCGCGACGGTGACGAGCTGCAGATCGGGTCCTTCAAGCTGGTCTTCGTCCACGGCGACGCATGAGCCACGAGACCGGGGAGCACGCCCACCTGTCCATCGGCGAGGTCCTCTCGCTGGTGCAGGCGGACTTCCCGGACATCACGATCTCCAAGATCCGCTTCCTCGAGTCCCAAGGCCTGCTCGACCCCGAGCGCACGCCGTCCGGCTACCGCAAGTTCTACGACGCCGACATCGAGCGCCTGCAGTGGATCCTGACCCAGCAGCGGGACCACTTCCTGCCCCTGAAGGTGATCCGCGAGCGGCTCGCCGAGTGGGACGCCACCGGGACACCGCCGGCGGGCGATCACCAGAGCCCGCCCGCCGACCAGCTCCCCGGGGCTCTCCAGGACGAGAGCGGCGACGACGTCCGCCACGCCGCGGCATCGCTGGCTGCGGCCTCGGCGATCGAGGTCGGCCCCCACGACGAGGAGCCGGCCCCCCCGGAGCCAGCCGAAGCGCCCGAGGGCGCACCGCAGCCGGTGGGCACCGCCCTCGACCACGCGCCGGACGGGTCCTCCCTCACCGCCGAGGAGCTGGCCGCCCGGGCCAACGTCGGCGTCGATGCGGTGCACGAGCTCGAGGGGTTCTCGATGATCTCGTCGCGACGGATCGGGAACGACACCTACTACGACGTCGACCAGCTGCCGATCGTGGAGGCGTGCCGGGCGTTCCTCGACCACGGCGTCGAGGTCCGCCACCTGCGCATGTACAAGATCGCCGCCGAGCGCGAGGCGGGGGTGCTCGAGCAGCTCATCGTGCCCCTGCTCAAGCAGCGCAACCCCGAAGCCCGGGCCCGTGCGGTCGACACCGTCACCGAGCTGGCCGACGCGGGCGAGTCCCTGCACGCCGCGCTGCTGCGCCGGGCGCTGCGCGACACCCTCCCGTAGCGCGGACCGCAACGGGGTCCGCGGGGCCAGCGATAGGGTGGCCCGTGATGACTTCGGAGATGGAGCTCGTCGGCGTCCGCGTGGACATGCCCTCGAACACCCCGGTGATGCTGCTCCGGGAGCTCGAGGGCGATCGCCGGATGCTGGCGATCATGATCGGTGGACCAGAGGCCCAGGCCATCGCCTTCGCGCTCGATGGCGTGGAGACGCGCCGGCCCCTCACCCACGACCTCATCACCCTGCTGCTGGACGAGCTGGACGCCCACCTCGATCGCATCGTGATCTCGGCGCTGCGCGACGACGTCTACTACGCGGATCTCCACCTGCAGGTCGGCGAGCAGGTCCACGTCGTCTCGGCCCGCCCGAGCGATGCCATGGCCATCGCCGTGCGGGTGGGCACGCCCGTGTTCGCCGACGAGGCCGTCCTGGCCGAAGCCGGCTACCTGGACGTGCCCGACGACGAGGACCTCGAGGACGACGACGAGGTCGTCGAGGAGTTCCGTGAGTTCATCGACCAGGTGAACCCCGAAGACTTCGCGTCCTAGGACGAGGCACCAGCACGTGTGGGGCGCCGAGCTGCGCCGGCGGGCCAGCGTGGGGCGGCCGCACCCGGTCAGCGCAGCGGCCCGCCTCCAGCGAGGTGTGCTGCTGCTCGGGCTGGTCACGCTGCTCGGGACGCTCGGGTACGTGGTCATCGGCCTGGAGCCCGAGGACTCGCTGTACCAGACGATCCTGACCATCTCCACGGTCGGGTACCGGGAGATCGGCCCCGCCCACCTGATCGACACCACCGGATACCGGGTCGTGACGATGACGCTCGTCGTGAGCGGTGTGGGCACGGCGCTCTACACCCTGGGTGTCATGCTCGAATCGATCGTCGAGGGTCGACTCACCGACCAGATCTGGAGGAGGCGCATGGACAAGGGCATCGCCGCCATGTCCGACCACGTCATCGTCTGCGGGTGGGGACGCGTCGGCCAGACGATCGCGCGCGACATCGCCGCATCCGGGACCGAGGTCGTGGTCATCGACATCGACCCCGACCGGTTCAGCGAGATGGAGCTGCCCTTCATCGAGGGCGACGCCACCGACGACGGCGTCCTGGCCGCGGCCTCGATCGGCCGGGCCCGCGCCCTCGTGACCGCGCTCGACTCCGACGCCGCCAACCTGTTCGTGACCCTCTCCGGGCGGGCGCTCCGGGCCGATCTGTTCATCGTCGCCCGCGCCCGCATCGAGTCCGCGGAGGCCAAGCTGCTCCAGGCCGGCGCCGACCGGGTGGTCAACCCCCAGCACATCGGCGGCCAGCGCATCGCGGCGTTGATCCTGCAACCCTCCGTCACCGACTTCCTCGACGTGGTGATGCACGACGCCGACCTCGAGTTCCGGTTGGCCGAGGTCGAGGTCCACGCCGGTTCGGCCATCGCCGGACGGAGCCTGCGGGACGCCCACATCCGGGACCGGACCGGCGCGCTCGTGCTCGCGATGCGCGACGCCGCCGGGCGGTTCCGCAGCAACCCGACACCGGAGACCCTCCTCCAAGCCGGTGAGGTGCTGATCGCCATCGGCACGCCCGAGCAGCTGCTCGCGCTGGGGGAGGCGGTGGCCGACGGGGCCACCCGTTGACGCAGCGCGCGACCGGTCATACCATTCCGCCACGACACGCGCGTAATTTCGCCGGTGTGGTCCGTCGGGCCCGCTGGAGGCGCTGGACGGAGGAGCGGTGATGGCAGGCACGATCGAAGGTGGCTTCTCGGGGAAGCGGGCGGCAGAGATCGTCGGCATCACCTACCGCCAGCTCGACTACTGGGCCCGCACCGACCTGATCCGGCCGTCGCTCGCCGACGCCGGCGGCTCCGGCACCCGGCGCCGCTACAGCTACAAGGACCTGCTCGAGCTCAAGGTCATCAAGCGCCTGCTCGACGCCGGCATCAAGCTGGAGTCCATCCGCGAGGCCTTCGAGTACCTGCGCGAGCGCCTCGGCGAGGACGTCGCCTCCGCCCACCTGGTCATCGACGGCACGAGCGCCGTGCTGGTCCGGGGCAACGAGCTGATCGACGTGGTGAACCGCTACCAGGGACAGGGCGTGCTCAACCTGCTCCCCATGGACGGCGTCATCGAGGAGCTCGACACCGCCGTGCAGATGTTCAGCGACGACACCACCCCGAAGGGCATCGGCACCGCCGCCCAGGGCTGATCCGCCCGCCGCCTCGCACCTGCCAGGCTCGGGGCATGCAGCGATCGCCCCTCGATGCCGAGCACCGCACCCTCGGCGCCAAGCTCGTTCCCTTCGGCGGCTGGGAGATGCCGCTCGCGTACGCCGAGGGCACCGTCGCCGAACACCGCGCCTGTCGCACCGGCGCGGTCGCCTTCGACGTGTCCCACCTCGGCACGGTGCGCGTCACCGGGCCCGGTGCCTTCGAGCGGCTGCAGACCACGCTCACCAACGACCTCCGCCGGATCGAGCCGGGTCGGGCCCAGTACACCCACCTGCTCGACGCCGACGACGCCTCGGTGGTGGACGACATCATCGTGTGGTGGCGCGACGACGAGGTGTTCGACGTCATGCCGAACGCGTCCAACACCGACGGCGTGCGGGAGGCCATCGGCGGGGAGGACGTGACCGCGACGCGGGCCGTGATCGCGATCCAGGGGCCTGACGCGCGCGCCCGCCTCGCAGCGGTGGCACCTGATGCGGCCGAGGTGCCTCGCTTCGCGGTCCGCAGCTTCGACTGGGACGGGCACGCCTGCACGGTGGCCGGCACCGGCTACACCGGGGAGGACGGGGTGGAGTGCGCAGTGCCCGCCGACGTGGCACCCGCCTTCTGGCAGGCGCTGCTGGCCGGCGGCATCGAGCCGGCGGGTCTCGGCGCCCGGGACACGTTGCGCCTCGAGGCCGGTCTGCCCCTGCACGGCAACGAGCTCGGCCCCGGCATCACCCCGCTGCAGGCCGGCCTCGGCTGGGTGGTCCGCTGGGACACCGAGTTCCGCGGCAAGGCCGCCCTGCAGGCGGAACGGGAGACCGGGGTGGCCCGCCGCCTGCGCGGCCTGGTCTGCGAGGGACGCCGGCCACCCCGCACGGGGAACCCGGTGCACGTCGGGGGCGTCAGCGCCGGCACGGTCACCTCCGGCAACTTCTCGCCCATGCTCGAGACCGGCATCGCGCTGGCCTTCCTGCCGCCGGACGTGGAGGACGGGGTCGAGGTCGAGATCGACGTCCGGGGTTCGGTGGTGCCTGCCGTGGTGACCAAGCCGCCGTTCTGGCCGAACGACCGCGACGGGTGACCACGCGGGGTAGTGTCTCTGGCCCGACAGAACCTTCCCGAGGGAATGCCTGATGCACCGCAGCAAGATCTTCGCCCCGCTCGTCGCCGTCGCCCTGCTCTTCGCCGCGTGCGGCGATGACGACGACACCAGCACCGCCACCGACGACACGGTCGCCGACGCTGCCGAGGACACCACGGAGAGCGAGACCGAGAGCGAGACCGACTCCGGCACCTCCGAGGACATCGACGAAGAGGCCCTCGCCGACAGCATGGGGGAGTGCGGCTTCCTCGCCGCCTTCGCCACGGCCTTCGAGGACTTCGATCCGACCACCATGTACGGCGGCGAGGAGGCGACCGACTTCGGCCAGCTCTTCGCCCCCCTCGCCGAGGCGACCCAGGAGGTCGCGGCGGCAGCCCCCGACGAGATCCGCGATGCCTTCTCGACCCTGGCCGACGGCTTCAGCCAGGTCGCAGCCGAGCTCGAGGGCGTGGTGCTGGACTTCACCGACCCCGAGAGCATGGATCCCGAGACCATGGCCAAGCTCGAGAGCCTCGACACCGCGTTCGGTGAGGAGTACGAGGCGGCCGCAGCCGAGGTCGATGCGTGGATGACCGAGAACTGCGCCGACATCGCTGACACCTTCGACCTGGACGCCTTCGGATCCTGAGCGAGATCTGGCCCGGTCGGGCATACCCACTCGGCGCCACCTTCGACGGGGCCGGCACCAACTTCAGCCTCTTCAGCGAGATCGCCGAGCGGGTCGAGCTGTGCCTGTTCGGCCGCGACGGGCGTGAGACCCGCCACGAGCTGGTCGAGGTCGACGCGCACTGCTGGCACGCCTACCTCCCCGGGGTCGGCCCCGGCCAGCAGTACGGCTTCCGCGTGCACGGCCCCTGGGCGCCCGACGCCGGCCACCGCTGCAACCCGCACAAGCTGCTGCTGGACCCCTACGCCAAGGCGGTCACCGGCACCGTCGACTGGGACGAAGCCTGCTTCTCCCACCGCTTCGACGATCCGGCCCGGCCGAACGTGGAGGACAGCGCGCCCCACGTCCCCAAGTCGGTCGTGGTCAACCCGTTCTTCCACTGGGGCAACGACCACGCGCCGGGCACCCCGCTCGAGGACACGATCATCTACGAGGTCCACGTCAAGGGCTTCACCCAGAAGATGCCGGGCATCCCCGACGAGCTGCGCGGCACCTACGCCGGGCTGGCGCATCCGGTGGCCATCCAGCACCTCCGCCGCCTCGGCATCACCGCCGTGGAGCTGCTCCCGACGCACCAGTTCATCCACGACCACTGGCTGGTCGACAAGGACCTGACCAACTACTGGGGCTACAACTCCATCGGCTTCCTGGCCCCGCACAACGGCTACGCCGCGTGGGGCGACGAGGGCGGCCAGGTCCAGGAGTTCCGTCACATGGTCAAGTCGATGCACGATGCCGGCATCGAGGTGATCCTCGACGTGGTCTACAACCACACCGCCGAGGGCGACCACGACGGGCCGACGCTGTCGTTCAAGGGCATCGACAACGCCGCCTACTACCGCCTCGAGGACGCCGACCGGGCCCGCTACCGGGACTACACCGGCACCGGCAACTCCATGAACATGCGCCACCCCCACGTGCTGCAGCTCATCATGGACTCGCTGCGCTACTGGGTCACCGAGATGCACGTCGACGGGTTCCGCTTCGACCTGGCCGCCACCCTGGCCCGAGAGCTGCACGAGGTGGACCGCCTCTCTGCCTTCTTCGACCTGATCCAGCAGGACCCGGTCGTGTCGCAGGTGAAGCTGATCGCCGAACCCTGGGACGTGGGGGAGGGGGGCTACCAGGTCGGCAACTTCCCGCCGCTGTGGTCCGAGTGGAACGGCAAGTTCCGTGACACCGTGCGCGACTACTGGCTCCAGCAGCACACCGCGCTGCGGGACTTCGGCTACCGCTTCACCGGCTCCTCGGACCTCTACGAGGCGTCCAGCCGCCGACCGTCGGCGTCGGTGAACTTCGTGACCGCCCACGACGGCTTCACCCTCGCCGACCTCGTCGCCTACGACCGCAAGCACAACGAGGCCAACGGGGAGGGCAACCGGGACGGCACCGACGACAACCGCTCCTCGAACCACGGCGTGGAGGGCCCCACCGACGACCCCGAGATCCAGGCGCTGCGGCGGCGTCAGCGAAAGAACCTGCTGATCACCGTGCTGTGCTCCCAGGGCGTGCCGATGCTCCTCGGCGGCGACGAGCTCGGCCGCAGCCAGCGGGGCAACAACAACGCCTACTGCCAGGACAACGAGCTGTCCTGGTTCGACTGGTCCGAGGTCGACCTCGAGCTGCTCGACTTCACCCGCCGCCTGGTGCACCTGCGCCGGGAGCACCCGGTGTTCCGCCGACGCCGCTGGTTCCAGGGCCGGCCGATCCACGGCTCCGACGTGTTCGACATCGCGTGGCTGAAGCCGGACGGCACGTCGATGACCCACGACGACTGGAACTCGGGGCTGGCCGACGCGATCGGCATCTTCCTGAACGGCGAGGCGATGCCCTCGGTCGACCGACGGGGCGAACCCATCGTCGGCGAGAGCTTCCTGTTGCTGCTCAACCCGACCCCGGGCTCGATCGAGTGGACGCTGCCGGGCGAACCGCTGGGGGAGCGATGGGTCGTGGAGCTGTCCTCCGACGAGCTCCTGTCCAGCCAGCTGGTGCGGGGCCGATCGCTCGGGGTCTGCGCCCGCTCGGCCACCGTCCTGCGACGACTGGGCTAGTCACCGCCCGCCGGTCCGTCGGAGATGACTAGGCCAGCTGGCGGGCGATGGTGCCGGCGTCGTAGTAGAGGCGCTGGTTGATCAGGTCTTCGCCGTCGAACTCGAAGATCGACGCCATCCGGGCCCGGAACCGCTTGCCGCTGGGCTCGACCCCGTGGACCTCACCGAGGTGCGTGCCCGTCATCCAGTGCTCCGACACCACGGCCCGGTCGCTGTGGTGGTGGCAGATGACCTCGAAGGACTGGTCGGGGAAGGCGCGGCGCCGCTCGGCCAGGTAGGCCCGCATCGCCTCGGCCCCGTCGAGCACCCGCCCGGAGGCGATCAGCTCCATCCGGGGCCGGGTGAAGGTGGCCACGACCGCGTCGATGTCGCCGGTGCAGTGCGCGTCGAGGTGGCGCCGCAGGACCTGCTCCCGGGCGTCCCGGAGCTTGTCGCTGATCGGCACGACGTCGGCCACCGGTTCAGTCCAGCAGGTCGGGCTGGTCGCGGAGGATCTTGTCGTACAGCGGCTGGAAGCTGAACCAGCCGGCGAAGCTCGAGCCGACCTGGCTGTGGGCCTGCTGGGCCCCCTCCTCGTCGATGAGGATCGGCGTGCCGGCGGCCTCGGCCATGAGCTGCACCTCGCAGCTGCGCTCCATGCTGATGTACCACCAGGCGGCCTCGTCGACGGAGCCGCCGACGGTGAGCAGGCCGTGGTTGCGCAGGATGGCGGCCTTGTTGTCGCCGAGGGCGTGGGCGATGCGCTTGCCCTCCTCGACGTCGAGGACGACGCCGGTGTAGTCGTCGAAGACGGCGTGGTCGTCGTAGAAGGCGCACGCGTCCTGGGTGATCATGTCGAGGGGACGAGCCAGGGTCGACCACGCCCGACCCGCCTTGGAGTGGGTGTGGGCGGCGGCGACGGCGTCGGGGCGGGCCTGGTGGATCTGGGAGTGGATGGCGAAGGCGGCCTGGTTGACCGGCCAGTCGCCCTCGACGACGGCGCCGTTGTGGTCGACCAGGATCAGGTCCGAGACGCGCACCAGGTCGAAGCTGAGGCCGAAGGGGTTCACCCAGAACAGCTCGGGGTGCTCGGGGTCCCGGGCGGTGACGTGGCCGGCCACGCCCTCGTTGAAGCCGAACCGGCCGAAGAGGCGGAACGTGGCGGCGAGGCGCTGCTTGCGGTGCAGGCGCTCCTCCTCGACGGATGCGAACTCCGGGAGCTTGTGCGGGGTGGGGTGGGGCACGGTGGCTGGCACGGAGGTCTCCTTCGACGGCGGCGCGATGCCCTCAGTGTAGGTGTGTGCCCGAGATCACTGCGGGGTCGGCACCCGCACCCCGGGCGATGCCCTCGAAGCCGCTCCAGAGCAGGGTCGTGAGGTAGGTCGTGAGGGCGTGGCGGGACATGGTGCGGTTGCGGATCCACCAGTCGCCGGCCTGGTGGACCATGCCGACGATGCCGTGGGCGAAGGGCTCGGCCCCGCCGGCGTCGAGCCCCTGGGCGCGGAGCTGGTCGCCGATGCGGACCGCGACCTCGCGGGCGACCGATTCGACGATGGCGCCCGCCTCCTCGAGGTCGGGCCGCACGCCGCCGCCGGACGTGAGGAACGTGTACAGCTGGGGCTCATCCTCGAGGAACTCGAGGTAGGTGTCGACGGTCCGCCACAGCAGGTCGCGCGGCGCTTCGCTCTCCAGAGGCGTCGCCAGGCGGTTCATGAGGACCGTGGCGTAGTGGTCGCCGATGGCCCGCCCCAGGCCCTCGCGGTCACCGAAGTGGCGGTACAGGATCGGCTTGGTCACCCCACCCTGGGCGGCGAGCTGCTCCATGGACGCGTTGGGGCCGATGGTGCGGATGGCAGCGACCGCGGCCTCGAGCAGCTGGGCACGACGTTCCTCACGGCTCGGTCGGGAGCCGGTCCTGCTGCGCGGGGCCATCGCACCAGGCTACCGGTGCGCCGCCGCACCGCTGAGCACGTCGAAGCGTCACGGTGACGAAACCAGGGATGGACGATGGGGAGCGAGGCAGCGCGGCCCATCCGCCGACCCACCCATCGGGGATTGGTGACAAAGGGTGAACCCCCAGGTCAGCGGATCGGGCCCTGAGGGAGTGGAACGCGTTTTTGCCAAAAGTGGAACGCGCCTGAGCGATAGGAGCGGGGGAGAGGGGTGGTCGAGCCGCCAAAGATCCGGCATTATGCACGCAGCCCGTCGTAACAACTTGATACAGTCGGACGTGTGCCTGGAGGCGACGTCAAGCTCACCTACGACGAGGCCATGGCGATTTGCCTGCTCCTCGCCGAGGCCGCCGATGCGGTGACCGACGACGACCAGCTCCGAGACACCTGGGCTGAGGAGGCTCGGCTCATTATCGAACTCGTCCTGAACCGGACCGACGACTGAGAGCAGCCAGATGGCGACAACCACGAAGCCCGAATCGAAGCAGGAGAACCTCTTGAAGCTTGTTCGCTACGCGGCCGAGAACGCCGGCATCGCTTCGAGCAAGCGAGACGCAGCGATCCGTGAGGCGCACCGCGCTGGATCATCTCTGCGCGAGATCGCCGAGGCGAGCGGGATCTCGCACATGACCGTCAAGCGCATCGTCGAGCGGACGGCGGAGTAGCCGGACCGATCATCCAGCATCTGGGAAGATCGGCGAACACGAGCCGGCGAGCGGTTGCCTCGCGACTAGGACAGATGGGAGCGCATGACGAACACTCGGGGATGCGTGTGCGACGTGGCATCTGGGCCGTGTCAGTGCTGGGCCTCGCGTCGTGCCTTGGGTGTTCCTGGGACCAGACAGCTTCCGAGCCTCCCGATCGAACAGGCATCGAAGACTGTCCTGCGGTCGGCGATACCATCGTCTTGGGCGAGATCGACCCGTACTGCATCGTCGATGACGACGTGGCGGTCTTCTTCGAGCGAATCGAGTGTCCAGATGGCCGGACTCTGATTGGGGACTCGGTCAACGGCTACGGGTTCGTCGGTGACCAGCTCGTGAGGTTCGACGAGGATCATTACCAGTGGGAACGAGAGCGTTGCGGAGCGCCGCCGACCACAGTGCCGTAGCCGTCCCTACGTGCCGTTAGCCGGGCCGCGAGTTGCGGCTGCGAACTACCGCCATCCTGATCTTCGCCGAGAATCCACGTTCTGTAAAGTTGCGATCCTGGACGGCCAGGTGGAGCCCGAACCGCCCTCCACCGCGCTCAGGCGCTGTGGCCGGCCGCCTTGCACTGGACGCACAGCGTCGTCCACGGCAGCGCCTCGAGGCGCTCCTCGGGCACCTGGGTGCCGCACACCCGGCAGGTGCCGTAGGTCCCGTCCTCGATCGCCTGCTCGGCCCGGTCGACCTGGCGGAGGTGCTCCTCGGTGTCGGCGATGCGGGCTCGCACGCGGTCTCGCTCGACCACGCCGCCGTCGGGGTCTCCGCCCTCCTCGGAGAAGTCCGACTCGGCGACCTCGCGCCCCTCGTCGACCAGGCTGCGCAGCTGGCCCTGGAGGGCTTCGAGGATGCCTTCCAGCTCTCCGCGCTCCTTCCGGAGCCGGCGGCGGTGCTTCTCGTCGGTGCGAGCGGCCATGGGTGGTCCTCCGTCGGTGGTCGGCGCCTGTCGGACGACGGCGCACGGGCGCACCTTCCCACATGCGCCCCCGTTCCAGAAGTGCAGCACCGGGTGTGGTCATTTCGTCACAGTGACGGAACCAGTGACTAGTCCGGTGCTCGGCCTTCGCGCCCGAGGGATTCGACCACCGGCCGCGCTGCGTCGAGCAGCCAGTCCAGGGCCTCGCGGTACTCCGCCCGGGTCGGTGAACCGGTCAGGTCCCGTTCGACGTCCTCGACCGCGCACTCCAGCACGTAGAGCCGGTCACGAAGGTCGTCCATCGCCTGGCGGGTGAGGACCAGCTCGTGCTCGGACAGGCCGACCTCGCTCGCCCGCTGGCGGGCCTCGTAGTCGCGCTGCCGGCACGACCGGCGGCAGAACTCGCGGGGACGGCCGGGCCCGACGGTGACGGTGAAGCGCCGGGCGCACCAGCGGCAGCGTCGCTCGACGGTCTCGGCGGCCATGCCCGGACGGTACCGAGCGCCCGGGCGACCTGGCAGGATCTCCGCCATGGGTCTGTTCCGCAGGAAGGGCAAGGACGACTTCAAGGCGCTGTCGAAGCAGCGCCGGGTCGTCGAGGACGAGCAGCCGTGGTTCGCCCAGGACGACGACGGCCCCGAGCTCGACATCGAGACCGGCATCGGCTCGAACCTGCGCCGCGACGACGCGGACTAGTCACCCCACTCGTGCCGGTCGACCCGGACCACCGCGTCGTCACCGCCACGGTCATCGGCGTCCCTGCTCCGGGCACCGTCGTGTGGCGGGCCGACGGTGAACGGACCCGGGACGGCTCCCCCGTCACCGGCGACCTGGACGACCCCGACGGAGCGCTCCGCCCCGGCGATCACGTCGTCCTCGAGGTGGTCCGAGACCGGTTCCGCTGGCTGGTGGTGGAGGTGGTCGACCGGATCCCCCGACCCCGCTCCCCCGCCCGTCCCCGGCGGCCGCACGCCCACCCGGCCCGTCCCCCGGGGACCGTGCTGATCGCGTGGCTGCCCTTCACCCGGGACGATGACGACGGTCCGGGCAAGCACCGCCCCTGCGTGGTGCTCCGCTCGACCGACCCGAACGTGATCCGGGCCCGTCCCCTCTACGACCCGGGAAGCGCCGTGGCCCGCAGCTCCGGGGGCGTGCAGCTCCAGGCGTGGCGGACGGCGGGGTTGGACAAGGCCAGCGTCGCGGTCGACCCGGTCGAGATCCCCGTCGCCCGGTGCGAGCAGACGCTCGGCCACCTCGCGCCCGTCGACCTCGCCGGGCTCGGCATCACCGGCCGTCGCCGACGCTGACTGCGACGGGGGCACTGCCAGCTCGGAGAGGGGCGGATCGCCTCAGGGGGCGATGAGCACGGCGAACGTCTCATCGATGCGATCGGCCCACCGCCGCTTGTAGGGCATGTCCATGCCGAGGTCGTAGACGTCGATGCCGGTCCCCTCGAGGGCCTCGAGCTGGTGGATCTGCAGCAGGTGGCCGATGCCGAGAGCACGGACGCCAGCGTCGTGGGACAGTTGCAGGCCCCGGTAGGTGCGGCCCCGCACGCCTCCGAGCACGTAGCCGATGTCCCGCTCCCCCTGGCGGGCGAAGAGCAGGCGCAGCTGGTCGCCGGCGGCCAGGCGCCAGGCCATGCGCCGGTAGAAGCCGGCCAGGGACTCGCTGGCCAGGCCGGTGCCCTCCTCCCCCTTCCAGCTCCGCGCCTCGACCGCGAGCACGCGGTCCATGGCCTCGTCGGGTGCGAGCGCCGAGCAGTCGACGACCGCGACGCCGGCGTCCTCGGCTCGACGGCGCACCTGGCGCAGGCGCTGGCGGAAGCGACTCGATCGCCGAGCCAGCCACGGCTCGAGCCCACCGGACAGGTCGGCCCGCAACCGCTGCTCCGTCGGCCCCTGCAGCAGCCGGCGCTGCTCGCCCAGCACCCGCACCAGGCACTGCAGCCCGATGCCGTCGAGGCGCTGGCCGGTGACCACGGCGACGTCGTGGTCGTCGAGCCGCAGGCGGGCGGCGAGCAGGCGGGCGGCCTGCACCGGGTGCCCGACCATCGGCGTGGCGAAGCCCCACACCGGATCCAGTCCGAGCAGCAGCCGGCTGCCGTCCTCGGCCGTGGCTCGCCGCAGCCCGGCGAAGGACGAGCCGTCACCGAGGACGATCGGCGCGCCGTGCTCGGGGAACGACGCCGCGGCCGAGAACGACCAGATGCTCGAGGCGCAGAACTCGTCCGCATCCGGGGTCCGGTCGACCGCCGCGTCCCACGCCTGGGCCACCAGGTCGAGCTGGTCGGCCTCGATGCGCACGGCGGACCCGGTCACGGCGGACACGGCTGCACAGTAGGGCCGAGGCCGGGGTCTACGATGGCGGCGCTGACGACCCCCGACGGGAGAGTCCCGCCCCACCGCCAGTGGGGAGGGCGCCGAAGGAGCAACCGCCCCGGAACCTCTCAGGCCACCGGACCGCCGGGACGAGGCACCTCTGGAGAGCAGCCTGCGGGCTCACCGAAGGAGCAAGCCCGGCCTCGCCGGGCGAATCTCTCAGGTCACGGAACAGAAGGGGCTCCACGCCGACGCGCACCAGGGAGCCTCCACCCATGACCAGCACCGCACCGATCCCGAACCCGGGCTTCCCGAGCCGCCACATCGGCCCCCGAGGTGACGAGATCGCCACGATGCTCGACGTCGTCGGCGCCGGTTCCCTCGACGAGCTCATCGATCAGGCCGTGCCGTCGTCGATCCGCTCGACCGAACCCCTGGACCTGCCCGAGGCCGCGTCGGAGGAGGAAGCCCTCGCCGAGCTGCGGGCCCTGGCCGGGGCCAACGTCGTGCGCACCGCCATGATCGGCCTCGGCTACCACGGCACCCACACGCCGCCGGTCATCCGCCGGAACGTGCTGGAGGATCCCGCCTGGTACACCGCCTACACCCCGTACCAGCCCGAGATCTCCCAGGGCCGCCTCGAGGCGCTGCTCAACTTCCAGACCGTCATCACCGACCTCACCGGGACCGAGCTGGCGAACTCCTCACTGCTCGACGAGGGCACCGCAGCGGCCGAGGCCATGGCCATGTGCGGCCGGTTGGTGAAGGGTGACCGCCCCCGCTTCGTCGTCGCCGCTGACACCTTCCCCCAGACCATCGCGGTGCTCGAGGCCCGGGCCGATGCCATCGGGGTCACCGTCGACGTGGTGGACGACGTGGCCGCCGCCGACCTCTCCGACGCCGCCGGTGTGCTGGTCCAGCACCCCGCGGCGTCCGGCGCGGTCGTGGACCCCTCCCCCGCCATCGACGCCGCCCACGCAGCCGGCGCACTCGCCGTCGTGGCCACCGACCTGCTGGCCTGCACCGTCCTGACCCCGCCCGGCGAGCTCGGCGCCGACATCGTGGTCGGCTCGTCGCAGCGCTTCGGCGTGCCCCTCGGCTTCGGCGGCCCTCACGCCGGCTTCATGGGCTGCCGGGAGGAGTACAAGCGGACCCTGCCCGGACGCCTCGTCGGCGTCTCGGTCGATGCCGCAGGCCGGCCCGCCACCCGCCTCGCGCTGCAGACGCGCGAGCAGCACATCCGTCGCGAGAAGGCGACGTCCAACATCTGCACCGCCCAGGTGCTCCTGGCTGTCATCGCCTCGATGTACGCCGTGTACCACGGCCCCGAGGGGCTGCGGGCCATCGCCGGGCGCGTCCATGGACTGACCAGTGCCTTCGCAGCCCGGCTGGAGCAGGCCGGCCGGACCGTCCGCAACGACGCCTGGTTCGACACGCTCACCGTCGAGGTCCCGGGCGAGGCCGCCGGCGTCGTCGAGCGGGCCGCCGAGGAGGGCATCGACATCCGCCTGGTCGACGCCGACACCGTGTCCCTCGCGTTCGACGAGACCTGCACCGAGGCCACCGCGGATCGCCTCGCCGCCGCCTTCGGTGCCGCAGCAGGAGAACTGCCAGAACGGAGAGAGGTGCTGCCCGACGGGCTCGTGCGCACGAGCGGCTACCTCACCCACCCGACCTTCCACTCGTACCGCTCCGAGACCGAGATGCTGCGGTACCTGCGCCGCCTGTCGGACAAGGACGTGGCCCTGGACCGGGCGATGATCCCGCTCGGGTCCTGCACGATGAAGCTCAACGCCACCGCGGAGATGGAGCCCATCTCCTGGCCCGGCTTCGCCAACCTGCACCCGTTCGTTCCGGCGGCCAGCAGCCAGGGCTACCGCACGCTCATCGACCAGCTCGAGGCGTGGCTGGTCGAGGTCACCGGCTACGACGCGGTGAGCTTCCAGCCCAACGCCGGCTCCCAGGGCGAGCTGGCCGGCCTCCTCGCCATCCGCACGTTCCACGACGCCAACGGCGACACCGACCGTCGGGTCTGCCTCATCCCCTCCTCGGCCCACGGCACCAACGCCGCCTCCGCGGTCATGGCCGGCATGCGGGTCGTGGTCGTGGCCTGCGACGACGACGGCAACGTCGACGTCGACGACCTCAAGGCCAAGGTCACCGACCACGCCGACACCCTCGCCGGGTTGATGGTCACCTACCCCTCCACCCACGGCGTGTTCGAGACCCGGATCCGCGAGATCTGCGACCTCGTCCACGACCACGACGGCCAGGTGTACCTCGACGGCGCCAACCTGAACGCCCTCGTCGGGGTGGCCAAGCCGGGCGAGTTCGGCGCCGACGTGAGCCACCTGAACCTGCACAAGACGTTCTGCATCCCCCACGGCGGCGGCGGCCCCGGCGTCGGTCCCGTCGCCGTGCGATCGCACCTGGCCCCGTACCTGCCGAACCACCCCCTCGACGACGCCGCCGGCCCGGCAACGGGTCCCGGCCCCGTGTCGGCGGCGCCGTACGGCTCGGCCGGCATCCTGCCCATCTCGTGGGCCTACGTGCGGATGATGGGCGGCCCCGGCCTCACCCGGGCCACCCACCTGGCGATCCTCAACGCCAACTACGTCGCCGCCCGCCTCGGCGAGCGATACCCGGTGCTCTACGCGGGCGAGCACGGCCGGGTCGCCCACGAGTGCATCGTCGACCTGCGCGACATCACCCGCCGCACCGGCGTCACCGTCGACGACGTCGCCAAGCGCCTCGTGGACTACGGCTTCCACGCCCCCACGATGAGCTTCCCGGTCGCCGGCACGCTCATGATCGAGCCGACCGAGTCCGAGCCTCTGGCCGAGATCGACCGGTTCTGCGACGCGATGCTGGCGATCGCCGACGAGATCGCCGAGATCGAGTCCGGGGCGGTCGCCCACGACGACTCGGCCCTCGCCCACGCCCCCCACACCGCCGAGGACCTCCTCGTCGCCGAGTGGGACCGCGCCTACACCCGCGAGCAGGCGGCGTACCCGGTCGACGGGCTGCGCCAGGCCAAGTACTGGCCGCCCGTGAGCCGCATCGACGGGGCGGCCGGGGATCGCAACCTCGTGTGCGCGTGCCCGCCCCCGGAGGCCTTCGCGGAGGGCTGAAAGCGCAATCGTCGGGGCCGGGACGGCTCGGTTAGCCTGGCAACCCGCTATGGCCACCCGGATCGACATCGAACTCACCAGCCGCCAGGACGAGGGAAAGACCTTCACCTGGCGGGCCGCGGGGGCTCGCCAGCCCAAGGGTGCGGCCGATGCGTCGCTGTTCCCGGAGAGCGCCGAGGTCGGTGACGAGTTCCGCGTCGACACCGAGATGGACGTCGACGGCATCCGGGTCACGCAGGTGATCCCGCCCAAGGGCAAGGAGCCCAAGAAGGTCGAGACCCTCGAGCTCATCACCCGCGACGACGAGCCGCTGGTGACCGAGGTCCGGGCCGAGCGAGGCCGTGGCCGAGGCGATCGCGGCGACCGTGGTCCCCGCCGGGGCGGCGGTGGCCGCAAGGACGGCGACCGTGGCCCTCGTGGTGAGGGTGGCGATCGCGGCCCGCGGGGCGAAGGCGGCCGCCGGGGCGGCAACGACCGTCCCCGCACCCCGGCCAAGCCCAAGCTGCCCCCGAAGCCGAAGCCCCCGCGCCTCAAGGCCGGCAAGGCCCACCGCAACGCCCTCATCGACACCCTCCCCGAGGAGCAGAAGGCCGTCGCCCAGGAGCTGCTCCGCGGCGGGCTGCAGGCCGTGCGCACGGGGCTCGAGAAGCAGAACGAGCAGCGCAAGGTCGAGGGCCAGGACCCCATCGACGAGGGGCCCATCGTCACCCTCGCCGAGGAGCTGCTGGTGAAGGTCCGCGCCGCCGAGTGGCGCGATCGGGCCGAGGCCGCCCTGGAGCAGTCCGAGACCGTCGACCTGCGCGACCTGCGCACCGTCGTCACCGCGTCAGACGGCGCGGCCAAGGACGACGAGACCCGAGCCCTGGCCGCCAAGGTGCGCACCGCCCTCAACGAGCGCCTCGACGCCGACCAGCAGGCCTGGGTGGCCGAGGTCGTGGAGATGCTCGACGACGACCGCGTCGTCCGGGCCCTGCACCTGTCGTCCCGCCCGCCCAAGGCCGGCGCCCCGCTGCCCGCCCCCGTCGCGCTGCGCCTCGTCGAGGCCGCCAACGCGTCGATGAGCAGCGAGACCTCCGCCGACCGCTGGAGCTACATCCTCGAGGCGCTGGCCCACTCCCCCGTGCGTCGCCAGGTGGTCCCCGTGTCGCTGCCCGGCACCGTCTCCGACGAGCTGAAGGCCACCATCGCCCGCCACGGCAGCCGCCTCCCCGAGATCGCGCAGATCTTCGGCGTCGAGCCCGACCCGAAGGCCGGCCGGGACGCCAGCCGGCGCAAGCGCCGCAGCGGCGGCAAGCCCAAGAAGGACGCCAAGCCCGGCGACGCCAAGGGCGAGCGCAAGGCCGACAAGGCCGAGGGAGGCAAGCCCAAGGCCGATGAGCCGAAGGCCGATGAGCCCAAGGCCGATGAGCCCAAGGCCGATCCCACGCCCGAGCAGCCCGCAGCCGAGCAGCCCGTCGCCGACGCGGCCACGACGGACGCGCCCGCCCCGGAGGCCCAGCCCGAGCAGGACGCGGCGGCCGTCCCCGAAGCCGTCGAGCAGGCGCCCACCGAGGCGCCGGCCCCGGAGATCCCCGCCGCCGAGGCGCTCGAGGCCGAGCAGGCCACGGGCGACGACGCCCCCGAGGACGACAAGACCTGAGGTCGGCGCCGGCGCCCCCGGCGCCGGCTCAGCGGGATTCGGTGCGGGAGGTCCGGGCCTGGCTCTGCCGGCCCCGGAACTCACCGGTGGACGCGTCCTCGTCCCAGCGGGCGCCGCAGGACGTGCACACGCAGGAGTCGACCCGCAACGACGCCAGGTACAGGCGGTCGATCTCGTAGGAGTCGCAGTAGGGGCACTGCAGTCGCCCCTGACCCGGATCGCTGGACACGGCCGCAGGGTACCGAACCCGTGGCGGTGCGCATGGACCGACGGCCCCGGAGCATCGCTACTGTGCGCCCATGATCGAGTACGAGACCCGTGGCAACGTCGCCATCATCACCATCGACCGCCCCGAGGCGCGCAACGCCGTCAACGGCGAGGTGGCCGAGGGCATCGAGGCCGCCATCGACCGCATGGAGGCCGACGACGAGATCTGGATCGGCGTCCTGACCCACGAGGGTCCGGTCTTCTGCGCCGGCGCCGACCTGAAGGCGATCAACAGCGGCGACGCGGCCCGGCTCAACACCCCCACCGGAGGCTTCGGCGGCATCACGGCCAAGGCCCGCACCAAGCCGATCATCGCCGCCTGCAACGGCCCGGCCTACGCCGGCGGTTGCGAGATCGTCCTGGCCTGCGACCTGCTGGTCGCCACCCCGGACGTCACCTTCAGCGTGCCCGAGGTCAAGCGCAACCTCGTGGCGGCCGCCGGGGCCCTGTTCCGGCTTCCCGCCGCGCTGCCCAAGAACGTCGCCATGGAGATGCTCCTCACCGGCGATCCGATCGACGCCGAGCGGGCCCACGCCCTCGGGTTCGTGAACCGGATGGCGGAGTCGGGCAAGGCCGTCGACGTCGCCGTCGAGCTGGCCGCCCAGATCAGCGAGAACGCCCCGCTCGCCGTGCGCAAGAGCCGCGAGGTCGCCCTGCAGTCCTTCGACACCGACGAGGAGGCCTTCGCCGCCTCCGGGCGGGCGATCGCCGAGGTCATGGCCAGCGAGGACACCAAGGAGGGCCTGTCGGCCTTCATCGAGAAGCGCAAGCCCGAGTGGAAGGGTCGCTAGACCGCTACACCACGACCGCCAGTTCCGGAGCGCTGCACCACGACCGCCAGTTCCGGTGAGCTCAGGTGATCGTGGCGAGGATGCCGTGGTCGTGGAGGAACTCGGCGAGGCCGTCCACGAGCGGCCACTCGGCGACCTCGCTGAGCGCCACCCAGGCCACCTCGGCGGCGTCGTCGCCAGCGGTCGGGGTGGCGTCGGGTTCGAGCAAGGTGACGTGGTGGTCGAGGATCACGTAGTGGCGGCCTTCGATGAAGCGCTCGACGACGCCGACGAGGGGACCGCACACCCCTTCGAGCCCGGTCTCCTCGAGCAGCTCGCGAACGACGGCCTCGGCGAGGAGCTCGCCGGGTTCGACCACGCCTCCGGGCAACGACCACTGGCCGATCGCCACGCCCCGGCCGCGCCGGATCAGCAGCAGGCGGTCGCCATCGACGACGACGGCGCCGACGGCCACCTCCGGGCCGCTCGTCGTGGCGGCGGCGTCGGTCATGACGGTGCGTCGGGGCGGGGTTCGAGGGACCGGTGCACCACGATGGCCCGGGCCACGAGGCCGAAGGACTCGAAGAAGTTCTTGGTGTGGCGGTCGCCCGGCAGGGCCAGGGAGTCGACGCCGAAGCAGCCCTGCTCCGTCGCCCACGCGATCAGCGCGTCCATGATCTCCTCCCCCACCGACACGCCCCGAGCACCCTCGAGGGTGAACAGGTCGGAGATGACGCCGAGGGTGGACCCGTCGCGGAGGTGCTCGAGCCGGAGCACGCCGTAGCCGATGGTCGTGTCGTCGATGGTGCCGACGACGACGAAGGCGTCCGGGTCGTCGAGGTCGGCTCGAAGCGAGTCGCCGGGCGGCAGCGGGCGGGCCTGCTGCCGGCGCCAGACGGCACCGCCCCGGTTCGGGGTCAGCTCCTCGATGGCGGCGGTGGCCAGGGTGACCAGGGCCGGGAGGTCGTCGGCCGTGGCGGGCCGGGCGGAGACGTCCACGCCTAGGGCTTCTGGAGCTGCTGGACCCGGTTGAGGATGGTCTTGCGTCCCCGGGTGGCGGCCTCGTAGCTGCGCACGGCCTCGAGCTCGGCGGTGGAGAGCCCCTGCAGGCGGCTCACGACCTGGCTGGCCGAGAGGCTGTCGTAGTCGGGGATGGCGAGGCCGGCGACGTCGGGGGCGGCGCTCGTGGACGTCGTCGCCGCGACCTTCTTCGGGGCCTGCTTCGTGGCCTTCCGGGCCGCCTTCTTCGCGCTGGCCTTCCTGGTCGCCTTCTTGGCCGCTGCCGGCTTCTTCGGGGCGGGCGCCTTGGCGCTGCCCTCCTTGGCCGCGGGAGCCGCGGGCTTGTCGGGCACCGGCGTCGGCGCAGGTGCCGGGGCGGGGCCGGGCGGCGGGCCGTCGACGACGCCGAGGCCACGGAGGAGGTCGACCACCGGACCGTCGAGGGAGGCGGCGCGCTTGTTCACCTCGGTGCGACCCATCCGGACGGCGAACTGGCCCATCATCCGGGCGTTCGTCACCTGGTTGCGCCCGTTCGCGATCAGCTTCGGCAGTCGCGCCGGACCGTCGAACAGCAGCCCGATCGGGGCGTACACGAAGGCGTCGAGCGCCTGGTCGACGGCGTCTTCGAGAGGGGTCTTGTCAGCGGTCACGGTCGGCCATGTTCGCGGTCGGATCCGTGGTCGCGCCAGTTCATCCCTATTGCGCAGCTGCGGGACGTGGCGTGTGGCTGTGGACCACGAGGACGTCGCAGGGGGCGTGGTGCAGGACGCTGCTGGCCACGCTGCCGAGGAGGAAGCGGCTGCTGTCGGTGAGGCCGACCGAGCCGACCACGATCAGGTCGGCGTCGAAGGTGTCGGCCGCCTCGAGCAGCTCGTCGGCCGGCTCGCCCTCGAGGGCCTGCACGACGACGTCGCCGACGCCGTGCTCGGCGGCCAGGGACCGGGCGTGGCGGGCGTGGCGCTCGGCCTCGTTGGGGTCCGCCATCATCCAGCGGACGTCGGCGGGCGCCCGCTCGTCGAGCTTGGTGTCGGTGCGCTCGTACGCGGTCACGATCACCAGCCGAGCCTCGTCGGCGGCCGCCAGGTCGACGGAGTGCTCGACAGCTCGCTCGGCGGAGGCCGAGCCGTCGGTGCCGACCACGATCGTGCGGTACGTCATGGCCTCGTGCTCAGACGCAGTCGACGCACAGGTCGGTCTCGCCCTCGGCGAGCTGGCCCATCGGCTTCAGGATGAAGCAGGACTGGCAGAGGAACTCGTCCTCGCGGCGGGGCTGGATCTTGCCCGCCGGCGCGGCCTTGCCGGTGTCGCCGTCGTCTTCCTCCTCGTCCTCGTCCTCGTCGTCGGTGGCGGCGATGCGGTCCTTGAGGATCTCGTCCAGGTCGGCCTCGACGTCGTCGGGGTCGGCGTCTTCGTCCTCGTCCTCCTCGTCCTCCTCGCCACGTCGGCGGGCGCGACGGGGCTCGTCGCCCTCGGCGTCGGGCGTGGCCTCGTCCTCGTCGGCGACGGCGTCGTCATCGACCACGTCGACCACGGCGTCGTCGTCGTCGTCGGCTTCGAAGTCCTCACCGAGGTCGTCGGCTTCGAGGTCCTCGTCGAGGTCCTCGTCGAGGTCTTCGGTCTCGGGGTCGTCGTCGACCACGTCTTCTTCTTCGTCAGCCATTGGCGCTCCAACGGGTGTGGCGTCGGCGGCGGATCATAGACAGTGTCCGTCGCGGGGAGGGTTGCCGGGTCGCGGGAACCTATCGGCAGTGGGCCGGGATTCCACAACAGCGGACCGGACGGTGCTCAACCGCCCGCCGAGGTGGGCGGTGCAGGGGTCTCCGGGACCTCCCCGGACGGCGGCACCGACCCGGCGAGGTCGCCGGCGGAGGCGATGTCGAGGACGTTGTCGACCAGCCACTCCCCGTCGACGCGGACCATCGCCAGCTGCAGGTAGCGGTCGGACTCGGTGCGGCCCTGCTCGCCGCCGCGGAGCTCGCGGTCGTACACGACGACGACCTCGACCCCGCCGCGCTCGACCTCGCCGACGAAGATGTCGGTGACCTGGGTGACGGCATCGAGCTCGCTCTCGGCGATGAGCGTGCGCAGGCCGGACTCGACCTCCTCGACCTCCTCGGCGAAGCCGCCGGTGCTGAGCGCGAGCACGTCCTCCTTCCACGCGTCGAGCTGGCCGTGCTCGAAGGTGAGGAAGCGCTCGGCGAAGCGGCCGGACGCGAGGCGGACTTCTTGGTCCTCCCCGCCGCCGCCGTCGGCGCTGTCGCCGGATGCGAGGGCGAAGACGGCCAGGACCGCCAGGGCGCCGGCGACCAGGACGGCGATGACGAAGGCCCCGGCGGGCACCGTGCGGCGCTCCCTCGGGGGATCGGGCCGGGGGTCTGCCTGCTGTTCGAGGTCCACGGCCGTCATGCTCGCGCACCTCGCCGGGCCAGCAGGCCCAGCACGAGTCCGCACGCGAGGAACACGCCCAGGGCCGCGGCGGAGCGGTCGGGGGCGGTCGTGGTGGAGAAGGGAACCGCGGCGAGCGACTGCCCCTCCACCGGCGCCTCGGCGGCCAGCGCCCCGCCGTCGGGGGCCGACGCCAGAGGCGACGTGCACACCGGGATCTCCGGCACGGCCGGCAGCTCCGTCGGTGGCACGTACTGCTGGGCGGGGTTGGCGGTGTCCACGAGGATGGAGACCCGCACCCAGAGCCCCCCGGGGCCGTCGTCCCGGGTGAGCCAGACGTACTCGAACCCGGTGGGCCCGTTGTCGAGGGTGTTGGCGAGGTGCCCGAGGTTCTCGTCGGTCGTGGTGACGTCGATCACCGAATCCAGGTCGGACAGCACGCAGTCGAGGTCCTGCTTCACGTCGCCGACCAGATCGGCGGTGGTCCGCAGCAGCTCGGTGCCGCGATCGAGCAGGATCCGGGTGTCGGGCTCGACGTTGCGGAGCGACTCCCCCACCGCGGCGAGGTCGCTGATCGCGGAGGACAGCGACGCCCGGCGTTCGGTGACGGTGCGGGTCAGTCGGGTGCTGTTCGCGCTGAGGCTGTCGAGCAGATCGGCCTTCTCGGCGAAGGTCGCCAGCAGGGCATCGGAGTCGACGGTGAGGTCGCGCAGCGCCTCGCCTCGTCCGTCCAGCGCCACGGCCAGCTCGTGGATGAGCGTGCGCGTCGCCTCGGGCTCCACCGAGCCGAGCACCCGCGACGCCGAGCGCAGCAGCTCGGAGAACTCGAGGGGCACCGAGGTGCGATCGAGCGGGATCACGTCCCCGGCTTCGAGGTACGGACCCCCGCCGTCGTAGCCCTCCGGGGGCTCGAAGTCGATGTAGGGCTCACCGATCGCGGACTTGCGGAAGATGCGGGCCTTGGACCCGGCGGGGATCTGCTTGCCCCGATCGATGCTCATCGTGATGCGCACCTTGCCATCGACGGACTCGACCGAGCGCACCGCACCGTGGTTCACGCCGAGGTAGGCGACCTCGGAGTTGCTGGCCACGCCGGCGGTCGCGGCGAACTCGCCGGAGATCTCGTACGGACGCTCGATGAAGTCGAAGCTGATGATGTTGTTGACCGCCCACCACAGCATGAGGACGAAGACGCCGACGAAGGCGACGAGGTTGATGGCGACCCGGCGGGACATCAGGCCTCCACCTCGGCGAGGAGGAACACCTGGGCGAAGTCGTCGGCGACGGCCTTGGGGAGCTGGTCGGCGAAGCCGGCCACCCACCGGAGCAGCTCGGCGACCTGGGCCTGGTTGCGGTCGACCTCGGCGAGGATCGCGTCGACCTGCTTGATCTGGGTGTCGACCTCGGCGAGGTAGGGCTCGAAGACGTTGTCGTTCTGGATCCGGGCCAGTCGGGTCAGCTCACGGATGGCGTCGATGGCGACGTCGCGGTTGTCGGCCAGCACCGTGGCGGTCTCGGCCAGGTTGCCCAGCAGCTCGTCCAGGTCGCCGGAGGAGGACGCGAGCGTGGCGGTGGCCCCGTCGAGCGCGTCGATGATGCGCACCAGCTCGTCGGTCTGGTCGGCCAGGGTGCCCGACACGGTGGAGAGGTCCTCGACCAGGGAGGTCAGCTCGGTGGTCCGGCCGCCGAAGCCGACGGCTCCGGTCTCGATCAGGGTGGCCACGTCGGAGGACACGACCGCGCCGAGGATCTCGACGGCCTGCTCGGTGACGAACTCGAGCTCGGGTGCCGTGGCGGTCTCGGCGATCACGTCGCCGTCGACCAGGTCCGTGCCGGCCATGGGGTCGTCCTCGTCCAGGGGTCGCAGCTCGATGAACTTCTCCCCGAGCAGCGAGGTGGTGCGCAGCAGGGCCCGGGACTCCACCGGCACGAAGACGTCGTCCTTGATCGACATGGTGATCTCGGCCTGGTAGTCGTCGGTGAGCTCGATGTCGACGATGGAGCCGATGCGCACGTCGGCGACCTGCACCGAGTGGCCGACCACCAGGTCGCCGACGTCGTCGAACACGGCGCTGATCTCTCTCGAACCCCGGATCGTGCCCGGGAGGGTGCAGGCGCTGGCGAGCAGCGAGGCGACGACGAGGACGGCGGCGCGCAGCACGGTGGTGCGGCTCATGATCGAACCCCCAGGAACGTGCCGAGGAAGCGTTCGAGCAGGCTGCGCTCCCCTGCCGCGCCGTCCTCGGTGGCGGCGGACGGGACGACCGTGTCGGACCCCAGGAGCGCGAGCACGTCGTCGATGGGCGTCGTCGGGTCGGGGAGCTCGGCCTCGACGGCACCGGTGCGCTCCCCGTCGAGGGGCAGCAGGTCGCCGGTCGCGCAGTTGACGTCGACGGGCAGGCACGGGAACGGGACGCCCACGGCGTCGAACAGCGGCGCCAGCGCCTCCTCGACCAGGGGGGAGAAGCTGTTGCGCAGGTTCAGCGACCGGCTGACCGGGTTGTAGGCGCCGATGAAGCCGTCGATCTGCTGGGACCCACCCTGGATGAGGGCGTCGACGCCGTCGAGGTTCTGCTCGATGCTCTCGGTGAGCCGCCGGAGGATCTGGACGTCGGTGCGCAGGCGCACGGCGTGCTCGGACACGAGGTCGAGCCCGTCGCCGGAGAGGTTGGCCAGGCCGGAGATGAGGGCCTCGATCTCGCCGCGCTCCTCGGCCAGCACGTCGGCCACGACGGCGAAGTCGTCGAGGACCTGGGCGAGCTGGCTCTCCCGCGTGAGCAGCGTCGAGGTGAAGTCGTCGAAGCGCTCGGCGATGCGGATGACGGCGTCGTCGCTGTCCTCGATGTTGCCGACGAGGTCGGACAGCTCGTCGAGGGCGGAGCCGAGCTGCTGGCCCTGGCCGTCGAGCGAGGCCGCCGCGTTGTCGATCAGGCGGCCGGCGCCGTTGGGGTCGAGGGCATCGAGGAAGTCCTTCAGCGAGGCCAGCGCCTCGTCGGGCTCCACCGGGATGACGGCGTCGTCGATCGCGATCTCGTGACCGTCCGGGGCCTGCTGGTCGCCCTGCTGGAACGGCGGGAACAGCTGGATGCGCCGCTCGCCGATCAGCGACTGGGGCGCGATGGCGGCGCGCACGTCGACCGGGAGGGGGATGTTGCTGTCGACGGCCATGGTCACCTTCACGCGGTCGCCCATGATCTCGATGTCGGAGACCTCGCCGGCGGGGAGGCCGAGCACCTGCACGGCGCCGGACTCGTAGAGCGACACCGCACGGGGGAAGTAGGCCACGACCTCGTAGGTGTCGCCGCCGCCGACCAGCCCGCACCCGGACAGGGCGAGCACGGCGGCCAGCAGACTTGCCGCCAGGCGGGCCGGTGTTCGACGGGAGCGACTCATTCGTCCACCCCCAGCAGGATCGAGTACACGTCCTGGAGCCCTTCGAGGACGTCGGGGCCGAGGCCGCGGACGAAGATGTCCTGCCACGGTCCGTGCCCGCCGCCCCGCGACTGCTGGAGGATGCCGGGGCCGAGCCAGGCCAGGGCCCGGTCGATGTCGTCCTGCTCGGCCGCGACCACGTCGAGGGTCGGCGCCAGGGAGTCGAGGGCGGAGTCGAGCCGCTGCCTGTTCGTGGAGATGAGCCGGTCCAGCTCCTGGACCGTGTCGGCCGACTCCCCGAGGGCGACGGCCAGGTCGTTGCGGCGGGCGACGATGAGCTGGAGGATCTGCTGGGACGAGTCCAGCAGCGTCAGGATCTCGTCGTCCTTGTCGGCCAGGGTGGCGCTGAGGCGATCGGCCTGCTCCAACAGCGCCTCGAACTCGGCCTCGCGCTGGTTCACGGCCGCGCCGACCCGGTTGATGCCCTCGACGAGGTCCTCGACCGTGCCGGCCTTGCCCTCGGAGATGTCGGCCAGGTCGACGAGCAGGGCGTTCAGCGCATCGGTGTCCAGCTCCTGGACGCCTTCGGTGGCCTCTCGGGTCAGCTCGAACAGGTCGAAGGGCACGGTCGTGCGCTCGACGGGGATCACCCGCTGCTCCTCGGGGAGCTCCGACATGGCGACATCGCCCTCCATGGGGTCCAGGATCCGGACCTCCTTGGCGCCGAGGAGCGAGGACAGGGCGATCTCGGCCCGGGCGTCGTCGCGGATCTCGATGCCCTCGTCGACGACCCACTCGACCGTCACGGCCCCGATGTCGCGGTCGACGTCGAGGTCGGTGACGCGACCGACCTTCACACCGGCGAGCTTGACGTCGTCGCCGGCACGCAGCCCGGAGGCGTCGGAGAAGACGGCCTCCATCGGGTAGGCGTCCTCCAGCAGGTTCAGGGTGCCGACCAGGAAGGCGAAGCCCGTGGCGCCGCCCAGGAGCAGCACCGAGATGATGCCCACGATGTAGGGGTTGCGGTCCCGGAACGACTTCATCGGGCGCCTCCCACGAGCGACAGGACCGCGGCGCCGCCGCTGCGGCGGTTGGGCGTGTAGGCCACGGGCTGGCGGGTCGCCGAGTTGCCCACGATGGACTCGAGCCCGGGCACGATCGGCGTCGGGCAGGGTGGCGGCAGGGCGGTGACGCACAGGATGGTCTGGTTCAGGAACTCGCCGTTGCGCGAGGACAGGAACGCGGCGCGGCCGTTGTCGTCCAGGCGGTCCAGGGCCAGCTGCACCGAACCGAGCTCGCCCTCCACGGTGCCGAGCGTGTTGTCGAGGTTGGCCACGATGCGGTCCAGCTCGTCCCGGTTGGTGGCGAGCAGGCCCGACAGGTCGCGGTTGAACGCCCCCATCTCGACGATGGCGCTGTCGAGCAGCTGGGTGTTGTCACTGAAGGTGCGGGCCAGCGCGGCCAGGTTTTCCAGCATCGTCTCGATCTGGGCGTCGCGGTCGGCGATGGTGCGGGACACGACCTCGAGGTTCTCGATCAGGTTCCCGATGGCCTCGTCGCGCTCGCCCAGGCCCTTGACCACGGTGGCGAGGTCGTCGAGGGCCTGGCTGATGTCGGCCTCGTTGCCCTCGAGGGCGGAGGTGACGGTCTCCAGGAACTCGTTGACCTGGCCCTCGTCGATGGTGGCCACCACCGGACCGAGCCGGTTGAACAGCTCGCCGAGGTCGATCACGTTGGTGGTCTCGGTGACGACGTCGCCGTCCTCGAAGGTCGTCGGGGCGTCGCCCGGGAAGAGGTAGACGTAGCGCTGCCCGATGAGGTTGCGCCACCGGATGGCCGCCGCCGAGTCCGACGGCAGCGGGTGGTCGCTGTCGATCTCCATGCGGACGAGGGCCTTGCCGGCCTCGACCCGGACGTCGGTCACCTTGCCGACCGGGACACCGGCCACCTTGACGTTGTCGTCCACGAGCAGGCCGGTGACGTCGTCGAAGCTCGCCGCGAGGGTGTAGGTGTCCGGGCCGCGCCCGACGAGGCCGCCGAAGGTCGTGTTGCCGATGGTCGCGGCCAGGTACACGGTGAACAGGAGGCACACGGCCACGAAGAGGCCGAACTTGATGGCGGTGCGGGTCATCGGTCGTCACCTCCCGTGAGCAGGTCGAGCAGGCCACCGCCACCGCCGCTGTCGGGGTCGTCGTCGCTGCCAGACCCTCCGAGGAGGTCGTCCAGGGTCTCGAGCGGGTCGACCGGGAGCTCGGGCAGCTGGCCCTCGAGGAGCTCCTCGAGCGGGGTCTTGGGGTCGTCGTCGGGCGGGGGTGTCTCGTGGCCCTCGATCAGGCCCTGCACGCTGACGATGCCCTTGACCGCGGCCATCATCGTCCCGTCGCCGACCTCGAAGCGGACGGCCTCGGCCAGCGTGCGGGTGTAGCGGGTCACCCCCAGGAGCAGCGGCTGGATCTGGCTGCGCCGGTCGAACACCGTCTGCAGCGCACGGGAGCCGTCGGTGAGCGCGCTCGACGTGAACGACTCGTTGGCCTCCAGCAGGTCGGCGACGTCGGTGGCGAGCCGGGCGGCCTGGGTGAGGGCGTCGTCCAGCTGGTCGCTGCGGGCGTTGAGCGTGGGCAGCGCCACGTTGAGGTCCCGGGCGCCGGCGACGAGGTCGGGGGCGATGATCTCGAGCTCCTCGGCCAGCAGCGCGAGGTCGCTCGTGAACTGGCGGAACTCGGCATCGTTGGACGCGCCCAGCTCGGCGAGGGTGGCGCCGTTGACGATCGAGCGGTTGATGTTGGGCCCGAGGCCGCGACCGGCGGTGGCCAGCTCGTCGAGGACGACGGCCAGCTCGGCGGGGTTCACCGCCTCGAGGACCGGGTAGGCGTCGGTCAGGACCTGCTCGAGCTCGAACCCGCCCAGGGTGTCGACGATCTCGTTGCCGTCGTCGAGGTAGGGGCCGTCGAGCTCGTCCTCGCCCGGGAGGATGTCGACGAACTTCTCGCCGAACAGCGTCTTGGGCCGGATCACGGCCTGCGCGGTCTCGGGGATCTGGGTGCCGTCCTCGATCCGCAGCCGGATGAGGGCCCGGTTGTCGACCAACCGGATGCTCGACACCTCGCCCACGTTCACGCCGCGGATCTTCACGTCGCTGCCCGACAGCAGGCCCTGGCCGGCGGCGGCGAACGTGCCCCGCAGCTCGTAGCCCCCGTCGAAGGCCCCGAAGCTCGCCTTGATGCCGATGGCGGTCAGGCTCACCACGATCAGGAGCCCGACGGCGCCGGAGATCACGTTGCGGTTGCGCTCGGTGGTCAGCGTCATGGCGTCATCCGGTCAGGCTCACGGTGTTGCCGCCACCCCAGAAGATGAGGGACAGCACCAGGTTGAAGACCACCACGGCCACGATCGAGAGCCGGATGGCCCGGCCGACCGCGACGCCCACGCCGGCCGGGCCACCGCTGGCGTAGAAGCCGTAGTAGCAGTGGATCAGGGCGACCAGCACGGCGAACACGCACGCCTTCACCAGGCTGTAGAAGATGTCGATCGGTGGCAGGTAGAGGCGGAAGTAGTAGTCGTAGACGCCCGGGGAGAGCCCGAAGAACTCGGTGGTGACCAGCTTGGTGGCGAAGAAGCTGGCGAACAGGGCGATCAGGTAGAGCGGGATGATGGCGATCAGGGCCGCGAGCACCCTGGTGCCCACGAGGTAGCTGATCGGGCGCACCGACATGACCTCGAGGGCGTCGATCTCCTCGGAGATGCGCATGGCGCCGAGCTCGGCCGTGAACCCGGCCCCGACCTGGGCGGCGAAGGCGACGCCGGCGATGAGCGGGGTGACCTCGCGGGTGTTGGCGAAGGACCCGATCAGGCCCGTGAAGGCCTCGGCGCCGATCTGCTCGAGACCGGCGTAGCCCTGCAGGCCCACGTTGGCGCCGGTGAAGAACGACATCGAGAAGATGACGAAGACCATGCCGGCGCCAACGATCAGCGCACCGGCGCCCACCGTGATGTCGGACACGAGGCTGAAGACGACGTTCTTGTACTTGAGGCGCAGGATGAGCGTCGTCAGCACGTCCCACAGCACCCGGCCGTAGAACGACAGCTGCTTGCCCATGTCCTCGAACCCGTCGCCGACGGATCGACCGAGATCCTGGGCGGGTCTGGTGAGCTTGGTGACGGCGGCCATGGGGATCCCGTTCAGAACTTCGGCGGAACGAGCGCGAAGTAGAGGGACGTCATGATCAGGTTGGTGAAGAAGATGAGGATGAAGGTGATGACCACGCCCTGGTTCACGGCGTCGCCGACCCCCTTGGGCCCACCCTTGGCGTAGATGCCCTTGTAGCAGGACACCGAGGCGGCGATGAACCCGAACACCACGGCCTTGAACAGCGACGAGTACAGGTCGGGGAGTTGCACGAGCGACGTGAAGCCCTGGAAGTAGGCGCCGGGGGTGACCTTCTGGATGATGACGTTGAAGAAGTAGCCACCGGAGATGCCCGCGATCGAGACGAGGGACACCATGAACAGGCCCACCGTCGCGGCGGCGTAGAGCCGGGGGGTGACCAGGCGGTGCACGGGGTTGATGGCCATGACCTCCATGGCGGCGAGCTCGTCGCGGATCTTGCGGGAGCCGAGGTCGGCGGTCATCGCGGACCCGCCGGCACCGGCGATCAGCAGCGCGGTGGCCACGGGGGCGGCCTCGCGCACGATGGCCAGCACCATGGCCGCGCCCGTGGTGGACTCCGCGCCGAGCTGGCGGGAGAAGGTGCCGACGTGCAGGGCGATCACCGCGCCGAAGGGGATGCTGATCAGCACGACGGGGATCGAGCACACCTTGGCGATGAACCAGCACTGGCCCAGGTACTCGCGCCACCACGACTTGAAGTCCCACGTGCGGCGGAAGCCCTCGAGGGAGATCGCGAACATGTTCCCCGTCTCGCGGACGACGAACTGCACCTTGCCGATCATCGGATCGTCCAGATCACGTCGAACCGCCTCAGACCGTCATCACGCCGTAGTCGTCGACGTCGCGCCCGTCGGCCTCGAGCCGCCGGCGCTCGCGCTCCATCAGCTCCTTCTCGACCTCCGTGCGCTCGTCGGCGAGCTCGTCCATGCCGATCGGCCCCATGGCCCGGCCGGCGAGGAACTGGCGGATGAGCGGGTTGTCCGTGGTCCGCATCTCCTGCTTGGACGCGAACTTCACCAGCTTCGCCTGGTACAGCACGGCGATGTAGTCCGACGTCCGCATCACCGAGGCGATGTTGTGGGTGATGATCAGGAAGGTGGCGCCGGTCTCCTCCTGGATCTTCTTCACCAGCTCGTCCAGGTAGGACACACGCACCGGGTCGAGGCCCGAGTCGGGCTCGTCGAACAGGATGATCTCGGGGTCCATCGCCAGGGCCCGGGCCAGGCCGGCGCGCTTCTTCATGCCCCCGGAGACCTCGCCGGGGTACTTCTTCATGTGATCGAGCAGGCCGACGAGGCTGGCCTTCTCGAGCACGATCTGCTTGATCTCCTTCTCCGACTTCCTCGTGTGCTCACGGAGGGGGAAGGCGATGTTGTCGAACATGTTCATCGAACCGAAGAGGGCGCCGTCCTGGAACAGGACGCCGAACTTCCGGCGGACCCGGTAGAGGTCCTTCTCCCCCATCGACACCGTCTCCTCGCCGTCGACCCAGATCTCGCCGTTGTCGGGGCGCAGGAGGCCGATGACGTTCTTCAGCAGCACCGACTTGCCCGTGCCCGACGGGCCCATCACCGCCGAGATCTTGCCGCGGGGGATGTCGAAGGAGATGTCCTGGAGCACGGTGTGCGACCCGAAGCTCTTGGTCACGTTGCGCAGCGAGATCGCAGCATCCATGGGGGCACCTCAGGGTGGTCCGGCGTGTACGGCGACGTTCCGGGCGACCGCGTCCCCAGTGACGTCCGGCACTCCCGAGGGCGTGACCGTACGACAGCGCTCCGTGGCGCGCCAACACTGCGCGTTTCGGGATCTACTGCTCAAAGGGTGACGGTCGAACGGAGTTCGATCCGACCCAGCCTTCGCCGTCGGTCGGGCCGTTCCCTGCCCAGGCCCTGCGCCGGACCCGAGGCGCTCAGCAGGAGCTGTAGAGGAGCGGGAACGGGTTCACCGCGGAGCCGCTCGGGTGCACCTCGAAGTGCAGGTGCGGGCGGCTGCCGCGGGCGTTGCCCGTGTCGCCGACCGTGCCGATGACGTCGCCGGCGCTGACCTGGCCCGTCTTGCCGAAGGCGTCGAGGTGGCTGCCGTACATCTTGACGCCCGACGAGGTCGTGAGGCGGAACTGCTTGCCCCCGATGCTGCCGGTGGCGATCTCCACCAGTCCGCTCGCCGGGGCGCGCACCGGGGTGCCCCGAGGGGCGAACAGGTCGGTGCCGGCGTGGGAGCGACCTCCGCTGCGAGGGAAGCCCCAGTCGTTGAAGAAGGTGCCCCCGGGGACGGGGCAGACGAAGCCGCCGGCGCCCGAGCCGGTGGACCCGGGGATGGTGAGGGTCTGGCCGATGCGGATGCGGTTCGGGTCCGAGATGCCGTTCGCCTTCGCGATCGAGCTCGCGGACACGCCGTAGCGCCCGGCGATGGAGCTCAGCGTCTGGCCGGACTGCACGACGTGGGTGCCGCCCGGGGTGCTGGTGGACCCGCCGATGGCCGGCAGGGAGCCCGGGTTGAACAGCACCAGGCGGGTCGTGGCGTAGATCTTGCCGTCGACCAGGCCGTTCCAGGCGACGAGGTCGGCCGTGCGGATGCCGTACCGGGCCGCGATGCCGGCGATGGTGTCGCCGTGCTGGACCGTGTGGCGCTGACCGGGGAGCTGCTTGCCGCCAGAGGACGGGGCCGAGGGTGCGCCGGTCGTGACCGGCCGGGCCGTGCCCTGGACCTGCAGCGATCGCCCGACCACGATCAGGTTCGGGTTGGCGATCCCGTTGGCGCTGGCCAGCGCGGACACGGTGGTGCCGTAGCGGGCTGCGATGCTGGCCAGCGTGTCGCCGCTGCGAACGGTGTGGGTCGCAACCGTCGGCGACGACGGCGCGGCGCCCCCACCGGGGATCTTCAGCGTCGTGCCGGCCATGATCAGGTTCGGGTTCGCGATGCCGTTGGCATCGACCAGGGCCTGGACCGTGGTGCCGTTGCGCTGGGCGATGGAGCCCAGCGTCTCGCCGCTGCGGACCACGTGGGTCCCGGAAGCGGCGATGGCGAAGACGCCGACGGTGATCAGCGCAACGATGTCTCGTGGGCGAAGGGGGACGCGCACGTGCAAATGCCTCCTGCGGTCTCCGCCCGCTCGGAAGTGACGGCAACGTACCGAAGCCCCTCCAGCAACTCAACCCCCAATCTCAACATCAGCCTCAGGTGTTGCGGCGGGCTTCGGCGGCCCGCTCGGCGTCGAGGCGCTCGAGGGCGGGTTCGGCGGAGTGGTCGACGAAGCGCATGCTCTCGGCGATGGCTTTGTGGCCGGCCTGCTCGGCGATGAGGCGGTGCATCTCCTGGGCGACCCGGCGGTAGGCGGGGTGGCCCTGGGGGGTCGAGCGCAGCTCGAGGACGTGCATGGCCGACCTGGCGTTGAGGTGGAGGTAGAACCTCACCTTGTAGGCGAGGGCGACGGCGTAGCTGGCCTGCTCGGGGAAGTCGTCGGCGAGGGCGTCGTACAGCGAGGCCGAGCGATCCATGGCGTCGTCGAAGGCCGCGGTCTGGCCGGCGGCGTCGACGGCCGGCGGGCGCACGTAGCCGTGGCGCGGCGTGAGCTTCTGCCAGTCGAGGGTGAGCATCCGGTGGCGCTGCAGGTCCCGGAAGGCGCCGTAGTCGGCGAGGATGTCGAAGCGGTAGTAGGAGCGCTCGAGCGCCCGGCCCGGCTTGTGGCGCCGGTTCTTGCGGTCGCCCTCGTAGGCGCGGATGACGGCCAGGCGGTCCTCGACCGACATGGCCCGGACCCGGTCCTCGAGCTGGGTCTCGGGCAGCTCGCTGTAGGCGTAGAGCATCGACGCCACGGTCTTGATCTCGGCGTCGGGGTCGAAGTCGACGAGGGTGACCTCGGCGACGTCGTCGGGCTCGACGTCGGGACCGAGGAGGCGGTCGGCCACAGCCGCCATCGCCGCCTCGCGGTCGCCGAAGTAGTCGCGCCAGACCTCGCCGCGGTCGGGCAGGTCGACGCGCCTCAGGAACGAGGGGATGACCTTGCGCAGCTCGGTGAGCATGAGATCTGCGTAGGCCCGGGCCTCGGGCAGCGGGTGCGAGCGCATCCGGTACAGCAGCAGCTCGTAGCTCTGCCCGGTGCCGTAGATGCCCACGTTCGACAGCGACGACGCCGGCAGCATCCCGCGGATGGCGTCGAGGGCCTTGGCCTTGATGGCCTGGCGGTAGACGAGGTCGGAGTCCTCGCGGGCCTTGGGGAACTGCTCGCGGAAGAACTCCTGCATCACCGGCACCAGCTCCGCGTAGGCGTCGAAGAGCCGGTCCATCTCCCCCACGTAGCGCAGGGCGAGGGGGGAGGCGAGCACCTCGGGATCCCGGTAGTAGCGGTAGCGGCCACCGAGGCGGGAGTCGTAGGCGATGTAGCGGGTCGACTGCTCGAGGTACGCGGCCAGGCGTCCCCACTCGAGGATCTTGGTGAGGATGTTCGACGCCTGCTCGCACGCCAGGTGCACCCCGCCGAGCTGGGCCACGGAGTCGTCGCCGTACTCGAGGAAGACCTTCTGGTAGAGCTGCTCGGCCCGCTCGAGCCCCACGGTGGCGTCCACCGTCTGGTCGCCGGTGATGTCGAGGTCGCCGACGAACTCGTCGAGGAACAGCCGGCGCAGCGACTTGGGCGAGCGCGAGTAGCGGGCGAACAGCGCCCCCTTCACGACCTCGGGCAGGTTCACGAGGGCGAAGACCGGGCCGTCCAGGTTCGTGAAGTACCGCCGGAGGATGTCCTGCTCCTCCTCGGTGAACTCCTCGGCGATGTAGACGGCCACGGCGGGAGATGCTACGGGCTCGGTGCGCTCCGGCCGGTGACCACTGCGCGTGCTCCCTGCCGTGCCGTCATCGGCGGGCGGCGACCTGCTCGCGGTGCTCGGCCGTGATGGCGTCGAGCAGTCCGGGCTGCATCCAGAGGTCGGCCACGGTCCAGGCCAGCGCCTTGGCGCCGTCGAGCACCGCGGCATCGCCCAGCGGACCGGCGGCGAAGCCGGCGAAGGCCTCCGTGTGGATCGCCGTGCCGGGGTCGGCCGCCTGGATCATGGGGTGGATCGAGGGGACGACGTACGACACGTCGCCCATGTCGGTGGAACCGACCACGCAGCAGGTCTCGTCCGGCACCCGGACGTCGCGCCCGAGTGCCGCCGCGTTCGCGGCGTAGAGGTCGCAGTAGGTCTCGACGGGCACCATGTCGGCGTACGGGGGCTCGAGCCAGTCCAGCTCCACCTCGCAGCCCGCGGCCGCGGCGCCCGCTTCGAGGCAGGCCACGACCCGGGCCTTGAGCGCCTGCAGCCGAGCGACGGTCGGCGACCGGACGTACCACTCCGCCTGGGCCCGGGACGGGACGATGTTCGGCTTCTCGCCGCCGTCGGTGAACACGCCGTGGATGCGCTCGTTCGGGTCGATGTGCTGGCGGAGCGCGGCGACGTTCACGTACCCGAGCACGGCGGCGTCGAGGGCGTTGCGACCCCGCTCGGGCGCCGCCGCGGCGTGGGCGGACTCGCCGCGGTAGGTGGCCAAGCACCGGTGGATGGCCACGGTGTCCATGCCCCGCAGGTCGGCGCCGGAGGGGTGGACCATCATCGCGGCATCGACGCCCTCGAACGCGCCGGCCCGGATCTGGAGGACCTTGCCGCCTCCCCCCTCCTCGGCGGGCGTGCCGAGGATGGTGACCCGGCCCTCGCACACGTCGGCGACCGCGGCAGCCGCCAGTCCGGCGCCGAGGCCGGCGGCCGCGATGATGTTGTGCCCGCAGGCGTGGCCGATGCCGGGCAGCGCGTCGTACTCCAGGCACACCGCGATGTTCGGTCCGCCGGTGCCGGCGTGGCCGACGAAGGCGGTGTCGAGGCCGTGGGAGCGCCGCTCGGTGGCGATGCCCTGGTCCTCGAGGACGTCGCAGAGCAGGTCGTGGGCGTGGCGCTCCTCGAAGTTCAGCTCCGGGTTGGCGTGGATGCGGTGGGAGACGTCGAGGAGGAGATCGGCCCGGCGGTCGATCTCCTCGGCCATGCGGTGCTTGACGGCGTCGAGGTCCATCGGGCGAGCGTAGGGCCAATTCGCTGGAGCCCGGTCGTCGGTGGTGCGACACTCCGGCGATGCCCGGCATCGAGGTGCACCAGGTCACCGAGGACCGCCCCGACCTCCTGGAGGCACTGGTCGCGGTGCGCGCCGTCACCGATCGCGAGGTCAACCCCGATGACCCGCCGGCGCCGGCGGAGGAGGTCGCCCCGGAGCTGTTCAGCGAGTGGGCGATGGTCCGCCACGTCGGGTTCGTGGCGTCGGTCGACGGGTCCCCCGCCGGTGAGCTCGGTCTGGCTGCGGAGAAGACGGAGGAGAACGCCCACATGGTCGACGTGGAGTGGCTCGCCGTCGACCCGCTCCATCGACGTCGAGGGGTGGCCGACGCCCTGCTGCGCACCGGGCTCGGTTGGGCCGAGGACCACGGCCGGAGCGCTGCGGTGCTCTGGGCGCCGACGCTGCCCGGCGGAGCCGGACGGGCCTACGCCGAGCGCTGCGGGGCCACGCTGCGCCTCGAGGAGCGGTGCAGCCGCCTGCCGGTCGCCGAGCTCGACCGGGTCCGCCAGGACGAGTGGCTGCGGGCCGGACGGGAGCGCACCGATGGCTACCGCATCGTGCAGTGGGTCGGCCCGACACCCGAGCAGCACCTCGAGGCGCTCGTCGCGGCCCACCGCGCCATGGAGGACATGCCGACCGACGAGCTCGACTGGACGGTGCCCCCGATGACGCCCGAGCGGCTGCGGTCCCGCGACGAGGTCTGGGCGGCTCGCGGCCGGTGCAACGTCTCGACGCTGGCCCTCGCACCCGACGGCGCGGCGGCCGGGCTGTCCGAGCTGCAGATCAACACCCATCGCCCGGAGCTCGCCGGGCAGGGCGACACCGGGGTCGTCGCCGACCATCGCGGCCACGGCCTCGGCCGGTGGCTGAAGGCGGAGAACCTCCGCCTGGCCCTGGACACCGAGCCGCGGATCCGGATCGTGGAGACCTACAACGCCGAGTCCAACCCGTGGATGCTGGACATCAACGTCGCCATGGGGTTCCGGCCCCACGTCGGGTACCAGGCCTTCCAGGGCGACGTCGCCGCCATGCGCAAGATCGTGGGCTGACCGGCGCGGTCAGACCGGGTGGCGCAGCACGACCTTGCCCAGCTGGTCGCCGCTGCGCAGCCGCTCGAGCGCGTCGGGGTAGTCGGCCCGGTCGAACACCTCGTCCACCGCCACGGGCAGGCCGAGGTCGACCAGGCGGGTGACGGCGTCGAACTCCTCGTAGGAGCCCATGGTCGAGCCGATGATCTCGATCTGCTTGAAGAACAGCTTGGGCAGGTCGACCTCGACCTTCTGGCCCGACGTTCCCCCGCACACGGCGAGGCGCCCGCCCGGGACCAGCGACCGGACCGATGCGTCCCACGTCGCCGGGCCGACCGACTCGACCACGACGTGGGCCTTCACCGGCCAGCTCGGCTCGGAGGAGTCGAAGCCGGCCGTGGCGCCCATGGCCACGGCCTGGTCGATCTTGGCCCGGTCGCGGGAGGTCACGTAGACCTCGGCACCCATCCGCAGCGCGAGGGCCAGCGCGGCCATCGAGACACCGCCGCCGATGCCCACGACGAGCACCGTCTCCCCCGCCACCAGGCGGGCCCGTCGGAGCATGCGGTAGGCGGTGAGGGTGGCCAGCGGGTAGGCGGCGCACTCCTCCCAGGTGCGTGACTCGGGCTTCGGGACGATGTTGCGGGCCGGCACCACCACGCCGTCGGCGTGGCCACCCCAGCGCTGCTCGCCCAGGATCTGGAAGCCGCGGCCGACCGGTGCGTCGTTGCCGAGGTGCACGACCGCATCCATCGTCGACACGGCGGGGTTCACGACGACCTCGGCCCCGACCTCGAGGTCGAGCCCCTCCCCCACGGCGTCGATCACGCCGGCCACGTCGCACCCCGGCACGTGGGGCAGCGTCGGCTTCGGCATGCCCCGGGTGAGCCACAGGTCCATGTGGTTGAGGGCGGAGGCCACCGGGCGCACCCGCACCTCGCCGTACCCCGGCTCGGGGGTGTCGATGGTGCCGAACCGGTAGCTGCCGGGCGACTCGTCCAGGATCCAGGCGTCCATGGCCGGCGATTCAACCGGAAATCTCGTGGATCGGTCACACCTGTGGTGACCGATCCACGGAATTTTCGCTACACGACGACGGTGAGGGCGTCGGGCACCACCCGGATGGAGAGGGCCCTGGCCTCCCCCACCCGCTCGCCGTCGAGCCACACCGACGTTCCGGGGGCCAGATCGAGCTGCACGGCCTTCACCCGTCGCTCGCTGATGCCGGGGTGCGGGACGTGGGTGCCGGTGCGCAGGCGGCTGCGGGCCTTCCACCGGTCCCCGAGGGACAGGTCGGCCTCGAACAGGTCGAGGCGACCGTCGCCCGGGTGCGAACGCGGAGCGACGTCCCAGTCGCCGAGGAACTGCGCGTTCATGGCAGCCACGATCGGACCGCGCCACCACGATCGGCGGGCGACGAGGTGGGCGACGAAGAAGTGCAGCGAGCCGTCGACCAGGACCTCGCCGAGATCGACGGGCAGCGCCTGGGCCTCGGCGCTCCGCAGCCGGTCCTCCCGGCCGGAGGCCCCGCAGGTGCGGGCCAGGTCGCCGGCAAGGAGGCCGAGCGTCGGCACCGCTCGGTTCGCGCGGCGGGCCTCGGTGACGGCGCGGCGGGCCTCCAGGTCCGAGGCCACCACGATGCCGTCGTCGGGGAGGGCGCCCGGGCCGCCCCACGGCTCGCCCTTGCGGACCGTCACGGGGACCGGTGCGTCGGATCCGCGTCGAGATCCTCGTCGTCGTCCACCGACGCGGATGCCGAGACCACGCCGCGCTCGAGGGCACCGACAGCGCGGCGAGCGGTGGCGCGAGTGACGTCGTCCGGGGCCAGCTGGGCGATCTGGCGCACGAGGTCGATCAGCTGGCGCACGGTGCGGACGAAGTCGCCGCCCGTCAGCTCCAGGTTGGTCTCCTCCAGCAGGTCGCCGAGACCCTCGCCGGCGCACCACTCGTGGGCGACGGCGCAGAAGCCGTGGTCGCTGCCCCGCGACCACGGCAGCCCGACGGCGTCCTCGGCCGCCTGCACCCGGCGCACGATGGAATCGATCTCGGCGGCGCGCTCGCGGACCCGGCGCGACGGGTAGCGCGCGGCCGGCGGCGGACCCGGTGCCCGGTGCTCGTACACGAGGGTGCTGGCGGCGGCGGCCAGCTCGGGCGCGTCGAGCCCGTCGAAGACGCCGTCGGCGATGGCCTCGGCCACCACCAGGTCGGCCTCGTGGTACACGCCGGCGAGGAGGCGCCCCCGGTCGGTGAGGGACCAGGTCTCGACGTAGCCGAACTGGTCGAGGACGTCGAGCACCCGGTCGAACTGCAGGCTCAGGGTGCTGGTCTGGCGCTCGATCCGCCGGGACAGCTCGTGCACCTCGCCTTCGAGGCGCAGGGCCCGGTCGAAGGCCCGCAGGTGGGCCTCGGCATCGGGGCACTCGGCCACCGGGTGGTCGACGGCCGGGACGTCGGGGACGTGCTCCGAGCGTGCGGGCACCCGGATCCGCGCCAGGCGCGACGCGACCTGGCCCCGGAAGTCGCTGTCCTCGGGGAGGTAGGGCTCGGGCAGCTCGACCGCACCCAGGCGCTTGGGCGGCTGCTCGAAGTCGGCCATGCTCACCACCGCGACCTCGCGGGTCTCGGTGACGGCCTTGACCTTGATGCTCCCCTTGCGGAAGGCGACCGAGAGCACGGCGACGCGGGGCCCGTCCTCCAGGGCGATGACGTCGCCCGGCTTGAGCGACGCCAGCGCGTGCTCGAGCTGGGCCCGCCGCACCCGGCGGGGCGCGGTCGCCCCGAGCAGCTCCCGGTACTCGCCGACGTCGCCGAGGTCGCAGGTCGCCTCGGCCTGCACGGCCCGGAGGTTCTGCCGCCGCTTGTCGAGGCGCCGTTCGAGCACGACCACGGCCTTGTCCGCCTGGTACTGCGCCAGCGACTGGTTGAGCAGGCGGCGGGCCTCGTCGCGCTCGTGGCGCCGGATCAGGTTGACGGCCATGTTGTAGGTGGGGCGGAAGGCCGACCGCAGCACGAAGGTGCGGCTCCCGGCGAGGCCGGCGATCTGCCCGAAGCTGATGAACGGCGACCACAGCACGATGGCCGTGCCGTGGGTGTCGATGCCGCGACGCCCGGCCCGGCCCGTCAGCTGGGTGTACTCCGAGGGTGTCAGCAGCTCCCGCCGCTCGCCGTTGAACTTGGTCATCCGCTCGATGACCACGGCCCGGGCCGGCATGTTGATGCCGAGGGCGAGGGTCTCGGTGGCGAAGACGACCTTGACCAGGCCCCGCACGAAGCAGGCCTCGACCGCCTCCTTGAACGGCGGCACGTGGCCCGCGTGGTGGGCGGCAACGCCCGCCTCGAGGCCGGCCAGCCAGCGGTCGGCGTCGAGGGCGTCGAGGTCGTGGTCGGTCAGGGAGGTGAGGTGGTCCTCGGCGATCCGGCGGATCTGGGCGCGCTCGTCGCTGGTGGTGAGGCGCACGCCAGCATCGAGGCAGCCCTTCACGGCGTCGTCGCACGCGGCCCGGCTGAAGATGAACACGATGGCGGGGAGCAGCTCGTCGTCCTCGAGCACGTCGAGCACGTCGAGACGGTTCGGCGTGTACCACGGGCTCCGGGGCCGGCCCCGCCCCCGCTGCTGTCGACCACCGTGCCTGGTCGGGCCGCGCGAGTCGATGTCGAAGCGCTCGCCCTCCGGGTTCGGGCGGCCGTCGACGAGGGTGTCCAGCAGGTGCAGCCGGTCGCTCGTCTTGTCACCGACCAGGTAGGTGTTGGCCAGCTCCACCGGACGGGTCTGCTCGACCACCACGTCGGTGGGCCCGCGCACCGTGGCCAGCCAGTCGCCGATGTCGTGGGCGTTGGAGACCGTCGCCGACAGGCAGACGAGCTGGACGTGCTCGGGGAGGTGGACGATGACCTCCTCCCAGACCGGCCCCCGGAAGCTGTCCTGGAGGTAGTGGACCTCGTCGAGGACGACCACGGCCAGGTCGTCGAGCGAACGACCGGCGTAGATCATGTTCCGGAGCACCTCGGTGGTCATGACCACCGCGGGGGCATCGCCGTCGATCGAGTTGTCGCCGGTGAGCAGTCCGACGCGCCCGCTGCCGTAGCGGTGGCGCAGGTCGCCGAACTTCTGGTTCGACAGCGCCTTGATGGGCGTGGTGTAGAAGGCGCGCAGGCCCCGGTCCATGGCCTGGGCCACCGCGTAGTCGGCCACGACGGTCTTGCCTGCGCCGGTCGGCGCGCTGACGAGCACGGATCGGCCCTCGTCGAGGGCGTCGGCGGCCCGGCGCTGGAACCCGTCCAGCGCGAAGGAGTAGCTCTCGAGCAGGGCCTGGGTGTGGGGGCCGACGGGTCCGGTCATGACGACAGGGTCGCTTCCTCCCGACGGCGCTTCCGGGTGAGCAGCATCCCGATGAGGATGGCGAGCTCGTAGAACAGGTACATCGGAACCGAGAGGATGCCGAGCGTGTATGGATCACCCGACGGGGTGATGACGGCCACGAGCACGACGATGCCGAGGATCGCGTGCCGGCGGTACTTGCGCAGCGTCGAGGCCTCCACGATGCCTGCGAGCTGCAGGAAGATCAGCACGATCGGGAACTCGAAGCCCACGCCGAAGGCCAGCATCATGTACGTGATCAGCTCGAAGTAGGGCGCGGGCCGGAACTCCTGGTTGAGGCCCTCGCCGCCGACGTTGACCAGGAACTCGAGGGCCGGCGTCAGCGAGTAGAAGGCGAGCCCCGCGCCGAGCAGGAACAGCACCATTCCGGCGAACACGAACGGGTAGGCCCACTTCTTCTCGTGCGAGTAGAGGCCCGGGGTCACGAAGCGCCACACCTGCCAGAGCAGGACCGGCATGGCGATGGCGATGCCGCCGTACCCCGCGATCTTCAACCGGACCGAGAAGCCCTCGAGCGGCTCGGTCTGCAGGAGGAGGCAGTCGTCGACGGAGCTGCCCTGCAGGTCGCAGTACGGGTCGAGGAGGATGTCGAAGATCTGGGGGTACAGGAACCAGGCCACCACAGCGCCGATGGCGATGGCGATGGCGCTCTTGATGATCCGGTCGCGCAGCTCGTAGAGGTGCTCGAGCATCGACATGCGACCCTCGGCGGTGTCATCCCTCACGTGTCCTGCTCGGCGTCGGTCTCGCTGGTGTCGGCGACGGCTTCGATGGCATCGAGCTCGGCCTGGGCGGCAGCCATCGCCGCTCCGGGATCGGGTGCGGTGCCGGCGGCCTGGTTGGTGGCCGGGGCGCTGCCCCGCGCGGCCTGGTCGGCGGCGAGGCGCTCCCGCTCGGCGTCGCGCTCGGCTTCGTCGAGTGCGCTGCGCAGGTCGGTCTGGAAGCCTCGTGAGATCCGGCGCATCTCACCGATGAAGGTGCCGAGCTGGCGCATCGCTCCGGGGAGCTTGTCGGGACCGAGGACCACGAGAGCGACGACGCCGATCACGATCAGCTCCATGCCGCCGACGTTGAACATGGCGCGGAGTGTACCGACGGGCCCAGGAGCCCCCGCTTCGTCAGCGGGCGGCCGTCCGGCCCGTGCCGGCGGTGCGGACGTCGTGCACGGCGCGCTGGACCTCGCCGATGCTGCGGACCTCGGCGCGCAGGCCGTCGAGCACCGCCTCGTCCCGCAGCGAGCGAGCGATGGCCACGCCGAGGACCACCAGCGCGGCGGTCACGAGCAGCAGGGGCAGCGCCGCGACAGCGATCCCCAGGGCGGCGGGCACGACGTCAGCCGGCTTCGGTGGTGGAACCGCCGGGGGCGGGGTCGAGCAGCTCGCGCTGCCAGTCGTCGCCCTCGAGCAGCTCGTGGAAGTCGAGCAGGTCGTCGTGGGTGAACGCCGGCCCACCGTGGGGCTCGAACAGCTCGGACGGGATCGACCAGGCGGTGAGCTCGACGCCCGAGGCGACCAGCAGCTCCACGACCCGGGGCTCGGCGTCCTTGACGACCGACATGGCGCAGCTCGGGCACCGGAAGACGTAGGACCCGGCGTCGTCGTCGATGCAGACCCGCACCCGGACGTCGTCCACGTGCAGCTCGACGTCGCCGCACTCCTCACAGCTCGCTCTGATGCGTGTCGCCATCGTGGTCCCCTCCCAGGTCCCTCGCTCTCCTGCACCAAGCATCGGCAGGGGAGGCCGACCACTTGAGGCGATTCCCTCGCGTTCTGCCGGTCCTGCTTGGCTGGCCGCCATGGCTCGGGTCGCCTCCCTCCGACAGCCGCCCATCGGCTTCGCCCACCGCGGCGCCCGAGCCCACGCGCCGGAGAACACCCTGGACGCCTTCGCGCTGGCGGTGAAGCTCGGGGCGACCGGCCTGGAGAGCGACGTGTGGGTGACGGCCGACGGCGTGGCGGTGCTCGACCACGACGGCGTCGTCCGCAAGGGGGTGCGGCGTCGCCCGATCGCCGACGTCCGGCGCGACGACCTCCCCGACCACATCCCCTCCCTCGCCGAGCTCTACGACCGCTGCGGGACCGACCTGCCCCTGTCCCTCGACGTGAAGGACGCCGCCGCCCTCGAGCCCACGCTCGCCGCCGCCCGCGACGCCGGCGCCGAGGAGCACCTCTGGCTCTGCCACCCGGACTGGGAGCTGGTGGCCACGTGGCGCCGTCCGGCCGAGGGCGCCAAGCTCGTCGACTCGACCCGCATGGCCAAGATCAAGGAGGGCCCGGAGCGCCGTGCGATGTCGCTGCGCGACGCCGGGATCGACTGCATCAACATGCACGAGACGGACTGGACGGGTGGCCTGACCACGCTGTTCCACCGCTTCGGCCTCGAGTGCTTCGGGTGGGACGCCCAGCTGCCTCGGACCCTCCGCCAGCTCATCGACCGCGGCGTCGACGGCGTCTACTCCGACCACGTCGACCGCATGGTCGACGCCCTCGCCGGCCGCCGCTGACGTCCGCGCTGTCAGGTCCCCAGCGCGCTCGGCAGGGGTTCGGCGTGGACGATCACCAGGCGGCGGGTCGGGCGGGTGAGCGAGACGAACAGCGCGCGGTGGCCGGCCGGCTCGGCCCGGACGATCTCGGACGGCTCGACCACCACGACGACGTCGAACTCGAGCCCCTTGGCCAGCAGCGGGGTGAGCAGGGCGACCGACCCCAGGCCGTCGATGCCCGGGGCCCAGGCGACGCCGGCGTCGTCCAGGGCCGACGCGAGCTCGTCGTGGTGCCCGGTGGTGGCGATGATCGCGGATGTGCCCCGCTCCCCCGCCGCCTCTGCGACCGCGCGAGCCGACGTGGCGGCCAGCTCGGACTGGGCGGTGGGCACGAGCTCGGGCGCCTCCCCGGTCGTGCGGATCGAGCGGGCCGGGGTCACGTCGGGGGCGGCGACCGGCAGCAGGCGGTTGGCCAGTTCCAGGATCGGCGCCGGGGTGCGGTAGCCGACGGTGAGCTCGGCCCGGGCGGGCGCCGCGGCCCCCTGGAGCAGGGCGACGACGTCGTCCCAGCTGCGCTGCCCCCACGCCCGGGTGGCCTGGGCCAGGTCGCCCACGACGGTCATCGAGCCGCCGTGCGCCCGGCGGGCCAGCATCCGCAGCGCCATGGCCGAGAGGTCCTGGGCCTCGTCCACGATGATGTGCCCGTACGTGGTGCGCACGCCGTGCAGCCGGGCTTCGGCTTCGTCGAGCAGGGGCACCTCGGCCGGCCACCAGCGGACGTCGGCCTTGCGGGACGGAAGCGGGCGGGCCAGCAGCGCGGCCTCGTCCTCGCTGAGGATGCCGGCGGTCGCCCGGCGCCGCGCGGCCCGGTTGGTGAGCAGGCGCTGCACCACCGTGGTGGCGGCCAGCGTCGGCCACATCCGGTCTAGGTGGCGGGCGAAGCCGGCATCGCTGCGGGCGGCGGCCACGAAGTTGGCCTTCAGGGCCGGCACCTCCGCGCTCCGCTCGTGGAGCTCGTAGGCGCGGTGGAGCAGCTGGTTCCGCAGGGCATCCTTGCCGGTGGCGTGGGTCACCCCCCGCCCCAGCACGTCCTCCACCGACGCAGCGACGTCGTCGGGGAGCAGGCGCACGATCCCCCAGGCCGTGCCGATCGCCACCGGTTCGTCGGGCACCCGGATCGAGTCGACCACCAGGCGGTCGAGGACTGCGGCGAGGCGGACGTCGCCCTTGATCCGACCGACCGCGTCGGGTTCGGCCGCCCCCTCCTCGACCCGGACCGTCGCCGGGCGCAGGCCCTCGACGGTGGTCTGGCGCACGGCGGTCTCCCCCAGGCTCGGCAGGACGTCGGCCACGTAGCGCAGGAAGAGCTGGTTGGGTCCCACGACGAGCACGCCGCGGTCGAGCAGCTCCAGGCGGTGCTCGAAGAGCAGGTACGCCGCCCGGTGCAGGGCCACGGCCGTCTTGCCGGTACCGGGGCCGCCCTGGACGACGAGGAGGCGATCGATCGGCGCCCGGATGACCTCGTCCTGCTCGGCGGCGATCGTGGCCACGATGTCGCGCATGGTCCCCGTGCGCTCCCGCTCCAGCTCGGCGAGCAGCGGGTCGGGGATCCCGCCCGACAGCAGCGCCCGATCCGGGTCGGAGAAGTCCTCCTCGAGGATGTCGAGCAGGTCCCGGCCCTCGGTCAGGAACCGGCGCCGGCGGTCCAGGCCGAGGGGGTCGTGGACGGTCGCCCGGTAGAAGGGCACCGACACCGGCGCCCGCCAGTCGACGACGAGGGGCGCTCCGGCCTCGTCCTCCACGTGGCGGCGCCCCACGTACCACTGCTCGTCGTCCTGGTCGATCCGGCCGAAGGCGAGCGCGTCGTCCCGGTCGGCGAGGGACTCCAGCCGGCGGCGCAGGTGGAACGCCGCCACCTCGCTGTCGACCTGGGTCGCGGCCGCCTGCGAGGCCCCGAGCGCGGCGGTGGTGCGCGCCGCCATGGCCCGCAGGGCAGCCGTCGCGCGCTCGAGGTGGCGCTGCTCGTCCAGCACGTCGGGATGGGCCATGGGGGGCGGCAACCGTAACCTCGATGCCGTGGCCGGTCACGGCGTTTACCCAGGGTCCTTCGACCCGCTCACCGTCGCCCACCTGGCGATCGCCGACGCGGCGCGCGAGCAGTGCGGCCTGGTGCGGCTCGACCTCGTCGTGTCCCACGTGGCGCTGGCCAAGGAGGACCGCCGCCAGACGTCGGTGGCCGAGCGGTTGGCCCGGATCGATCGCGCCACCGTTGGCCGGCCCTGGCTCCGCACCCGCGACACCGAGGCGCAGCTGCTGGCCGACATCGCCGAGGGCTACGACCTGCTCGTCCTCGGCGCCGACAAGTGGCACCAGCTGCACGACCCCCGCTTCTACGGCGGGTCGGACGAGGCGCTCCGGGCCGCACTCGCTCGCCTGCCTCCGGTGGCCGTGGCCCCGCGCGCCGGTGTGCCCCTCCCCGACGACGGGCTGGCGACCGTGCTCGACGTGGACCCGGTGCACCACCCGGTCAGCTCGACGGGCGTGCGGGAGGGCCGCACCGAGTGGCTCGCCGGCGGCGCCGATGATCGCTAGAGCGTGCCGAGCTGGGTGAAGGGCCAGATGACCACGAAGGCCCGGCCGACGATGTCGTCGGTCGGGACGGCCTTGAACCGGCGGGAGTCGTCCGAGGCGCCGCGGTTGTCGCCCATCAGCCAGACGTGGTCCTCGGGCACGACGTAGGGCGGGAAGACGGAGGTCTCCAGCGCGTCGGGCAGGTACGGCTCAGCCAGCGGCCGGCCGTCGATGAGCACCTGCCCGCCTCGCCCCTCGACCGTCTCACCCGGCAGGGCGACGACGCGCTTGATGAGGTCCTCGATGCCGTCGGAGCCCGGGCCGCCGGGGCGGGCGAAGACGACGATGTCGCCGCGGTCGATGTCGCCGGTCGAGTAGCTGAGCTTGTTGACCAGGACGCGGTCGCCCACCTCGAGGGTGGGCACCATCGACTCCGACGGGATGTAGAAGGCCTGGATCAGGAACGTCTTGACGACGAGGGCCACGACCAGGGCGCCGACGATGACCGCGACCCACTCGATGGCCGAGCGCGTCGAGTGGGACATCCCCGCGCGCGTGCCCTCGGCCGCATCGCCCGGACCCGGGTGGTCGGCGGGCCCGGACCCGGGGTCGGTCGTCTCGGTCACAGTCCAGCGATGCTACCGGTGGGTACCGGGATCACCGCGAGGCCGGGCCGGCCTCGTACCGGGCCAGCAGCCGCGCCGCGGCCTCGGCACCGGCCCCGACGAGGTCGTCGGGGCCGTCGACGACCCGGCCGTGGGGGCCGAGCTGGAGGAGCAGGCGCTCGAGCCACGGTCGAGCGCTGACCACCAGGGTGAGGCGCAGCCGCCCGCCCCCGATGTCGGTGCGGGCCTCCACCGGGTACTGGTCGGCGACCCACGCACCGCCGGCGTCGACCTCGAGGGTGACGCGGGGCAGGTCCTCGGCCGGGCTGAAGGCCTCGGTGGACGTGCGATCGAGGGTGCGGTCGAAGTGCTCGCCCGTGGCCACGATGTCGGTGATCCGATCGACCCGGAACACCCGGTCCCCCGGCGTCGTGCGGCAGTGGGCGTCGAGGTACCAGGCCCCCTCGCTGTGGAACAGCCGCAGCGGCTCGATGGTGCGCTGGGTGTGCTCGTTCCGGGCGTGGCTGAAGTAGCCGATGTCGAGCGCCTCGCGGTCTCGCACCGCGGCTTCCAGGATCTCGAGCAGGTCGCCGGTGGGCTCGGCGAGCACGACCTCGAGGTCATCGTCGAGGTCCACGCCGAGGGCGCCGGCGATCTTGCCCAGCGCCCGGGACAGGGGCCCGGCCGGGTCGTGACCGGTCGCCGGCATCGAGGCCTTGGCCGCAGCCAGGATCACGAGGGCCTCCTCCTTGGTCAGGCGGAGGGGGCGCTCGAAGAAGTTGCCGTACTCGAGCCGGATCCGGTCGTCGTCGAAGACCAGCTCGATCAGGTTGTCCGGGGTGTAGGGGTACAGGCCGACCATCGGGACGATCTCGAGGTCGGCCATGAGCTCGTCGGACGTGAGCCCGAAGCGGGCGCAGACGTCGGCGACGAGGGGTGCCTCCTGCTCGGCGATCCACGGCACGATGGCGAGGATCCGACCGAGCCGGTCGGTGGCGCTCGGACGGCCCATCAGGCGGCACCGCCGTCGTCGGCCACGGCCCGCAGCCAGTCGATCAGGTCGTCCCGCAGCTCGTCGGGGCCGAGCACCTCGGCGTCGTCGAGGAAGCCGAGGACGAAGGAGCGGAAGCCCTCGGGCCGCCGCACCGGCAGCGTGAGGACCACGGAGCCGTCGTCCTCCCAGTCGGCGGGGACGGCGGGGCCGACCTGGCCGACAACGACGCGGGCCTGCCGCGGGCCGATGCGGACGCGGGCCTCGACCGGCTCGTCGTCGCCCAGGGCCCAGCCGTCGAGCTGGAGCGGGTTGTCGGCCGGATCGAGGTCGACCTCGGCGCTGCCCGGCTCGCCGGCGTCCATGTCGCCCTCCACCCGGTCGAGGCGGAAGGAGCGGGCCTCGCCGGCGTCGGCGTCGTGGCCCTGGAGGTACCACCGGCCCCGCTGGTGCTGCAGCCGGAACGGGTCGACCGTGCGGTCCTTGCCGCCGTAGCGGAACCGCAGGCGGCGTCCCGCTGCCACCGCGTCGAACGCAGTGCTCAGGTGCGGGGCGGTCGGGAGCGTGGCGATGGTGGAGGCGGTCTGGCCCCGCAGCGGTGCGCCGAGCTTGCGCAGGCCCCCGGCCGCGCTCGCGCCCTCCAGCCGCACGGCGCTGGCGGCCAGGTGGATGGCGGCCAGTTCGTCCGCGTCGAGGCCGGGATCGCGCAGGTAGTACTCGTCGGGGTCGATGCGGTAGCCGTCCTGGGGCGGCGTGGACCCGGGCACCGTCTCGATCCGCAGCGGCACCCCCTGGTCGCGCAGGTCCTTCTTGTCCCGCTCGAACGCCCGCTTGAACGACTCCTTGTCCGGCGGGTAGCCGGGGATCCGCCGATGGAGCTGCTCGGACGTCAGGGGTCGCTCGGCGTGGAGGAGCTCGGCGATCAGGTCGAGGAGGCGTTCGATCTTCGGGACGGCCATGGGGACGGCGAGGCTACCCGTGGTCCCGGCGCCGCCCTGGACGATGCCCCGCGACCACACCGGCCGCGGCGCCGGCGGCGAAGAACAACGGATCCTCGGAGACGGTGCGCCCCATGGTCGTGACCCGCAGGTCGCGAGCGTCGAGCCACTCGGCGATCGGCGGCGGCTCGGTGACGACCACGTCGTGGTCCTCCCGGCTGAGCTCGGCGCCCAGCACGGTCGGCACCGTGACCCGGGAGCGGGTCAGGTCGAGCACGGTGCTGACGTGGTGGCTCACGCCCCGGTGCCGCTCGCGCCGGTCGGCCGAGGAGGCCCGCACGCAGCAGATCGGGTCTCCGCCGAGGGCGGCAGCGGCGTCGAGCACGGCGGCGGCCTCCACGGCCGTCGTCCCCAGCGCCGCTCCGGTGCCGACCACCCCGGGACCCATGGCCACGATGACGAGGTCGGCGCCGAGCTCGTGGACGGCGAGGGTGAGCGCGGACGGCACCGACACCGCTTCGAGATCGCCGCCGAAGGCGTGGCCGGCCGTGACGGTGCCGTGCACCAGCGCAGCCCGCTGCATGTCGACGACGAGGTCGGAGAGGGCCAGGGGCAGCGAGGCCCCGTCGGTCATGACGTAGGCCACGCGCGCGTCGGGGTGGTGGTGCAGGTACCCGGCGGCGACGAGCGGCACCTGGCTGTGCAGCGTGCCGACGACGACCGGGGTGCCGGCGAGGTCGGCGGGCACGTCGCCGTCCTCCTCGGCGGCGCCGGTGTCGCACTGCAGCGACGTGTACCGCACCTTCATGATGTGGCCGGGGCCGGGCTGGTCGAGGTGCTCCCGGGACTGGTTCCAGTGCACGACGTGCCACCCGCCGGTGCCGAGCCCGAGGCCGACGGCGGTGGTGTTGAGGACGACGCGGTCCCCCACGTCGACCGTGCCGATCAGCTGGGTGAGGACGTAGGCCCGGCCGGCCGTGGTGCCCACCCGCTGCAGGCCGGGGCGCTCCAGGAGCACCTCGGTGACGTCGGCCGTCTCGAAGGTGGGCACGCTGCCGTGGCCCTCAGAGGCTGGCGATGAGCCGGTCGACGCGGTCGTCGCTCGACTTGAACGGGTCCTTGCACAGCACGGTGCGCTGGGCCTGGTCGTTCAGCTTCAGGTGCACCCAGTCCACCGTGTAGTCGCGCTTGCGCTCCTTGGCCCGGCGGATGAAGTCGCCCCGCAGCTTGGCCCGGGTGGTCTGGGGTGGCGTCTCGATGGCCTCGTCGATGGCGTCGTCGTCGCAGATCCGCTCGACGAGGCCGTTGTTCTGCATCTTGTAGAACAGGCCGCGCTCGCGGTTGACGTCGTGGTACTGCAGGTCGATGAGCGCGACCCGGGGCGAGTTCAGCGCCAGGTCGTGCTTGTTGCGGTAGCGCTCGATGAGGTGGTGCTTGGTCACCCAGTCGCACTCCCGGCTCAGCGAGAGCGGGTCGGTGCTGAGGCCGTGCATCACGTGCTGCCACATGTCCAGGGCCCGCTGCTCCTGGTCGGGCAGGCCCCGCCGGGCGGCGTAGGTGAGCGCCTTGTCCAGGTACTCCTGCTGGATCTCCAGGGCCGACAGCTCGCGCCCGTTGGCCAGGCGCACCTTGCGCTGGAGGGTGATGTCGTGGCTGATCTCGCGGATGGCCCGGATCGGGTTCTCCATCGTCATGTCCCGCATGACCACGTTCGGGTCCTCGAGCATCCGGAGGAGGATCGCCGTGGTGCCGACCTTCAGGTAGTTCGTGTACTCGTTCATGTTCGAGTCGCCCACGATCACGTGGAGGCGCCGGTAGCGCTCGGCGTCGGCGTGGGGCTCGTCGCGGGTGTTGATGATCGGCCGGCTGCGGGTGGTGGCCGAGCTGACGCCCTCCCAGATGTGCTCTGACCGCTGGGCCAGGCAGAAGACCGCGCCCCGGGCCGTCTGCAGGACCTTGCCGGCGCCGGCGTAGATCTGGCGGCTGACGAGGAACGGGATCAGGTGCTCGGAGTAGGACCCGAGGTCGTCGTGGCGGCTGGTGAGGTAGTTCTCGTGGCAGCCGTAGGAGTTCCCCGCCGAGTCGGTGTTGTTCTTGAACAGGTAGATGACCCCGCGGATGCCCTCCTCGCGCAGGCGCTGCTCGGCGCTGGCGAGGAGCTGTTCGAGGATGCGCTCGCCGGCCTTGTCGTGGGTGACCAGATCCACGAGGTCGTCGCACTCGGGCGTGGCGTACTCCGGGTGGGAGCCCACGTCGAGGTACAGGCGGGCGCCGTTGGCCAGGAACACGTTGGAGGAACGGCCCCAGGACACGACCCGTCGGAACAGGTAGCGGGCGACCTCGTCGGGGCTGAGCCGCCGCTGGCCCCGCAGGGTGCACGTGACGCCGTATTCGTTCTCGAGTCCGAAGATGCGGCGCTCCACGCACCGCAACCTATCGGTGGGTCTGGGGCTCCGGTTGCCAGCCCTCGCCGTAGCCGTTGTCGGCGAAGGCACGGGCCTGGAGGGCGTCGGCCACGCTCGTGAACACGGCGTGGTGCTCGGTCACGCCCCACCGCTCGAGCACCATGCGGCCCGACAGGCGGGAGGCGACGATGCAGCAGTCGAGCCCGGCCGTGGCCGTCCCGAACGCCTCGGCGAGGATGTCGAAGCCGGCCTGGTCGAGCAGGGTCACCTGGTCCACGTCGAGGACGACGGCCTCGGCGCCGGCGAGCGCACCGGGGATGGTGGGGGCGATCTCCGCGGCGAAGGCGTCGTCGAGGCCCCCGTCGAGCGTCACGATCGTGACGTCGCGCCGGACGTGGACCTGCATCCGGCCGTCGTGGAGGCTGATGGCCGGCATCGGGCCGGTGACGGGATCGTCCGCGCCGGCGCCCGGGCGCGTGCCGACCTGACTCGGATCCGTGTCGGTCTGGGTGTGGGTGCGCTCGGCGATGGTCACGGCGTGCTCCTGATCTCTGTTGCGATCAGGTTACAGCCCGTCACGTGACTGTCAACTGCATTTCCCGGGTTCCGCGGTCACCCGAGCAGTGCGGTGAGCGCCTCTCCCTCGATCCGGGCGAACTTGCGGCGGCCGTTGGAGCGGGCCAGCACGGCGATCTCGAGGTCGTCGGCCCCGAGGGCGCGATCGTCGCCGGCGAGAGCGCCCACGGCAGCACGCAGCGCGGCCCCGAGGTCGAGCTCATCGGCCCAGGACTCGTCCAGCCGGGCCGTGATCGCGTCGGCCTCACCGCCGAGCACCGAGAAGCGGTCCTCGTCCACGACGGAGCCGTCGTAGAGGATGTGGAACAGCTCGTCCCCGGCGCGCTCGTCGCCGATCTCGGCCACGAGGATCTCCACCTCCATCGGCTTCATCTCGTGGGTGAAGGTGTGGTTGAGCATCTGGGCGTAGGCGTTGGCCAGGCTCTGCGCGTCCACGTCCTCGCGGGAGTAGGCGTAGCCCTTCATGTCGGCGTGGCGGACGCCGGCGACCCGCAGCTGGTCGAACTCGCTGTAGCGGCCGACGCCCGCGAAGGCGATGCGGTCGTAGATCTCGGAGATCTTGCGCAGCGTGCTCGAGGTGTTCTCGGCGGCGAAGAGGATGCCGTCGTCGTAGGAGACGGCGCACAGGCTGCGCCCCTTGGCGATGCCCTTCCGGGCGTAGTCGGCCCGGTCCTTCATGACCTGCTCGGGTGCGACGTAGAAGGGCATGCTCATCGCTCGACCTCCTGGTCCGGGCGAGCGCCACCGTCGGCGGAGCCCCGGGTGTTGGACGGCGACAGGTCGCCGAGCAGGCCTTCGAAGCGGCGACGGATCTCGTCGTCCTCCAGGCGGCGGTAGCCGTCGGCGTCGATGACGGCCACGATCGGGAAGATGCCCCGGACCAGGTCGGGCCCGCCGGTGGCGGAGTCGTCGTCGGCCGCCTCGAACAGGGCCCGGATGGCGAGGTCGACGGCGTCGGAGGGGTCCATCTCGGCCCGGTAGCCGATCTTGACGACCGTGCCGGCGTGGAGCGATCCGCTGCCGGTGGCGGCGTGGTGCAGCTCCTCGTAGCGGCCGCCGGTGACGTCGAACTCGAACAGGCGACCCACCCCGCGCTGCAGGTCGTAGCCGGCGAAGAGCGGCACCACGACCATGCCCTGCATGGCGGCGGGCAGGTGGGCCCGCACCATCTGGCTGAGCTGGTTGGCCTTGCCCTCGAGGCTGAGGTGGTGGCCCTCGACCTTCTCGTAGTGCTCGAGCTGGAGCTGGAACAGGCGCACCATCTCCATGGCCGGGCCTGCCGCGCCGGCGATGGCCACACCCGAGAACCGGTCGGCCGGGAACACCTTCTCCATCGATCGGTGCGAGATCAGGTTGCCGGACGTGGCCCGGCGGTCGCCGGCCATGACCACGCCACCTGCGGTGCGGATCGCGACGACGGTGGTGCCGTGCATGATGGTCAGCGGGTGGCTGGCAGCATCGGCGATGCGGGTCTCGGGGTCTCGACCCTGCCGGCGCAGCAGGCCGGCGAAGTCAGGACCCGGATCGACGTCGGGGGTGAAGAACGGGAGCGTCACGCAGCGGACACTACCGCCGGCTCACTCCCCACCCTTCTGGATGTAGGACTTCACGAAGTCCTCGGCGTTCTGCTCGAGCACGTCGTCGATCTCGTCCAACAGGTCGTCCAGCTCGGCCTTGATCTTCTCACCGGATTCCGAGCCGGCCGGGACCTCTTCGACGGTCTCGGTGTCGCGCTGCGGGGCGGACTTTCGCTTCTGTTCTCGTTCAGCCATCACGAGCTCCAGGGTCTTGCCGGTCCGTGACGCGGTGTCACGAACCCAAACGGGACAGCAGCTCGGCCGCCGTCTCGCACTCGTCGATCAATGTACCCACGTGCTCCGCGGTTCCACGCGACGGCTCCATCATCGGCACCCGCCGGAGGGGGTCGCCGCCCACGTCGAAGACCAGCGAGTCCCAGTTCGCGGCCACGATGGCGTCGGGCCACTTCTGCAGGCACCGCCCACGGAAGTAGGCGCGCGTGGTCTCCGGCGGGTTCGACACCGCGTGGGCGACCTCGTCGTCGCCCACGAGGCGCGCCAGCCCGGCTCGCTCCGCCAGGCACCGCTCGGGTCGCAGGTCGTGGTACTGCAGGCCGATGGCGGCCAGCCGTGGGTCGCCCCACTCGAGGTCGTGGCGCTCCCGGTAGCCCTCGAGCAGGCGGCGCTTGGCCACCCAGTCGACGACGTCGGCCGCCTGCGTGGGATCGGTCTCGAGCTTGGTGAGCACGTCCTCCCAGCGGGCCATGACGTCGGCGCCGACCTCGTGGCCGACGGCGTCGAGGCCGCGGGTCTCGGCGTACTTGCGGGCCCGCTCGAAGTACTCCCACTGGGCCTCGAGCGCGGTGATCGTGCCGCCGGCGGCCAGCTCGAAGGGCCTCGTCAGGCCGACGTCGTAGGACACCTGGCGCAGCGCGGTGATGGGAGCGGCCGGGGCCAGGTCGATGCCGAGCTCGTCGTCCTCGATCATCGCCAGCACGATGGCGGTCGTGCCCACCTTCAGGTAGGTGGCGACCTCGCTCATGTTGGCGTCGCCGATGATGACGTGGAGCCGCCGGTACCTCTTGGCATCCGCGTGGGGCTCGTCGCGGGTGTTGACGATGGGCCGCTTCAGCGTCGTCTCGAGCCCGACCTCCTCCTCGAAGAAGTCGGCGCGCTGGGACAGCTGGTAGGGGATGTCCTGGGCAGTGAGACCGGGGGCCTCCACGCCGACCTTGCCGGCGCCGGCGAAGACCTGGCGGGTGATGAAGAACGGCGTGATCTGGCGGACGATGCGGCCGAAGGGGGTGTCCCGGGCCAGCAGGTAGTTCTCGTGGCAGCCGTAGCTGTTGCCCTTGCCGTCGGAGTTGTTCTTGTGGACGATGATCTCCTCGCCCGGCCCGAGCAGCTTCCCGGCGGCGGCCATCGAGCGCCGCAGGATCTCCTCGGCGGCCCGATCCCACACGACGACCTCGCGGGCATCGGCGCACTCGGGCGTGGAGCACTCCGGGTGAGCGTGGTCCACGTAGTAGCGCGCGCCGTTGGTGAGCACGGCGTTCACGAGGTGGGTCTCCACCTCCGGGGGACGGGCGTCGCCGGGGGTGGTGCCCCGGGCGTCCACGTGGGGCATCTCGTCCTCGAAGTCCCAGCCGACCCGCGGGGCGGTCCGGGCCGACTGCCCGGTGCGCACCAGCTCCTGGACGTAGGCGTTGATGAGCACCGACGACGCGGTGATCGGGTTGGACTCACCACCACCGCGGGCGACGATGCCGAACTCGGTCTCGATGCCGACGATCTTCGGAACAGCCATTCCTCGCTACCTCCGCCTCGGTCCCCAAGGGGACCTTCGGGCGTCGGAACGCTGCCGGCTGCTCGCTGGCGCTCCCGACGCCGGCCCCCGTCGATCGATCGACGGCAACGGCAACTGGGTATCGCTTCGAGTCACAGGTACTGGCCGGTGGCGACGCGCTCGATGGAGCGGCCGCCCTGCAGGTCCTCGGCCTCGGGGTCCTTCTGGATGAGCGTGCGCACGTAGACGATCCGCTCGCCCTTCTTGCCCGAGATCTTGGCCCAGTCGTCCGGGTTGGTGGTGTTGGGCAGGTCCTCGTGCTCCTTGAACTCCTGCTTGATGGAGGCGAGGAGGTCCTCGGTGCGGATGCCGCGGTCGCCGCCGGCGAGGAGGCGCTTGATGGCCAGCTTCTTGGCCCGGCGCACGATGTTCTCGATCATGGCCCCGGAGCTGAAGTCCTTGAAGAACATCACCTCCTTGTCGCCGTTCTGGTACGTGACCTCGAGGAAGCGGTTGCGGTCCTCGGTGGAGTACATCTCCTCCACCGTGGACTCGACCATCGCGGCGAGGGCCTTGTTGACGTCGCCGCCGCCGAGGTTCTCGATCTCGGTGCCGTCGATGGGCAGGGAGTCGGTGAGGTACCGGGAGAAGATCTGGGCGGCCGACACCTCGTTGGGGCGGTCGATCTTGATCTTCACGTCGAGGCGGCCCGGGCGCAGGATGGCCGGGTCGATCAGGTCCTCGCGGTTGGAGGCGCCGATGACGATGACGTTCTTCAGCGACTCGACGCCGTCGATCTCGGCCAGGAGCTGGGGGACGATGGTGGACTCCATGTCCGAGCTGATGCCCGAGCCGCGGGTGCGGAACATCGAGTCCATCTCGTCGAAGAACACGATGACCGGCCAGCCCTCCTCGCTCTTCTCCCGGGCCCGCTGGAACACGAGGCGGATCTGGCGCTCGGTCTCGCCCACGTACTTGTTGAGCAGCTCGGGGCCCTTGATGTTGAGGAAGAAGCTGCGGGCCTCGTTGCCGGTGGACTCGGCCACCTTCTTGGCCAGGCTGTTGGCCACGGCCTTGGCGATGAGGGTCTTGCCGCAACCCGGAGGGCCGTAGAGCAGGATCCCCTTCGGGGCCGGCAGCTCGAACTCGGCGAAGAGCTCCTGGTGCAGGAACGGCAGCTCGACGGCGTCGGCGATCTGCTCGATCTGGTCGTCGAGGCCACCGATGTCGTCGTAGCCGACGTCGGGCACCTCCTCGAGCACGAGCTCCTCGACCTCGGGCCGGGGCAGCTTCTCGAGCAGCAGACCGGAGCGGGGGTCGAGCAGCATCGTGTCGCCCGAGCGCAGCCGCTCGCCGACCAGCTCCTCGACCAGCTCCACCACGCGCTCCTCGTCGGCCCGGCCGACCACCAGCGCCCGTCGGCGGTCCTCGAGGACCTCCTTGAGGGTCACGACCTCGCCCTGGCCCTCGGGGCTGCGGGAGAGGATGATGCTGAAGCTCTCGTTGAGCACGACCTCGGCGCCCTGGGGCAGCGCGTCGACGTCCTCGGCCAGCTCGGGGTGCACGGCCACGCGCATCTTGCGCCCCCCGGCGTGGACGTCGGCGGTGCCGTCGTCGTTCATCCGCAGGAAGGTGCCGTAGGCCGAGGGCGGCTGGGTGAGCTTGTCGACCTCCTCGCGCAGCGCGGCGATGTGCTCGCGCGCCTCGCGGAGGGTGTAGCTCAGCTTCTCGTTCTGTGACACGGCCTGGGACAGCTGGCCCTTGGTCTCCAGCAGGCGCTCCTCGAGCGTTCGGACCCGCTTGGGCGCGTCCTGGAGCCGCTGGCGCAGCGCCACCACCTCGGCCTCGAGGGCTTCGAGCTGCTCGCGCGAGATCGCCTCGCTGCGCTCGCCGTCGCTTCCTGTGGTCATGGCCGGACTCCCCGGTTCGGGTGCGTTCGCGGACCATACACCGGTCCTGCGGGCCTGCCCTGCGCACCGCACACCGAATTGTTTGCGCGGGAGTTGCCGTTCTTATTCATCCCTTCGGTAGGGTGCAGAGCACCGGCGATCTCCCCCGATCGCCAGCCATCGAAGCGCACCCGCAGGAAGGGCGACACCGACATGAAGGTCTGGATCGATCAGGATCTCTGCACCGGCGACGGTCTGTGCGAGGAGATCGCCCCCGATGTGTTCGCACTCCTCGACGACGGCCTGGCCTACGTCAAGGACGGCGACAAGATCCTCAGCGAGCCGGGCGGCGCCGAAGCCGTCGCCCCCGTCCCCGCCGGGCAGGAGGAGGCCGTCATCGAGTCGGCCGAGGAATGCCCCGGCGAGTGCATCTTCATCGAGGTGTGAGGCTCCCCTCCGGGGAGCTTCGAGTTGCTCGGCGGCGCCTCGCAACTCGCTGACGACAGCACGTCATCTGGAACGGGCGGCCTCAGGGCCGCCCGTTGCGCGCGCCCACGGGATCGAAGCGCCCGACGGCGTCGAGGAACGCGCCGACGTCGCCGTCGGTGATCTCGATGCTGAGCGCGATGAAGCCCCGGCGGGCCACGTAGAAGTCGGCCTCGAGGCAGTGGAAGAAGAACAGCTCCTTCCACCGGTCGTCGGCGCCCCGGAGGTCCCGGGCCGAGGCGACCGGCCCGGCGGTGCCGTGGACGTTCATGAGCGAGCCGGAGCCGGTGGCGCACAGGGGGAGGCCCGCGGCCGAGAACGCGTCGTTCAGCGCCACCCGCAGCGCGTCGCCGCGCGCGTGGAGCGCGTCGAGCACCGGCGGGTGGAGCAGCTCGGTCAGCGCGGCGACGCCCCCGGCCATCGACGCGACGTTGTTGTTGAAGGTCCCGGCGTGGCCGAGCCGGCCGCCCTGGCCGGCGTCGAAGTGGGCCATCACGTCGGCCCGCCCGCCGAAGGCACCGAAGGTGAGGCCGCCGGCGAGGTACTTGCCGAGCGTGGTCAGGTCCGGCGTGATCCCGAGGAGCTGTTGGGCGCCTCCGGCCGAGAACCGTGAGGTCATGACCTCGTCGAACACCAGCAGCGCCTCGGCGTCGCGGCACTGCTGCTGCAGCGCCCGGAGGAACTCGGGGTCGGCCGGGATGCAGCCGCCCGAGCCCTGCATCGGCTCCACGAGGGCGCACGCGATCTCGGACCCGTGGCGGGCGAAGACCTGCTCCATCCCGTCGATGTCGTTGTAGTCGCACAGGAGCCAGTCGTGGGGCACGTTGACCGGGTCGTCGTCGCGCCCGAACGTGAGCACGCCCCCGTGGTACCCGTTGCGGAAGACCAGGATCCGGCGCCGGCCGGTGTGGTGGGTCGCGGCCGCCAGCGCCATCAGGTTGGCCTCCGTGCCGGAGTTCGTGAAGCGGACCTGCTCGAGGGACGGGAACCGCTCGACGAGCAGCTCGGCCAGGCGCACCTCGTCCTCGTGGACCGCGCCGAGGGACCAGCCCGACGACAGCGCCTCCTTCGCCGCGGCCAGCACCGGCGCGGGCGAGTGACCGAGGAGGCCGGCGGTGTAGTTGCCGAGCAGGTCGACGTAGCGGTGCCCGTCGACGTCCCAAAGGTGCTTGCCGGCCGCCCGGTCGACCCGGAAGGGGAAGGGCTCGAAGTGCAGGATCGAGCGGGTGTTGCCGCCCGGCAGCACCCGCGCGGCCCGCTCGGACCAGCTGGCGCTGATGGGACGGGCGGCGGCGTAGCGGGCCCGGGCCTCGTCGACGGCCCGGTCGAGATCGATCCCTGTCATGGCGCCACCGTACGAGGCACTCGGAACGCCTGCCCGTGGGGATTCAGGTCGTCACGGCGGCGGCGATGTGGCCGCACTCCCCCGCATCCCGGTCCAGGACCCCCACCGCGCTGCTGGCCAGGTCGAGGCGCACCGAGGCCAGACCGCGGCGGCGCTGGAACAGCGAGGCGACCACGGCGGCCGACTGGACGCGGGCTTCGGGGACGATGGAGGTGCGCCGGGCGAGGGCGCCCGAGCGGCTGTGGTGGACGTCGCTCGCCTCGGCCCAGCCGAGCCCCCGGTAGGACAGCTCCCCGAGCAGCGGGCCGAGCACGAGGACGACCGCCGCCGGGACCAGCCACCAGCGCGACGTCAGCACTGCCAGAACGGAGAGGGAGGTGGCGCCGAGGAGCGCGCCGACACCGCCACGGACCAGGGCGCGCCGGCGGGCGGCCGGCGGGGCGGGGTGCAGCCGTGGTCGCGGCACCGCGGCGGGCAGGACCCGGGCGAGCACGCGGTCGATCTCGGCCGCGTCGAGGAGGGGGATGTCGACCTGGCTGGCATCGCCCCCGCCGGATGCCGCGCTGCGGACCCGCAGGTCGGCGCGACCGAAGGGGCGCAGCAGCAGGCGCTGCGCGATGCGGGCGTCCTGCACCCGGCTGGTGCGGACCACGAACTCGTGCTTGCGGAGCAGCCCGTAGGTGACCCGCAGCTCGTCGCCGCTGATGCTGGCCGTGAGGTCCCACTTGCGGACCACGGCGATCAGGCCGGCGACGAGGAACCACACCGGCACGCCGACCAGCACGAGCAGGGCGACGGCCGACCGGCCGAGCTCCACCCGACCGATCTCGTCGGGGTCGACGCCGAGGTCGGCCAGCGCATCGACCGCGAACACCAGCGACGCCAGCACGGCCACCACCTCGGGACCGGTGATGCCGGCGAGGAGCAGCCGGCCTGGTGGCAGGCGGACCAGCACCTCCCGGGGCGCCGGTGGTGGTGGCGGGACCGGGCCGTGCCGCGCGGCATCCCATCCGTCCGGCTCCCCCACGGCCGCGTCCGGCGGCGCCGCCCTCGTTCGCAGCGCGTCCAGCACCTGGGAGCGGAGCGCCTCGGCCTCGTCCCGTGCGATGGCGTCGAGGCGCAGCTCGGCCCCGGACCCGCCGGCCGTCTCGACCCGCACCGCGGCGAGGCCGAAGAGCTGGTGCCGGAGGCTGCGCTCGAGCTCCACGTGCTGGATGCGGTCCACGGGGATCCGGCGCTGGTTCCGGACGAAGACCCCCTCGTCGAGGTGCAGGACGTCGCCGTCGAAGGACCACACCCGGCGCAGCCAGCCGAGCACGCCGGCGACGAGGGAGATCGCCCCGGCGATGAGCAGGACGAGCACGACCCGCCCGGAGGAGATGGCCACGATCGCCACCGGCAGCAGGTTCCGCACCCGGTCGGGCGACACCACCTCGAACGCGGCGCCGAGCGGTGAGGTCCGGCGGGAGCGTCGGAGGTCGACCACGTCAGACCGCGTCGCCGGTGCCGACCAGGGCGAGGATCCGGGTCCGCAGCGCCTCGGCCTCCGCCGCGTCGATGCCGGGCACGGTCGAGTCGCTCGATGCGGAGGCGGTGCGCAGGATCAGCGACGTCAGCCCCATCCGCCGCTCGAGCGGGCCGGCCTCGAGGTCGATGTGCTGGACCCGGTGGTACGGGATGGTCGACTCCCGGCGGGTGACCACCCCGTGGCGCAGGTGCAGTGCGCCGTCGCCGACCCGGAACTGCCACGCCCGCCAGACGAGCGACGTCCACCACCGCACGACGAGGCCGCCGACGACGGCGAGCACCAGGGCGGCGAGGCTGCCCCCGAGCACCTCCCCCACGCCGACGCCGGCCGCCAGCACCAGCGCGACCCAGACGGCGAGCGCGATGGCGGCCCGCAGCCGCCACAGGCTGAGGACGCGGCGCTCGAGCGGGACAAGCTCGTCGGCCGGGTCGTCGGTGCCGGGATCGTGGGTGCCGTGGTCGGTCATCGCAGGCACGGTCCGGTCTCGACCGGTGTGGCGAGGTCGCCGGCGAGGACGGCCTGCAGCTCGGGCACGTCGAGGCCGTAGGCGACGTCGGGGTCGTCGGGGGCGATGGCGAAGGCCACGCCGATCACGTTGCCCGCCCCGTCGACCAGCGCGGCGCCCGAGTCACCGGGACGGAGCGCGGAGGCGAGGATCAGCACCTCCCGCTCGGTGCGGCGCTGGTCGTAGATGTCGGTGCCCACGGCACGGACCTCGTCGCCGACCTGGAACGGCTGCACCCGCAGCGGCGCGCCGCCCGGGTGCCCGAAGACCCCGCCCGACACACCGTCGGGTGCGTCGAGGATGGGCAGCGGGGAGCGGTCCAGGCCCGGCACCCGCAGCACGGCCAGGTCCCGGTCGGGGTCGAACACCACGACGGCGGCGTCGAGGCGGGACCCGTCGGTCAGCTCCACCTCGGTCTCGGTCTGGCCGGCCACGACGTGGGCGTTGGTGACCACGACGTCGGGGGCGACGGTGACGAACCCGCTGCCCTCCTGCACCCGGCTGCACGCGATGCCGCTGACCTTGACGGTCGACGGCGCGACCGCGGCAACGACCTCGGGCGTGATCTGGGCATCCGTGGGCGGCGGGCCCACGTCGGGCGCCGGGCGCATGGCGTCGAACACCCGGGGGAACTGGTCCTCGCCCACGAGGCGCCGCAGGGCGACCAGGGCGTCGGGTGGCGCCGGCATGATGCGGTCGACGCTGCGGGCGATGACCGAGTTGCGGGCCTGGGAGGAGAAGGCGCCCGGCACCTCGGCCATGGTCGGCAGGAGCAGCCAGACCGCGACGACCATGCCGAGCGCGCCGGCCACGGCGCCGAAGGCGCGGTCGACGATCGACCACTCGGTCCCCTGCAGGTTCACCCGGAGCCTCGAGCCGACCACCACGCCGACGGCTTGGCCCAGGAACGAGCCCACGAGCAGCACGATGCCCCCGAGCAGCAGCAGGCTCGCCGGGCTCTCCCCTTCGAACTGCTCCACCAGCCACGGCAGCGTCCTGGCGCCGAGGAACAGCCCGACCGCCATGCCCACCCACGACGCGGTGCGGGTGAGGAAGCCGAGCCGGTAGCCACCCACCATGGCCAGGACCCCGGTGCCCAGCAGGATGAGGTCGAGCAGGTTCACGGCGCGGGAGGGGGCCGGTGCGTCACTCCGCCAGCAGGCGGGCGCTGGTCAGGAACCCGGTGTGGGCGACCATGCGGTGGTCGGGTCGCACCGACTGGCCCTCGATGTGCCAGGTCCGCTGCAGCACCTCGAGGGTCTCCTCGAAGGCGAAGCGGGACTCCACCAGCGTGTCGCGCAGGCGCGACGCCTGCCCGATGGTGGGCGTGTAGGCGACGAGGATGCCGCCGGTGCGCAGCGCCTTCTCGGCGTGGGGCACGACCTGCCACGGCTCGGGGAGGTCGAGCACGACGCGGTCCAGGTGCCGCTCGTCGATGCCCTCGTAGCAGTCGCGGATCTGGACGTCGTAGTTGCACGCCACCGCCGGCGCGAAGCGCTCGACGTTGGCCTGGGCCCGCTCGGCGAAGTCCTCGCGCACCTCGTAGCCGGTGATCTGGGCGCCGGCGCGCAGCATGCCCATGGAGAGCGCGCCCGATCCGACGCCGGACTCCAGCACCCGGACGCCGGGGTGGATGTCGGCCATGATGATGATCGGGCCGATGTCCTTGGGGTAGATCACCTGGGCGCCGCGGGGCATCTTGAGCACGATGTCGTTCAGCGTGGGGCGCAGCGCGAGCAGCCACTGCCCGAGCGTCGTGCGGTAGGTGGTGCCCTCCACGGAGCCGAGCAGCTGGTCGTGGGCGAGCACGCCGGCGTGGCTGTGGAACTCCTTGCCCGACGCGAGGGTGACGAGGTAGCGGCGGCGCTTGCGGTCGATGAGGAGCACGTCGTCGCCCTCGACGAAGCGCTTCTCGGGGTCGTCGCCCGGGATGGGGCCGGTGACCGGCGACGCGGTCATCGTCGGGCTCCCCGGCGCTCGCCGAGGGTGACCGGCACGGCGTCGGCGGTGCGCTCGACGAGCAGGCAGAAGGCGCAGACCTCGTTGGACGACGGTGACCCGCAGCGGGTGCAGGTGCCCAGCTCGGAGGTGCCGTCGGCGATCGCGCCGGCCGCGTCGTCGGCGAAGCGGTCGGCCGCCTTGCTCAGGAACTCGTGGTAGAAGGCGTGCTTCGAGCCCGGCGACTCGGCCTCGATGGCGTTCAGGGCCTCCTTGTACCGCAGGTGCTTGTTTCCGGCGGCCATGGGGCACTCCTCGACGATGTAGTCGATGCCGCGGATGACGCAGTACGCAGCCATCTCGCGCTCACCGAGGCGGACGAGCGGCTTGATCTTGCGGGGGAAGCCGTCGCGGGCGGGCAGGACGGGCCGCTGGCGACCCAGGTACTCGGTGTTCCAGCGCAGGGTGTTGCCGAACAGCACGGCGGCCTCGTCGTCGAGGTTGTGGCCGGTGGCGACGGCGTCGTAGCCGCCGTCGATCGCGGCCTTGTCGAACAGGTGGCGCTTGCTGAGCCCGCACGCCGAGCAGGGCACGCGGCGGGTGACCTCAGCGGCGGTGGGGACGTCGAAGCCGTGGTCGTCGCGCAGGGAGGTCTCGTGGAGGGTCAGCCCGCGCTCGCTGGCGAAGGCACGGGCGTAGCCGGTGGAGGTCTCCGAGTACTCACCGATGCCGAGGCCGATCACGAAGCCGTCGGCCTGGTAGCCGAGCTCGAGGAGGATGTCCCACACGGCCAGGGAGTCCTTGCCCCCGGACACCGCGACCAGCACCCGTTCGTCGGGGCCGAGCATGCGGTGCTTCTTGATGGCCCGGGCCACCTGCTCGCGGCAGAACGCGAGGAAGTGCTCGGCGCAGAAGTTGGCGTTGTGGGCCTTCAGGTCGATGATCGCCGGGCCCCGGCAGGTGCGGCACTTCACGTCAGGCCCCGCCGGAGATCACGGGGCGGATCTCGATCACGTCGTCGTCGCCGAGCTCGGCGTCGCCGGGCACCAGCTCACCGCTGCGGATGACCAGCACCGATTCGCGGTTGATCTCGAGGCGACGCAGCAGCGTGTCGACGCGCACCGGGCCGTCCACGTCGAGCTCGCGCCGGGGGTTGCGCAGGAGCACCTTCATGCACCGTCCATCTTGGCTGCTGGCCGTCCCGGCGCGGCAGTCCGCTCCTGGCGACCTCAGCTGCGGCGTCGGCGACGGCGGCGGCTCGCCACCGGATCGTCGGGCGCGGCGCCCTTGGCGAAGTGGGTCACGACCAGCTGCTGGCCGGGCTCGAGGCGCTCGCGGATGACGACCGGCTCGGGTGCGGCCTTGCGCTTGATGTAGCGGTAGCCGGTGAGCAGGACCCAGATCGCCATCCACGCGGACGACGACCCGCGGAGCCCGTCGGAGCGGGCCCGCAGCTCGGCCCAGGCGGCAGCCTTGGCGAACCCGGGGACGGCCACCAGCTAGATCCGTCGGATCTCGACGACGGTCGACTTGCGCCGGCCGCGCTTCTTGCCGGCGGCGAAGGCCACCAGGAACACGAGGACCACGACGCCGGCGGCCGCTGCGGCCGCGTAGGACTTGGCCGACTCCGTGGTGTCGTCGACGTCCTCCTTCAGCTCGCGGAGCTTGGCCTCGATGTCGTCGCGGGTGATCTTGTCGGTGGCCACTACTTCTTCCCTCGCATGATGAGGGCGCCGACCGAGCCGAGCACGATCACGGCGCCGAACAGGACGATGCCGTAGGGGGCCCACGACAGGCTGCCCGTGAACGTGGAACCGGTCTGGGTCTGCAGGGCTCGCAGGGCGCCGATGGCCAGCAGGATGGAGCCGATGCCGACCAGGATCATGGTGGCGATGCCCCACACGACGTAGGAGACCAGGCCCGTGAGCGGGTCCTTGATCTCCTGCTTCGCGTAGTCGATCGTCAGCGTCCACAGCTCGGACACGACCGTGGCGACGCTCTTGTCGCCGGTGCGCTTCTTCTCGGCGCGGGTGGCCGCGGGTCGGACCGTCGCGTCGGACGTCGACTTCGGTGTGGGTCTGGTTGCGGCCACGCTGCTCCTCGGTCGGCTGCCCGGCGTTCTACCCGGTCCGGTCAGTTCCGGGCAACCACCCCCCTACCCGATCACGAGCCGGTCAGGCCTCGGGACCGTCCGCTCCCAGTCGCAGGTCGAGCACCTCGATCGCGTCGGCGAGCAGGTCGCCGAGCCGGGCGAGGCGGAGCCCGACGGTCTCGGCGGCCAGCAGCGCGTGCTGGTCGATGGTGGCGATCGGGGCGAGCGCGCTGGCCTGGTGGCTGACCAGGACCGGATCGTCGGACAGCTCGATGGTCGCCGGGGTCGTCGTGTCGCCGAGCTCGGCCGACCGGGCCAGGGCGCCGCGCAGCCGGGACACCACCTCGGGCAGCGCAGCCACCTCGGACGCCGACGGGACCGGGTCGGGCAGGTCGACGACCTCGGCACGGGGATAGGGGTCGTCGGGGAGCCAGCGCTCCACCCGGATGCGCCGGAGTCCGACAGCGACCACGGCCCAGCGCCCGTCGGGGAGCTCCTCGGCCTCGTGGACCTGCGCGACGGTGCCCACCGCGGTGCGCACGTCGTCACCCCCGACCTCGGCTCCCCGCTCGATGAGGCAGACGCCGAACTCCCCGTCACCGTCGAGCACGTCGCTGATCAGCGCCCGGTAGCGGGGTTCGAAGATGTGCAGCGGCAGCACCAGGCTGGGGAACAGCACGGAGCCGAGGGGGAACATGGGCATCGCCGGCACGACGGCGACCCTACGACCGACGCCGGGCGTGCGTGCCGCGACCTACCGTGTCGGCAACAGCTGTTTCCAAGGGGGACCACCATGTTCGATCTCGTCATCCGCGGCGGCCTGGTCGTCGACGGCACCGGGGCCACGCCCACCATCGGTGACGTCGGCGTGCAGGGCGACCGCATCGCCGCCATCGGCCCCGATCTGCCCGAGGGTGCCCGCGAGATCGACGCCGCCGGCCGCATCGTCACGCCCGGCTTCGTCGACGTGCACACCCACTACGACGGCCAGGCCACCTGGGACGAGGAGCTCGCCCCCTCCACCCCGCACGGCGTCACGACGGTGGTCATGGGCAACTGCGGCGTCGGCTTCGCACCCGTGCAGCCCGGCAAGGAGCAGTTCCTCGTCGAGCTGATGGAGGGCGTGGAGGACATCCCCGGCACGGCGCTCAACGAGGGCATGACGTGGGGCTGGGAGAGCTTCGAGGACTACCTCGACGTGCTCGCCGAGCGGCGGTGGACCGCCGACGTCGGCGCCATGATCGCCCACGGCGCCCTGCGCACCTACGTGATGGGCGACCGCGGCGCCCGCAACGAGCCGGCCACGGCCGACGACGTGTCCCGCATGGCCGAGCTGGTCGCCCGGGCCATCGAGGCCGGGGCCATGGGGTTCTCCACCTCGCGCACCATCGGCCACACCTCGATCTCGGGCGACCCGGTGCCTGGCACCTTCGCCGCCGAGGACGAGCTCTTCGCCATCGCCCGCGCCATCGGCGAGGTCGGCCGCGGCGTGTTCGAGGTCGCCCCGTCGGGCATCGTCAGCGACGACCACGTCTCCCCCGAATCCGAGATCGAGTGGATGTGCCGGCTCGGGGCCGAGACGGGCGTGCCGGTCACCTACCTCCAGCTCCAGTACGACTGGGCGCCCGACAGCTGGCGCAAGCACCTCGACCTCGTCGCCCGGGCCCGGGAGCAGGGGGTCGACATCACCGCGCAGGTCGCGGCCCGGCCCTTCGGCGTGCTGCTCGGGCTCGGCGCTCGCCACCGGTTCCTCACCGCGCCGAGCTTCGCCCCGCTGGTCGACCTGCCGCTCGCCGAGAAGGTCGAGCGCATGCGCGACCCGCACCTCCGGGCCACGCTCATCGAGGAGAGCCGCCAGATGATGGCGGTCCTCCGAGACGCCATGCCCACGGCGGCCCAGCTGCTCGACACCTTCGCCCGCACCTACCCCCTCGGCGACCCCGTGGACTACGAGCAGACCTACGAGCAGTCGTTCTCCGGCATCGCCGAGGCCCAGGGTCGAGACCCGATCGAGGTGTACTACGACGCGCTCCTCGAGCGCGACGGCGAGGCCATCTCGATGATGACGCTGTTCGGCAACAGCGAGGGCAACGGCGACGCCCTCCACGAGATGATCAGCGAGCCGGGCACGGTGATCGGCCTCGCCGACGGCGGCGCCCACTGCAACATGATCTGCGATGCCTCGACGCCGACGTGGACGCTCACCCACTGGGTCCGCGACCGCGAGGGGGCCCGCCTGCCGCTCGAGGCTGCGGTCAAGAAGATGACCGCCGACACCGCCGACCTGTTCCGCCTCGCCGATCGCGGCCGGGTCGCCGAGGGCCTGCGCGCCGACCTGAACGTCATCGACCTCGACGGGCTCACCCTGCGCGAGCCCCACCTGGTCGCCGACCTGCCCGCCGGCGGCACCCGCTTCCTGCAGGAGGCCGAGGGCTACGAGCACACGATCGTCGGCGGCGTGGTCACCCGCACCGCCGACGAGTTCACCGGGGCCCGTCCCGGTCGCCTCCTGCGGAGCACCTGAAGTTCTGGCAGCGGCTGCGGAACCGCCGCGGCTACGGAGCGAAGGCCGACAGGTCCGGGGTGTCCGGGTGCGCCACCAGCAGCTCGGCCAGCTGCTGCTGGGCGGCGATCGTCTCGAGCTGGATGCGCTCGGGCTCGGGCACGTTGACGACCAGCGCGAAGGTCGCGTCGCTCCCACCGTCGGTCGCAGCGACGCCGGCGAGGGCGGTGACCTGGTTCAGGGTGCCGGTCTTGGCCCGGATGCGTCCGGCGAGGGCGGTGTCCTGCCAGCGCTCGGCCAGCGTGCCGGACTCCCCCGCGACGGCCAGGCCGTCGCGGACGGCATCGGCCGTCGGCGGGTGCTCGAGCAGGGCCATGAGCAGCTCGCAGTCGAGCGCGTTGCCCGAGGCGAGCCCGGAGCCGTCGACCACGGAGGTGCCGGCCACGTCGAAGCCCGCCTCGGCGAGCACCCGCGTCACCGCTGCCGCGCCTGCGGCGAAGGTGCCGGCGCCGCCGACCTGCAGGCCCAGCTCCTTCACGAGCAGCTCAGCGGTCGCGTTGTCGGACTCGGACAGCATCTGGCCCACGACGTCGCGCATCGGCGGCGAGCGGTGCTCGGCCACGACCGGGGCCCCGGCCGGCGCCGGCCCCGAGCGGGAGCCGGCCCCGACGGTGACGCCCCGCTCCTCCAGCAGGAGGCGGAAGACCTCGGCGGCGTGGGCGGCGGGATCGGGCGCCGGCTCCACCGGCCCGGCGCCGGTGGCCGGCCACTCCGCGAAGCCGTCGTTCACCATCAGGGCCGAGAGCGGCCCGGTCTGGTCCTGGGTGATGAAGCGCGGCGGCCAAGCGGGGTGGTAGCGCTCGGTGTCGTAGCGGGACTCGTCACCGACGACGGCTCCCTCGACCCGCACGACGCCGGCGGCAGCGACGGCTTCGGCGAGGGCCCGCAGGTCCGAGAAGCGCTGCGGCCGGCGGTACCGGGCGGCGTACTCGGCCTGGGCGAGGATCGGGTCGCCACCGCCGATCAGGTGCAGGTCCCCGGCGACGACGCCGTCCAGCGGCGGCGTCGGCGTGGAGACGGTGGTCGTGTAGCGGTGGTCGCCACCGAGCGCGATGAGGGCGGCGACCCCGGTGAGGATCTTGGTGGCCGACGCCGGCACCTGAGGGTCGTCGGCGCGGTGGTCGAACCGGACGTCTCCGGCATCGACGCTCAGGCACGTGTCGGCGGGCAGGCCGCCGACGAACGCGCCCAGCCGGGTGACGAGCCGGCGCTCTGCCGCCTCGTCGGCGAGGGGGGCGAGGTCGCGCCGCACGGACAGCAGCGGCACAGCCGGTCGAACGTCGCCGAGCGCGGGCTCGCCGACCGGGTCCTCGTCGAGGCGCTCGACCATGACCAGCGACGCAGCGATCAGCGCGCCGAGCGCGAGCACGGGCAGCACCACCAGGAGTCGGTGGCGCCAGCCCCCCGCCCGGGGTGCGTCTGCGCTGTCGGTCACGAGGTGCGGTCGAGCCCCCGGGCCTGGCGCCACTGCTGGTGGCGCCACAGGTGGTCGAGGGCGGCGACGGCGCGGTTGGCCGAGGAGTAGGCCAGGCGACCGCGCTCGCGCACGGTGCGGGGGCCGGGGTTGTCCGGGTGGGTGACCGCCAGCTCGGTGGCCACGAGCACCGGCTTGCCGTAGGCGTCGGAGGCGTCGCAGGCCGCCTCGGCGTAGCGGGCGTCCTGCTTCTCGTGGAAGCCGGCCATCCGCTCGAGGCCGTGGTCGGGGTAGAAGCCACCGGTGCGCAGCAGGGCGGCCTGGTTCGACTGGATGCCGATGCCGAGGTAGATGACCGCGTCGACGTCGGGGTGCTTGGTGACCAGGTCGATGATCTCGGGGATCGTGTCGCGGGTCTCACCCCCGGCGAGGTCGATCGGGTTGTTCCGGCTCCAGCGGGGCGGCAGGAGGCCGTCGATCGACGCGAACAGGTCCTCGGGCAGCTCGGCCAGCCGCAGGGACGTGTGCGAGATGGCATCGGCGGCGGCGACGCCCCAGCCGCCGACCGTGGTCATCACCACGACCCGGTTGCCCCGCGGGAGGGGCTGGGTGGCGAAGGTGGCGGCGGCCTCGAAGGCTTCTTCGACGGTGGCGGCCCGGTTGATCCCGGCCTGCTGGGCCATGCCGTCGAAGACGCGGTCGTCGGAGGCGAGCGAGCCGGTGTGGCTGGCCGCCGCCTTCTGGCCGCCGGCGGTGGCGCCGCCCTTGACCACGACCACCGGCTTGCGCTCGGCGACCGAGCGCATCCGCTCGGCGAAGGTCCGACCGTCCTGGATGCCCTCGACGTAGGCCAGGCCCACGGCGGTGGCGTCGTCGTCGCCGTAGAAGTCGAGGTAGTCGGGCACGGTGACGTTGATGGCGTTGCCGGCCGAGACCGCCCGGGAGATGCCCACGCCGGTCTGCACCGCGTAGTTCTCGAAGCTGGACACGAAGTTGCCGGACTGGGAGGCCACGCCGATGCGGCCGGCCGGTGGGATGGGGGCCACGATCTGGGCGCACAGGCGAGCGGGGGTGGACACCACGCCCTGGCCGTTCGGGCCGGCCACGAGCATGCCGAGCTCGGTGGCCAGCGCCTTCAGCTCCTCCTGGGCCTTGAGGCCCTCCTCCCCCGCCTCGCCGTAGCCGGCCGAGGTGATGAACGCGGCCTTCACCCCGATGGACGCGGCGTCGCGGAGGATCTGGGGGTTCGCCGCAGCGGGCGTGCACAGGAAGATGAGGTCGGCCTCGCCCTCGGGCAGGTCGGTGACGTCGGGGACCGTGGGGACGCCGAGCACCTCGGAGCCCTCCCGGTTGGTCGCGAAGATCTGCCCGCTGTAGCCGCCGGCCAGCAGGTTGTGCAGGGTGACGAAGCCGAACTTGCCCGGGTGGGTGGAGGCGCCGGCGATGATGATGCCGCGGGGTTCGAACAGGGCCCGGAACTGCTCGGGCGTCGGGATCGTGCTGCTGCGGTCGGCTCGCTGCGCGTCGCCTCCCTGCCGGCGAGCGCCGCTGGCGCTCTGCTCGCTCGCCGGGGAGGTCTCCTCGGTGAGCTCGACCAGGGCGTCGACGGCGATCGGCGTGCCGTCTGCGGTGACGATGAGCGGGTTGAGGTCGGCCGCGACGATGCGGGGGTCGGCCTCGGCGGCCCGGGACAGCGCCAGCAGCACGGCGGCGAGCTGGTCACGGTCGACGGCGTCCTCACCGCGGAACGGGCCGAGCAGCGCCTGGGTCTCGAGCGAGTCGATCATGTCGAAGGCATCCCGCTCGGTCAGCGGGGCGAGGCGGAAGGCCACGTCGGCCACGGCCTCGGCGAGGATGCCGCCGACGCCCAGCATGACGGTCATCCCGAACTGCGGGTCGAGGTGCAGGCCGGCGATGAGCTCGCGGTTGCCCTTGACCATCGGCGCCACGAGCACGTGGACCTCGCCGTCCTCGGGCCGGGCCGCGTCGAGCAGCTCGGTGGCCGCGCTGCGCACGGCACCGGCATCGGCGAGGTTGAGGCGCACCAGGCCCCGCTCGGTCTTGTGGGCGATCGAGTCGCCGCCGAGCTTGCAGACCACCGGAAAGCCGAGCTCCCCCGCGGCGCTCGCGGCGTCGTCGGGGGTGGTCACCTGGCGTTCGCCGGCGACGGGCAGTCCGTGGGATGCGAGGAGGGCCTTGGAGTCGGCCTCGGAGAGCGTGGGCACGGCGGGCAACCGTAGTGGCGCGCCTGGCCTCCCCCCGGAACCCCGGTCCCGAACCGGCAGTCGTGGTGTCGCGGTTCGTGCGGGTGTCCTGGTGGGGCGCAGTAGGTTCCCGCGGCCCGGTCCCAGAGCGTGAGGACGGGACCGAGGTTCACCACGCCGCCGTGGTCGTGGTGCACCTCGTGGGTGGCGGGCGTCATCACCGCCTTCTCCAGCCAACCGGGCAGGGGCAGCCGGGCCTGCGTGTGGACCATCGCCTGCCAGGTGTTCGACACGGCGACGGCGATCGCAGCCGTCTCGAAGGGGACTCCCGTCAGCGCGACGAGGGGCAGGAGGGCGATGCCGGCAAGCGGGTAGGGCGACTGTCGCAGCGCGAGGGTCAGGTTGAACGAGCTGCCGCCGTGGTGGGGCCGGTGGGTCACCCAGCCGATCCGGGTGCGGTGCCCGATCCAGTGGTCGACCCAGCCGAGCGCGTCCCACACGATGAACGCCACCACGAACCCGAGGAGCGGGTGGTCGGTCGCCGCAGCGACCGTCGACGGTGCGGTGCGGCTGAGCACCGGCCACACGCTCCGGGCGACGATCGCGGCGACGAACGCTGCAGGGAGGCTGGCGACGGCGAGGAGGGCGCCGCCGGCGAGGTCGTGGAGCCTGCGGCGCCAACGGTCGGGTCTGACCAGGTCGGTCATCGTCTCGACCCACACGGCGAGGACGATCAGCGCCGTCGACCCTGCCCACGCGAGGTCTGCGATGTTCACGGTGTCGGGTGGGCGCGGTTCGCCGTCGCGTAGGCGACGCCCGCCACCAGGAGCGCACCGCCGGAGATCGCCATCGTGATGGGCTCGGCCTGGACTGCTGCGGCGACGAACACGAGCAGCTCGAGGCTTGCCCCGACCGCGGCGACCACCGCAGACGCCGTGGAGCCGGTGCGAGCGTGGCGGCGGGCCGCGATGGCCGTCCCCACGACGACGCTCACGCCGGTGAGGAGCACGATGAGCAGGACCAGGAGGACGAGCAGGACCACGTCGCCGGAGATCGAGACCGCTTCTGCGAGGAGCACGGGTGCAGCGTCGCCCGGTCAGGGCTCCAGGGATATGGGGGTTTGCCCCCATATCTCCTCGACGCGGACCCGATGTGACGGGCGGCCTGCCAGTTCGTTCAGGGCTCGAGGGCGGCGCGGAAGAACTCGCGGATGTGGTCCTGGCGGCGGACCAGCTCCTGGGCGGCGAGGGGGTCCCGGCCCAGCAGGCCTTCGATGAAGGGCAGGTCGGAGAAGTACGACAGCACGGCGCCGAGGCCGCTGATGACCAGCTGCTCCGGGTCGTGGTGGCGGAACCGACCCTCCTTCATCTGGGCCTCGAGGTAGCCGACGGCCTGCTCGAACATCGGGCGCAGCGCGGCACCGAGGTCGACGCCGAAGTGGCCGCCGTCGAGCGCCTCGCGACGCACCAGGCGCACCAGGTCGGGGTTCTCGGCGAAGAACTCGAAGCCGGCGGACAGGACGTGGTCGAACTGCGTCCACCCCTCCTGGGGGCCTTCGACGGCTTCCTCGACCCGCACGAACCACTGGGCCAGCAGCCGCTCGAACACCTCTCGGTAGAGCTCGTCCTTGTTCGAGAAGTGGTGCAGGAGGCTGGCCTTGGCGATGCCGACCGACTTGGCGATGTCCCCGAGCGACGCTCCGGCGTAGCCGCGCTCGGCGAAGGCCGTGCGGGCCGCGTCGAGGATGGCTTCCCTGGTCGAGCCAGGATCTCGGTCGGACACCGCCGGGAGGCTACTGCCCGCCGAGATGCCACCTCCGGGACGGTCCGACCCCGACGACCCTCCGGTACGGTCCTGCCGTGCCCAGCACCACCCCGACCATCGTCCGGGCCGCCGCCGCCCTGCTGCCCGGCCGTCCGGCCGGTGAGCTGGCCGGGCCGGTGGAGATCGAGGTGCGGGACGGGCGCATCGTCGACGTCCGCTCCGGGTCCGATCCCGGTGACGGCACCGTGGCGGCTCCCGGCTTCGTCGACCTGCAGGTCAACGGCGTCGACGACGTGGACGTGGCCATCGCCGACGGGGCCGACTGGGATCGCGTCGACGGGCTCCTGGCCGCCACCGGGGTGACCGCCTGGCTCCCGACCCTGGTCACCCAGCGCCTCGAGCGCTACGGACCCGCACTGGAGCGGATCGCCACCGCGAGCGCCCGGGGAGGGCCACGGCCGACGGTCCTCGGCGCCCACCTGGAGGGTCCCTTCCTCGGCCAGCACACCGGGGCCCACGACCCACGCCGCGTCCTGCCGATCGACCTGGACTGGCTCGCCGAGCTCCCCGAGGTGGTCGCCCTCGTCACGATCGGCGCCGAGCAGCACGACGCCGTTGCCGCCACCGAGGCCCTGGCGGCCCGCGGCACGGTCGTGAGCATCGGCCACTCCGGCGCCACCTCGGCGCGGGCCGACGAGGTGTTCGACGCCGGGGCCACGATGGTCACGCACCTGTTCAACGCGATGGGTCCGCTGCACCAGCGCGAGCCGGGCGTGGCCGGCGCCGCCCTCGCCGACGACCGCGTGGTGGCCGGGCTCATCGCGGATCTCGTCCACGTCCACCCCGCCCTGCTCCGCACCGCCTTCCGCACGAAGGGCGCCGACCGCATCGCCCTGGTCACCGACGCGGTGGCCTGGAGGGCCGGGCACCTGGCGGCCGCCGACGTGACGTTGGTCGACGGCGCGCCGCGCCTCGCCGACGGCACGATCGCCGGCAGCGCGCTCGCGATGGATGTCGCCGTGCGCAACGTGGTCGGGGCCGCCGGCGTCCCCCTCGCCGACGCCCTCACCGCCGCCTCCACCACCCCGGCCGATGTGCTCGGGGATCGCTCCCGCGGCCGCATCGAGGTCGGCGCCCGGGCCGACCTCGTGGTGCTCGACCGCGCCGACCTCGCCCTCCGGCGCACAATCGTCGCCGGCGAGGTCGCCTGGGAGGGCTGAAGCTCCCTCGGTAGCGTCCACCCCATGGACATCGTCGCCGCGCTCTTCTTCGAGGATCTCGACACCAACCAGGTCTTCGCCGGAGGACCGACCAAGATCGACCTGAAGGGCGTGCACTTCTCTGCCGCCGCCCCGCAGGAGCCGCCGGTCACGATGGCCCCCCACATGGTCGTCCTGGTGCGCGAGGCCCCGGATGGAAGGGGCACCGGCGCACTGGAGGTCCGGTTCCTGCGCGACGGCGAGCAGATCGCGCGCAACGCCCAGCCGCTCGAGGTCGAGCCGGGGAAGTTCGCCTACCGCCTCGTGCGGGCCGAGCTGCCCTTCGACTCCTACGGCACGGTCGAGGCCCACTGCAGCATCGACGGCGGCCACACCACGGTCGTCCCGTACACGCTCGTCCCCGGGACGGCCTGACCGTGCCCTTCGCCGCCGCGCTCTCCCAGCACCCGGTGGCAGCCGACGCGGTGGGTGAGGTCCTCGGGTCCATCGTGGAGCAGCGCGGCGTCGAGCCCGACCTCGTCGTGGTGTTCGCCAGCTCCGCCCACGTGGAGTTCCTCGGTGAGATCTCGGCGGCGATCACCACGGTGCTGCGGCCCGGGACCCTGGTCGGGGCCTCGGCCTCCTCGGTCCTCGCCGGCGCGCAGGAGGCCGAGGAGGTGCCGGCCCTGTCGGTGTGGGCCGCCTGGACCGAGCCGGTGCGCCCGCTGCGCCTCGCCACCGGGCCGGTGCACGACGACGGCGACGGCCCGGCCGTGATGGTGCAGGGGGTGCCCGCCGACGTGCCCCTCGGCTGCACGATCCTGCTGCTCGCCGATCCGCACTCGTTCCCGGCCGACGGGTTCCTCACCCAGCTCGCCGACGCCCGACCCGACATCGTCGTCGTCGGCGGCCTCGCTTCGGCGGCCTCGCAGCCCGGTGGCAACGCCCTCGTGCTGGACGGCGAGGTCCATCACGACGGCGCGGTCGGGGTCGTGCTCCCACCGACCCAGGCCGTGGTCAGCCAGGGCTGCCGGCCCGTCGGCGAGCCGATGGTGGTCACGCGCGCCGACCGGGGCTTCCTCATCGAGCTGGCCGGCCAGCCCGCGCTCGACCGCCTCACCGACCTCACCACCGACCTCCCGCTCGAGGATCGTGCGCTGCTGGCCAAGGGCGTCCAGCTCGGGGTCGCCATCGACGAGCACCGCATCGAGTTCGGGCCGGGCGACTTCCTCGTCCGCCCGGTGCTCGGCGCCGACCGAGGCCGCGGGGTCATCGCGGTCGGGTCCGAGATCGCGGTGGGCACCACCGTCCAGTTCCACGTCCGCGACGCCGCCAGCGCCGACGACGACCTGCGGGCCCTCCTCGACGGGGTCTCGGGCACGGGCGCTCTGGTGTTCACCTGCAACGGGCGGGGTGAGCGCCTCTTCGGCGTGGAGGACCACGATGCCGCCGTGGTCTCCGAGGCCCTCGACACGACCGCCGTGGCCGGCATGTTCTGCGCCGGTGAGCTCGGGCCGGTGGGCGGACGCAGCTTCCTGCACGGCTTCACCGCGTCGATCCTGGTCTTCGCCGATCACTGATCCAGCCGTTCGGCCCAGGGGAGCCCGCGAGGACACCGAGTATGGTCGAGCCCTCACTGCCCGCGGGCAGCCCTTCGACCGTCCCCCACCTGGAGCGATCAGTGCGCGACGCCGACTTGGAGAAGCGGGCCATCAACGTGGTCCGTGGCCTGGCCATGGATGCCCCCCACGCTGCGAGCAGCGGCCACCAGGGCACGGCGATGGCGCTGGCTCCCCTCGCCCACGTCCTGTGGACCCGGGTGCTGCGCTACGACGCTGCCGACCCGGACTGGCCCGACCGCGACCGCTTCGTGCTCTCCGCCGGCCACGCCAGCATCCTGCAGTACTCGATGCTCCACCTCACCGGCCACGGCCTGGAGCTGGACGAACTGAAGGCGTTCCGCCAGTGGGGTTCGCGCACCCCGGGCCACCCCGAGGTCGGTCACACCCGCGGCATCGAGGTCACGACCGGGCCGCTCGGGCAGGGCTTCGCCAACGCCGTCGGCATGGCCATGGCCGAGCGCTGGCTGGCCGCCCGCTTCGGCGCCGAGCTCTTCGACCACCACACCTTCGTCATCGCCGGCGACGGTGACCTGGCCGAGGGGTTGAGCCACGAGGCCGCTTCCCTCGCCGGTCACCAGGGCCTCGACAAGCTCGTCGTCGTCTACGACGACAACCACGTGAGCATCGACGGGCCGACCGAGCTGTCGCTGTCCGACGACGCCGCCGCCCGCTTCCGCGGCTACGGCTGGAACGTCGACGAGATCGGGGAGGTCGCCGAGGACCTCGACGCTCTCGAGGCCGCGCTGGTTCGCGCCAAGGCCAACACCGGCGCGCCGACCATCATCATCCTGCGCAGCCACATCGGCTTCCCCTCTCCCAGCCTCACCGACTCCCCGAAGGCCCACGGCCTGGCCTTCGACGAGGACACGATCCGCGAGGCCAAGGAGGTCATGGGCCTGCCCGACGAGGCGTTCCACGTGCCCGACGACGTCCTCACCTACTACCGCAGCGCAGGCGAGCGCGGCCGATCCGAGCGCGAGGAGTGGGAGAAGCGCCTCGCCGCCTTCGACGGCGAGCGAGCCTGCCTCGACTGCTGCCTCGACGCGGAAGGCCTGCCCGGCTGGGAGAAGGCCCTGCCGAGCTTCGGCCTCGACGAGTCCATGGCCACCCGCCAGGCCTCGGGCAAGGTGCTGCAGGCCCTCATCGAGACCGTGCCGGGCCTGGTCGGCGGCGGCGCCGACCTCACCGGCAACACCGGCACCGCCATCGCCGACGCCGGCGTGATGAGCGCTGACGAGCCCGGCGGGCGCCAGATCTTCTTCGGCGTCCGCGAGCACGGGATGGCCGCGATCATGAACGGCATGGCCCTCCACGGGGGCCTGCTGCCGGTCGGCGGCACGTTCCTGGTGTTCTCCGACTACGCCCGCGGCGCCGTGCGCCTGTCGGCCCTGTCCGGTGCCAAGGTCATCTACTCCTTCACCCACGACTCCGTGGGCGTCGGCGAGGACGGCCCCACGCACCAGCCGGTGGAGCAGGTCGCCGCGCTCCGAGCCATGCCGGGCCTGTCGGTCATCCGGCCGGCCGACGCCAACGAGACGGTCGCCGCCTGGCGTGCCGCCATCGACGGCCACGGCCCCACCGCGCTGATCCTGAGCCGCCAGTCCGTCCCGACGCTCGAGGGCACCTCGGCCGAGGGAGTCCTGAAGGGCGGCTACGTCCTGGTCGACTCCGAGGGCGAGCCCGAGCTCGTGCTGGTCGCCACCGGCTCCGAGGTCCACGTCTGCGTGGAGGCCGCTCGCCGCCTCGCCGACGACGGCGTCGCCGTGCGGGTCGTGTCGCTGCCGTCGTGGAACCTGTTCGAGGCCCAGAGCGAGGACTACCAGGACACCGTCCTGCCGCCCGACGTGGCCACCCTCGCCGTCGAGGCGGGCGTCAGCTTCGGCTGGGACCGCTACGCCGACGACAGCATCTCCATCGACCACTTCGGCCACTCCGCGCCGGGCGAGCTCGTGCTCGAGAAGCTCGGGTTCACCCCCGACAACGTGGTCGAACGCAGCCGCGAGCTCCTGCAGTCCTCCTAGAGTCAGGCCCATGGGCCTGCTCCACGACCTCCACGAGAACGGCGGCCAGTCGCCCTGGCTGGACAACCTGCGACGCGGCTACCTCCGCTCCGGCGAGCTCCAGGCCTACGTCGATCGCGGCATCCGGGGCATCACCTCGAACCCGTCGATCTTCCAGAAGGCCATCGCCGACAGCGACGACTACGACGAGCAGTTCGGATCGCTCCTCGCCGGGGGCGCCTCGGTGGACGACGCCTACTGGCGCATGGTCACCGACGACATCGGCGAGGCCCTCGACGTGCTCCGTCCCGTGTACGACGGGTCCGACGGCGTCGACGGCTACGTCTCGGTCGAGGTCGATCCCGGCCTCGCCAGCGACACCGACGGCACCATCCAGTCCGCCCGGCACCTGCACGAGGCCATCGACGCACCGAACGTGCTGGTGAAGATCCCCGCCACCGCCGAGGGCGTGCCGGCCATCCGCACGATGCTGGCCGAGGGCCGCTCGATCAACGTCACGCTCATCTTCTCCATCGACCGCTACGCCGAGGTGATGGAGGCGTACCTGGCCGGCCTCGAGACCTACGCGGCCTCGGGCGCCGAGGACCTCTCGAAGGTCGCCAGCGTCGCGTCGTTCTTCATCTCCCGCGTCGACACCGAGGTCGACAACCGCTTGGACGCCATCGGCACCGACGAGGCCCTCGCGCTGCGGGGCAAGGTCGCCGTCGCCCAGGCCCAACTCGCCTACCAGCGCTTCCAGGAGGTCTTCTCCGGCCCCCGGTGGGAGGCGCTCGCCGCCAAGGGCGCCCGGGTGCAGCGCCCGCTGTGGGCGTCGACGTCGACGAAGAACCCCGACTACCCCGACACGCTCTACGTCGACACCCTCATCGGCCCGGACACGGTGAACACCATGCCCGAGGCCACACTCGAGGCCTTCGACGACCACGGCACCGTGGCGCGCACGGTGGATGCCGACTTCGCCGCTGCCCAGGACGTGGTCGACCGGGTCTCCGCAGTCGGCGTCGACCTCGACGAGGTCGCCCGCGTGCTCGAGGACGAGGGCGTCGCCGCGTTCAGCAAGTCCTTCGACGAGCTGATCACGACCCTCGAAGCCAAGGCTGCAGAGCTCTAGCCGTGCAGGGCGACCTCCGCATCGTCGGCGACGTCGCGGCGGCGTTCTGCGACGTGGTCGCCGACGCCTGGGAGTCCCGCACCGGTGAGGTCTTCACGATCGCCCTGTCCGGTGGCGAGACCGCCCGTCGCTGCTACGAGGCCCTGGCCCGCCACGCCGACACCCCCGTCGACTGGTCCGAGGTCCGGGTCGTGTGGGGCGACGAGCGCTGCGTGCCGCTCGACCACGAGGACTCGAACCACCGCCTGGCCCAGGAGTCCCTGCTCCGCTCGGTCGGCCCGGTCGCCGAGATCCACCCGATGCAGTGCGACGTGGCCGACGCCTACGACCGCCTGATCGCCGGGATCGACGTCGACGTCATCCACCTCGGCCTCGGGCCGGACGCCCACACGGCGAGCCTGTTCCCCGAGTCCCCCGCGCTCGACGCACCAGCCGACCGCTTCGTCGTCCCGAACGAGGATCCGCTCGGCAACAACCCGATCCCCAGGCTCACGTTCACACGCGCCGCCATCGCCGCCGGCCGCACCGTGGTCGTCACGGTCGAGGGAGCGTCCAAGCGGGAGGCGCTCGACCGCGTCCGGTCCGGCGAGGACGTGCCCGCCGCACGCATCGATCGCCCCGGCGTCGTGTGGCTCACCGACCCGGCGGCGGCCGGCTCGTAGCATCGGGGCCATGAGCGAACGCCGCGCCCCGGAGCAGCGCGGCGACGAGGCGCTCCGCCAGACCGCACGCGACGTGCGGATGCAGCTGCTCGCGAGCATCAGCATCATCCACACCGCAGGTGGGCTGTTCGTCTTCGGCTACATCCAGCTCCGCTACCCGGCGTCGGAGGCCTACGACACGCCGTGGATCAACGACTGGCTGCTGGTGCTGCTCACGCTCGCCGCCCTCGCCCCGGTGGTCTGGGGCTGGGTGGCCCACGAGTTCCGCCGCAGCTCGGGCTGGGCCCTGGCCGGGCGCGCACCGGGACACGACGATCGCGAGCACCTGCTCACCGCACCCTTCCGCCTCGCGGCCAAGCCGCTCGGCTTCTGGCTCGCCGCCGCCCTGGTCATCGGGGCCGGCATCGGCGTGCGGCGGGTGTTCGGCTTCCGGGAGATCTTCGACATCGCCCAGATCCTCCTCATGGGCGGGCTGGCGACGTGTGCGATCTCGTACCTCGTGATCGAGCGGGCCTTCCGTCCGCTGTTCGCCTGCGCGCTGACCGGCGCGGACATCTCCCGGCCCCGCACGCTGGGGGTTCGCGCCCGGCTCCTGCTCGCCTGGGCCGCATCCTCCGGCGTCCCGCTGCTCGGCCTCACGCTCAGCCCGTTCCGCGAGGCCGCCACGTCCAACGCCGCCCTCGTCGCGCTCGGCCTCATCGGGCTCGTCGCCGGGCTGCTCGCCGTCTCGGTCGCGTCCGACACCATCGCCGTCCGCCTCGACGGGATCCGCTCGGCGCTGGCGCGCGTCGGCACGGGCGACCTCTCCCAGGACCTGCTCGTCGACGACGGCGGCGAGGTCGGCCAGCTCCAGGCCGGCTTCAACCAGATGGTGCACGGACTGCGGGAGCGCCAGCAGCTCCAGGACCTGTTCGGCCGCCACGTCGGCCACGAGGTCGCCGCCCAGGCGATGGAGCGGGGCAGCGACCTCGGCGGCGAGTCCCGGCGAGCGTCGGTGTTCTTCGTCGACCTGATCGGCTCCACGGCCATGACCGAGGTCCTGCCGCCCGGGGAGGTGGTCTCGACGCTCAACGCCTTCTTCGAGGCCGTCGTCGAGGAGGCCAGCGCCGAGGGCGGGTGGGTCAACAAGTTCCAGGGCGACGGCGCCCTCTGCGTGTTCGGCGTCCCTGCCCACCAGCCCGATCACGAGGCCCGCGCCCTGCGAGCGGCACGAGCCCTCCGGGACCGCCTCGTCGAGCTGTCGATCGACCACCCGGGCCTGCACGCCGGCATCGGGGTGTCCTCCGGCACCGTCGTCGCCGGCAACGTCGGCAGCCAGGAGCGCTTCGAGTACACGGTGATCGGGCGAGCCGTCAACGAGGCAGCCCGGCTCACCGACCTGGCCAAGTCCCGGCCCAGCCGAGCCCTTGCCTCCGCATCCGTCGTGCACGCATCCGGCACCGAGTGCGCCAACTGGGCCGCCCGGGGCACCGTCGGCCTGCGCGGCCAGTCCGCCCCCACCCACGTCTACGAGATCGCCACGGGGGTCGGAACCGACAGTCGACACGCGCTGCGCTGACCGGACGGTGGTGTCAGACGGGTGGGGTGATGGGTCCGTCGTCGTCGGGGCGGTGGATGGTCCAGGTGCCGTCGGGATGGCGGACGGGGCGGAAGCCGTGTTCCTTGGTGCGGTTGTGGAACCCGCAGTACGCATCGGAGTTGTCGGTGTTCGTGGGCCCGCCCCGACAGGCCGGGTCGCGGTGATCGACCTGCAGGTTCCGTCCCCGCCCGTCACAACCAGGCCACAGGCAGCCGAGCCCGCCGGGTCCTCGCAGCAGGGCTTGGAGGAAGGCGGCGTCGCGGGCGGAGCCGGTGAACAGCCGCTGCCTCCGGCCGAGGTCGATGACGGTGCCGGCCGAGTCGACCACCACCCGGCGGACGTGGCCGACCAGGGCAGCAGCGACCGCTTCGGCGGGGCGGAGCGGGGTGCCGTCCATGGCGTGGCAGCGCCGGGCCAGGTCCTCGTTGGGATCGACCCGCACTTCCAGGCCGGCAGAGCGGCGCAGCTCGTCTTCGAAGGTGTCCTGGTCGATGATGATGTTGACCAGCGGCTCCGGCGAGCAACCCTCTGATGCGGCAGCGCGGCGGAAGATCTCGAAGATGGCATCCGCCCGCCGCTGGGCCGGGGTGCGTTCCAGGTGCTCGACGCGGGCCTGGTCGCCGTGGCGCTCGCGGGCGACGGCCCAGTCGGCATGCAGTTCGGCGGTCTCGAACCGGTCGAAGATCTCCGCCATCGCCGCCCCCTGCAACCCGCCATGGTTCGCCTCGAGCCGGAACGACCCATCGATGGCCGATTCCTGCAGCGACGCGTTCCGGCGCTCGTGGCACCGCTCCGCACCCTGATCCGCCCCATCGGCGTCGGCCAGGGCCTCCCACTGGCGCAGGGCAGCACAGAAGTCGTCGTAGCCGAGCACGGTGGCGTGGCGGGCGAAGATCGGATCGGCATCCGGCACCCACTCGCTCACACGCGGGTTCGCGATCGTGCGGGCCATGGCCCGCATGTGCTCGGTCGGGATCTCGCCCCGGGCGTACGCGGCCTCGACCAGGGGCAATCTCGGCAGGGCCCGGCTGGTCTGCACCCGCCCGTGGGCCTCCGACCCCGACAGCCGACCGATCGCCTTCAACGCCCCCTTCGCGGTCTTGTGCCCGTCCAGGCTGAACGCCGCACTGGCGTCGAGGTGCGCGACGGTGCGGTCGGTGCCGTGATCCAACCGGCGGCGCAGCTTCTCGACCCGGCCCACGAGCGCGAGCTCCTCCTTGGGCGACAGGCCGTCGAGGTCGGCGGCTTGGACCATGCCGACCGCGACCTCGAGCATGTCCAGCGCATCGCCCAAGTCACCCACGGGTTCCAACAGATCGGTCACGGCGACGCCTCCCCCGAGACGCCACCGGCATGTGGTCGGTGGCAGCGCATCCGCGCAGCTCCTTCCTCATCGCAGTGACGGTCGACGCGAAGCCGACGAGTGGCACCTCCAGCCCCAGCCGGAGCGCCTACCCACCATTCAACCCAGGTGGTACGACAAGAACTCGTGGCACCTGTCGGACGCATCGGCTTGGGTGAACAGCAGGATCTCCCCGGCAGCGGCCATGACCGTGCGCCCGGCTGACGGTCATCTCGCCACCGAGGTGCCCGTGATCCGAACGCCCGGCAAGGACCCTCCTCTCCTGACGACGTACGGGATCCCGTCACGGTGTGTTCCCGGTGGTAGACCGCCGTGATGGTCGGCGTGTCGCAGCTCGCACGCCCCAGTGCTCGGTCGAACCGGAGGCATCGGCGCTGGGGCGCCGTCGTACTCGCGGGCGCGTGCGTGGTCGGCGTCGCCTGTTCGTCCGACGAATCGACGTCGGAGCCTTCGAGGCCGCTCACATCCGTGACCACCACGACCACGACGGCGACCGTTTCCACGACGACGGTTCCGGCTCCCGCCGATCCGACCCGCGCCGCCTTGGGTGAGCGCCTGGCGGACGAGCTCGGTGACGTCGACGTCGGCCGCCGCGTCGCGACCGACCTGGAACAGGGCACCCTCGACCGCCTGGTGACGGCAGCTGGCGGCGACCTCGCCGGGAGCCCCGTCCTGGACTACGAACCAACCACCGCTCCGCTGCAGCAGATCGACTCGATCTGGGCGTTCTCGTTCGGCTTTCGCATCGATGCGGACGCAGGCATCGCACCGGTCGGTCTCATGGATCCGCCTCCGCCCATGGACGTGGTGTCGCCGGGGCCGGTGAACGCAGCACTCGCCCAGATCGTTGCGGATCTGGTCGAGGATCGTCCCGTGCCCGTCGTCGCCCAGTGGGAGATCGCTCGAGAGCTGGTGCAGCTCGGCGTGGAGGACGTCATCTCCGTCGAGCCCGAGGTGGCACCGGACGGCAGCGTGGTCTACCTCTCGACCCCGGCGGTGGCTGAGGAGGGCCTCCGGATCGCTCGCTCGAGGGGCCTCGACATGGGCACCGCAGGCGTCGTTTGCGTGGCGGACATGGCTGCCACCTGCCTCTTGTCCATGGACCGCCTCGACGTTCCCGCCGTCGTACCTGCCGGCGTGGAGCTGCCCGACGAGTACGACCCCTTGTCAGGGCAGCTGTGGACCCGAGACGTCCTGTCGTGGATTCCGGTGGACCTCCTGGGACGCGGCTTTCTCGCACGCTGAAGGTCGCTCAGCCGCGCTGTTCGTACGGGACCCAGGCGCGAGGAGCGCCACCTTCCCTCAGACCGTGAACCGGAAGACCTGGTGCACCCGGTCCGGCGCCCCACCATCGGGTGACCAGGGCGACAGCACCGTCGAGTACCCACGGGCCCGGCACGCGGCCAGCAGCCGAGGCACCAGCACCGAGGGATCCCCGTCGCACCGCACGCAGACCGCGGTGTCGGACACCCGCTCCCGCGCCCGACGGGCCAACCGCCACGCCGACCGCACGGAGGCCCCTGCCAGCAGCTGGGTGACGTCAGGGACGGCCGCGATCCCGTCGAGCACCAACGCAGGGTCGGCGTAGCCACCCGCCTGGGGCGGAGGGTCCTCCCCGCTCGGGGACGGCACCTCGCCGCCCCAGCCCTCGGTCGAGAGGTGGAAGGTCGCCCGACGCTCCCCCGGCTCCGCGCCAGCGGTGCGCAGCTGCTCGGCGTACCACGGGGGCTGCCACGCCCGGCCGGTGGCGGCGGCGTGCTCGAAGCCCTCGACCAGCACGCCGAAGTCCTCGTCGGGCGTCCAGGTCACCGGGCCGACCATCGACGACACCCCCTGCTCGCGCAACCACCCCCTCGCGGCGTCCACGAGCGCAGTGGTCACCGCGGCATCGTCGGCGACGTCGAACATCCCGAACCAGCCCTGTTCCGACCCGCTCCCGTCCACGTGGGCGGCGATGCGCCCGGCGGGCTGGCCGGCCCGGCGGGCCAGGAAGAAGGCGGCGTCGCCCCGGTCGAAGTAGGGGTGGCGCCGGGCATCGTGGCGCCACTGCTCGTGGGCCCGGACGCCAGCCGACCACCGGTCATCAGTGCCGAGCAGCACGAAGGGGACCTCCGCGAAGCGCCGCAGCTGCGACTTCGACTCGACCGGCTCGACGGTGACGGCACCTGCGGTGGGCACGCCGCGAGGGTATGTGAGCCCCCCGATAGGGTCTGCCCATGGTGGACCCGACGCACCCGCTGCTGGCGCTCCCCCTCGACGAGCTGCAGGCCCGAGCCCGGGCCGTGCGCGACGAGCGGACCGGCACCCGCATCACCTACTCCCCCAAGGTCTTCATCCCGCTGACCATGCTGTGCCGGGACAAGTGCGGCTACTGCACGTTCGCCCAGCCGCCGGCCCGGCTGGAATCTCCGTACCTCACGCCCGACCAGGTGCTCGCCATCGCCCGAGCCGGCGCCCAAGCCGGGTGCCACGAGGCGCTGTTCACCCTCGGTGAGCGCCCCGAGGAGCGCTACCCCGCCGCCGCCGAGTGGCTGGCCGCCAACGGGTACGAGTCGACGGTCGACTACCTCGCCGCCATGTGCCGCCTGGTCCTCGAGGAGACCGGTCTCCTCCCCCACGCCAACGCCGGGGCGCTGTACCCCGACGAGCTGGCCGAGCTCCGGCCCGTCGCCCCGTCCCAGGGGATGATGCTCGAGACCCTGCGCGACGACCTCGAGTGCCACCGCGGCTCGCCCGACAAGGTGCCGGCCCGCCGCCTGGCCACCCTCGAGGCGGCCGGTGAGCTCGGCATCGCCTTCACCACCGGCATCCTCGTCGGCATCGGGGAGGACCCCATCGATCGGGTGCACGCGCTGGAGGCCATCGCCGAGAGCCACGCCCGCCACGGCCACGTGCAGGAGGTGATCGTCCAGAACTTCCTGCCCAAGGCCGGCACCGGCATGCACAAGGCCGCACCGTGCCCGCACGACGACTTCGTCCAGGCCATCGCCCTCGCCCGGCTCATCCTCCCGCGCGAGATCCACCTCCAGGCCCCACCGAACCTCTCCGACGACTTCGGCGTGCTGCTCGACGCCGGCATCGACGACTGGGGCGGCGTGTCCCCGGTGACCGCCGACCACGTCAACCCGGAGCGGCCCTGGCCGGCGCTCGACCGCCTCCGCGAGGTCACCGAGGCCAGGGGCTTCACGCTCGCCCCCCGGCTCACGATCTATCCGGAATTCGCACAGGCCGCGGCCAACCACCCGTCGGCGTCGGGAGCGCCAGCGAGCAGCCGACACGACTCCGGCGGAGCCGGAGGCCCTGAACACGCTCCCGACTCCTTCCTCGACGAGGGTCTGCGCTTCCCCGTGCTCGACCGCAGCGACGCCGAGGCCATGGGCCGCGACGACCGCTGGTACTCGGGCCACGAGGATGCCCCGCCGGTCCTCGTGCCCGGCCACGCCGCGGCCGGCGGTGCCGTCGGCGAGGTGCTCGCCGGCGCCCTGCTCGGCCAGGAGCTCGGCGTCGAGGAGATCACGACCCTGTTCGGCGCACGCGGGCCCGAGGTCGCCGCCGTGGCCCAGGTCGCCGACGACATGCGACGCGAAGCCGTCGGCGACGCGGTCACGTGGGTGCAGAACCGCAACATCAACTACACCAACGTGTGCACCTTCAAGTGCCGCTTCTGCGGGTTCTCCAAGGGCCCGCTGTCGCTGAACCTGCGCGGCAACCCCTACCTGCTGACCCTCGACGAGATCGCCGGACGCGTGCGCGAGGCCTGGGACATGGGCGCCACCGAGGTCTGCCTGCAGGGCGGCATCCACCCCGACTTCGACGGCGACTACTACATCGACGTCACCAAGGCCGTGAAGGAGGCCGCACCGGGCATCCACGTCCACGGCTTCACCGCGCTCGAGGTCACCGAAGGAGCCAAGCGCCTCGGCGAGCCGTTGGCCGACTACCTGCGCCGCCTGATGGACGTGGGCCTCGCCACCCTCCCGGGCACCGCGGCCGAGATCCTCGACGACAACATGCGGGCCCTGCTGTGCCCGGACAAGATCGACACCGAGGAGTGGCTCGACGCCCACCGCACCGCCCACCAGGTCGGTCTGCGGTCGAACGTGACGATCATGTACGGCGCCATCGAGAACCCGGTGCACTGGGCCCGCCACATCGTGCGCACCCGCGCCCTGCAGCGCGAGACGGGCGGCTTCACCGAGTTCGTGCCCCTCCCGTTCGTGCACATGGCCGCCCCCATGTACATCCAGCGCAAGGCCCGTCGCGGCCCCACCTTCCGCGAGGCGCTGCTGATGCACGCCGTCGGTCGCATCGCCTACCGCGGCGCCATCGACAACATCCAGGTGTCCTGGGTGAAGATGGGCCGCTCCGGTGTCGAGCAGTGCCTGCAGGCCGGCGTCAACGACCTCGGGGGCACGCTCATGGACGAGAACATCTCCCGCGCCGCCGGCGCCAACCACGGCCAGATGATGCAGGGCGAGGACTTCCGCACCATCGTGGAGCCCCTCGGTCGCCGCCTCGAGCAGCGCACCACGCTCTACGGGCGCACGGCGCCCGCGTAGCTCACGCGGCCGCGGCCTTCGCGGCCCGGCCGACAAGCTCGACCAGGTCGTCGGGGTCGAAGGGCTTGCTCAGGAAGAACTCCCGGTCGGCCAGGGCCACCGGTGCCTGCTCGGCCGAGGCGATGTCCGCGGTGAAGATCACCACCGGCAGGTCGCGGAGCAGGCCGGGCGCGCCCCGGACCCGGCGCAGCACCTCCCAGCCGTCGATCCCGGGCATCCGCACGTCGAGGAGGAGCACGTCGGGGAGGTGGTCCCCACCGAGCGCGTCGAGGGCGGCCTCGCCCGACTCGGCCTCCCAGACGTCGTAGCCGGACGCCTCGAGGATGACGCGGGTCACCAGCCGGACATCGGGTTCATCGTCCACCACCAGCACCGAGCTCACTGCGACCCCGCTCCCTCCGACCGGGCGTGCAGGGTATGGCACGCCGGCCCTCGCGACGAGGACCGAGCCGACCGCCGTTCGCGGCGCCCTGTGCCATGCTCGCACCCATGTCCGAGGTCCCCGTCAGCCGAGCCCAGATCGACGAGCTCCTCGATGCCGCCGGCGCGGTGCGCAACCGCGACCTGCTGGCCGACATCTTCCGCACCACGGTCGCGCTCGCGGGCGATGACATCTCCCGGCTCGACCTCAAGATCGCCTCGGCGTCGCTGCACGAGATGCGCCTCGCCTTCAACACCTTCCGGCCCTACGCCCACCGGTCCAAGGTGACCATGTTCGGCTCGGCCCGCACCCAGCCCGACGACGCCGAGTACCACCAGACCCGCCGCCTGGCCGCCGACTTCGCCGAGCGGGGGTGGATGGTGGTCACCGGCGCCGGTCCGGGGATCATGGCCGCCGGGATGGAGGGTGCCGGTCGGGAGAACTCCATCGGGGTCACCATCCGGCTCCCGTTCGAGGAGTCGGCCAACGAGTTCATCGACGGCGACGACAAGCTCGTCGCGATGAAGTACTTCTTCACCCGCAAGCTGATGCTGGTGAAGGAGTCGAAGGGCTTCGTCGCCCTGCCCGGCGGGTTCGGGACCCAGGACGAGACCTTCGAGCTGTTCACCCTCCAGCAGACCGGCAAGAGCGTCCCCGCCCCCGTCGTCCTCCTCGACATCCCCGGCGGCACCTACTGGACGTCGTGGGTCCGCTTCGTGGAGGAGGAGCTCGTGGCCGGCGGGCTGGTGAGCCCGGGCGACCTCGAGCTGTTCGCCGTCACCGACGACGTCGACGTCGCCTGCGAGGAGATCGTCGGCTTCTACCGCAACTACGACTCCATCCGGTGGGCCGGCGACCGCCTCATCATCCGGATGCAGCAGGGCCCGGACGACGCGCAGCTCGAGGCGCTCAACGACGCGCACGGCCACCTGCTCACCCAGGGGCGCATCGAGCGAACCGAGCCCACCCCTGCCGAGCGGTCCAGCGGCGACGCCCTCGACCTCGACCGCGTCGTGATGCACTACGACAAGTGGCGCCAGAGCTCGATCCACCGCATCATCCGCGACGTGAACGGGTGGATGCCTGCGTGAGCGGGCCCGACCTCACCGACGACGACCTCGACGCCAGCCGGACCCGGTTGCGGGCCTGGCTCGCCGAGCACCCGGACCCGGACGGGCCGACCCTCGCTGCCGCCGGCCTGGTCGCCCCGCACTACCCGCCGCCGTGGGGCGTCGGCGCTGGCCCCGAGCTGCAGCTGCTCATCGACGCCGAGCTGGAGCAGGCCGGCGTCACCGGCCCCGACAACCCGATCGGCATCGGCTGGGCCGGTCCCACGCTGGTGGCCGCCGGCACGCCCGAGCAGCAGCAGCGGTGGCTGCCCGGCCTCCTGTCGGGTGCGGACTTCTGGTCCCAGCTGTTCAGCGAACCCGAGGCCGGCTCCGACCTCGCCTCCCTGCGCACCAGGGCCGAGCGCTACGGCGACGTCTACGTCGTGAACGGCCAGAAGATCTGGTCCACGTGGGCCGACCGGGCCGCCTACGGGATCCTCCTCGCCCGCACGGACCCCGCCGCACCCCAGCACCGGGGCATCAGCTACTTCGTGCTCGACCTCTCCCTTCCGGGCATCGACGTCCGGCCGATCACCGAGATGACCGGGCAGTCCCACTTCAACGAGGTCTTCCTCACCGACGTGCGGGTGCCCGTCGACTGCCGGATCGGCGACGAGGGCGACGGGTGGCGCCTGGCCAAGGTCACCCTCGGCAACGAGCGGGTGTCGCTGTCCGAGGGCGGCGTGTGCTGGGGCATGGGACCCACCAGCAGCGACGCGTTCGAGCTGCTGCGCGACCAGGGGGTGCCCGACCCGGTGGCCCGCCAGGAGGCGGCCCGGCTGTGGAGCCAGGCCAAGGTGCTCGAGCTGCTCGACCAGCGCGTGGTCGAGGCGGTGGTGCGGGGCGAGGACCCGACGCCTGTCGCGTCCCTCAAGAAGCGCCTCGCCGACGTGCACGGCCAGGAGCTGCTGACCTTCGTGAAGGACCGGCGCGGTCCGCACGGGATGCTCGGCGACCAGGGCCCCCACGCCGAGGAGGTCGACGTGTGGCACTGGGCCTACCTGTTCTCCCGGGCCCTCACCATCGGCGGCGGCACGACCGAGGTGCTGTCCAACATCATCGCCGAGCAGCTGCTCGGCCTGCCCAGGGAGCCCCGGCCCCGAGGAGGCACCACGTGAGCCACGAGTTCTCCACGATCGGCTTCGAGCGCGACGGCGACGTCCTGATCGTCACGATCGACAACCCGACCTCGCCCGTCAACGCCGTCGACGGCGCCCTGCACGAGGACCTTGCTGCCCTCTTCCCCCGCCTCCAGGCCGAGCGGGACGCCCGGGCCGTCCTGCTGACCGGGCGCGGCAAGGCCTTCTCCGCCGGCGGGGACTTCGACTGGTTCCCGACCCTGCAGGACGCCACCGCGCTCGAGCACCTGCGCCTCGACGCCAAGTCCATGATCTGGGACCTGCTCGACGTCCACCTGCCGATCGTGGCCGCGGTGAACGGGCACGCCATGGGGCTGGGCGCGTCGGTGGCGCTGCTCTGCGACGTGGTGTTCGTCTCCGAGCGAGCCACGATCGGCGACCCCCACGTGAAGGTCGGCCTCGTCGCCGGCGACGGCGGCACCATCGCCTGGCCGCTCGCCCTCGGCCCGATGCTGGCCAAGCGGTTCCTGCTCACCGGCGACGCGGTCGGTGCCGAGGAGGCGGTGCGCCTCGGCCTCGCCCACCGCGCCGTCGCCCCCGACCAGCTCCACGCCGAGGCCCTCGCCTTCGCCCACCGCCTCGCGAGCGGGGCGCCGCTCGCCCTGCAGTACACGAAGGCGGCGATCAACGCCTGGATCAAGTCCACGGCGGCACCGTCGTTCGACCTGGCCCAGGCCTACGAGATCGCCACCTTCCGCTCCGAGGACCACCGGGAGGCCCTGGATGCGCTCGCCGAGGACCGCCCGCCCGGGTTCCGCGGCCGGTAGCGTCAACGACCCCATGCCGGCGGACGAGAACCCCCCATCGCAGCCCGATCCGTACGAGGACCTCCACGAGTTGGTGACCTTCGAGGACCCCGACGAGTACCGCACGTGGATCTTCGACGTCACCTTCCTCACCAGCTCCTGGACGTGCATCTTCGGCCAGGGCTGCCCCGGCGTGCTCACCGAGGCCGCACCCGAGCTCGAGCAGGGCTGCTGCAGCTACGGCGCCCACTTCGTCGACGACGAGGACCACGACGCGACCCTGGCCAAGATCGAGGCGCTCACGCCCGAGCAGTGGCAGTTCCACAAGCAGGGCCGGCGCGACGGCGCCACCCGCAAGGACAAGGGCGGCCAGTGGGTCACCCGCCTGCACAAGGGGGCCTGCATCCTGCTCAACCGGCCCGGGCACCCCAACGGCGCCGGGTGCGCGCTGCACCAGGCCGCGGAGCAGGCCGGCGAGCGCCCCCTCGACTGGAAGCCCGACGTGTGCTGGCAGCTGCCGCTGCGCCTCGAGGAGTCCACCGACGACCACGGTCACGTCACCTCCACCCTGCGCGAGTGGAAGCGCCGGGACTGGGGCGGCGGCGGTGCCGAGTTCCACTGGTGGTGCACCGACGACCCGTTGGCCTTCCGGGCCGCCCGGCCGACCTACGAGGTCCTCCGGGACGAGATCATCGAGCTCGTCGGCGAGACGCCCTACCGCCTCTTCGTGGAGCTGATGGAGCGGCGCCGGGAGTGGACGCCGCTGCCCCACCCCGCCCTGCGCCGCCGGTAGCTACTCGGCCCGGAACGCCCGCAGGACGTCCCAGAACGCCGGGTCGGTCGTGCGGTAGTCGTAGATGCTGCCGCCGATGGCGCCCTGCTCCACCGCGGCCACGACCATGCCGTGGAGGTCGCCGACGGTGGTCTTGTCCCCGATGCCGCCGATGGTGTGGATCGGGGCGTCGGGCTGTCCGATGCGCTCCCGGATCCGGGCGATGTTCTCGGCGGTGTAGGTGTGGGAGTGGCGCCACGCGCCCCGGCGGTTGGTCCAGTAGCTCATCGGCAGCCACACGTCGTAGTGCTCGGCCAGGCCCATCCAGGGGTAGTCAGGCCAGAACTGCGGGTTGACGTCCTCCATGATCACCGGCTCCATGACGATGGCGGCCAGCGGGCGCCCCTCGAGCGCGGCCTCGAGGCGGGCGGACATGTCGAGCAGGCGGCGGTTGCGCTCGGCCACGTCCTCCACGTCGCGGGCCTCGATGTCCACGCCGAAGCCGTCGAAGTCCATGGAGGCGATGGCGATCATCCGGCGCAGGTCGGTCTCGGGGTCGACGAAGGTCGGCAGGTACCAGGCGACCACCGCCATGCCGTGGCCGTGGGCCCGGTCGATGATGCCCTGGAGCCGCTCGGGCTCGAGGATGTCCTCGGGGCTGTTCCACCGGCTGGCCTGGATGTAGATCGTCTGCACGCCCTCGGCCGCCATGCGGTCGATGTCCTCGAGGCCGATGACGTGGTCGGGCGAGCGGGCGAAGCTCACCGACCAGTCGTAGGCGTCGAGCCAGGCACCGAAGCCCCGGTAGGGCTCGAGGGTCCAGGGTTCGGGGCGCGACGGCTCGATCGGGGCGGGCAGGGCCGGCGACGCAGCCTGCTCGGTGACCCCGCCGTTGCTCGGCGGCACGGTCGACGTCGGGCCGGCCGCCTCGGTGGTGAGGGGTGCGGGAAGCTCGACGTCGGGCACCTGCTCGAGGTCGACATCGGCGCGCTCCACCGGCGTGGTCTCGCCCGACCCGCAGGCCGCGACGAAGAGAAGGCAGGCCCCCAGCGCGCGTCGAAGCACGGTGGAAACCCTACGCCCCCCTCGACCATCGCCCAACGCGGGCGGGGCTCAGCTACGCGTCGTCGGTGTCAGCGTCTGCGAGGCACCACGAGGCGTGCTCGGCGCCGGGCGGGGCGTCGCACTCCTCGCAGGGCTCCGGCGGCGCTTCCCCGAAGATGTCCGAGATGTCAATGCCGGCGTCCGAGCGCTTCAGCGCGCGGGCTTCTTCGAAACGGCGATGTCGACCCTTTTTCACGGGCGTGCTCCCGACTCGTGGGGGCTGAGAATCGATCAGTGTAGCGGCGTGCAGCTCGGCTCCACGCAGCGCTCCGAGGTCGATTGTGACACGCCGCCGGAGCGAATCACGGATCGAGGGGTCGCAGCACCAGCCCCTCGCCCTTGGCGAAGGACAGACCGGCCCGACCCTCCAGCAGATCGCCGATGTCGGTGGCCAGCGCCTCGGCCCGCCACCCGGTGGCGAGGCGGTTGTCCGGATCGTCGCGCAGGAACCCCTCGAGGTCGCCCCTGGTGGCCAGCACCGCGGGATCCAGGTCGAGCTCCCGGGCCCGCTGGGACACCCACGACATGAGGAGCGGCACGGCGCTGCGCAGCTCGGCCGGGACCGGTCGCTCCACGGGGTACACGACCTCGTCGGCGGCCAGCGCCTTGCCAGCGGCGACGGCATCGAGGACATCGTCGCGGATGGCCTTGGGGATCCCCCGGTCGCGCAGGCCCCGGATCTTCACCAGGTCCTCCACCGTCGACGGCGGGCGCTGGGCGATGCCGGCCAACGCCAGGTCGGGCAGGACCGAGCGCAGCGGGCGGTCGACCTCGGCGGCGTGGGCCTCGCGCCACGCGGCCAGGGCCTGGGCGACGCCGGCCGCCGTGCCCTTCAGCCGGCGGGCTTCCTTCACCCGCCACCACGCCGTGGTCGGGTCGCTCGGGGCGAGCGAGCGCTCGACGAGCGCGTCGCACTCGCTGCGCACCCACGCCATCCGGCCTCGCTGCTCGAGGGCCTCGGTCATCAGGTCGTGGAGCTCGAAGAGGTGCACCACGTCGGACTGGGCGTAGCGCTTGGCGTCCTCGCTCAGCGGACGGGCGAGCCAGTCGGTGAGGCGATCGGCCTTCGGCAGGTGCACGTCGAGGAGCTTGTTGACCAGCGGCGCCAGGCCGATGCTGCTCATCCCGAGGAACGACGCGGCGATCTGGGTGTCGAAGAGGTCGTCGGGCACGACGCCCACGGAGTGCTGGAAGACCTCGAGGTCCTGGCCGGCCGCGTGCATCACGACCGTGCGCCCGGTGAGCAGGGCCCCGATCGGGGTGATGTCGACGGCCAACGGGTCGATCAGGGCTTCGCCCGTGCCCCAGCCGATCTGCACGAGCGCGCACTGGGGCCAGTAGGTGCGCTCCCGGTGGAACTCGGTGTCGATGGCGAGGCGTGGGGCGTCGGCCAGCTCGGCGACCAGGGCATCGAGGCCCTCGGTCGTGTCGATCCAGCGGGCGGTGGCGGGCTCAGCCACCCTGTTCGACCGCGTTCCCCGCTTCGACCCAGGCCAGCGTGCCGCCCGCGACGTTGACGGCGTCGACGCCGTTGGCCCGGAGGTGCTCGACCGCCTTGCCGCTGCGTCCGCCCGAACGGCAGATGACGTAGACGGTCTCGTCGGTCGGGAACTCGCCCAGGCGGTCGGGGACCTCGCCGAGCGGGACGAGGCGGGCGCCGGGCGCGTGGCCCTGCTCGTACTCGTCGGGCTGGCGCACGTCGAACAGCGGGGCGCCGTCGTCGAGCTTCTGGCGGAGCGTGGGGATGTCGATCGCGGGAACCTGCACGGATCCGATGCTAGGAGTTCCGGCACCGGAACCGGCACCAGGCGGGCTCGCGAGGAGGTCCTCGGGACGGTCGGCATCGTGGACCGCAGCTGCAGCGACGTCGTCGAGCGTGGCGACCCGCAGCGACAGCGCCGCCCCGGCCACGGAGCGCTCACCGGCGCGGAACACGTCACCGAGGATCCCGGCGATGCGCCGGTCCCACACCCCGTGCAGCCACTGGTGGCGGCCGTCGACCACCGGCACCACGGCATCGGATCCGCACCGGGTCCGGGCCGCGACGGTGCGGGCGATGGTCCCGGGATCCGGATCGGTGAGGTCGCAGGCCAGCACGACGGCGACGTCGGCCGATCGGTGCGGGTCGGCGAGCGCCGTGATGAGCCCGCCGAGCGGGCCCTCGCCCGGCCAACGGTCGGGTTCGACGTGCAGACCGCGACCAGCGAGCGCCGCTGCGTCACCGCCGATGGCCACCACCCGGTCGGCCCCGGCCGCCCGGAGCGCGTCGGCGACCCGGCGGGCCATGGCGGTGCCGTCCACCTCGACCAGCGCCTTGTCCCGGCCCATCCGGCGGCTGGCTCCGCCGCAGAGCACGTAGCCGTCGAAGCGGTCGGTCGCCACGATCAGCCGTTCCGGATGCGGGCGAGGTCGTCGAGGTCGGCCTGGTCGAAGTCCCGGGGCGGCCCACCGCTCAGCACGCTGCCGAGCAGGGTCGACTCGACCGCGTAGTACATGACCGATCCGCGGTTCGGGCTGTGGCCCGGGTGCTCCGGATCCTGGCGGCCGGTGTCGAGCACCAGGTCCACGAGGCCGAGCAGGTGACCGACCTCGTGCATCGTCACCGCGTCCTCCACCGCTGATGGGTTGCCGAGCATGCCGGCCGCCTCGTCGACCCGTTCGGCGAACACGGCCGCCACGTCGCCCCGGACCGCAACGCCGACCGCCCGCTCGTTCTCCGCGAACCCGCCCCGCAGGTACAGCAGCGTCAGCACCGCCTGCTCGGCCGTCTGCGCCGGGGCCGACTCGTCGGCGAGGGACCGCAGCTCCTCGCTGGTCCACGACCGCGCCCCGCCGCCCACACCCACGCCGGCGGCGGCGACCGCCACCGACTTGCCGCTGAGCTGGGCGAGCACCTGGCGCACGCGCTCGGGGGCCGCGGTCCGGGGGCCGGCGCCGTCCTGGGCCAACACCTGGACGAGCACGCGCTCGGAGCCGGACGGCCGCAGGTACCTCGCCGCCATGGAGCCGACCGGGCCGGCCGGCGCCACCGGCTCGGCGGCCTCGTCCGGCGCCGGGTCCGCCGGCGGCGCCGCGGGGTCGGCCGGTGCGCTCCCGCCGGGCGGGGCGCTCCCGCCGGGGGTGCCGTCCTCACCCGTCGACGACGGTGCCTCGGTCGGCACCGACTGCTCGGGTGCGGCGGCCTGGGCCGGTGCCGGCGTGGTCGTGGTGGCCGCCTCCGACTCCTCCGCATCGGTGCCGCACGCGGCGGCGATCACCGAACCGGCCAGCAGCAGCGCCGCCACACGACCGCACCGGAGCGAGGTGGACACGCGGGTCAGGCGGGCCGGCCGGCCGGGTCGAGCTGGGCCAGGAACTGCGCGCAGCGCTCGGCCTCGTCCGCCTCACCGATGGCCTCCGCGGCACGGCGCAGGCCGTCGAGGGAGCGCAGGAACCCGGTGTTCTGCGGGTGCACCCAGCGCACGTAGCCCGAGCCCCGCCACCCGTTGGCGCGCAGCCGGTCGAGGCCGCGGTGGTAGCCGACCCGGTAGGCGGCGTAGGCCTCGACCTGATCGCGGGCCTCATCGCCGAGCGCTGCCCACGCGTGCAGGCACCGGGGGTGGTCGGCGACCACAGCGGCGACGGCCCGGCGACGTTCTTCGTCGGGCAGGTCCTCGGCCGCAGCGAGGCGCTCCAGGGCATCGGCCGGCTCAGGATCCAGCACGGTCTCGGGCGGACCGCTGGCGGACAGGTTCACCGATTGCGACATGGACCGAGCCTACGGCCGCGGCCCGCCCGTCCTTCCACCACGGAGGGGACTCCGTGTCGTACGTTGCGTGCCGTGGGAACCATCCTCGCCGCCGCCCCCTACGAGGAGTTCGTCCGGGACAACAGCCCGGTCCTCGCCGTCGTCTTCTGCCTGATCCTCGCGCTGCTGGTCATCCGCCTCGTGGTGAAGACCATGACCCGGATGATCCTGCTGTCGACGCTGCTGCTGATGGTCCTGTTCGTCTACGTGGAGCGGAACAACATCCAGGAGTGCACGCAGACCTGCGAGTGCGCGATCGCCGGCATCCACGTCGAGCTGCCGGGCTGCGACCCGGCCCGCATCTAGACCTCGGGGACGAGACCCAGCTCGGCCACGAGCCGTCGCACCATGGTCGCCACCGCGGCCGGATGCGTCAGGTGGACGCCGTGGCCCGAGCCCGCCACCACCTCGAGATCGGCGCCCGGCACGCGGTCGGCCACGAGCCGGGCGGACTCACCGTGGTGCGGCGCACCCTCGGTGCCGTGCGCAGCGAGCACGGGCACCCGGATGGAGGTGAGCTCGAAGGGCGGCGGGTTCGGCGGGCGGAGCTGGGCGAGCTCGGCCACCAGCGTCGGCCCCTCGGCTCGCCGGGCCTCCCTGGTCCGCCGGGGCAGGCGCTCCCATCGCTGGTCGCCGACCATGCGGCGCATGAACCGCTCCCCCGCATCCTCGGGATCGTCGGCCGACGCCACTGCGGCCGCACCTGCGCTCCCGCTCGGCCACCAGTCCATCCAGGGCAGCGGGGGCTCGAAGGCCACCACCCCGGCGACGCGCTCGGGCACCTCGGCTGCGGCGGCGAGGGCCACGGTCGCGCCGTAGGAGTGGCCGAACACGACCGGCGGCGGACCGCCGCCCCTCATCCAGTCGATGACGTCCACCAGGTCCTCGACCTGCTGGTGGAAGCCCGCGGGCGGGCCGAGCGACACCGAGCGGGCGTAGCCACGGCGGTCGTAGCGGGCCACCCGCAGGTCGGACAGGGCCTTGCGGACGCGACCGAAGCTGGACGAGCGGTCCATGGTGCCGTGCACCAGCACGACCCCTGGCCCCTCGCCGGCGACGTCGCGCCAGCACCGGCCCTCGGCGACGAGGTCCTCTGCCGTCACGCGACGCGCACGACGCGCAGCACGTCGGTGGTGCCCGCCCCGTCGGCGGCGCCGGCCAGGACGGCGACGAGGTTGCCGGCCTTGATGTAGCCAGCCTTCACCGACTTCTCGACCGCGTGCCAGACCATCTCGTCGGTGCTGCCGTACTGGTCCATCTTCAGCGGCTTCGTGCCCCACACCAGCGACAGCTTGCGCACCGTGTCCTCGTGCGGGCTGGCCCCGACGAGCACGCCGGGCGGGCGGAACCGGGAGATGGCCCGGGCCGTGTAGCCCGAGTTGGTGCACGAGATGATGGCGTCGAGCTCGAGCTCGGTGGCCAGGCGCCACGCCGCGTGGCTCATGCCGGCGGTGATGCGGGTGGTGACGTCGAGCTGCACCTGCCCCTGGATGCGGCCGAGCTGGCTGCCCCAGGTGCTGTAGTCGGCCGCGGCCTCGGCCCGCTCGCACAGGTGCGACATCGTCTTGATGACCAGCACCGGGTTGTGGCCGATCGCGGTCTCGGCGGAGAGCATCACCGCGGTGGTGCCGTCGAACACGGCGTTGGCCACGTCGGTGGCCTCGGCCCGGGTGGGCGACGGCGAGTGGATCATGGACTCGAGCATCTGGGTGGCGGTGATGACCGGCACGCCGAAGGACACGCCCTGGCGGATGATCTGCTTCTGGAGGTGGGGCACCTCGGCGATGTCGCACTCGTTGCCGAGGTCGCCGCGGGCCACCATGACGGCGTCGGCCACGTTGACGATGGCGTCGAGCGCCTCGACCGCCGCCTTGGTCTCGATCTTGGCGACCACGTCGGCGCCCTGGGCCAGATCCTTGACGGCAGCGACCTCGTCGGCCGAGCGCACGAAGGAGGCGGCGACGAAGTCGAGCTCGCCGGCCAGCCCCTCGAGCAGCGCGATGTCCTGGTCGGTGGGCACCGACACCCGCAGCTTGGCGGAGGGCAGGGTGACGCCCGGACGGCCCTGGATGCGACCGCCGTGCTCGACCTCGACCATGAGGCGGCTGCCGTCGTTCTCCACCGCGATGAGCCGGACGGCGCCGTCGCCGAGGACGAGCGTGTCGCCGACCTCGACGGCTTCGAGGAGGTGCTCGTAGTCGACGTGGATGTGGTCCGGTGCCGTCGGGGCGTCTCCGGGGCGGACCTCGATGCGCTGGCCCTCGGCCAGGAACAGGCCGCCGTCCTCGATGACCGGGCCCATGCGGATCTTGGGGCCGGGCAGGTCACCCAGGACCGAGATGGGCTTGTTCAGCTCCGCTGCGACCTTGCGGATCCGCTTGATCCGCAGCTGGTGCTCCTCGATGGTCCCGTGGGCCAGACCGAGCCGGCACACGTCGACCCCGGCCAGCATCAGGGCCCGCAGGGTCTCCTCGGAATCGGAGGCCGGGCCGATGGTGGCGACGATCTTGGTTCGACGGGTCACGGAACGACACTACCGAGGCCACACTGGGGTCATGGCCGGCGACGACGACCTGGTGACATCTCGGGGCCTGCGCGTCCCGGCCGCGGCGATCCGCTGGTGGGCGAGCCGGTCGGGCGGACCCGGCGGCCAGCACGCCAACACCTCCGACACCCAGGTGACGGTGGAGCTCGACCTCGAGGCCGCCGACCTGCCCGCTGGCGTCACCGAGCGCCTGCGCAAGGCCCACGGGGACGCCGTCCGGGCGTCGTCGTCGGACTCGCGCTCCCAGTACCGGAACCGCCAGCTCGCCCGGAAGCGCCTCGCGGACCTGATCGACGGCGCGGCGAAGCCGCCGGCGCGGCGCCGACCGACCAAGCCGTCGCGGGGCGCCAAGCGCCGCCGCCTCGAGGCCAAGCGCCAGCAGAGCGAGAAGAAGGCCCGCCGCTCCTGGCGGCCCGACCGCTAGCTGCGGGGAACCTCGGACCAGGGCTTGTCCTTGTCGACCCGGATGTCGCCGGGAAGACCGAGCACGCGCTCGCCGAGGATGTTCTTCATGACCTCGGTGGTGCCACCCTCGATGGAGTTGGCCCGGCTGCGCAGGAACGACTGCTGGGTGGAGCCGCCGAACATGCCGACGCCCCCGCTGCGGTCGATGTCGTAGGTCCCGTAGAGCATGCCGTGGGCGCCCATGCAGTCGACCGCGAAGCTCATGATGTCCTTGTTGAGCTCGGCCATGGCCAGCTTCGCGACCGAGCCCTCGGGGCCGGGGTCGCCGAGCTTGCGCATCTCGCTGGCCCGGATGTTGGTGAGCCGGGAGATCTCGGCTCGGACCCAGAGCTGCATGAACTCATCCTTGGTGGCGCCGTCGTCGGGGTCGCAGTGCTCCTGCCAGGCCTGCTTGGCCACGGCGATGGGGCCGGACTCCCGGGGCGGGATGGAGCCACCGATGGACACCCGCTCGTTCATCAGCGTGGTGATGGCGACGCGCCAGCCCTCGCCGACCTCGCCGAGGCGCTCGGCGTCGGGGATGCGGACGTCGGTGAAGTACACCTCGTTGAACTCGGCGTCGCCGGTCATCTGGCGCAGCGGGCGGACCTCGACGCCGGGCGCCTGCATGTCGACCACGAAGTGGGTGAGGCCGGCGTGCTTGCCCGCCTGCGGGTCGTGGCGGGCCACCAGGGTGCCGAAGCGCGACACGTGGGCGAGCGTGGTCCAGACCTTCTGGCCGTTGACGATCCACTCGTCGCCGTCCTTGACCGCGCTGCTGGACAGGCCGGCGACATCGGAGCCGGCGCCGGGCTCGGAGAACAGCTGGCACCAGATCTCCTCGCCCGTGAACAGCGGGCGCAGGTAGCGGCGCTTCTGCTCGTCGGAGCCGTGCGTGTAGATGGTGGGCGCCGACATGCCGTGACCGATCGGGTTGCGACCGGCGGCGTTGGGAGCGCCGGCGGCGTGCAGGCGCTCGTTGATCACCTTCTGGAACTTCGCCGGCAGGCCGAGGCCACCGAAGCCCTCGTCGTAGTGGACCCATGCGAGGCCGGAGTCGAACTGCGCGCCGAGGAACTCGACGACGTCGGTGTCCTTGGGCGGGTGCGCCTCGAGGAGCGCCTCGACGGCGTCCAGGACGCGCTGCTCGTCAGGATCGGTGACGGTGGGGGTGCGTTCGGTGACGGCCATGGAGCGATCGTACTTGACCGATCGGTCAAGGGGAACTCTCGGTCGCTGGGCGACCTCCGAGTGAGCTGACGGATGCGAAGCATCCGTCAGCTCATCCAGGTTCCAGACCGGCCTCCTCGAGGCGCTCGAGCAGGCGGTCCCGCACCGACACCCCGGGAGCGCGCGCCTTCTCCCCCGCCACCCGCCAGCCGTGACGGGACGAGTACACGAGCGGATCCGCCTTCAGCCGGCCCGGCCCGACGTCGCGGACGTCGACGACGTAGCAGTCGTGGTCGAGGCCGAGGTCGAGCTTCTCCCGGATCTCGCAGCGCAGCCAGGCCAGGCAGTCCACGACGTGGGGCACGGGGCCGACGCCCTCCACCTCGGTCTCGGTGAGGTACTCGTCGAACAGCCGGTGGAACTTGCGGCCCGGGTAGCTGAAGTACTGGCCCTCCTCGACCTGGTCCCCGGCCAGGATCGACACGCTGAACCAGCCCGCCGCCTCGATGAGCGGGTGGGTGTCGTGCTTCGGGGAGACCGAGGCCAGCAGGACCGGTTCCTCGAAGCTGATCTGGGAGATCCAGTGGGAGGTGTAGGCCCGGGTGACCCCGTCGTGGCGGGCGGCCACCACCTGCACCCCCTTGGTCATCTGGCCCAGGCACTGCTTGACGTCGCGATCGATCACGACCCGGAGGGTAGGGCCGGGCGGTCGCTACCCGAACGCGGCAGACAGCAGGTCGGCGAAGACCTCCTCGGGGTCGTCGTCGATCCCGTGGCGGGCGAACCACGCCGCGACGTTGCACACGTCCCGGTGCAGGAACGACAGGCCGCCGGGGTTGGCCGCGATGTCGACCGCCTGCGGGAGGTCGATGAACCAGACCTCGCCCTCCCACCAGAGCAGGTTGTAGGCCGACAGGTCGCCGTGGGCCCAGCCGGCCGCGGTGACGCGACGCAGGCCGTCGACCACGTCGTGCCACGCCGCCCGCACCTCGGCCGGCGTCAGCCGAGCGGCGGCGAGCTGCGGGGCGGCCAGGTGGCGGTCTCCGACGTACTGCATGAGGAGCACGTCGTCGGCGTAGGACACCGGATACGGCACGCGGCAGCCGGCGGCGTGGAGCTGGCCGAGGACGTCGTGCTCGTGATCGAGCCAGCGGTCCTGGAGGAGCTTGCGGCCGTAGGTCGTCATCGCCTCCACGGCGCGGCGGTCGCGGCTCTTGCGGAACTGGCGTCCCTCCCGGTACGCCACGTCGTGGCGGAACGCCGACGACCGCTGCACGCCGAGGGCCTCGAGCTGGCCCTTGGCCGTGACGGTGCGGGGCAGGTAGCGCTTGCGGGCGAGCAGGCAGGTGCGCCCGTCGGCGCCGACGCGCTCGACGACGTCGATCTGGGCCTCCTTGCCGGAACGCAGGGTGCCGAGGTCGTGCTCTGCGACGGGATCGTCGACGAGCCATGCGGGGATCGCGGTGGACGACGTGGCGCGGACGGTACGGCCAGGTGCGCCGGCGACCCAGCGCTTTTCAGTTCAGGCCGGCGCGTCAGTTGAGGCGGGCCCGGAGTCGGCGGGCCTTGGCCAGCTCGTCGTCGGGGTCCGACGTGTGCCCGTCCTCGACCAGGGACTCGAGCACCTTGGCGGCCCGGACGAAGTCGCCGCAGGCGGCGAGGGCACCGCCGTAGGCGCGCCGGTCGTCGGGCGTGGCACCCGGCACCAGGGTCCGCAGGCGCGAGGCCCAGAGCAGGGCGGCGCGGTCGTTGCGCTGGCGGTGGATCGCCACCAGGTTGCCGAGGATGCGGGCGACGACGGCCCGCGGCGGCACCGGGTCCAGGTAGGGGTCCAGGTCGATGCCGGGAGCGAGGCGGGAGAACTGGTCGTCGAGCTCGGCGCGGTCGAGGATCCGACCGCCGGCGAAGGCATCGACCCAGCGGCGCTCGCCGGCGGTGGTGCAGGCCATGAAGTGGGCGGGGGTGCCGACGCCGGCGAGGGCGACGCCGGCCCGTCGACCGACCTCGATCAGGGCCACCGACAGCGTGATCGGGATGCCGCGCCGGCGCTCCAGCACCTCGTGGAGGTAGGAGTTGCGCGGGTCGTAGTAGTCGGCCTGGTCGCCCACGAACCCCCAGCGCCCGAACAGGGTGGTGGTGAGCGCGGGCAGGGTCGGCTCCGGGACGGAGCGGGCCAGCTCGTCGAGGCGGGCCAGGTTGGCCGCGACGTCGCAGCTCGGATCCGCGTGGACGGCGATGAGCAGCGCGGCCTCGTCGAGGGGGAAGTCGGGCTGGGACACCAGGTCCGCGAAGCGCTCCGTCACCTCCACGCCGGCGACGGTAGCCCCCTGCCGCCGAGCGTGCGCCGGGAACCGCCGGCGCCCCGGCGAGGTGGTCCGGCCCCGCGGCTACGGTCTGCGATGCGCTCCGGCGCACGACCTTGTCCCTCGGTTCCAGGAGACCGCCACCACATGTACCCCGGTGCTTTCGCCGCCACCCGGCCCGACCATCCGGCCGTGATCATGGCCGGTACGGGTCAGACCACGACCTACGCCGAGCTCGACGAGGAGGCGAACCGGCTGAGCCAGCTGCTCCGCTCGGTCGGGCTGCAGCCGGGCGACCACGTGGCCTTCTGCATGGAGAACCACCCCCGGTTCCTCGCCATCGCCTGGGGCTGCCACTACGCCGGCGTCTACTACACGGCCATGTCGTCGCGGCTCAACGACGACGAGATGCAGTACATCCTCAACGACTGCGGGGCGAAGGCCTTCATCACCACCGCCTACAAGCGCGAGGCGGCCGAGAAGCTGCTCGGCCAGGCACCGAACGTGGAGACGTGGCTGATGATCGACGGCACCGTCGACGGCTACGAGTCCTACGAGGACACCATCGCCGCCCAGCCCGCCGAGCCGCTCGAGGGCCGCATCGCCGGCGCCGACATGCTCTACAGCTCGGGCACCACCGGCAAGCCCAAGGGCGTCAAGCCGCCCATGCCCAGCCAGCCGCTGGAGGAGGCCGGCACCTCGGTGTACGGCCTGATGGCGATGCTGTTCGGGCTCACCGAGGACAGCGTGTACCTGTCGCCGGCGCCGCTCTACCACGCCGCCCCGCTGCGGTTCTGCATGGGCGTCCACATGTCCGGGGCCACCGTCGTGGTGATGGAGCGCTTCGACCCCGAGGAGGCCCTGGCGCTCATCGAGAAGCACCGGGTGACGCTGAGCCAGTGGGTGCCGACCATGTTCATCCGCATGCTCAAGCTCCCCGACGAGGTGCGGGCCAAGTACGACGTGTCGTCGCTGCAGGTGGCCGTGCACGCCGCCGCGCCGTGCCCGGTCGAGGTCAAGCGCCGGATGATCGAGTGGTGGGGCCCGGTGCTGCACGAGTACTACGCCGGCACCGAGGGCAACGGCTTCGTCTACTGCAACAGCGAGGACTGGCTGGAGCACCCCGGCTCCGTCGGCAAGGCGCTGATCGGCACCCTCCACATCGTCGACGAGAACGGCGAGGAGCTGCCGGCCGGGGAATCGGGCACCGTGTACTTCGAGGGCGAGAACGCGGCCACGTTCCAGTACCACAACGACCCGGACAAGACCGAGGACTCCCGCGACCCCAAGGGGCGGGGCTGGTCCACGCTCGGCGACGTCGGTCGCCTCGACGAGGACGGGTTCCTCTACCTCACCGACCGCAAGGCGTACATGATCATCTCGGGTGGGGTGAACATCTACCCCCAGGAGGCCGAGAACGTCCTGGCCATGCACCCCAAGGTGTACGACGTGGCCGTGTTCGGCGTGCCCAACGAGGACTTCGGCGAGGAGGTCAAGGCCGTCGTCCAACCGGCCGAGGGCGCCGAGCCCTCCCCGGAGCTGGCGCGCGAGCTCATCGCCTTCTGCCGCGAGAAGCTGGCCGACGTGAAGTGCCCCCGCTCGATCGACTTCCGCGACGAGCTGCCCCGCCACCCCACCGGCAAGCTCTACAAGCGCCTGCTCAAGGACGAGTACTGGCAGGGCCACGACTCCGGGATCATCTGAGCCGGGACGCGACCACGCGGGAGCGCCCGTAGACGACGCCGGCTGCGGCCAGCGCCGAGGCCAGGCCGGCGAGCAGCCAGGCCAGGCCGTAGCCGGCGGAGTCCACGACCACGCCGAACAGGATCGGCCCGGTCAGCGCGCCCACGTAGACGCCGGTCTGGGTGATGCCCGTGGCGGCCGCCGGGGCCGTCGGGTTGAGCCGGACCACGGCGAGGTTGAACAGGCCCGGCCACGCCCAGCCCGAGCCGAAGGCCACCAGCGCGCCGAGCAGGTGCGTGGGGACGAGGCCGGGCGCGAGCAGGAAGTAGCCGAGCGCCCCGCCGGCGAGCAGCACCGAGACGACCGGCAGGTGGCGGCCGCCCCGCCGGTCGGCTCGGGCGCCGACCACGAGCCGCATGGCGATGCCGGCAGCGCTGCCGAGGGTGAGGACCACGCCGGCCGCGGACTCCCCCAGGCCGGCCTCCACGCCGGCGGACACCACGAAGGTTGCCAGCGTCCCGTTCGCGGCCGCGGCGAAGCCCACCGCGGCCGCGAGCACCACCAGCGGACCGATGGGGACGTCGGCCCGTCGCCCGGCCGGGCGCCGTCCACCAGCCGGCACCGCGGCGACCGGCACGGCGATCGCTGCCGCGGCCGCTCCCAGCGCCCCGGCGGCGAACGCCCACCGCCACCCGACCGTGACGGCGATGGCGGGGACGGCCAGGCCGCCGAGCAGCGTGGCGCCCGGCATGCCGGCCTGCTTCACCGCGAGCGCCCATCCCTGGCGGGTCGGGTGGATGCCCTTGGCCAGCAGCAGGTTGGCCCCGACCTGGGCCAGGGAGTTCGCCGGTCCGGCCACCAGCAGGGAGAGCAGCAGCCAGGCGTATCCCGGCGAGAGCGCGAGCGTCGCCTGCAGCACGGCGGACGCGATGGCGGCGCTGCGCATCGCCCGCCCCGGGCCGACCCGCTCGGCGAGGCGACCCATGAGCGCGCTCGCCACCGCCGCCGCACCGAAGAACGCACCGGACGCGACGCCGAGCCTGGTGGCGCCGAGCTCCACGTCCCGTCCGATCTGCACGGCCAGCGCTCCCGTCATGAAGACCGGCAGCGTCCCGACCAGCGCGACGGAGACCGCCGACAGCTGCAGGCGGCGTTCGGTGACGCCCGGGACCAGCGAGCCGTCGGGTGGCGCCGGCGCCTCGGTCACGGCTCGATCCACTTCGGTTCGACCCGGGGTTCGTGGGCGTCGAGCAGGTCGAGGAGCGTCCCGACGGACGGCGCGCAGTAGAGCTGCTCGCGGTTCGCGGCGCGGACGAAGCCGTCCGCCACCGTCCGGTCGAAGAAGGCGAACAGGTCGTCGTAGTACCCGCCGACGTCGAGGAACCCGATGGGGTTGTCGTGCAGGCCGATCTGGGCCCAGGTCGCGACCTCGGCCATCTCCTCGAGGGTGCCCAGGCCGCCGGGGAGCACGACGTAGCCGTCGGCCAGGTCGTGGAACCGGGCCTTGCGGGCGTGCATGTCCGCGGTGTGCTCCACCTCGAACGTGCCCCGGTGGTGGGCGCGCTCGGGAGATGCCGTCACGCCGTCGGGGAACAGGCCGGCCGGCAGGACGCCGATGACGTGGCCGCCGGCGTCGAGCGCGCCCGTGGCCAGGGCGCCCATCAGTCCGGCCGAGCCCCCGCCGTAGACCACCGTGATCCCGCGCCCGGCGAGGGCGCGGCCCAGCTCGTCGGCAGCGGCGACGAATGCCGGGTCCCGGCCGGGCGACGACCCGCAGAACACGCAGATCCGACCCAGGCGGGTCGGTCGATCGGCAGCGCTCGTGGAGGGTCCGGTGGGCACCGCCCGACGCTACCGTCGGCCCCCGATGCCCTCGTTCCCGTTCCTCGACCACCCCGGGCCGATCCCGTTCGCCCACCGGGGCGGCGCCTCGGAGGCGCCGGAGAACAGCCTCCCCGCGTTCCAGCACGCCATCGACCTCGGCTTCCGCTACCTGGAGACCGACGTCCACGCCACCGCCGACGGGATCCTCGTGGCCTTCCACGACGACGTCCTCGACCGGGTCACCGAGCACCGGGGGCGCATCGACGAGCTCACCTGGTCCGAGGTCTCCGACGCCCGGATCGACGGCCGGGAGCCGATCCCGCTGCTCGAGGACATCCTCACCACCTGGCCTGACGCACGGGTGAACATCGACCCCAAGGCCGACTCGGCCGTCGAGCCCCTCGTCGAGGTCCTGCGCCGCACCCGCGCGATCGACCGGGTCTGCGTCGGGTCCTTCTCCGACGAGCGGATCGACCGCGTGCGCGACGCCCTCGGCCCCGAGCTGTGCACCGGCATGGGGCCCGACGAGTTCGTCGGGCTCATCCGCGCGTACCAGGGCGAGGAGGTCACGTTCCGCTCCCAGGCCGCCCAGATCCCACCGCAGGACCACGAGGGCCGGCCGCTGGCCAGCCGCGAGCTGGTCGAGGTCGCCCACGCCAACGGGATCGTCGTGCACGTCTGGACCATCGACGACCCCGACGAGATGCGCTCGCTGCTCGACGCCGGCGTCGACGGGATCATGACCGACCGGCCCGCCGTGCTCCGCGAGGTCTTCGAGGAGGGGGGGATCTGGCACCCGTGAAGGTCCCCCTCACCACCCTCGACCTGCTCACCCGCGCCCGCCGCTACTTCCCCGACCGGATCGGGGTGATCGACGGCGACCAGCAGTGGACCTACGCCGAGTTCGCCGACCGCTGCGACCGCCAGGCGAGGTACCTCACGGACGAGCTCGGCGTGCAGCGGGGCGACGTGGTGGCCTGGTTGTGCGGCAACACCCACGAGCTGCTCGAGGCGTACTACGGCGTGCTGCTCGCCGGCGCCGTGCTGCTCCCCCTCAACATCCGCCTCGCGCCCGCCGAGCTGCGCAGCGTGCTCGACCAGTCCGGCGCGACGGTGCTGTTCCGCCACCCCGACCAGCCCGACCCGGACGCGCCGATCCGCCAGGTCGTGCTCGGCACCGACTTCGAGGAGGCACTCGCCCGCCAATCGGCCGGCGCGGTCGAGCCCGACGTCCGCGACGAGGACGACCCGGCCGAGATCTTCTTCACCAGCGGCAGCACGGGGATGCCCAAGGGCGCCGTGCTCACCCACCGCAACCTGTACCTGCACGCCGTCCACAACGCGCTCACCAACGCCATCACCGGCGACGACGTCATCCTCCACCTGGTGCCGCTGTTCCACGTCAACGGCTGGGGCACCCCGCACTACCTCACCGGGCTCGGCGGCACCCACGTGATGCTCCCCCGCTTCGACGCCGGCGAGGTCCTGCGCCTGATCGAGGCCCACGGCGTCACCCGCCTGTTCGCCGTCCCCGCCATGGTGCGGATGCTGCTCGACCACCCCGACGTGGCCACCCGGGACCTGTCCTCGGTGCGCACCGCATCGATCGGTGGGGCGCCCGTGAGCCCGGCGATGCTCACCGAGATCGAGACCGCGTTCGGGTGCACGGCGATGTGCGGCTACGGCATGACCGAGGCCAGCCCGACCCTGACCCGCTCGCTCGACAAGCCCGGCGAGGCGCCCTCCGCCGAACGGCGGTCCACCACCGGTCTGCCGATCGTCGGCGCCGACGTGCGGGTGCTCGGCGACGGCGACGTCGAGGTCCCCTGGGACGGGGAGACCGTCGGCGAGGTGTGCGCCCGCTCCAACCACGTGATGTCCGGCTACCTGGATGCCCCCGAGGCCACGGCCGAGGTGATCCGGGACGGCTGGCTGCGCACCGGGGACCTGGCCATCGTGCGACCCGACGGCTACCTGCAGATCGTCGACCGCAAGAAGGACCTGATCATCAGCGGCGGCGAGAACATCGCCACGCCCGAGGTCGAGCACGCCCTGTGCGAGCACCCCGCCGTCCGCGAGGCCGCCGTGGTCGGCCGGGCCGATGCCCGCTGGGGCGAGGTGCCCGTCGCCTACGTGTCCCTGCACGCCGGCGCCTCGACCGGCGAGGACGAGCTCATCGCCTTCGTCCGGGAGCGGCTCGCCCACTTCAAGGCACCCAAGGGCGTCGTCATCCTCGGCGAGCTGCCCAAGGTCGGCACCGGCAAGATCGACAAGAGCGGCCTCCGGGCGCGGGCGGACTAGTCACCCATGCACCCCGGTCACGCCGAGCGGCTCGCCGAGGAGCGGGCCCGGACCGTGCGCCAGATCGAGTCGCTCCAGGAGAGCTTCGACGACATCGTCGCCGCGTCCGAGCAGGTCGCCACCGACGACGAGCACGACCCGGAGGGCCACACCATCGCGTGGGAGCGCCAGCAGGTGGCCGCCCTGCTCACCTCGGCCCGGACCCGCCTCGGCGAGCTGGACCTGGCCATCCGGCGGGTCGAGGGCGGCGACTACGGACGCTGCGAGGTCTGCGGTCGCCCCATCCCGGACGAGCGCCTCGAGGCCGTCCCCACCGCCGCCACCTGCGTGTCCTGCGCGGACTAGTCACCCCGGGCTGGTCACAGCAGCACGTTCGGGTTCAGGATCCCGTCGGGGTCGAGGGCGGCCTTGATCGCCCGCATGCCGGCGACGTCGCCGGCCGAGCGGTCACGCACCAGCCACGACCGCTTGGCCGTACCGATCCCGTGCTCGGCGCTCACCGAGCCGCCGTCGGCCACCACCCGGCCGAGGACGGCGTCGGCGACGGCATCCCGCGCAACACCAGCCCTGCCAGTTCGGAGAGGGCCAGTTCGGGGAGGGCCGGGGCCGGACGGCGTGGTCACGTTGACGTGGAGGTTGCCGTCGCCGAGGTGGCCGAAGATCCACACCTGTGCATCGGGGTCGACGGCACGGATCAGGTCGGGGACCTGCTCGACGAAGCGAGCCAGGCGTGGCGAGGGCACCGTGACGTCGTACTTCCGGGGCACCCCGAGGCGGGCGATGGCCTCCGTGTGGGCCTCCCGCACGTGCCAGAGGGCGACGGCCCGGGCTGCGTCGGTGGCGACCGCCACGTCGAGCACGCCCGGATGGGCCTCCAGGGCCGCAGCCAGCGCGTCGGTCGGGTCGGGCGGCCCGACCGCCTCGACCGCCACCTGCACCGGAGGCACCGGATCCAGCACCGGGACGACGCCGGTCTGCTCGGCGACGAGGCGGGCCCCGTCGGCGAGCACCAGCTCGGCGGCCTCGAGCGTCGGCACCGCTCTGCGCAGGTGACCGACGAGGGAGACGGCGTCGGCCACCGTGGCCAGCCCGATCAGGCTGGTCACCGTCGGACCGGGTGCCGGGACCAGGGCGAGGCGGACCCGGGTCACGACGCCGAGCGTGCCCTCGCTGCCGCAGAGCAGGCCGGCGAGGTCGTAGCCGGTGTTGTCCTTGACGAGCCCGCCCAGGCGAGACACGACGTCACCGGTGCCGAGCACCGCCTCCACGCCGAGCAGCTGGTGGCGCGTCGTGCCGTGCCGGAGCACCCGCAGACCGCCGGCGTTGGTGGCGACCGTGCCGCCGATGGTGGCGGAGTCCCGCGCCGCCAGGTCGACGCCGTAGCGCCAGCCGGCACCCGCCGCCGCCCGCTGCACCGCGGCCAGGGTCTCCCCGGCGCCGGCGGTGAGCTGACCGGCGTCAGCGTCGACCTCGGTGATGCCGGCCAGGCGCGACGTGGAGAGCACCACCTCCCCGGCGAGGGGCACGCCGCCGCCCACCAGGCCGGTGTTGCCGCCCTGGGGGACGAGCGCGATCCGGTCCCGGCGGCAGGCGGCGACGACCTCGGCCACCTCGTCGGTCGAGCCGGGTCGCACCACCGCCGGGGACGACCCGACGAAGCCGCCGGTCCAGTCCACGACGTGGGAGGCCACGACGTCGGGGTCCACGAGCACGTGCTCCTCGCCGACGACGGACCGGAGCGCGCGCAGCATCGAGCGCAGTCGGTGGTCCTCCACCTGCCAAGTGTGCCCGGTACGGTCCGCCGGCGTGCCCGCCCCCCTCGTGCCCTTCCACACGCTGCGCGCCCGCAGGGGCATGGTCTGCAGCGTCGACCACCTCGCGTCCGGCGCCGGAATCGGTGTGCTCCGGGCCGGAGGCAACGCCGTCGACGCCGCCATCGCGACCAGTGCGGCGCTCGCCGTCACCACCCAGCACATGTGCGGGATGGGCGGCGACCTGTTCGCCCTCGTCCACCACGCCGACGGCCAGGACCCGACCTGCCTGAACGCCAGCGGCCGGGCCGGATCGGGTGCGGAGGCCAGGCAGCTCCGCGACGAAGGCCACACCCGCATGCCCACCGACGAGGACATCCGGGCCGTCACCGTTCCCGGCTGCGTCGACGGCTGGGTGACGCTGCACGAGCGCCACGGGCGCCTGCCGCTCGCCGACGTGCTCGAGCCGGCGCGGCTCCTGGCCGAGGAGGGCTTCCCCGCCTCTCCCCTGCTCGCGTTCATGGTGCCCCTCATCGAGCGGGTGGACGGCGCCGACGACTACACCCGCCAGCCGGTGCACGAGGGCACGGTGATCCGTCGGCCCGGCGCGGCCCGCACGCTGGCCGCGATCGCCGCCGACGGGCGCGACGCCTTCTACGAGGGCGAGTTCGGCGAGGGGCTGCGCCGGATCGGCGGCGGGCTGTTCACCGCCGAGGACCTGGCCCGCTCCCAGGCCGACTGGGTGGCGCCGCTCGGCATCGACCTCTGGGGGCACCGGGCCTGGACCGTGCCGCCGAACAGCCAGGGCTACCTCAGCCTCGCCGCGGCCCGGATCGCCGAGCTCGCCGGCTTCGGCCCCGACCGGGCTCACCGTCCGGGCAGCGAGGAGTGGGCCCACCTGCTGGTCGAGGCCGCCCGCCTCGCCGGTCACGATCGCCTCGACGTGCTCCACGACGGAGCCGACGGCGACGCCCTGCTCGCCGACGACCGCCTCGCCCCGCGTGCCGGCCGCTTCGACCCGGAGCGCCGCGCTGCGCCCGTCGCCCCCGGCGGCGACGGCGACACCATCTACCTGTGCACCGCAGACGGCGAGGGCCAGGCCGTCTCGCTCATCCAGTCCAACGCCCGCGGCTGGGGCGTCCACCTCGCCGTGCCCGAGGTCGGCATCTTCCTGCACAACCGCGGGCAGGGCTTCTCCCTCGAACCCGGGCACCCGGCCGAGTACCGGCCCGGCCGCCGGCCGCCCCACACCCTCGCCCCCGCCCTCGTCCAGCGGGCCGACGGCACCCTGCGCGCCGTGCTCGGCACCATGGGCGGCGACACCCAGCCCCAGGTCGTGCTCCAGCTCCTGGCCCGCCTGCTCGTCGCCGACGAGGACCCGGCCCGCTGCATCGGCGCACCGCGGTGGCGCCTCGGCGACGGCGGCTTCGACACCTGGGAGGGCGAGGGCCCGGGGCTCGTCGGCGTCGAGCGCGGCGCCCCGGAGTCCTGGGTCGACGGCCTGCGCCGGCGGGGCCATGAGGTGTCGGTGCAGGACCCGTGGAACAGCGGCTACGGCCACGCCCACCTGATCGAGCGCGCCGAGGACGGCACGCTGGCGGGTGCAGCCGACCCCCGCGCCCTCACGGGCGCGACGGCCACCTGGTGATCAGCGGCTGACCATCTCGCAGATCAGCTCGGGTCGGTGAAGGACGGGTCGCGCTTCTCGAAGCCCGACATCACGGCCTCGACCTGGTTGGGGCTGCCGATCAGCGCACCGATCTCGCGTCGCTCGTCAGCGAACTGCTGCTCGATCGGCACCAGTCCGGACTGGTTCAGCAGGCGCTTGGCGGCCCGCACGGCGTCGGGGCTCTTGCCGGCGATCTCGGCGGCCAGCGCCTTGGCCTCGGCCAGCGGGTCGGTGGCGACGCGGGTGGCGAGGCCGATGCGCACGGCCTCCTCGCCCTCGACCATGCGGCCGGTGAAGGTGAGCTCCTTGGCGACGTCGAGGCCGACCAGGCGCCGCAGCATCCACGTGCCGGTCATGTCGGGCACCAGGCCCCACTTGACCTCGAGCACGCTCATGCGGGCGTCGGGGGCGATGATCCGGATGTCGGCACCGAGGGCGATCTGGATGCCGCCGCCGAGGGCCACGCCGTGGATGGCGGCGATGACGGGCACCGGCACCTCCTGCCAGACGTGCGCGACCTGCTGGCCGAGGTGGGTGATGCGATCGCCGGTCTCTCCGATGGCGCCCATCGACGCCGTGTCGCCGTCGTCGGCCTTCGGTCCCTCGGCCATCGCCTGGAACGAGCCGAAGTCGAGACCCGAGCAGAACGCGCGACCCTCGCCGGAGAGCACGACGGCCCGGATGGAGCGATCGGCCTTCACCGTCTCGCCGGCCTCGGCGATGGCGGCGAACATCGCGCCGTCCAGCGCGTTCATCTTGTCCGGGCGGTTCAGCCGGACGTGGGCGACGCCGTCAGCGACGTCGATCTGGACGCGATCGCTCATGTCTGCACTCCTGTCGGTGGGGCGGGTTCTGGTCCCGAGCGTTGCCAGTCTGGCCTACGCCGCGTCGGTGCCGAGCCAGCGCAGCGTCGAGCGAGCGGCATGGGAGCCGCACATGCCGTGCACGCCACCGCCGGGCGGGGTGGACGCGGAGCACAGGAACACGCCCTCGACCGGGGTGGCGTAGGGGTCCAGCGCCGGCCACGGGCGCAGCACCAGCTGCAGGCCGCCGTGGGAGCCGCCGGAGATGTCACCACCGATGAAGGTCGGGTTGTAGCGGGCGTACTCGGCCGCGGTGATCACGTGCTTGTCGATGACCAGGTCCCGGAAGCCGGGGGCGAAGCGCTCGATCTGATCGGTCATGCGCTCCGACACGTCCAGGGTCGAGCCGTTCGGCACGTGGGCGTAGGTCCAGAGCGTGTGCTTGCCCTCCGGGGCCCGGGAGTCGTCGAACAGGCTCTGCTGGGCGGCGAGCACGAAGGGCCGGTCGGGGTGGCCGCCGGCCGCGGTGATCTTCTCCGACAGCGCCAGCTCCTCGTAGGTGCCGGCGAGGTGGACGGTGCCGGCGCGTCGGGCGTCCTCGTTCGCCCACGGGACGGGGCCGGACAGCGCGAAGTCGACCTTGCACGCGCCCGGGCCGTGGCGGAACCGCTCCAGCCGGCGCCGACCGCGGGCGTCCAGGCGGTCGCCCGCCATCGGCACCAGCTGGCGGGGGCTGATGTCGGCGATCACGGCGCGGTGCGGCGGCAGCTCGTCGAGCGAGGCGACGTGGCAGTCGGTGACCACGGTGCCCCCGAGGTCCTCGAGGTAGGAGACCAGCGCATCGGTGAGCTTCTGGCTGCCGCCCCGCACCATCGGCCACCCGCGGGCGTGGGCGAGGCCGCCGAGCATCAGGCCGAACGACGCGGTGAGGATCCGGTCGAGGGGGAGGAACGCGTGGGCGGCCACGCCGGCGAACAGGGCCCGGGTCTCGTCGGTGCGGAAGCCGGCCGACACCGACTCGGCCCGCCGGATCGCCTGCAGGCCGAAGCGGGCCATCGAGATCGGGTGGCGGGGCGGCCGCACGACCGGGCCGAGCAGGTGCGCCTCGACGTCGTCCCAGTGCTCGACCAGCGGCCCGAACAGGGCCTCCCACGCCGTGCCGTCGACCCCGGCCGCCTCGACCGTCTCGGCGATCGACCGGTGGAACACCCCGGCCCGGCCGCCGTCGAGCGGGTGCACGACGGGGATGTCGGGGTGGACCAGCTCGCAGCCGTGCTCCTCGAGGGGCACGCTGCGGAAGAACGGCGACCCGGTGGCGAGCGGGTGGATGGCGGAGCACACGTCGTGGTGGAAGCCGGGGCCGGTCAGCTCCGCGGTGCGAGCCCCACCCCCCGGGGTCTCGTGGGCCTCGAGCACGGTCACCGAGCAACCAGCCCGGGCCACCTCGATCGCAGCGGCCAACCCGTTGGGGCCGGCGCCGATCACCACCACGTCCACCGCGTCGCTCATCGGGTCGCTCATGGCCCCAGCCTGGCCCGTGCCGGCGGTGGGCGCACCCGTGCAGGCAGCGACCGAGGCCTCCGCAGCACGCAGCGTGTGCGCTCGCTCACGCCCCGACCGATCGGCTGTCCGCTTCGCGGCGCTCGTCCGGTTCGGTCGCAGGTGGGCTCTGTGACGAGTCCATGACGCACGTCTGGGGTGCGCGACGGGCGGGCACCCCTGTGCCTAGTGTCACCCGGGCTGGGGAACCTGACCGACCGGTCAAGAACGTTCGCCGGCGCTATTGACACTGTGCCAACAAGGGACTTAGCGTCCCGCAGACGTGACCGTCGCCACCCGAGGGCGGTGCACGAACCAGGGCGTGCGGGACCCTCCCGACGCCGAGACCAAGGGGGAAATGTGACGAGCCGAAACTCGACGCGCCGGTGGATCCGGTTGCTCGCGCTGCTGCTGGGGTTGTCGATGTTCGCTGCCGCGTGCGGCGACGACGACGACGGCGGCGAGGGCGCCACGCCGGACGACGGCGCGGAGACCGAGACCGAGGACGGCGTCGACTCGACTCCGGAGGACGCCGAGGGCGATCCGGTCATGGGCGGCGAGCTCACCTACGCCCTCGAGGCCGAGACCAACGGCGGCTTCTGCCTGCCCGAGGCCCAGCTGGCCATCGCCGGCATGCAGGTCGCCACGACCGTCTACGACACGCTGACCAAGCCCGACGCCGACGGCGAGATCCAGCCGTACCTGGCCGAGTCGGTGGAGCCCAACGAGGACTTCACCCAGTGGACGATCACCGTCCCGGAGGGCGTCACGTTCCACGATGGCTCCCCGCTGGACGCCCAGGTCGTGGCCAACAACCTCGACGCCTACCGCGGCGCCTACGAGGGTCGGAACCCGGCCCTGTTCGTGTTCGTGTTCCAGAACATCGAGTCCGTGGAGGTCGTCGACCCGATGACCGTCCAGGTCAACATGGTCACCCCGTGGACCGCCTTCGACTGGTTCCTGTGGAGCTCCAACCGCGTCGGCATCCTGGCCCAGGCCCAGCTCGACGACACCGAGACCTGCGGCACGAACATCATCGGCACCGGCCCGTTCCAGCTCGAGAACTGGACGGTGAACGAGGAGTTCGTCGCCACCAAGTTCGCCGATTACTGGCTGACCGACGAGGACGGCAACCAGCTGCCCTACCTGGACTCGATCACCTACGTGCCGATCCCCGAGATCGCCAGCCGCGGCAACGCCCTCGAGTCCGGCCAGGTGGACGTGCTCCACACCTCCGACACCGAGCAGATCGCCCAGCGCCTGCAGGGCCTCGCCGACTCGGATGAGATCAAGCTGCTGGCGACCGATGCGTACGGCGAGGTCAACTACCTCATGCTGAACCAGTCGCAGGCGCCGTTCGACAACAAGAACGCCCGCCTCGCGTTGGCGCACGCGCTCGACCGCCAGCTGCTGATCGACGTGCGCGGCGGCGGCATCGGCCAGGTCGCCGATGGCCCCTTCGCCGAGGACGTCACCGGCTACGTCGAGGACCCGGGCTACCCGCAGTACGACGTGGAGCTGGCCCGCCAGTTCGCCCAGGCCTACGAGGACGAGACCGGGCAGCCGCTCGAGTTCTCCTACACCTTCGTGTCCACGGAGTCCGGTCAGCTGACCGCCCAGGAGATCCAGACCCAGCTGGCCGACGCCGGCATCACGATCAACCTGGATCCGGCCGGCGACCAGGCCACCACCATCAACAACGCCCTGGCCGGCGACTTCCAGGCCGTGGGCTGGCGCAACCACCCCGGCGCCGATCCGGACACGCAGTACAACTGGTGGGCCACCGGCTCGCCCGTGAACTTCGGCCGCATCGACGACCCGGAGCTCCAGCGCCTGCTCGACGAGGGTCGCCAGGCGCCCCCCGGCGAGGAGCGCGAGGGCATCTACCAGGACCTCACCCGGCGCTTCGCCGAGGAGGTCCACAACGTGTGGACGTCGACGACGGTGTGGGCCATCGCGGCCGAGCCGAACGTCCAGAACCTGCTCGGCTACGGCCCGCAGGGTGGCTCGGGTGCGTTCCCGGGCCTGGGTACCGGTCACGACGTGACCGGCATCTGGATCAGCGAGTGATCCAGCGATGACCCCGAGGCTGACGAGCAGGAAGCAGGATTCGTGAACAACGCACTACGGAAGCTGGGACAGCTCGCACTCGTGCTGTTCCTGGTGACCCTGTTCACCGCCCTGCTCGTCAGCCTCCTGCCGGGCGATCCGGCCGAGGTCATCATCCCCTTCGGCGACGAATCGGACCGGGAGGCGCTCCGCGAGGAGCTGAACCTCGACGACCCCCTCCCGGTCCGCTACGTCGCCTGGCTCGGTGACTTCGTCACCGGCGACATGGGCAACTACTACCGCCAGAGCATCACCGAGCCGGTCGCCGACCGGGTCACCCAGGCGGCACCCGTCTCCCTCCTGCTCATGCTCTACGCGCAGGTGCTCGCCCTCGTCATCGCCATCCCGCTGGGGGTGATCACGGCGCAGCGGGCGGGCAGCTTCTTCGACAAGTTCACCAACACCACGGCCTTCGGGATCCTGGCCATCCCCAACTTCGTGCTCGCCCTCGTGCTGTCCTACGTCGTGGGCGTGGAGCTCGGCTGGCTGCCACCCCAGGGCTACGTGCGCTTCAGCAACGACATCGGCGAGCACTTCCGATCGATGATCCTGCCCTCGATCAGCCTCGCCGCCGGCCAGGTCGCCGTGTACATGCGCCTGCTGCGCACGGACATGGTCGCCACCCTGCAGGAGGACTTCATCCTCATGGCCAAGGCCAAGGGGTTGTCCAACAAGCGGGTGCTGTGGCGCCACGCCCTGCGCCCCTCCAGCCTCACGCTGCTCACCGTCGCCGGCCTCAACGTCGGCACGCTCGTGGGCGGCGCGCTCATCATCGAGATCATCTTCACCCTGCCCGGCATGGGTGTGCTGATCTTCCAGGCCATCAGCGAGCGCCAGTACGTGGCGATCCAGTCGCTGGTCGCCCTCATCGCCGTCGGCTACGTCCTCGTGAACGTCTTCGTCGACATGCTCTACGCCGCCCTCGACCCGAGGATCCGCAGTGCCCGAGGTTGAACCCACCTCCGTCAAGATCGACCCCGCCGCCGGCGAAGGCCCCGACGCCGCGCTCCGCCACGACGACCCCGACGGCACGGTCACGCTGTCCAAGACCAAGCGCCTCGGTCCCATCGGGTGGCTGGCCATCATCTGGCTGGGCCTCGTGGCCCTGATGGCCTTCGTGCCCCAGCTCTTCCCCGTGCCGGGACTCACCGAGCGGTTCCCCGACGCGCTCCGCGACCGCGACTTCGGACCGACCGCGGGCCACCCGCTCGGCTTCGACACCTCCGGGCGCGACCTGCTCTCCAAGCTCGTCTACGGCACGCGCGCCTCGATGATCGTGAGCGTGCTCGCCGTCACCTTCGGGCTCATCGTCGGCGGCACCTTCGGCCTGATCGCCGGCTACTTCCGCGGCAAGATCGACACCGTCATCACCAACGCGTTCAACGTGGGCCTCGCCATCCCCCAGCTGGTGCTCGCGATCACGCTCGCCGCGGTCTTCGCCAGCGACGCCAACGCCGGCTACGGCCAGCGCGTCCTGGTCGTCACCTTCGCCATCGGCTTCGCCTCCATCCCGATCCTCGGGCGCATCACGCGGGCCAACACGCTCACGTGGGCCAACCGCGAGTTCGTGATGGCCGCCAAGACCGTCGGGGCCAGGACGCCCCGCATCATCATCCGCGAGGTCCTGCCCAACGTGGCCCCGGCCATGTTCTCGATCGCCCTGCTGGGCATCGCCATCGCCATCGTCGTCGAGGGCGGCCTCGCCCTGATCGGCGTCGGCATCCCGGCCGACATCACCTCGCCGTCGTGGGGCAACCTCATCGCCACCGGGCGGTCCCAGATGCTGCTCGGCGAGGCCGCGCAGGTGATGACTGCATCGCTGATGGTGTTCTTCACCGTCCTCAGCCTCAACTACCTGGGCGACGTCGTGCGGGCACGCTTCGACGTCCGCGACAGCGCACTCTGACCAAGAAGGAAACAGGGGGGAACGTGGCCCGACGTCGCATCGTCGCCGAACCATCGAAGGACCAGACCGAGCCGCTGCTCGTCGTGGACGACCTGCACACCACGTTCCGGACGCCGTCCGGACGGGTGCGGGCCGTCAACGGGGTGAGCTTCGAGCTGAAGCAGGGCCGCACGCTCGGCATCGTGGGCGAGTCCGGCTCCGGCAAGTCGGTGCTGTCCCGCACCATCATGGGGCTGCTCCCGTCGAACAACGTGGAGGTGACCGGCTCGGCCCGCTACCGCGGGAACGAGCTGGTCGGCGCCAAGTCCAGCGTGCTGCGGTCCCTGTGGGGGTCGGAGCTGTCGATGATCTTCCAGGACCCGATGACCTCGCTGAACCCGGTCATGCGGATCGGCAAGCAGATCACCGAGGTTCTGCGCCACCACCTCGACATGAGCAACGACGAGGCCGAGGACATGGCCGTGTCCCTGCTCCGCTCGGTGAAGATCCCCGAGCCCGAGAAGCGGGTGCGCCAGTACCCCCACGAGCTGTCCGGCGGCATGCGCCAGCGCGTCGTCATCGCCGTCGCCCTGGCCTGCGGCCCCCACCTGCTGTTCGCCGACGAGCCCACGACGGCCCTCGACGTGACCGTGCAGGCCCAGATCCTCGACCTGCTCGACGAGCAGCAGCGCGAGCGCTTCATGTCGATGGTGCTGGTCACCCACGACCTCGGCGTCGTCGCCGGCCGGGCCCACGACATCGCGGTGATGTACGCCGGCCGCATCGTGGAGATGGCCCCGACGCGGACGCTGTTCCAGAACATGCGCATGCCGTACACCCAGGCGCTGTTCGAGTCGATCCCCAAGCTCGACCTGCCGAGCCACACCCGGCTCACGGTCATTCCCGGTCGACCGCCGGACCTCGTGAACCCGCCGACGGGGTGCTCCTTCGCCCCCCGCTGCGAGCGGGCCCAGGCCCGGTGCCTCGAGGAGCAGCCACCGCTGATGGAGGCCGAGACGCCCGACCACCGCTACGCCTGCTTCTACCCCGTCGGCACCCCCGAGGGTGACGAGGCGCTGGCCGAGAACCGACGTCGCGGGTACCAGGCCGCCGGCGTCCCCGTGATGATCCAGGAGAAGGCGAGCTGATGGCTGGTACCGGTACCGCGCACCTCCGACCCGAGGCTGACGTCCTCCTGCGGGTCGAGGACCTGCGAGTCGAGTTCCCCTCCGGCCGTGGCCGGGTCGTCCACGCCGTGTCCGACATCAGCTTCGACATCGCACCCGGCGAGACCCTCGGCCTCGTGGGCGAGTCGGGGTGCGGCAAGTCGACCACGGGCAAGGCCATCATGCGCCTCAACCCGATCACCTCGGGCCGCGTCGTCTTCGACGGCCGCGACCTGGCCAAGCTGAGCGGTTCCGAGCTGCGCAAGGTCCGCCCCGAGCTGCAGATGATCTTCCAGGACCCGGTGTCCTCGATCAACCCGCGGCGCCGGATCTTCGACGTGGTCGCCGAGCCGCTCAAGGTCTGGGACCGCATGGACGGCGCCGAGGAGCTCATCGACCGGGTGCTCGACGACGTCGGGCTCACCCCCGAGATCGCCAAGCCCAAGCGGCGCCACGAGTTCTCCGGCGGCCAGTGCCAGCGCATCTGCATCGCCCGCGCCCTGGTGCTCGATCCCAAGCTGATCATCTGCGACGAGCCGGTGTCCGCGCTCGACGTGTCCGTGCAGGCCCAGATCCTGAACGTCCTCGAGGACATGAAGGAGCGCTACGGCCTCACGATGATGTTCATCGCCCACGACCTCGCCGTGGTGAAGAACATCTCGGACCGGGTCGCGGTGATGTACCTCGGCAAGATGTGCGAGGTGGCGTCGCCCGACGACCTGTTCGCCAGCCCGGCCCACCCGTACACGGCGACGCTGCTGTCGGCGATCCCGATCCCCGACCCCGACGTCGTCCCCTCCGCCATGGACCTCGACGGCGAGCTCCCGTCCCCGCTCGACCCGCCGTCGGGGTGCCGGTTCCGCACGCGCTGCCCACGAGCCGCCGAGCGATGCACCACCGAGGAGCCGCTCGTGCGCGAGGTCGGCCCCGACCACTACGTCGCCTGCCACTTCCCGCTCGTCGGCGAGGAGGCACCTCCCGAAGCATCCACTCCGGTGGAGGTCGGATCCCAGCAGTGATCGACCGGCCGGAGGGGGGACCGAGGCCGTGGTGAGCGAACAACGCAGATCGAGGACGCGGCTCGACCCCGCGGTCCGGCGACGTCAGATCGCCGAGGCTGCGGCGCGGGTCTTCGCCGAGCACGACCCGAGCGAGGTCTCCTTCGAGCTGATCGCCGACGAAGCCGGCGTGTCGCGCAGCCTCGTCTACTCCTACTTCGGTGACCGCGGCAGCCTGTTCGCCGCCGCGTACAACCACGAGCTCGAGCGGCTCGACACCGAGATCGACGGCGCGCTCGAGTCCCTCGGCTCGGACCGGGAACGGCTGGCCCGGGCCGTGTCTGCGTACCTCGGGTTCGCGTGGCGGCACCGCACGTCCTGGCAGCTCATCGCGTCGGCCAGCTCGTCGCGCCACCCGGCCGTGCGCGAGGCGATCCAGGCCCGCACCGACCGCATCGCGGCGTCGATCACCGACACCCCCGAGGCCCGGCTCCTCGTCCGCGGGGTGATCGGCATGCTCGAAGCAGCGGCGATCCACACCCTGGAGAACGATGAGGTCGATCCCGACGGGCTCGCCGAGCTGCTCACCCAGATCATCTGGGACGGCATCTCCTCCCTCGACGGGAACGGCCCCCGCGCCCCGGAGGCACCGCCGGAGTAGGCCGCCGGAGCCGAGCCGAAGGCGAGGCGACCCATGTCACGGTGCCCTGTGGCGGCGGAGCCGCCAGAACCGATCCGAGGTGGGACGCAACCGTCCGGTACACCTACAGTCGCGCTCCATGGCCAAGCCCTACGACATGCAGATCGACCTCGACACCGTCTACGAGGTCACCATCGACACCGACAAGGGCACGATCGTCGGCGACCTCGACCCCCAGCTCGCCCCCAAGACGGTGAACGAGTTCGTCAGCAAGGCCCGCGACGGCTTCTACGACGGCCTCACGTTCCACCGCGTCGTGCCCGACTTCGTCATCCAGGGCGGCGACCCCGAGGGCACCGGCCGCGGCGGCCCGGGCTACAAGTTCGAGGACGAGCCGGTGAAGGGCGAGTACACCGAGGGCGCGTTCGCCATGGCCAACGCCGGCCCGAACACCAACGGCAGCCAGTTCTTCATCACCATCGACGACTGCACCCGCAAGCTGGACAAGCTCTACAACCTGTTCGGCTACGTCACCCAGGGCATGGACGTCGCCAAGTCCATCGCTGTGGGCGACACCATGAAGACGGTCGAGATCGAGGAGAAGCCCCGCTCCTAGCGGTTCTGGAACTCGGGGGGCCGCTTCCCGAGGAAGGCCTGGATCGCCTCGGTCGAGTCCTCGGTGAACGACGACAGGATCTGGGTGCGGTTCTCCAGGTCGATGCCGGCCTGCAGGCTCGGGATCTCGAGCTGGCTCCACATCACCTCCTTGGTCATCCAGACCCCGAAGGGGCTGTTGGCCACGACGTTGTCGGCGATCTCGAGGGCGGCGTCCACCACGGCGCCGTCCTCGACGACCTTGGTGACGAGGCCGAGGTCGTCGGCCTCCTGCGCGTCGAAGATGCGCCCGGTGAGCAGCAGCTCGAAGGCCCGGCCGGCGCCGATGAGCCGGGGCAGCATCCAGCTCACCCCGATGTCGCAGCCGGAGAGGCCGATGCGCACGAAGGCCACGTTGAAGCGGGCCGACGTGGCGCACACGCGCACGTCGGCGCCGAGCGCGAGGGCGAAGCCGCCCCCGGCCGCCGGTCCGTTCACCGCCGCGATCACCGGCACCTTCAGCGAGCGCAGGTGCGGGATCAGGGTGGCGATGTGCTGCTGGGTGGCCAGGCCGCGCTGGGGGCGACCGAGCTCCTCGGTGCCGGGCACCGCCGCGCTGCCCTTCAGGTCGAGCCCGGCGCAGAACCCCCGGCCGGCGCCGGTGAGGATCACGCAGCGCAGGTCCGGGTCGGCGGCGACCTCGTCGAAGCGGTCGTGCAGCTCGGACACCAGCTGGTGGTCCATCGCGTTGAGGCGCTCGGGGCGGTTCATCGTCAGCAGGCGCACGCCGGGTCGGATGTCCTCGGCGAGCACTGTGGTCAGGTCGGCGGAGGGAGTGGCCATCGGTGCATACTTCCATGTGCCCGACCCCAGCCCCGTCGCCGCCGACGAGCACGCCATCGCCACCCTGCAGGAGGCCATCGCCGAGGTCGTGCCCGACCGCGAGTGCATCGTGTGGCGGGATCGCAGGCTCACCTGGCGCGAGGTCACCGAGCGGTCGCGGCGCCTGGCCAACGGCCTCCTCGACGCCGGGGTCGGCGGCGAGGTGGTGCACGACGACGACGCGCCGGGCTGGGTCAGCCCTCACGACCACATCGCCCTCTACCTCACGAACGGCAACGAGTACCTCGAGGCGATGCTCGGCGCGTGGAAGGCCGGCGCCGCAGCCATCAACGTCAACTACCGCTACACCGCCGAGGAGCTCGCCTTCGTGCTGGCCGATGCCGGTGCGGTCGCCGTCGTGTACCACGCCCGCTTCGCCCCCGTGCTCGCCGCCGCGCTCCCGCACGTGGCCTCGGTGCGGCTGCTCGTCGTGGTCGACGACGGCAGCGGGACCGAACCGATCGAGGGCTCGGTCGGCTACGAGGCGTTCCTCGCTGCGGCCGACGCGGGACGTCCGGGCGTGACCTGGTCCCCCAGCGACCGCTACGTCGTCTACACCGGCGGCACCACCGGGAACCCCAAGGGTGTCCTGTGGCGCCAGGGCGACTTCCTCCACACCGCCCTCGGGATCCGCGGCAGCCAGGCGGAGCTGGTCGAGCGGGCCCGTCGCCCGGATCGACCGCGTGCGCTCCCCGCTCCCCCGTTCATGCACGGCGCGGCCCACTGGAACGCGCTGTCCTGCCTGCTCGCCGGCGGCACGGTGGTCATCCAGCACGACACCGACCACCTCGATCCGGCCGACGTCCTGGACACGTGCGAGCGGGAGCACGTGTCGTCGCTGCTCATCGTGGGCGACGCGTTCGCCCGGCCGCTGCTCGACGAGCTCCGCTGCAGCGACCGGGACCTGTCATCGCTTCGGGTGCTCATGACCGGCGGCGCCGTCCTCTCGCCGGCGATCAAGGCCCAGATCGTCGCCGAGCTGCCCACCCTGCGCATCGTCGACATCCTCGGCTCATCCGAGACGGGCCGCCACGGGCTGGCCAGCACCGACGCCGACGTCGGCGCCGAACCCGGCGTGTTCGCGCCGTCCGACACCACGGTGGTGCTCGACGAGACCCGAACCCGCCAGCTGGTGCCCGGCTCGCCCGAGCGGGGCTGGCTGGCCCAGCGGGGGCGGGTGCCGCTCGGCTACCTCGGCGACGAGGCCAAGACGCGGGACACGTTCCCCCGCGTCGACGGCGTCGTCCACGCCATCGCCGGCGACCGGGCCCGGCGGCGAGCCGACGGCGCGATCGAGCTCCTCGGGCGGGACTCGGTCACCATCAACACCGGCGGCGAGAAGGTCCATGCCGAGGAGGTCGAGCAGGCCCTCAAGGCCCACCCGGCCATCTACGACGCACTGGTCGTGGGCCGGCCGAGCGAGCGGTGGGGATCCGAGATCGTGGCGGTCGTCGCCCTCGACGCCCGGGCCGATGGCCTCGATGTCGACGCGGTCCGGGCCGCGGCCGGCGAGCACCTTGCCCGGTACAAGCTGCCCAAGGCCTTCGTCGTGGTCGACCGCGTGCAGCGCAGCGCCAGCGGCAAGCCCGACTACGCCTGGGCCAGCCAGGTCGCCGCCGGGGAGGCCTGAGTGCGTCGGGCCGTGGCCACCCGGCCGCACACGTACCTGCGCAAGCCGTCGGTGGCCGACGCCGAGGAGTTCGTGGCCCGCGTCGCGGAGAGCGAGCACCTCGAGCCGTGGGCGTTCCCGCCCGCCGACGTCGGCGCGTTCCGCCAGTGGCTCACGCGCGGCGAGCGACACGAGATCGAGCAGTTCCTCGTCTGCTCCCGGGAGGACGACGGCATCGCTGGCTTCGTGAACCTCAACGGCATCCAGCGCGGCGCTGTGCAGCGGGCGACCGCCGGCTGGGCGGCTCTGTCGCCCTACGTCGGCCGGGGCCACCTCACCGACGGCGTCTCGATGGCCATCGAGGTCGCGTTCACCCAGATGCGGCTCCACCGCTTCGAGGCCGACATCCAGCCCGGCAACGAGCGCTCCCGGGCCCTGGCCCGGCGCTGCGGGCTCCGGCTGGAGGGCTACTCCCCCCGTCTGGTGCTCGTCGACGGGGACTGGCGCGACCACGAGCGGTGGGCGGTCAACGCCGAGGACTGGCGGGCCGCTCGCCGGTCCTGAGGGGCGCGGCGGTCCGCCCCGGTTTGGCCTCGCAGGGTGACGAAGCGGAGAATGTCACACCCCCCGGCAGGTCCGGAGGGAGCCTGCCTGATGATCGCCCCGCCCAACACGCGTCGGCTGACGCTGTCCCGTCCGCTCGACCTGCGCCTCACCCTGGCCCCGACCCGGTACGGGAAGGGCGATCCGTCGTGCCTGCTCCGATCGGACGAGTGCTTCCGGGCCACCCGCACGCCGACGGGTCCGGCCACGGTGCACCTCGTCGTCCGCGACGGCGGCATCGAGGCCGAGGCCTGGGGACCGGGGGCCGACTGGGCCCTGGACCAGCTGCCGCTCCTCGTGGGCGAGCACGACGACCTGGAGGGCTTCGATCCTCGCACCGGGGTCGTGGCCGAGCTCGTCCGGCGCCACCCGGGGCTTCGCATCGGCGCCTCGCACCGGGTCATGGAGGCCCTGGTGCCGGCCGTGTGCGCCCACCAGGTCAGCGGCTTCGAGGGCAAGCGCGCCCACCGCCAGGTCATGCAGGCCTACGGCGAACCCGCACCCGGCCCCTCCGGCATCGAGCTGACCGTGCCTCCGGACCCGAGGATCCTCGCCAGCACCAGCCACCACGACCTGCACCCCCTCGGGCTCGAACGGGCCCGCGCCGACGTGATCCGTCGTGCCGCTGCCCGCTCCGTCACGGTCGAGGCCGTGGTGGACCAGTCCCCCGACGAGGCCGAGCACCGGCTCCGCTCCATCGCCGGCGTCGGCGCGTGGACGGCCGCCGTCGTGCGCCAGGTCGCCCTCGGGGACGCCGACGCCGTGCCGATGGGCGACGAGCGCAGCAAGCACCTGGTCGCCTGGGCGTTCCTCGGCGAGCCCCGCGGCACCGACGCCCAGATGCTGGAGCTGCTCGAGCCCTACCGCGGCCACCGCGGCCGGGTGCTGCGCCTCCTGCGGGCCGAGCGGCCCGCCCCCCACCGGGCCGGGGACGAGCACCGCAGCGCCTGAGGCCACAGGCCCTGCACAGGCAAGTCACAGGGTTGTCCCTCTTCCTCCGCACAGGGCACCCCTCGTACGGTCAGCACATGACGAGCTACGAGGTGACCCTGCGGGACAAGACGGTCGAGCTCGTGGTCGGGGCCGACGCCTACCAGCAGGAGGGCCCGATGACGACGTTCTTCCACCTGGGCGACGGCCGCGACGTGGTCGACTGCTGGTCGACCCGGGTGGCCAGCGTCCGCACGGCGGACATCCTCATCGTGCGGCGGGCGGACGGGGCCTCGGTGCTGCGGGCGGTGGGCTGATCCGGCTCCGGGGTCAGCCGGGCAGGAAGCGCACCAGCGTCGCACCCTCGAAGACCTCCGCGCCGCGGTCGGCGACCGCGATGCCCGACGTCGGGCGGGCGGCCTGGAGGCCGGACTGGACGCCCTCGCAGTAGCCCTCGTAGGTGCGGTAGTGGGTGTTGATGACCAGCCACACCGAACCGCCCTCGGCCCGCTCCAGGATCTCCTCGACCGCCAGCGCGGGGTCGGCCGCCTGGTTCCGCTCGGCGTAGTCGCGCCAGTCGATGCGGTCGGGCCGCTCGAGGGCGGGCAGGCCGACGGCCTCGATCCCGTCGGGCAGCGAGCGCAGCGTGGCCGGGCCGAGCTGGTCCGGGCAGATCGCGACCACGTCCTCGGGGCCGGCCTCCGCCGCGATCGCGTCCGCGATCTCCTCGCCCATGGTCCGGGGCTCGATGACGTTGGCGCCGAGGCCGACCGCGGCCAGGGCCACCATGCCCACGGCCACGGCGCGCCGGACCGTCGGGGCCGGCATGCGGGCCAGGCCCACGCCGGCAGCGATGAGGAGCATCGGCAGGAACGCCGCGGCGTAGCGGGGGGCGAAGACGGCGTCGCCGAGCTGGCCGGCCACCAGGCCGACCGACATCGCGGCGATCGCCACGACGACCTCGGGCCGGACGCCGGGGACGGTGCGCAGGTCGACGTGGAGCTCCCATCGCCCCCGGGCCACCACCGTGACGCCGGCCGCCACGAGCACCAGCAGCGCGAACCCGAACAGCTCGGCCTCGGGGAACTTGGCCCCGCCGCCCAGCCCGCCGAGCAGGTCGACCAGTGCGCCGGTGGGCCGGCCGGCCGACGCCCACGGCGTGCCCGTGCTCGACAGCTGGTCGAGGAACACCGGGAGCCACGGCACGAACGCGAGCGATCCGACGGCCATGGCCGATGCCACCCGCAGCGCACCGGCCCGAGCCTTGCCATCGCCGCGCCACCACCGCACGGCGAGCGCGCCGACCGCGGCGATGCCCAGGTGCAGCACCCAGTAGTGCGACAGCACCGCGCCACCGGTGACCACGGCGAGCGCCACCCACCGGAGCCGATCCCGCCGGACGAGCAGATCGTCGGCCAGCAGCCAGCCGGCGAACACGAGGGTGAGCACCAGCGCGTACATCCGGGCCTCGGTGGCGTAGCGCACCGCCCACGGGGTGACGGCGGTGAGGCCGAGCACGCACAGCCCGCCGATCGTCCCCGCTCGCCGGCGGCCCGCCTCCCAGGCGAGCGGCAGCGCGAGCAGCCCGGCGATGCCCGAGAGGGCACGGACGGCGAGGTCGCCCTCCCCGAACACCGACATCCAGCCGTGGAGCAGCCAGTAGTACAGGGGCGGGTGCCCGTCCTGGCGGAGGGCGTCGCCGATCTCGCCGAGCGGGAGCGACGCGATGTTCACGCTGAGCGCCTCGTCCAGCCACAGGGGCGAGGTCGTGACGAAGCGCAGGACGACGCCGAGCGCGACGAGCGCGGCCACGCCGAGCAGGTCGATGCTCGCCAGCCCGCCGTCGGCACGCCTGGCGGTGTTCCGTCGGGGACCGGCCACCGGCGTACGCTAGCCAGCGCTGTCCCGCCCGCCGAACGACCGAGATCGCTGCCACCACGCTGTGCCCACTGACACCCCGAACACCGAGACCAACGCCACCGATCCAGGAGACGTCGTCGTCATCGGCGCCGGTCCCGCCGGCCTGACCGCCGCCTACGAGCTGGGCAAGCGCGGCGGCACGGCCACCGTGCTGGAAGCCGACGACGTCGTCGGCGGCATCAGCCGCACGGTGGTCGCGGACGGCTACCGCTTCGACATCGGCGGGCACCGCTTCTTCACCAAGGTGGCCGAGGTCGAGGCCCTGTGGCACGAGATCCTCCCCGACGAGGAGTTCATGCAGCGGCCCCGCAAGAGCCGCATCTACTACCAGGGCAAGTTCTACGACTACCCGATCAACGTCGTGAACGCGCTGAAGAACCTGGGCCCCGTCGAGGCCGTCCGCTGCGGGCTCTCCTTCCTCTGGGTCCGCGTCCGGCCGCCGAAGGACCTCACGACGCTCGAGGGCTACATCGTCTCCAACTACGGCCGGCGCCTGTACGAGCACTTCTTCGAGACCTACAGCACCAAGGTGTGGGGCGTGCCGCCCTCGGAGATGTCGGCCGACTGGGGGGCCCAGCGCATCAAGGGCATGTCGCTCTGGGACGCGGTGTGGGAGCCCATCCGCGGCCGCTTCTCCCGCCGCGACCGCTCCAAGCAGGTCACCAGCCTGATCGAGGAGTTCCAGTACCCCAAGTACGGGCCCGGGATGATGTGGGAGCGCTGCCACGAGCTGGTCGAGGGCCAGGGATCCAAGGTCCAGTTCCGTTCGAAGGTCACCCGCGTCGAGCACCGCGACGGACGGGCCGTGTCGGTCACCGCCACCGACGAGTCCGGCGCCGAGACCACCCACGCCGCCGACCACGTGGTGTCCACCATGCCGTTCCCGGCGCTGCTCCGGGCGATGGACCCGCCGCCGCCGGCCGAGGTGCTCGCCGCCGCCGACGACCTCCACTTCCGCGACTTCCTCTCCGTCTCGCTCGTGGTCCCCGAGGCCAAGGTGGACTGGAGCGACAACTGGATCTACATCCACGACCCCGAGGTCAAGACGATGCGGATCCAGAACTTCGGTTCCTGGTCGCCCTACCTGGTCAAGGACGGCCGCAACGTGCTCGGCCTCGAGTACACCGTCGACGAGGGCGACGAGTGGTGGAGCGCCACCGACGAGCACCTCATCGAGACCGGCACCAAGGAGCTCGTGCGCCTCGGGCTCATCCAGAGCGACGACGTCGAGAACGGCTACGTCGTGCGCATGCCGAAGGCGTACCCCGTCTACGACGAGGACTACCAGCGCAACGTGGGCGTGCTGCGGCGCTGGCTCGAGGCCAACGTCTCGAACGTGCACCCCGTCGGCCGCAACGGCATGCACCGGTACAACAACCAGGACCACTCGATGATGACGGCCATGCTCACCGTGGAGAACCTCTACGGCGCCAGCCACGACATCTGGGAGGTCAACGTGGAGGCCGAGTACCACGAGACCTCCGAGACCGACTCGTCGGCCTCGGGCTCCTCGGGCACCGGTCGGGACGCGCCGATCCTGCCGAAGCGCACATGACGGCCCAACGGGTCACCCCCGCCACGTGACCGCGCCCGCTGCCCCGAGCAGGCAGCGGTCCACGGGGTTCGCCCACCGACCCGGCCTCGACGGCCTCCGCGGCCTCGCCGTGGCCGGCGTCCTCGCGTTCCACAGCGGGTTCGGGTGGGCAGCCGGCGGCTACCTCGGGGTGTCCGCCTTCTTCACGCTCTCCGGGTTCCTCATCACGACGCTGCTGCTCGGCGAGCACCGCGGCACCGGCCGGGTCGACCTGCGGGCGTTCTGGATCCGGCGGTTCCGGCGCCTGCTGCCCGCCGCGCTGCTCGGCGTGCTCGCGGCCACCGCCTACGTGCTGGCCTTCGCCGACCAGAGCGGCCTCGACCGCTTCCGGGGCGACGCCCTGGCCGCCATCGGCTACGTCGCCAACTGGCGCTTCGTGCTGTCCGAGCTCTCCTACGCCGAGCTGTTCACCGGCGACTCGCCCCTGCAGCACTACTGGAGCCTGGCGATCGAGGAGCAGTTCTACCTCGTCCTGCCGCTGCTGGCCGTCCTGCTCCTGCGCCGGCGGGCCGGGTGGGTCGGCCTGGGCGTGCTGGCCGCGGTGGGCATCGTCGTCTCCGTCGTGGTGACCCTCGTCGTGGGCGGCGGCGACCGGGCGTACTACGGCACCGACACCCGCATGGCCGAGCTGCTCATCGGCGTGCTCCTGGCCGTCTGGCACCACCGCCGTGACCTGGGCACCGCGCTGCCCGACGGGGTGCGCAGCGCGGCCGGCGCCGCCGCCCTCGCGACCATGCTCGGGCTCTGGGTCGTGACGGAGCAGTCCAGCGGCGCCCTGCACCCGTGGCTGCTGCTCGGCCACGCAGTGCTGACCTCCGCCATCATCGTGGCGGTGCTGGCGCCGACGCCGGTGGCCCGGGCGCTCTCCCTGCCACCGCTCACCGGGCTCGGCCGCATCTCCTACGGCGTGTACGTGTACCACTGGCCGATCTTCCTGTGGCTGTCCCCGACGCGGACCGGGCTCGACGGCGGTGGGTTCGACGACGTCCTGCTCGCCGGGCTGCGCATCCTGGTCACGCTCGCCGTCGCCATCCCCAGCCACCGCTTCGTCGAGCAGCCCATCCGCCACCACGGGCTCCCCCTGCGCGGTCGGGGACGGCCGGCAGCCACCGTCGCCGCCGTCGCCGCCGTCGTCGCCCTGGCGATCGTGCCGCCCGCTCTCCTGGACCGCGAGGACCCCATCGACTTCGCGGCGGCCGAAGCGCTCCAGGACGACCTGCTCGCGGGCGATGCGATCCCCCGCACCAGCACCACCACCACGACGTCCTCGCCCCTCGGCGGCCCCACGACCGAGCAGCCGCCGACGACGGCGCCGGGACCTGCACCGCGGGTCGCGCTCTTCGGCGACTCCACCGCCCTGCTGTTCATCCCCGGGCTCATCGACTGGGCGATCGAGACCGAGCGGATGGACTTCAACGGCGCGGGCACGGTCAGCGGCTGCGGGCTCGGACGGGGCGGCGAGCGCAACTTCCTGGAGAGGGGCCCCGAGCCCGTGCCCGAGGGCTGCGACTTCACGACCGCGTGGCGCGAGGCCCTCACCACCGCGGACCCCGAGATCGCCGTGGTCGAGATCGGCCTGTGGGACCTCACCGAACGGCGGATCGAGGGCGACGACGAGTGGCGCACCATCGGCGACCCCGTCTACGACGACTACCTGCGCAGCGAGGTCCGCGCCGCCACGGACCACCTCCTGGAGACGGCGGAGACGGTCGTCTGGGTCCTCCAGCCGCCCCCGGTGCGCAGCACCCGGGAGCCCGACGACCCGACCTTCGACCGCCTCGAGCAGTGGAACGAGATGCTCGTCGACGAGCTCGGCGACCACCCCGACGTCGGCTTCGTGGACCTGGCCGACTGGCTGGCGAGCACGCCGGACGGGACGGACTCGCTCCGCCTCCGCCCCGACGGCACGCACTTCACCACCGAGACCTCGGTCGAGGTCGCCCAGTGGCTCGGGCCGGCGATCCTCGAGGCAGCCCGCACGACCGACGTCGTCGACGCCGACGACGAGCTGGCCGCCCGACCATGAGCCCAGCAGTGAGCCCAGCGACCACGGCCACGGGCTGGCACCCCGACACCCGACGCCGGGCCGGCTTCCTCGGCATCTTCCTCGTCGCCCTCGGCGCCCGCGTCACCTACGCCCTGGCCGCCGCGCCCAACATCCTCCCCATCAGCGACGCCGGCGGCTACCGGCTGCTCGGCCAGCACCTCGCCGAGGGCCTGGGCTACATCCGCCCCTACGACATGGCCCGAGCCGACATCATGCGGCCCACCGCCGAGTTCCCGCCCGGCTTCCCCGGCCTGCTCGGGGTGTTCCACGCAATCGGGCTCCGATCGGTGCCCGCCCAGCGCCTCGGGCTCGCCGTCCTCGGCGCGCTGGCCGTCGTCGGCATCGTCATGCTCGCCCGGCGCTGGCTGCCCGAGCGCGGCGCGCTCCTCCTCGGGCTCGTCGCCGCCGTGCACCCGGCCCTGTTCGCACCGGAGTCCGCCCTGCTGGCCGAGTCGCTCTTCCTCTGGCTCGTCGTGCTCGTGCTCCTCGCCGTCGTGCGCTTCCGGGAGTCCCCGACCCCCGAGCGAGCGGCGCTCGTCGGCCTGCTCGGCGGCGCCGCGACCCTGGTCCGGTCCGAGGGCCTGGTGCTCGCGGTCGTCCTGGTGCTCCCCCTCCTGGTGACCGCCCCACCCCGGCGCATCCGCGTCGGCGCCGGCGTGGCCGTGCTCGTCGCCGCCCTGCTGCTGCCCGGTGCCTGGGCGGTGCGGAACCTGACCACCTTCGACGAGCCCGTGCTCGTCTCCAACAACCTCGGCTCGGTGCTGTCCGGCGCCAACTGCGACCGCACCTACGACAGCGACCTCATCGGGTTCTGGTTCATCAGCGAGGACTGCTTCGACGGCTTCCGCCAGGAGGCGCTCGAGGCCGCCGACGAGTCCGTGGTCGCCGGCGAGCTGCGCGACGACGGCCTGTCCTACATGCGGGACCACCTCGACGAGCTGCCCAAGGTGGCGACGGTCCGGGTGCTGCGCACCTTCCAGATGTACGAGCCCGAGCAGCAGGGCCGCCTCGCCACCTTCGAGGGCCGGCGCCTGCTCACCGAGCGGATCACCGGGTGGATCCTGTGGGGCACCCTGCCGCTCGCCCTCGCCGGCGCGGTGCACCTCGGCCGGCACCGGCGATGGGTCGACCTGTGGCTGCTGGTCTCCCCCGTCGCCGTCGTGGTCGCCGTCGCCGCGGCGACCTACGGGAACCCCCGGTTCCGCATCGCCGCCGAAGTCCCCCTGCTCATCCTCGCCGCCATCGGCGTGCACGCCGGGGTCGTGGCCCTCCGTCACCGACACAGGACCGTGCCGGGGGAATGACCACGCCCGCCCCGGTCCGGGACGACGGCGAGCGGGCGGCACGACGGGCCTACCGGATCGGCGCGCTCGTCGGGCTCTTCGCCTTCCTGCTCGTGCTCACCGGCGGCGAGCGCAGCCTGCTGCCGTGGGTCCCGGCCGGGGACTTCTACGACGCCCAGGCCGAGTCGCTCCTCGACGGGCGCCTCCAGATCGACCGGGACGTGCTCGGCATCGAGGCGTTCGAGCACGACGGGGGCACCTACATGTACCAACCACCCTGGCCGGCGGTGCTGCGGCTCCCGGTGGTTGCCGTCACCGACCGCTTCGAGGGGCGCCTCGGCGCCCTGTCGATGCTGCTCGCCCACGTCGTGCTGCTCATCGCGGCCGAGCGGGTGCTCATGGAGGCCCGGCGGGCCCGGCCGGGGTCACCACCGGACGGGCGCCTCGGTCGCCTCCTGTGCGGGCTGTTCGGGCTCGTCCTCGCCGGCGGCTCCACCGCCACGTTCCTCGCCAGCCGGCCGTGGGTGTACCACGAGTCGTCCATGTGGGGCATGGCGTGGACGGTCGTCACCTTCGCCGGCCTGCTCGCGCTGCGACGCCGCCCGTCGTGGGCCGCGCTCGCCGCCACCGCGGTCGGGTGCAGCGGCGCCGTGCTGTCGCGGGCGTCGGTGGGCGCGGGGGCCTGCGTCGCCGTCGGGATCCTCGCCCTCGCCGCGCTCGCCGCGCCGGGACGGCGCGTGCTCGACCGGCTGCGCGGCCCGGCCGGCGCCCTCCCCCTGCTGGCCGTCGCCGCCGTGCCTGCGGTGGCCTACGCCGTGCTCAACGTCTTGAAGTTCGGCAACCCGACCTCCATCCCGTTCGACGCGCAGGGGTACACCCAGGTGAGCGCAGCGCGCCGGGAGATGCTCGCCGAGGCGGGAGGCAGCCTGTTCGGCCTGCGGTTCGCGCCGACCACCCTCCTGCACTACCTGCGCCCGACCGGTGTCCGCATCCTCGACCAGCTGCCCTTCGTGGACTTCCCTCCCGCGGGCGGTCCCGTGGTCGGCGACGTCACCTTCGACCTCGTCGACCACACGACCAGCATCACCGTCACCCTCGCCGCGCTCGTCGTGGCCGCGGCGATCGGCACCTGGACGCTGCTGCGGCGCCGGCCCGCCGACCCGGTGGCCTGGGTGGCCGTGGCCGTCGGTGGCCTGGCGGGGTGCGCCACCATCGTGCCCTTCGGGTACGTGGCCCAGCGCTACCACGCCGACGTCGTGCCCTTCCTGGTGCCCATGGCGGCGCTGGGCGTCCACGCGGTGCGCGGCACCGCCGGTCTCGGTAGGCGCCGGGCGCTCGGTGCCGCCGCGGTCGGGCTCGCGCTCACCACCGTCTGGGTGCAGGTGGGCGTCGCCACCGTCTACCAGCGGCTCCGGGCACCGAACCCGGCGCCGGGGCTGGTGGCCGGGCTGCTCGACGCCCGTCTCGCCCTCGGCGCCGATCCCGACGTCACCGTGGCCGACACGCTCCCCGACTCGGCCGACCGCGACGCCGTGGTCGTGGTCGGCGACTGCCGCGGGGTGTACGTGTGGAGCGCGGCCCCACCGTCGGACGTCTACCCGCCGGGGTGGGTCACCGCCGAGCGCACGCGCGCTGGCGGTCACGTCGTGCTCGACGTCGACCTGTCCGACCTCGAACCCGGCCGTCGCCACGCGCTGCTCGCCTGGACCGACGCCCCGGTCGTCGCCTGGGTGATGCCCCGCGACGGCGAGGTGGTCGCGGGCGTCACCGCCGGCGACCTCGACTACCCCGGTCGCCCGGTGGACCTGGGCGACGGCGTCGTGCGCCTCGACGTCCACCTCGACCCGGCCGTCGGCGAGGGCGGCGTGCGCTGGCGCGGCCGCCTGCTCACGAACGGGTTCATCCCCCGACTCGATGGCCCCGCGACGCTGCTGGTGGGCGATGGCCCGCCGGGTGCTGACTATGCGCCCTCGGCGACGAGCGAGGTCGCCTCGTCCGACGGGGCGCTCTGCGATCGGCTGCTCGCGTCGGACGACGGCTGATCCTGCGCCTCGAGCTCGAAGAGGAACTGGAAGGCGAACAGGGTGGGGCGCAGCCGGGCCAGAGCGCGGTCGACCGCGCCGATCGACGACAGGACCGGTCCGGCGACACCGGCCCCGCCGCGCTGGAACACCTCCACGGGCAGGCCGGCGGCGTCGAGGTCGACCACCCGGTAGCCGGCGTCCTCGCACAGCCGCCGGAACGATCGCCGCGTGTAGAAGCGCAGGTGGCCGCGGTCGAGGATGCCGCGGGCGTCGTAGTCGAACAGGCCCGACGCCACCCGGACGCGCGGGTACCAGTGGGCGAAGTTCGGGATGCTGCCCACCACCCGGCCGCCCGGGCGCAGGCGGCCCTGCACCTCCTGGAGCAGCGCGCCGGGATCCCGCAGGTGCTCGAGCACGTCAGCCACGAGCACGACGTCGAAGTCGCCGGTGACCTCGGGGGGCAGCCCGGCATCGAGGTCGGCCACGATGTGGCGGTCCAGGCGCCGGGCCGCCTCGGGCGACGGCTCGCCGTCGACGCCGACGACCTCGTGGCCCCGGTCCCGCAGCGCACCGCCGAGGTGGCCGTCGGCGCACCCGAGGTCGAGCACGCGGCCGGTGGGGCGGCGGGTCAGCCGATCGAGGAGCAGCTGGTGCGACGTGCCGGCGCCGACCTTGGCCTCGTAGCCCACGTCGCGAGCGCCGGCCCCGAAGCCGATGCGGCGGAGCCGGTGGCGCAGGACGTGCCCCGTGACCTGGCGGGCGTAGCGCATCCCGTTCACGTAGGAGATCTCGTCCCCGTAGTAGGTCGGGATCGGGATCTCGACGATGGACCGACCGGCGCCCATCAGCCCGAGGAGGATCTGGGTGTCGAAGTCGAACCCGTCCGACATGGCATCGAGGTCGAGGTCGCGCAGGGCGTCGACGCGGTAGGCCCGGTAGCCCGAGTGCCACTCCGACAGTGACGCGCCCGTGAGGCGGTTCTGCACCGTGGTGAGGATCCGGTTGCCGACCCACTTGTACAGCGGCATCCCGCCGGCCCGGGCCGAGCCGGGCGGCAGCATCCGGGAGCCCATGACCGCGTCAGCGCCGCCCTCGACGATGGGCTCGACCATCTCGGGCAGCAGCTCCGGCGCGTACTGGCCGTCGCCGTGGAGCAGCACGACGACGTCGAGGCCGTGCTCCATCGCCCACCGGTAGCCCCACTTCTGGTTCCCGCCGTAGCCGCGGTTCTCGTCGTGGCGCACCACCGTGATCGGCAGGTGGCCGAAGGTCTCCCGGTAGCCGACGCCGATCAGGAACGTGCTGTCGGTGGACGCGTCGTCGGCGACCATGACGTGGTCGATGGAGTCGCGGTAGTCCTCCGGGATCCGGTCGAGCACCGACGCGAGCGTGGACGCGGCGTTGTAGGCGACCACGAGCACGCCGATCCGGGGGGAGGAGACGTCTGCCACAGCGGCATCCTAGGAGTCGCCCCCGGGCGCATCGCAGAGGCCGGCGTCGGGTAGAACCCACCGCATGACCCAGACGGCTCCCGACGACCTCGAGGTCCTCCACGACGACGAGGCCGACCGCTACCTGCTCCGCCGAGGCGACGACCTCGTGGGCACGCTCGCCTACCGGCCCGTCGGACGTCCCGGCGAGGACACCGTCAACGTGTTCTCCACCAACATCTCCCCCGCGGTGCGGGGCCAGGGCCTCGGCGAGGTCCTCGTGCGCGGTGCCCTCGACGACCTGCGGACCCGGGGGACCAGCGTGATGGCCTCGTGCTGGTACGTCGCCGACTTCCTCGACGCCAACCCCGACTACGGGGACCTGCGCGCCGACGCCTGATCAGGTGCTGCTGCCGCCGACCGGAACCCGGCGGCGCACGCCCCACCACGTCACGAGCACCAGGGCCTCCACCACGATCCGGCCCGACATCTTCGAGGTGCCCCGGGTCCGGTCGGTGAAGGAGATCGGCACCTCGTCGATCCGGCCGCCGTTGCGGGCCACCCGATCGGCCATCTCGATCTGGAACCCGTAGCCGTCGGCCCGCACCGAGTCGAGGTCGATGTCGGCCAGCGCTGTCGCCCGGTAGGCCCGGTAGCCGGCGGTGGCGTCGGCCACGTCGAGCGACAGCACGGCGCCGGCGTAGCGGTTGCCCCAGCGCGACAGCGCCTTTCGGTGCCACTTCCAGTCCGGGATCGACCCGCCGGGCACGTACCGCGACCCGATGGCCAGGTCGGCGCCGTCCTCGACCCGGGCGAGCAGGCTCGGCAGCGCGGCCGGGTCGTGGGACAGGTCGGCGTCCATCTCCACCATGATCTCGTAGCCCTCGGCCGCACCCCAGGCGAAGCCGGCCCGGTAGGCCGAGCCGAGCCCGGCCTTGCCGGCCCGGCGCAGCAGGTGCAGGTTGGCGTCGTCGCCGGCCATGGCCTCGACGAGGTCGCCGGTGCCGTCGGGGCTGTTGTCGTCCACGACCAGGACGTGGGCGTCGGGGACGGCATCGTGGACGCGACCCACCACGTCGGCGATGTTCTCGGCCTCGTCGTAGGTCGGGATGATGACCAGGACCCGCATGGTCAGTACGGCCAGGTCTCGCCGTCGTGGCCCAGCTTGCGGGCCCAGTCGTGGCGGCCGGTGACCATCAGGACCTTGATCGCCACGTTCCGGGCGAACCACGGGAGCTGGGCGAGCTGGCGCAGCGCCGAGGTCCCCCGGGCGCCCGGGGACTGGTGGGTCCGGCGGTACGAGGTGAGCGAGCCGGCCCGGCCGTCGTAGCGCCACTCGGGCGAGACCAGCAGCTCGACCAGGATGGCCAGGGTCACGCCGATCGAGGAGAACGAGTCGTGGATCAGCATCCGGCCGCCGGGCGCCACCCGGGCGCCCCAGTCCCGGATGTCGGCCCGCGCCGGGCCGAAGCGGTGGGCGCCGTCGATGAACAGCACGTCGATCGGGTCGGTGACGTCGCCGTGGGCCACATCGGAGAAGGCCCGGACGTGGCGGACGCGCTCGGCCACCCCGGCGTCGGCCAGGTTCCGGTTGAAGACCTCGTGGTCGGTGGCCGCCTCCGCTTCGAAGCCCTCGATCTCCTGAGGGCCGCGGTCGTTGCCGGCGTGGGGGTCGATCGCGACGATCTCGACGTCGACCGGCGCCGAGCTGGCGAGCACGACGGTGGAGCGCCCGCGGAACGAGCCGATCTCCACGATCCGCCCACCGGGAGGGCACGCCCGGGCCGCCTCGTGCAGCGCCTGGATCTGGGCGTCGGTGAGCCAACCCTCGACATCGGCGACCCGAGCCTGCACCTCGGCGAGGGTGGGGGTGGATCCGGGATCGCTGGCGTCGCTCACGGCGCTGCAGCGTAGGGGTGCCGGTGCCTCCGGGCCGTGATCAGCCGATGGCCGGGGCCGCCCGGGCGGATCGGTAGGGTCGCGGTCCCCTGGCACCGGTCCGCGTGGTGCCGTCCGTGGAGTCCGCACGTGCCCGAACACCCCACCACCGACGCCAAGATCGGCGACCTCGCCGCGGCCGCCGGCATCCGTCGGATCCACGTCCTCGCCTGGCGCGACCTCGACGACGTCGAGGCCGGGGGCTCCGAGCTCCACGCCCACGAGGTGTGCCGGGAGTGGGCCGCCGCCGGGCTCGAGGTCACGTGCCGCACGTCGTTCGCGCAGGGGCACCCGCCCGAGATCATGCGCGACGGCTACCGGGTGCTGCGCAAGGCCGGCCGCTACCTGGTGTTCCCCCGGTCGGTGGCCGCGGAGCTGGCCGGGCGCAACGGTGAGCGAGATGCGCTGGTGGAGATCTGGAACGGCATGCCCTTCCTCTCCCCCATCTGGGCCCGCGGGCCCCGCATCACCTTCCTGCACCACGTCCACGGCGAGATGTGGAAGATGGTGCTCCCGCCGCGGCTGGCGAAGATGGGCGACCTGCTCGAGCGCCGGCTCGCGCCCCCGCTCTACCGGCACAGCCGCATCGTGACCCTGTCGGAGTCCTCCCGCGACGACATGCTGGCCCAGCTGCGACCCCGCCCCGAGCGCGTCGACGTCGTGCCGCCGGGCATCGACCCGAAGTTCAGCCCCGGCCCGGAGTCGCCCACGCCCCTGGTGGTGGCGGTCGGCCGCTTGGTGCCCTCCAAGCACGTCGACCGACTGGTGCGCGCCGTGGCCCACGCCCGGCGGACCGTCCCGGACCTCCGCCTGGTCGTGGTCGGCGAGGGCTACGAGCGGCTCCACGTCGAGGCCACCGTCGAAGACGTCGGCGGCGAGGCCTGGGTCGACCTCCCCGGCCGGGTCAGCGACGAGGAGCTCATCGAGCTGTACCGGCGCGCCTGGCTGCTCGCCTCGGCGTCCTCGCACGAGGGATGGGGCATGTCCATCACCGAGGCGGCCGCCTGCGCGACCCCGGCCGTCGTCACCGACATCCCCGGTCACCGCGACGCCGTGGTCGACGGGGCAACCGGCACCCTCGTCGCGGCCGAGGGCGATGCCCTGCCCGAGCGCCTCGGCGACGCCATGGCCGACGTGCTCGCCGATCCGGCCCGTCGGCGCCGCATGTCCGACGCCGCCGCCGAGCACGCCGCCGGGTTCACCTGGCGTTCGACGGCGACGCAGCTCATGGCCATCCTCGCCGACGAGGCCGGGCGTCCGCGCCGCTCGTGACCGCTCCCCGCACCCCGCGGGCGCGGGACTGGTGGCTGCCGCTGGCCGTGCTGGCGGTGCTGGTCTACGTCCCGCTCCTGCTCACCGATCCCGGCCAGGTCGTCGCCGACACCAAGAGCTACCTGTACCTGGACCCCGGACGCCTGCTCGCTCGGGCGGTGTCGATGTGGGATCCCCACGTCGGCCTCGGCACCGTGCCCCACCAGCAGATCGGCTACCTCTGGCCGGCCGGCCCCTGGTACTGGTTCTTCGAGCAGCTCGGCGTCCCCGACTGGGTCGCCCAGCGGCTCTGGCTGGGCACGATCATGGTCGGCGCCGGCGGGGGCGTGCTCTTCCTCGGCCGCACCTGGCGCTGGCGGCCCACGTCGGCCACCGCCGCCGCATTCCTCTACGCGCTGAGCCCGTTCGTGCTCACGCTGGCGGCTCGCATCTCGGTGCTGCTGCTGCCCTTCGCCGGTCTCCCCTGGCTGCTCGCCCTCACCGTGCGGGCCCTGCACTCCAAGGGCTGGCGCCATCCGGCGCTGTTCGGCCTCGTCGTAGCCACCATCGGCAGCGTCAACGCCACCTCGGTCCTGCTCGTCGGTCTGGTCCCCGTGCTCTGGATCCTCTACTCGGCCTTCGGGTCCCGAGACGTCACCACCAGCCGCGCCGCCACCACCGCGGCCAAGATCGGTGCCGTCACCATCGCCGTCAACCTGTGGTGGATCGGCGGGCTCTCGGTCCAGGCCACCGACGGCATCGAGGTCCTCCGCTACACCGAGACGGCCAAGGTCGTGGCCGACGCGTCGGTGTCCCACGAGGTGCTCCGGGGCCTCGGCTACTGGTTCTTCTACGGCGGTGACCGCCTCGGCCCGTGGATCGAGCCGAGCGTGGACTACACCCAGCGGCTCTGGTTGCTCGGGCTGACCTACGCGCTGCCGATCCTGGGCCTGCTCGCGCTCGGCGTGGTGCGCTGGCGGCACCGGACGTTCCTGGTCGGCATGCTCCTGCTCGGCACGGTCATCGCCATCGGCGCGCACCCGTGGGGGTCGCCCTCGCCCGCCGGCGGGTTCATCAAGGCGTTCCTGCTCACCGACGTCGGCCTCGCCATGCGCAGCCTGCCCCGCGCCGTCCCGCTCGTCGCGCTGGCCATGGCCCTGGCCATCGGCGCCGCGGTCGGCGCGCTGGCCGAGCAGGTCACCCGGCGGGGCATCATCGGCGCCGTCGCGGTCGCCGGCCTGGCCTACGCCGCCCTCCCGCCGCTGTGGCTGCGGGAGATGGCGCCGGTGAACCTGCAGCGGCCCGAGGAGATCCCGTCGTACTGGTACGACGCCGCCGCCCACCTCGACGGCCGAGACGACGGCACCCGGGTCCTGGAGATCCCGGGCATCGACTTCGCCTCGTACCGGTGGGGCAACACCGTCGACCCGGTCCTCCCCGGTCTGATGGACCGCCCCTACGCCGCCCGGGAGCTCATCCCGTACGGCACCCCCGCCTCCGCCGACCTGCTGAACGCGCTGGACCTGGAGCTGCAAGAGCAGACCATGTCCGACCAGGGCCTGGCCGCCGTGGCCCGGCTGATGGGCGTCGGCGACATCGTGCTCCGCAACGACACCCAGTACGAGCGCTACAACACGCCCCGCCCCCGGTCCCTGCTCGACCTGGTGTCGTCGATGCCCGGGCTCGGCGATCCGGCCACCTTCGGTGACGACGTCCCCAACGTCCCGATCGAGGACGCCCCGATGATCGACGAGCAGCACCTGGCCCGTGATGGGGCGCTGCCCGAGTCACCCGCCATCGTCGCGTTCCCGGTGGAGGACGCCCGAGACATCGTGCGGACGCACTCCGCCGAGCAGGTGCTGCTCCTCAGCGGCTCGGGCGCCGGCATCGTCGACGCGGCCCAGGCCGGCCTGATCGACGGCGACGAGCTCATCCGCTACTCCGCCGAGCTCACCGAGGACCCCGAGTTCGTCCGCGAGCACCTGCGCGACGAGCGGGGCCTGATCGTGACCGACACCAACCGCAAGCGCGGCGAGCGATGGACCACGGTGCGCCACACCCAGGGCTTCACCGAGACCCAGGACGGCGGCATCCTCGGCACCGACCGCACCGACAACCGGCTTCCCGTCCTGCCCAACCGGCCCGGCACCCAGACGGTCGCCGAGCACCGTGGCGTGGAGGTCCAGGCCTCGGACTACGGGAACCCGATCACCTACACGCCCGAGGAGCGGCCGGCCAACGGCATCGACGGCGACCCCACGACGGCGTGGCGCGTGGCCGCGTTCGCCGACGCCGTCGGCCACCGCATCGTCCTCACCGCACCGCGCCCGGTCACCACCGACGAGGTGACCCTCCTCCAGCCCCAGACCGGCGAGATCAACCGGTGGATCACCGAGGTGGAGCTGTCCTTCGACGGCGACGACCAGATGACCGTCGAGCTCGACGAGTCCTCGCGCGCCCAGCCCGGGCAGACCATCGACATCGGCGAGCGGACGTTCCGGGAGCTGTCGATCGAGATCCGGGCCGACACGGCCGGCCGCCGACCCGGTTGGGACAACCTCACGAGCGTCGGGTTCGCCGAGATCGGCGTGGCCGGCCTGGAGGTGGACGAGGTCATCCGCATGCCGAGCGACCTGCTGGATGCCGGCGGCTTCCGGACCCTGTCCTACCCGCTCGCCCTGACCCAGACCCGCATCCGCTCCATCGCCACCGAGGTGACCCGCACCGACGAGGAGTTCTCGATGGCCCGCGCCATCGACCTGCCGACCACGCGGCAGTACGCGCTCGGCGGCACCGCTCGCCTGTCGGCCCGGGCACCGTCGCCGGTCCTCGACGCCCTGCTCGGCCGGGGCGGCCTCGCCGCCGGCCAGCCGCTCGTCACCGCCACGAGCTCGCTCCCCGGAGGCCTGCGCCACCTGCCATCCAACGTCCTCGACGGCGATCCGACCACGTGGTGGACCACCACCTTCGCCGCCCCGCCCGGCCAGACGCTGCGCATCGAGGCCCCGGAGGCGACCACCGCCTCGGAGCTCTCCCTCCTCCTGGTCGACGACGACGAGCACTCGGTGCCGACCACCGTGCAGGTCCGCGCCGACGGGAACGAGATCCTCACCGCGCCCCTGTCGACCGTCCCGGCCGGCGACGGGCTCGTGTCCGCCACGATCACGCTGCCCGCACCGGTGACCGCCGGCGTGTTCGAGGTCGCGTTCCCCGAGATCGAGGCCCGCACGACGATGGACTGGTACAGCAAGGGGCCCGTCGTGCTCCCGATCGCCGTGGCCGAGGCGACGCTCGGCGACCTGGCCGTCCCGGGCTTCGGCAACATCGTCGACAGCGGGTGCCGCAGCGACCTGGTCGAGGTCGACGGACGCCCGGTGGAGGTCCGGGTCCGCGGCACCGTCACCGCCGCGCTCGACGGCGACGGCCTGGCCATCTCCGCGTGCGACGCCGGCGTGACGATCGCCGGCGGCGACCGCACGTTCCGCACCGCCGAGGGCCGCGTCACCGGCATCGACATCGACCAGCTGGTGTGGCGATCCGACGCGGGCGGGACCGCTCCCACAAGCGCCACGGCCACGCGGCTGATGGACGACCCACCGGATGCGCCCCGCGTGCGGGTGCTGTCGAGCGACGACGCGACCGTCGAGGTCCGGATCGACGGGGCCGACCCGGGCACGCCGTTCTGGCTGGTGCTCGGCCAGAGCCACAGCCCCGGGTGGGAGCTCCAGGCCGACGAGGCCGAGGCCGAGGCCACCCAGCTCGTGGACGGCTACGCCAACGGGTTCCTCGTGACGCCGGCGGCGACCACGCTCGAGGCCACCCTCCGGTTCACGCCGCAGAACCGGGTCGAGGTCGGGCTGCTCACGAGCGCCATCGCGGTCCTGGGCGCGCTCGTGCTCGCCCTGCTCCCCGTCCGCGAGATCCGACCGCTGCCGATCCCGCTGCAGGAGCCCCTGCGGCGCCTCCGGGCCCTGACCTGGGAGGGCGCCCTCCCCACCCGCCGGGACGCGCGGATCCTCGGCGTCGTCGTCGCCGTGGTCACCGCCGCGCTCGTCACCGTGCCGATCGGCGTGGCCGTCGGCCTGGCCGCCGGCTTCGCCACCCGCCGGGAGACGTGGCGACCGATCTTCACGCTCCTGCCGGCGGGGCTGCTCGCCGTGGCCGCCGGCTACGTGCTGGTCCTGCAGCTGCGCAACGAGATCCCGCCCGGCCTGCACTGGCCGAACCAGACCGGCCGACTGCACCCCCTCGGGCTCACCGCCGTCGTGCTCCTCGGCGTCGACGTGGTCATCGCCCAGCTGTGGGCCCGCCGCAGCGACTACCGCTGACGTCGTTCGCTCCGCTGGCAGACTGCCGACCATGAGCGCTCCAGTTGTCCTGGTCCACGGCTTCGGCACGTCCTACGAGCTGACATGGGTCCACAACGGGTGGGTGGACCTGCTCGCCGACGAGGGGCGCGAGGTCATCGGCGTGGACCTCCTCGGCCACGGGAACGCGCCCAAGCCCACGGATCCCGAGGCCTACGACGATCTGGGGGCTCGGGTGCGCGACGCGCTCCCCGACGAACCGGTCGACGCGATCGGCTTCTCGCTCGGGGCCAAGACGCTCCTCCAGGTCGCGGCCGCCGACCCGTCCCGCTTCCGCTCGCTCATCGTCGCCGGCGTCGGCTCGAACCTGTTCCAGCGCAGCGACCACAGCGCGGTGGTGGAGGCGGTGCGCACCGGCGACGACGGGGGTGACCCGGCGTTGCGGTACTTCGCCGGGCTCGCCGACCTGCCCGGGAACGACCGGGAGGCGCTCGCCGCGTGCATGAGCAACGGCGGCGGCGGGGTCACGCCCGAGCAGCTGGCCGCGATCACCTGCCCGGTGCTCGTGGTGCTCGGCGACCAGGACTTCACGCGCCCGGCCACCCCGTTGGTCGAGGCGCTGCCCGACGCCACCTACGTGGAGCTGGCCCGCACCGACCACGCCAAGACGCCGAAGTCCTTCGCCTTCATCGACGCCGCCCTCGAGTTCCTCCGCGCCCGGTGATCTTCGGCGTCGACCTCGACGGCGTCTGCGGCGACTTCTCCTCGGCCTTCGCCGCCGTCGTCGCCGACGACCTCGGTGTGGCGGTCGAGGCCCTGCCGCCCCGCCAGCACTGGGACTTCTCCGAGTGGGGCATCCGGGACGAGGCGCACTTCCGCAGCGTCCACGAGCGAGCCGTGCTGGAGCACCACGTCTTCCGCACGATGCCCGCCATCGAAGGCTGCGCCGACGCGCTCTGGCGCCTCTCCGACGCCGGCGTGTGGATCCGCCTCATCACCCACCGCCTCTACATCAACTGGGGCCACCAGGAGGTCGTCGCCGACACCGTCGCCTGGCTGGACGAGCACGGGATCCCGTACCGCGACCTGTGCTTCCTCGGCCAGAAGCCCGAGGTGCAGGCCGACATCTACGTGGACGACGCACCCCACAACGTCGAGGCGCTCCGAGCGGCCGGCAACGACGTCATCACCTTCGCCCAGCCCTACAACGCCCACCTCGCCGACCCCCGTGCCGCCACGTGGGAGGAGGTGGAGAGCATCGTGCTCGCCCGCCTCGTCGAGCGGGGCGCGGTGGTCGAGCAGACCCTCCCCGGCTTCGACGAGGGCGCCGAGCGCCTGCGCCGACGCCGCGAAGGCCGCTGAGGCTCAGCGACGAGGTGGACCGGCGGAGGTGAACCGGGTGCCGGGAGGATCCCTCGCCCACGGCGCGGGCTCCTCCCAGCCGTCCTCGTAGACCAGCTCCCCGACCGGCCGCCGACGGACCGGTCCGTGGTCGCCGACCGGTCGTCCGAGCGTGATCGTGGCGCTGATCGCGACGTCTGCCGGGATGCCGAGCACCTCGCGCAGCTCGTCCTCGACGTACTGGTGCCACATGGTGAGGACCCCGCCGTAGCCGAGGGCGCGGGCGGCGAGCAGGAGGTTCTGGCACGCCGGGTACACCGACGCACCCTCCGACGGGTTCGGGTCCCGGTGGCGGCGCAGGCAGGCGAGCACCACGACGGGGGTCTGCTCGAAGTGGTCGACGAAGTGCTGCATCGTCGCCGCCATCCGGGCCTTGGGGGTGTCAGCCGCTGCCCCGCTGCCCTGGTCGTAGCCGTCGCTGCGGCGCTTGGCCGCCCAGAGCCGGCGGAAGCTGGTCCCGAGCAGCGTGCGAGCCTCCTGGGCCCGAGGGCCGTCCCGGAGCACGAGGAACCGGAACGGCTGGCGGTTGCTGCCCGACGGGGCGCGCGTGGCGTGCCAGAGGATCGATGCCAGATCGTCCTCGGGGATCGGCTCGTCCCGGTAGCGCCGGATGGCTCGGGTGGTGGCCAGTCCGGTGAGCAGGTCGGGCACATCGTCCGCGTCGGTCGGCATGGGTGCCAGTATCGCTGCCGTGCTCACCAGCCTCGACGACTACCCGATCCACCAGACCTCGGCGCCGCTCCACCAGCCGGTGTCCGGTGACCGCAACCACTACGACCGGTACTTCTTCAACGGCTACGACCGGGAGGGGTCGCTCTTCTTCGCCCTGGCGATGGGCCGCTACCCGAACCGGTCGGTCATCGACGCCGCCTTCAGCGTGGTGGACGGCGGCGTGCAGCGCAGCGTCCACGCGTCCGGGCGCGCCCCGCTGGACCCGATCGACACGAGCTGCGGCCCGGTGCGCGTCGAGGTCATCGAGCCGATGCAGGTGCTGCGGGTGGTGGTCGACGCCGACGTGCACGGCATCGGCTGCGATCTCACCTGGCGCGCCCGCACCGTGGCGGTCGAGGAGGACCGCTTCCGGCGGATGAACGGGACGCGCGTGGTGATGGACTACACCCGCCTCACCCAGTTCGGCACCTGGGAGGGCTGGGTCCGCACCGGTGACCGGGAGGTCGCGATCGAGCCGGGCACGTTCCTCGGATCCCGTGACCGCTCCTGGGGCATCCGCGGCGTCGGCGAGCCCGAGGGCGGCGCGCCCGGTACGTCCCTGCCGCAGTTCTTCTGGCTGTGGGCCCCGCTCAGCTTCGAGGACGGCGCCGCCCACTTCGACGTGAACGAGGACGCGCGGGGCGACCGCTGGCACCAGACCGCCATCCGGATCCCGCTGCTCGAGGACGGCGCCTCGGCGATCGACCCCGGCGGTCGCAGCGACTCGTCGGAGCCGATGCGAGCGGTGGACTGGCACATCGACTGGGAACCGGGCACGCGGCGCGCCCGGCACGCCGAGCTGACGTTCACGCCCTGGAACGAGGAGCCGTCCACGATCGAGCTCGAACCGCTGCTCACCTTCCAGATGCTGGGCATCGGCTACTTCCACCCCGACTGGCCACACGGCGTGTGGAAGGGCGAATCCGAGTCCGCCGTCGACGAGCTCGTGCTGGCCGATCTCGACCCGGCGCTCCCCCAGCACACCCACGTGCAGCAGCTGGTCCGGGCGACCTGGGGCGACCGCACGGGCGTCGGCGTCCTCGAGCAGCTGGCCATCGGCGAGCACGCGCCGAGCGGCCTACACGGCCTCTTCGACGGGGCCTAGTCTCTCGGCCATCGAATTGGAACCGGGGGAGGCGCCACGCGCCGAACCCAAGCGAACGGAGCGAGCGATGGCGACCGGAACGGTCAAGTTCTTCAACAACGAGAAGGGGTACGGGTTCATCTCCCGCCCCGACGGCGACGACGTGTTCGTGCACTTCTCGAACATCGAGGGTTCGGGGTTCAAGACCCTCGAGGAGGGTCAGAACGTCGAGTTCGAGGTCGGTCCCGGCCGCAAGGGCGACGAGGCCGTCAACGTCCGGGTCATCTGATCCGTTCGCAGCAACGCTCGTGAGAGCCGACGGCGCCGGGGCACCAGCTCCGGCGCCGTCGCCGTTCCCGGGCCGCGTGGATAGCGTCCGACCATGGCTCCCATCAGCGTCGGCATCCAGCTCCACCCCCAGGCGACGACCCTCGACGAGCTGCGGGCTGCGGCCCGCGCCGCCGACGAGATGGGGGCGGACTCGATCTGGGTCTGGGATCACTTCTTCCCGCTCTACGGCGACGGCGATGCTGCCCACTTCGAGTGCTACACGACGCTGGCCGCACTGGCCGTCGAGACCGAGCGGGCCCGCCTGGGTGCGCTGGTCACCTGCAACAGCTACCGCAACCCGAACCTGCTGGCCGACATGGCCCGCACGATCGACCACCTCTCCCACGGCCGCTTCACCCTCGGCATCGGGTCGGGCTGGTTCGAGCGGGACTACGACGAGTACGGCTACGAGTTCGGCACGGCCATCGGCCGCCTCCGCGCCCTCGAGCGGGACCTGCCGATCATCAAGGACCGCCTGGCGAAGCTGAACCCGGGGCCGGTCGGGCCGATGCCGATCATGATCGGTGGGTCCGGCCGCAAGGTCACGCTGCGCATCGTCGCCGAGCAGGCCACCTCGTGGAACACCTTCGGCACCCCCGAGGAGTTCGCCGAGACCAACGCCGTGCTCGATGACTGGTGCGCGAAGGTCGCCCGAGATCCCTCCGAGATCGAGCGGACCGTCGCCGTCGACCCGAAGGCCGCCGGCCAGGTGCAGGAGTACGCCGAGGCCGGCGCCGACCACCTGATCCTCATGCAGGGCCCGCCTTTCCCGCTCGACGCGCTGCAGACCGCACTCGACGCTCGGGGCTGAGGAGCACGCGCCCCCGGGCGCGTCGGAGCGGCCGGCCTGGTGGTCGGTGCTCCGTCGTCGGGTGGTGGGTCAGACGGGTGGGGTGATGGGTCCGTCGTCGTCGGGTCGGTGGATGGTCCAGGTGCCGTCGGGATGGCGGACGGGGCGGAAGCCGTGTTCCTTGGTGCGGTTGTGGAACCCGCAGTACGCATCGGAGTTGTCGGTGTTGGTGGGCCCGCCCCGACACGCCGGGTCGCGGTGGTCGACCTGCAAGTTCCGGCCCCGCCCGTCACAACCAGGCCAGAGGCAGCCGAGCCCGCCCGGTCCTCGCAGCAGGGCTTGGAGGAACGCAGCGTCACGAGCCGAGCCGGTGAACAGCCGCTGCCTCCGCCCCAGATCGATCACCGTCCCGGCCGAGTCGACCACCACCCGGCGGAGGTGGCCGACCAGTGCGGCCGCGACCGCCTCGGCCGGACGCAGGACGGTGCCGTCCATGGCGTGGCAGCGGCGACGGTCGAGCACCTCGTTCGGATCGACCCGGACTTCCGTGCCGGCGGAGCGGCGGAGCTCGTCTTCGAAGGTGTCCTGGTCGATGATGATGTTGACCAGCGGCTCCGGCGAGCAGCCCTCTGATGCGGCGGCGCGGCGGAAGATCTCGAAGATGGCGTCCGCCCGCCGCTGGGCGGGGGTGCGCTCCAGGTGCTCGACCCGGGCGTCGTCGCCGTGCACCTCGCGGGCGGCGGCCCAGTCGGCGTGCAGCTCGGCGGTCTCGAACCGTTCGAAGATCTCCGCCATCGCCGCCCCCTGCAACCCACCATGGTTCGCCTCGAGCCGGAACGACCCATCGATCGCCGACTCCTGCAGGGACGCGTTCCGGCGCTCGTGGCACCGCTCCGCGGCCTGATCGGCGCCGTCCGCGTCGGCCAGGGCCTCCCACTGGCGCAGGGCAGCACAGAAGTCGTCGTAGCCGAGCACGGTGGCGTGGCGGGCGAAGATCGGATCCGCATCCGGCACCCACTCGGCCACACGCGGGTTCGCGATGGTGCGGGCCATGGCCCGGATGTGCTCGGTCGGGATCTCGCCCCGGGCATATGCGGCCTCGACCAGGGGCAATCTCGGCAGGGCCCGGCTGGTCTGCACCCGCCCGTGCGCCTCCGACCCCGACAGGCGACCGATCGCCTTCAACGCCCCCTTGGCCGTCTTGTGCCCATCCAGGCTGAACGCCGCACTGGCGTCGAGGTGCGCGACGGTGCGGTCGGTGCCGTGATCCAACCGGCGGCGCAGCTTCTCGACCCGGCCCACCAGGACCAGCTCCTCCTTCGGCGACAACCCATCCAGCTCGACGGCCTGGACCATCCCCACCGCAACCTCGAGCGCCTTCAACGCGGCGTCGGGATCGACGCCGGGTTCCAACAGATCGGTCACGGCGACGCCTCCCCCGAGACGCCACCGCTGCGTGGTCGGTGGCAGCGCATCCGCGCTCCTTCCTCATCGCAGTGAACGGTCGGCGCAAGGCCGACGAGTGGCACCTCCGGCCCCAGCCGGAGCGCCTACCCACCATCCAACCCAGGGGGTACGACAAGAACTCGCGCCCCGTCGATGGCGCGGCGCGAGCACGCCAGGGGACCCTGTGTGACGAACGATCAGGCGATGAGGGCGACGGTGAAGAGGAGGAGGAGCCCGGTGGCGAAGCCGGCGGTGAGGACGGCCTTCTCCCCCGCGGTGGGTGAGGTGGTGATCTCGGGGAGCAGGTCGGTGGCCGCGATGTAGATGAAGTTCCCGGCGGCGAACGGCACGAGGAACGCGACATCGAGGCGGCCGCTGACGCCGTACGCGATGAGCCCGCCGGCGAGGAACGTGAGCGCGGAGAGGACGTTGAACAGCAGGGCTCGCCGGCGGTCCCAGCCGCTGTGGACGAGGATGCCGAAGTCGCCGAGCTCCTGGGGGACCTCGTGGGCTGCGGCGACCAGCCAGGTGACGATCCCGACGCGGTGATCGAGCACGAACGCGCTGCCGACGGCGAGGCCGCCGATCAGGTTGTGGAGGCCGTCGGCCACGAGGATCATGTAGCCGAGCGGGCGGTGCGCGGTGACCGGGCGGTGGCAGTGGTGCCAGTGCAGCAGCTGCTCGAGCACGAAGAACGAGAACAGCCCGCCCGCCACCCACGCCCAGACGGTGAGGTCGTTGCCGAGGGCCTCGACCGACTCGGGCAGCATGTGGAAGAGCGCGCCGCCGAGCAGCGATCCCGCGGCGAGGGCGACGAGGGGCAGGACGAGCTTCTTGAACGTCTCGGCCGGCAGGACGAGCGTGAGGCTGCCGGTGAGGGCGAGGGCGCTCATCGCAACACCGGCACCGATGATCCACGAGAGCGTCGACATCTGATCCGGACGCTACGTGCCCGGCCGACCCAGGAGTGGCCCGTTGGCGACGGTCAAGCGGAGGGCGCGGTCCGGAGGTCGCCGCCGTGGCGCTGGAGCACGTCGCGCGCCGCGTCCGGGTGGCCGTGGCTGCAGACCGCGACCAGCACCTGGCCGGGCAGCAGCCGCGTGCGGGCGATCTGCTCGTGGACCGTGAGCGGGCGCTCGTCGGCGGCGACGCCGAGGTAGCCGCCGAGCATGGCGCCACCGAAGCCAGTTGCCGCACCGAGGGCGAGGAGACCACCGACGCCGACCGCTCCGACGACGGGGACGAGGGTGCCGACGAGCGCGAAGCCGGCCAGGAACCCGACCACGGCACCGGCCCCGACGTCCACCTCGAGGTCGTGGGCCAGGTCGGCCTCGGCATCGTGCTCGAATGCCACCTGACCTGGTCCGTGCACGGCCACGCCGAGCGCGTCGCTGCCCAGACCCAGTCGCCGCAGCTCGTCCACCGCAGCTTCGGCATCGGATCGCTCGTCGAAGACGGCAACCAGGTGATCGTGCTCCTGGTGCGCGCGGATGTCGGCCTCGTCGAAGCACGGGCGGTGCAGTCGTTCCACGATCTCTGCGTGATCGGCACCGGCGGCGGGCCCGTAGCCCATCGTGAAGGTCCCGACCGGCTCACCGGATGCATTCGTCAGGGCGAACACGACCGCCTCGTCGGCCGGATCGGTGGGCCCCTCGAACCGAACGGTCTCCACCACAGCCAGCTCGGCCGGGTCGTGGCGGATGCCGGTCCCGACCGCCCGCAGCATCGTCCCATCGGGCATCAGCTCGTCATCGAAGCCCGCAACGCCCAGCCGATCCAGTGCCTTGCTCATCGTCTCCATGCGTCGACCGTCGCGCCAGGTCGGCGATGTCGCCAGGGCCGAAGGTCAACCGTTCCGCGGCCGCTGCCAGCTTCCCTCGGGGGTCCGATCAGAGCTGCGTCGGCGCCCCGCCGGCCGCCGCCGAGCGGTAGATGCCGTCCACCAGCTCGTGCGCCCGGAGCGCGACCGCCGCATCCGGTGAGGCCGGCCGTCCCTCGGCGACGGACCGGATGAACTCGCCCTCCGGTAGGACCGTCAGGATGCCGCGTCGCTCGCACTCGGCCAGCAGCTCGTCCCCCGACCACTCCTGCGTGGTGCCGTCGACCGTGCAGCGCACCGGACCGAACCAGTCCTCCTCGACGCTGATGAAGGCCCGCTCGCAGTGGATCTCCAGGTAGCGGAGGCTGTTCCGCTCGGGGAGGTCGTGCCAGACCGTCGTGAGTGTCGCCACGCCGCCGCCTGCGAGCTCGAAGGTGGCGACCACCAGGTCCTCGATGCCGTCGATCTCGTGGAACGAGCGCTGGTGGCCGCTGACCGACGTGACGGGCCCCAGCAGGCGGTCGATCAGGTCCACGTCGTGGATCGAGTGCTCGAGCAGGACGCCGCTGCCGGCCTTGGAGGCATCCGCCCGCCATGCCGACGCGTAGCGCCCGCCGGTGGGCAGGACCTGGTCGTCACGGAACATGGCGCTCATGACCCGGCCGGTGCGGTCCGCGTCCTCGAGGATCGACTCGACGAGGCCGTACGCCGGTGACCGGCGCAGGACGAGCCCGACCTGGTGGGTGGTGCCGGCGAGCAGGTCGGTGACCCGGCGGGCACCGTCGAGGTCGGTGCTGAGCGGCTTCTCCACGAACACCGCGACGCCTGCGTCGACCGCACGACGCACCCGCTCCTCGTGGTCGGAGGTCCAGGTGCAGATGAAGACGGCATCGCAGGACCCCAGGACATCGTCCTCGGAGCCGGCGACGAAGCCGCCGGCTGCGGCGACGAAGGCCTCGGCCCGGTCCCGGTCCAGGTCGTGCACGCCCGCCCGCTCGTGGGCGACGCCGCTGGCCCGCAGCAGCTTGGAGTGGAAGGTGGCGATGAAGCCGGCGCCGAGGAAGCCGACCCGCACAGGCGATCCCGTGGCCATCAGTTGTTCTTCGTGGTGAAGCCGCCGTCGACCACCAGGACAGCACCGGTGGTGTACGACATCGCCGGCAGGCAGAGGGAGAGCGTGGCGTGGGCGACCTCCTCCGGGTCGCCGTAGCGCTTCAGCGGCACGTTGCGACGGGCGAACTTCTGCTTGGCCTCGTCGGCGATCTCGGCGGTCATCCCCGTGTGGATCGGCCCCGGGCAGACCACGTTGACCGTCACGCCGGTCGGGCCGAGCTCCACGGCCAGCGACCGGGACAGGCCGATGACCCCGTGCTTCGATGCGGTGTAGGGGCTGATGTAGGCGGAGCCGCCGACGCCCTCGGTGGAGGCGATGTTCACGATCCGGCCGTCACCGTTGCGCGTCAGGTGCGGCAGGCAGGCGCGGATGGTCGTGGTGTGGGCGGTGAGGTTGACGGCGAGGGTCGTGGCCCACTGCGCCTCGAAGTCCGGGCCGTCGATCGGCGCGGGGATCGAGACCCCGGCGTTGTTCACGAGGGCATCGGGCGGGCCCAGCCGGTCGACGATCTCGTCCACCACCGCCCGGACCCGATCGCCGTCGGTGACGTCGACGGCCCAGCCCGCCGCGGTGCCACCGGCGCCGGTGATCTCGTCCACGACGGCAGCGACGCCGTCCTCGGTGCGGTCGAGCACGGCGACCTTCGCGCCCTCGTCGGCGAACAGGTGCGCCGTCGCCCGTCCCATGCCGCTCGCGGCACCGGTGATCACCACGACCCGCCCGGAAACGGAGCGGTCGCCCTTCGTCAGCTTCGTCATGGCCGGGACCATAACGGTCGACCTACTCCTCGTCGGGGTGCTTGCCCACCCCGACGAGCCGGTCCGGCGGCGGCCCCCACCGACCGCGCAGGAAGTCCACCAGGGCGTGCAGGCGAGCCTCGGTGTGGTGGTACGGGCTGCGGTGTCGCTCGGTCCACAGCTGGGCCACGGCGATGCAGAACCGGACGGAGGCCTTGTACCGACCGGAGTGGGAGCGCACCAGCAGCAGGGTGTTGCGCACCATGAGGTAGTCGATCACCGGGCGGGGGTTCGACATGTTCGGGTTGAACACCCGAGCGCCGCGCACGAGGCCGACCTCCCACCCGGCGGCCGCGGCCCGCAGGCCGAGGTCGGCCTCCTCGCAGTAGGCGAAGTACCGCTCGTCGAACAGCCCGACGTCCTCGAGCGCGCCCCGCCGGGCGAGCAGCAGCGTGCCGTGCGGGTAGCCGGCGGGCTCCCAGCCCTCCTCGACGGTCGCCGGCACCAGGATCGAGCCGAAGTACGGATCGACCACCGGGGTGCAGCCGTCGCCGTAGTCGCCGCAGGCGAACCCGGCGCGGGGCCTGGCGTCGGCGGCGGCGAGGATCCGCTCGATGGCATCGGGGGCGGGCAGGGCGTCGTGGGGGCAGAGGCCGACCCACTCCCCCTCGTGGGTGGCGAGGAAGCGGCGCCAACCGGCGTTCGCCGAGGGGCCGAAGCCGCCGTTGCGGCCCATGCGCACCACGTCGGAGCCGGGGGGCAGCAGGGACAGCACCTCCCGGTGGTTCTCCTCGGTGGAGCCGGAGTCCACCAGGAGCACCCGCACCGGCACGGTCTGGGCGGCCAGCGCCTCCAGGGTGGCGGCGAGCAGCCGGGGACGATCGCGGTGCACGACCACCACGGTCGTCGGGGACGCTGCCACGGGCTCATCCTGTCGGCCGTCCCGAACCACGGCCCAAACGGGTGGCGTGCCAGCATCGGGGCATGCCCCAGACCGCCGCCCCCGACCGCACCGTGGCCGACGAGCTGTGCCGGTTCATCGACGACTCCCCCTCGCCGTACCACGCCGTCGCCACCGCGGCGGCGCTCCTGGAGGCGGCCGGCTTCGAGGAGGCGCCGCTGGACCAGGCCCTGCCCACCGGTGCCGGCGGCCGCTACGTGCGCCGGGGCGGGTCGCTCGTCGCGTGGCGCCAGCCCGCCGGCGCCGTGCGGTCCTTCCGGATCGTGGGCGCCCACACCGACAGCCCGAACCTGCGGATCAAGCCCCGCCCCGACCACGTCACGGCCGGCGTCCGCCAGCTGGGCGTCGAGGTCTACGGCGGCGCGCTCCTGAACTCCTGGCTCGACCGCGACCTGGGGCTGTCCGGACGGGTGTCGGTCTCCACCCCGGAGGGACCGGAGCTGCGCCTCGTGCGCATCGACGAGCCGCTGCTGCGCGTGCCCCAGCTCGCGATCCACCTCGACCGCGACATCAGCACCGACGGGCTCAAGCTCAACCCCCAGACCCACCTGGCACCGATGTGGGACCTCGAGGGCGACCGCGGGTCGGGTGCCGGGTTCTCCGGGCTGCTGGCCGAGCGCCTCGACGTCGGCGCCGGCGACATCCTCGCCTGGGACGTGATGGCCCACGACCTCACCCCGTCCCGTCGCACCGGCGTCGACGGCGTGTTCGTGAGCGCACCCCGCCTGGACAACCTGTGCTCCTCCTTCGCCGGCCTCCACGGCCTGCTGGACGCACCCGCGGACACCCCGTCCGTGCCGGTCGTCTGCCTGTACGACCACGAGGAGGTCGGCTCGACCAGCGCCACCGGGGCCGACGGCGCGCTCCTTGCCTCGGTGCTCGAGCGCATCGCCCTGGCCGGCGGCATCGACCGCGCCGGCCTCCACGCGGCGCTGGCCGGCTCGCTGTGCGTCTCGGCCGACATGGCCCACGCCACCCACCCCAACTACGCGGATCGCCACGAGCCCGAGCACCCCGTGGCCCTGAACGGAGGCCCGGTGGTGAAGGTGAACGCCAACCAGCGCTACGCCTCCGACGCCGAGTCGATCGGCATCCTGCTGCAGGCCTGCGCCGACGCCGGCATCCCGACGCAGCGCTTCGTCACCCGCACCGACCTGCCGTGCGGCTCGACGATCGGGCCGGTCACCGCCGCCCGCCTCGGCATCCCGACCGTCGACGTCGGGGTTGCGCAGCTCGCCATGCACTCGGCGCGGGAGCTGTGCGGCGCCGACGACCCCAGCTGGTACGTGGCCACGATGGCCGCCGCACTGCAGGGGTGACGATCGACGTGGACCTCTCCTCGGCGCGCCGCACCCTCGGGGTCCGGGTCGAGGACGACTGGGGCGTGGTCCGGGATCGCTACCGGGACCAGATCCGCCGTTCGCACCCCGACGTCGCCGGCGAGGCCGGGGTGGCCCGGAGCGTGGAGCTGAACGCCGCCTACCGCACCCTGGCGCTCGCCCGGCGCGAGGGCCGCCTCCACGAGGCCGAGGCGCCACCACCCCCGCCGGCCGGGCCGAGCCAACCGCCGTCGCCCCGCGCCGTCGGCGATCCGCCGCTGGCGGTGCGACCCGAGTGGGCCGCACCGGTCGGTCCCGCCTCTGACGTCCGCCGACTCGACCACGACACCCTCGTGCTGTCGAGCACGCCGGACGAGACCTTCCGGCGCCTGGTCGAGGCCACCCACGAGATCGGGGAGATCTCCTACCTCGACCGCAGCTCGGCGATCTTCGAGGCCGTGCTGACCCTCGACGACGGGACGGCGGCCTCGTTCGTGGTCAGCCTGCAGTGGCGGGCCCACGACGCGAGCTGCGAGGCCTTCTGCACGCTCGAGGCCCTGGGCCGGCCGGAGCACCTGGACGTGGGGGGTGTGCTCGGCCAGCTCGCCGCCTACATCGGGCCCGACCGCATGGCTTGAGGGCCGACATCGCGCTCGGTGCCTGACCGCCGGGTCAAGGGTGGCTAGTGTCCTGCGTCACACCGGTGGTCGGGGGACCACCGGGCCCGAGACCCAGGGGGATACACCACATGACGCCGTTCCGACGTCGGTTGCTCGCACTGCTCACCGTGCTCTCGGTGCTGCTCACCGCCTGCGGGGGTGATGACGACGACGGCGCCACCGAGGACACGACCGAGGACTCCGAGGAGGGCGAGGGTGTCCGGGAGAACGACGAGGAAGAGGCTGCCGGCGACGACGAACCCCAGTACGGGGGCTCGATCACCATCGGCCTCGAGGCCGAGACCAACGGCTGGCTGCCGGGCACGTCCCAGCCGGCCAACGCCGGCTACTCCGTCTACTCGGCCATCTACGACCCGCTGGTCGTCCGGGTCGAGGACGGCTCGATCGAGCCGTACCTCGCCGAGTCCATCGAGCCGAACGAGGACTACACCCGCTGGTCCTTCACCCTGCGCGAGGGCATCACGTTCCACGACGGCACCGACCTCACCGCCGAGGTGATCAAGCGCAACTGGGACGAGTACCTCACCGCCGAGGGCGCCAACACCGCCGGCGCGCTCGAGGGCATCACCGTCGAGGTCACCGGGCCCCTCGCCTACGACTACGTGCTCGAAGAGGGCGACGCCGCCTTCCTCGACACCCTCACGGGGACCGCCGGCTACCCGTTCTCCGTCGAGGCCGCCGAGGCCAACGGCGAGGACGCCGGCGCCAACCCGGTCGGCACCGGCCCCTTCACGTTCGGGTCCTGGACCCGTGACGGCCAGCTCGTCGTGAACCGCAACGAGAGCTACTGGCGCACCGACGAGGACGGCAACCAGCTGCCCTACCTCGACTCGATCACGTTCCGCCCGATCCCCGACGAGGACACCCGGCTCGACAGCGTGGCCTCCGGCGACATCGACGTGATGCAGACCCTGCGCCAGAGCATCGTGCGCAGCGCCCGCGACCTCGTCGACAGCGGCGGCTACAACAGCTACGAGTGGCTCGGCAACAACGGCGGCTCCGGCATCATCAACACGATGAAGCCCCCGTTCGACGACAAGCGGGTGCGCCAGGCGCTCGTCCTCGCCGTCGACCAGGAGCAGATGATCGAGGTGCTCGGCGGCACGGGCATCACCCCGCCCCAGACCCAGTGGTTCACCAAGGACAGCCCCTGGTACTCCGAGGCCGCCGCCGATGCGTGGTACGACTACGACCCCGAGGCCGCCCAGGCGCTGCTCGAGGAGTACATCAACGACCCGGAGCGCTCCGACGGCCAGGCGCCGGGGACGCCGATCAGCTTCACCTACGACTGCCCGCCCGACCCCTCGCTGGTCGAGCTGAGCCAGGCCTACCAGGCCTTCTGGCAGCAGGTCGGGCTCGAGGTGAACCTCGACTCCAAGGAGCAGTCGGCTCACATCACTGCCGGCATCGGTACGGAGAACGACCCGTTCCTGCGAGCGGACTACGACGTGCAGTGCTGGCGCCTCGGCAGCCAGGCCGATCCCTACTCGGTGTGGTCCAGCGCGTTCGGCCCGGTCGAGAGCGAGGTGCTGAACGTCTCGGACTGGACCCATCCCGACGTCACGGCGAAGCTCGAGGAGCTGCGGGTCGAGGGGGACACCGACGAGCGCAAGCGCATCGTCGAGGAGATCTCCCTCATCCTCGCCGAGGAGGTGCCGAACTTCTGGACCGGCGGTACGGCCACGGCCATCGTCGCCCGCGAGGAGGTGCGCGGCATCCTCGGCGGCGTCACGCCCTCCGGCACGCCGATCGACGGCGCATCGGACGCGATCGTCCGCACGCCGTACCTCTGGCTCGCCCAGTAGCCGCACCGAGACCGAGCACGTGAAGGGAACGAGGAAGGGGACGGCATGAGCCTCCGCAGGATCATCGGCCGACTGGTCGTGCTGGTGGGCGTGCTGCTCGCCGTCTCCTTCCTCACCTTCGCGATGCTCAACGTGCTGGGCGGGGACCCCGCCCTGGCCATCGTCGGCGCCGACAACGCCGACCAGGAGACCCTGAACCAGGTGCGCGAGGAGCTCGGGCTCAACGACCCGTTCCTCGTGCAGTACACCGACTGGGTCACCGGGGTGGTCCAGGGCGACCTCGGGCGCTCGTACAAGACCAAGCAGCCGGTCGCCGAGGCCATCGGCGAGCGGGTGCCCGTCACGGCCGAGATCGGCCTGCTCGCCATCCTCATGGCGCTGGCCGTCGCCGTGCCGCTGGCCGTGCTCACCGCCTACAAGGCCGGCACCAAGACCGACAAGGGCACCAGCGCCGTCACCTTCGGCCTGCTGTCGATCCCCAACTTCCTGCTCGCCTACTGGCTCGGGTACATCGTCGCGGTGCGGCTCGGGTGGCTCCCGAGATCGGGCTGGGTCCGCCTCACCGCGGACCCGCTGGAGAACCTCCGCACCGCCATCCTGCCGGCGCTGTCGCTGGCCATCGCCGAGATGGCCGTCTACACCCGCATCCTGCGCAGCGACATGATCCAGACGCTGCAGGAGGACTACCTCCTCATGGCCCGGGCCAAGGGCCTCAGCACGAAGCGGATCCTGTTCATGCACGCCCTCCGGCCATCGACGCTGTCGCTCATGACCGTGATCGGCGTGCAGTTCGGGGCGCTGATCGGCGGCAGCATCATCGTCGAGCAGATCTTCGCCCTCCCGGGCATGGGCAACTACCTGCTCAACGCCATCTACGAACGGGACTACATCGTGGTCCAGGGCGTGGTCGTCGTGATCGCCGCCTCGTTCGTCATCGTCAACTTCGCGGTCGACATCGTGTATCGGCTGCTCGATCCTCGCATCAAGGTCTGAACATGGCTGACGTCTCTCACGAAGCGCGAGCCGACGACGGCGCACCGATCACGCCGGAGCCGGCGCCGATGCTGCTCGCCGATGCCGCCGACGCCGGCCAGAGCGGCCGCAACCCGCTGGCCGACGACCCGGTCGAGGACGACGGCAGGTCCACCCACAAGCCGCTCGGCATCACGTTCTGGCTGGCGGTGGCCTGGATCGGCGTGGTCGCCATCGCCGGGCTGTTCTCGGGCTTCCTGCCCACCGACGACCCCAACGCCATCGACATCCCGTCCAAGCTGCTCGGTCCCTTCAGCGATGGCCACATCCTCGGCACCGACGGCCTCGGCCGCGACATCCTCGCCCGGCTGATCGACGGTGCCCGCGTGTCGCTCACCGTGAGCCTCACCGCTGTCGCGGTCGGCATGCTCGTGGGCGGCCTCCTCGGCACCCTCGCCGGGTTCGTCCGCGGCTTCTTCGACGTGTTCTTCGTCGCCGGGATCAACATCATGCTCGCCTTCCCCGGCATCGTCCTCCTGCTCGCCCTGGTCTCGGTGCTCGAGCAGAACCTGGTGAACATCTCGCTGGTGATCGGCGTGCTGTCGATCCCCATCTACGCCCGGGTGGCCCGCGCCAACTCCCTCGCCGTGTCCGAGCGCGACTACGTGCTGGCGGCCAGGGCCCTCGGCGCCACCCAGAAGCGGATCCTGTTCCGCGAGATCCTCCCCGTGGTCCTCATGCCCCTGCTGGCCTTCGCCCTCACCGCCCTCGGCGTCGTGATCGTGGCCGAGGGCACGCTGGCCTTCCTCGGCCTCTCGGTCGAGCCGCCCGCCGCCACCTGGGGATCGATGATCGCCGAGGGCCGCCGCCACGATGAGACCCACCTCCACCCGGTGATCATCCCGTCGCTGGCCCTGTTCCTCACCGTGCTGTCGTTCAACTTCGTCGGCGAGGCCCTCCGGGCCCGCTTCGCCGACCTCGACGCCAAGGTCTGACCCGGCCTCAGTCCACGATGTCGCCGCGTCCCACCCCCCGCTGGGCGACGCGGCGAAGGCCGGTGGCGGTCAGGCCGATGCCCACCAGCACCGGTGCGATCTCCAGGCGGCCGAGCAGCATGAGCGGGAGCAGCGCGGCCCGCTCGGGACGGCTCAGGACCCGGATGCCTCCGGCACCCGGCACCAGCTCACCGAGCGCGGGGCCGACGTTGGCCAGGGCGGAGATGGCACCGGTGATCGACGTGACCAGGTCGGCGCCGAGCACGGCGATCACCACCGCCCCGATGCCGGCCACCATGAGGTACTGCGCCTGGTAGCCGATCATCCGGCTGACCAGCTCCTCGCTGACCGGTCGACGACCGACGCGCACGGAGGCGACGGCGCGGGGGTGGAGCTGGAGCACGAGCTCCCGCCGCAGGTAGCCCACGAGCGCCAGGGCCCGCACCTGCCGGAACCCGCCGCCGGCGGAACCCGACATCGAGCCCACACCCATGATCGCCAGCAGCAGCACCTGCGGTGCCACCGTCCACGCCCCCCAGCCGAGACCGACCCAGTGGCCAGTGGTGGACGTGGCGGACGCGACGTGGAAGTAGGCGTGGCGCAGCGACTCGTGGGTGACGCCGCCGGTCGGGGCGGTGGCCAGGGTGACGACGATGCCACCGACCACGATCGCGGCGAGGTAGGCGCGCAGCTCGAAGGACCTCGCGGCGCCCCGGAGGTCCCGGCCGCGCAGGGTCCGGTAGAGCAGGGCCATGTTCGCTCCGCCGAGCACCATGCCCCCGAACCCGGCCCACTCGACCGCGGTCGACTCGAAGTGGGAGAACGACCCGGCGTGGTTGGCGAAGCCACCGGTGGAGATGGTGGTCGCCGCGTAGGTGACGGCGTCGAAGGGCCCCATGCCGGCGACCAGGTACAGCCCGATGCCGGCCACGGTGAAGGCGGCGTAGAGCGTCAGCAGCCGCCGCATCGAGGCCAGCGTCCGGTGGGAACGCAGCGAGGTGCCCGAGTGGCGGTAGCCGGCCGAGGTGACGTCGAGGCCCCCGACGCCGATCGACGGCAGGACGGCGACGACGAACAGCAGCGCGGCCAGGCCGCCGAGCCACTGGGTGCCGGCCCGCCACGCGAGCACGCCGCGGGCCACGCTCTCCGGATCGCCGAGCACCGACGACGCGGTGGTCGTGAAGCCGGCCACGGACTCGAAGAGCGAGTCGTCGAGGTGCTCGAAGGTGCCCAGCGCCTCGTAGGTCAGGGTCGACACGGTGATGAGGGTGAGCCACGTGGCCAGCACGCCGGCGAAGGCCGTGCTGGAGCGGAGCCGGACAGGTGGGTGGCAGGACCGCACCAGCAGCGCACCGGCCGCGGCCCAGATGCCGGCCAGCAGCGCCATGGTCGCCGGTCGGCGGCCGTCGATCAGTGCGGTCGCCGCGCTCACGAGGCCGAGCACGCCGCAGGCGAGGAAGGCGACGCCCACCACGAACCCGACGGCGGACTCCACGTGCCCGGCCCGGGCGATCGAGCGCCAGATGCTGGGTTCGCCCTCGAGGAGCGCGTCGTGCGACGAACGGGTCGGCACGGGCGTCAGCTGAACACGCGGCGCACGCTCTCGACCGAGCCGGGCACGGCGAAGAGCACGACGTGGTCCCGGTCCCGGAGCTCGGAGCGGCCGCGGGCGATCTGGGCCTTGCCGTCTCGCACGTAGGCGCCGACGAGCACGTCCTTGGGCAGCCGGAGCTCGGCGATGATGCCCCCGTCGGCCTCGCTGCCCTCCCGGACCTCGACCTCGAGCACCTCGACCTCGCCCTGCAGGAAGGTGGCCACGGCCGAGATGTCGCCACGGACGAAGCGCAGCACGCCGTTGGCGCTGGCCGTGCGGGGCGACAGGGCGACGTCGATGCCGGCCTCGGACAGCAGGGGCAGCAGCGAGAGGCGGTGCACGACCGCGATGGTCTCCTTGGCCCCCTCGAGCTTGGCGTAGAGGCAGGCGAGGATGTTGGCGTCGTCCTCACCGGTGAGCGCCAGCACGGCATCGAAGGAGCCGACGTCGGACTCCTCGAGCAGGTCGGAGTCGGTGATCTCGCCCTTGAGCACCAGCGCGCCGCCCAGGCGCTCGGCCAGCTCGTTGGCCCGCTCGTCGTCGCGCTCGACGATCACCACCTCACTCCCCCGGGACTCCAGCGCCACGGCGACGAGCTCGGCGGTGCGTCCGCCGCCGAGGAGCATGATCCGTCGGGGGGCCTGGCGGGCCAGGCCGAGCAGGCGCATCAGCTGGCGGCGGGCCTTGCGCTTGCACAGCACCCGGACGAGGTCGTCGGCCTCGAGGGTCACGTCGCCTCGGGGGATGATGGTCTCCGAGCCGCGCGTGATGACCCCGAAGAGGAACTCCCACTCCGGTTCGTGGTCGCGGGCGATCTCCATCAGGGACCGTCCCACCACCGGGGCGTCCGCCGGCAGCCGGGCACCGATGACCACGACCTCGCCGCCGGCCATCTCGGCGACCTCCGAGGCGCCCGGGTACTCGAGCAGCTCCAGGATCTCCTGGGAGGTCTCGTGGTCCGGGTCGATGATGAGGTCGACGCCCATGGCGGTGTGCAGCGCAGCCGACTGGCGGGAGCGCAGCTCGGGATCTTCGAGCCGGCAGATGGTGCGCCCCACCCCGGCCTGCTTGGCGACGAGGCAGCACACGAGGTTGACCTCGTCCTGGCTGGTGACGGCCACGACCATCTCGGCCTTCTCGATGCCGGCCGCCCGCAGGATCTCGGGGTTGGTGCCCGATCCGAGCACGGTGAGCACGTCGAGGTGCTCCTCGACGTCGCGCAGGGCGACGCGGTCCCGGTCGATCACGGCCACGTCGTGGTGCTCCCGGCTGAGCCGATCGGCCACGTAGCTGCCGACCTCGCCGGCGCCGACGACGATCACGTACACGGGCGCACCTCCACGGGCGCCATCCTGCCCCACGACCGGACTGACCTGCCCCACCACAGCCCGAAGTTGACTTTTTCGGGCTCCGAAACTTACGGTCCCCGCCCGCATGGGGACGATCTCGAAGTCCGAGCGAGAGCTCCTGAAGGCGATCTACCGCCTGTCCCAGGGGGCGAACCAGCCCGAGGCCCACACGGGCGCGCTCGCCGACAAGCTCGGCCTCTCCCCGTCCACGATCACCACCGCCATCAAGCGGCTGGCCGACCGGGGCCTGGTCGACCACACCCCCTACCGGGGCGTCGAGCTCACCGAGACCGGCAGCCGCGTCGCCGTGGCCAGCATCCGCCGCCACCGCATCGTCGAGCGCTTCCTCGCCGACATGCTCGGCTACGCGTGGAACGAGGCCGACCGCCTGGCGGCGACCTTCGAGCACGAGCTGCCCCAGGAGGTCGAGGACCGGCTGTTCGTGGCCCTCGACCGGCCCGACTCGTGCCCCCACGGCTTCCCGATCCCCGCCCCCGAGGTGGCCGACATCCCGCCGCTGCCGCCGCTCTACGACCTCGAGCCGGGCGACGTGGCCACCGTGGCGGTGCCGGGCTCGACCGACCCCGAGGTCGTCGCGTTCCTCGACCAGCTGGGGCTGCGACCGGGCGGACGGGTGCAGATCCAGGAGAAGCACCCTTTCGACGGCCCGCTCGTGTTGACCATCGACGGCCAGACCCGCACGCTCGGTGCCACCGTCGCCAACCAGGTGTTCGTGCAGCGCGAGCACGCCGCCACCTGACCCGACCTACACCCGTACACACCCACGACAGGAGACAATCCCAGTGGAAGCCATCCCCTACCTCGCCTTGGTGAGTGCGCTGGCCGGCCTCGGCCTCGCGTTCTACTACTTCGGCCTGGTCAAGAAGGAGAGCTCAGGCAACGAGCGGATGACCGAGCTGATGCTCGAGATCCAGGCCGGTGCCAAGGCGTTCCTCAAGCAGGAATACACCTACGTGGCGATCTTCGTGGTCGTCCTCGCCATCCTGGTCGGGGTCCTCGTGAACCCGCTCGGCTCCATCACCTACGTGCTCGGCGCCGCGCTGTCGGCCCTCGCCGGCTACGTCGGCATGACGGTGGCGACCATGGCCAACGCCCGCACGACCGAGGCCGCCCGCGTCGGTGGTCCGGCCAAGGCCCTGCCGCTCGCGTTCCGCGGCGGCGCGGTCATGGGCTTCTCGGTCGCCGGCCTCGCGCTGGCCGGCCTGGCCATCGTCTACATCGTCTTCGTGCAGCTGCTCGAGGTCGACGAGGCCTTCGAGATCCTGACCGCCTTCGGTCTGGGCGCCAGCTCGATCGCGCTGTTCTCCCGTGTCGGCGGCGGCATCTACACCAAGGCCGCCGACGTCGGCGCCGACCTCGTCGGCAAGGTCGAGGCGGGCATCCCCGAGGACGACCCCCGCAACCCGGCCACCATCGCCGACAACGTGGGCGACAACGTCGGCGACGTCGCCGGCATGGGCGCCGACCTGTTCGAGTCCTACGGCGGCTCGATCGTGGCCCCGATCGCCCTGATCGCGTTCACGGTGTTCGCCGTGTCCCCGGACATGAGCACGGCCGAGCTGCTCACCAACGACCCGACCCTGAAGCTGCTGCTGTTCCCCTTCGGCGTGGCGCTGATCGGCATGGTCGCCTCCATCCTCGGCTCGTTCGCGGTCAAGGCCGGTGACTCCACCGACATCCACGCGCTGTCGAAGGCCCTCCACATGGGCACCAACGTGGCCATGGGCATCACCATCCTCGGCGTCCTGGCCCTGGGCATGACCATGTTCAGCGGTGACGAGTTCGACAACGCCTGGGGCCTGCCCCTGTCGGTCATCGGCGGTCTGCTCGTCGGCTACGCCATCGGCAAGGTCGCCGAGATCTGGACCTCGGACCAGTACGGCCCGGTCAAGAAGATCGCAGCCGCATCCGAGACCGGTCCGGCCACGACCATCCTCGGCGGCATCTCCGCCGGCATGATCTCCGTCGGCGCCTCGGTGGTGCTGATCGGCGGCGGCGTCCTCGTCGCCTACTGGGGTGGCGAGTGGGCCGGCGACGGCCTCGGCATCTACGGCATCGCCATCGCCGCCATCGGCATGCTCGCCACCACCGGCGTCGTCGTGTCCGTCGACGCCTACGGCCCGATCGCCGACAACGCCGGCGGCATCGCCGAGATGGCCGAGCTGGATCCGAGCGTCCGCGAGGTCACCGATGCCCTCGACAGCCTCGGCAACACCACGGCCGCCATCGCCAAGGGCTTCGCCGTCGGCTCGGCTGCGCTCACCGCGCTGGCGCTCTTCAAGACCTTCGAGGTCGCGCTGGTCCAGGCCGGTGGCGACGACTTCACCGGTCTGAACCTGAACGTCGGCGACGTCGACGTGTTCATCGGCCTGTTCCTCGGCGCCATGCTCCCCTTCGTCTTCGCCGCCCTCACGATCGACGCCGTCGGTCGGGCCGCGAACCAGATGATCGAAGAGGTGCGTCGCCAGTTCCGGGAGATCCCGGGTCTGCGCGAGGGCAAGCCGGGCGTGCGTCCCGATTCGGCCCGCTGCGTGGCCATCTCCACCAAGGCCTCGCTGAAGGAGATGATCGTCCCCGGCGCCCTCGCGGTCGTCGTGCCGCTGGTCATCGGCTTCATCGACGTCGACACGCTCGGCGGCTTCCTGGCCGGCGCCCTGGTCACCGGCTTCTGCCTGGCCATCTTCATGGCCAACTCCGGTGGCGCCTGGGACAACGCCAAGAAGTACATCGAGCAGGGCAACCACGGCGGCAAGGGCTCCGACCCGCACAAGGCCGCCGTCGTGGGTGACACCGTGGGCGATCCGTTCAAGGACACCTCCGGCCCGGCCATGAACATCCTCATCAAGGTGATGACGATCGTCTCGCTGGTGTTCGCCGGCGCCTTCGTCTGATCTGACCTGACGCTCGTTCGCACCCCGGAACGCGACCAGATCTGGTCACGGGCCGGGGTGCGAACGCGTCCGACCTCCTACGCTGCCCCGATCACGACCGTCCTCGTCACCGCACACCAGCTCGACGCCTACGGCGAGCGGCTCCGGGCCGCGGCACCCGCGGCGCGCTTCCTCGCCATGGACCGCGACGGCACCATCCGCGACGACGGGGTCGAGGTCTCCTGGGAGGACGCTCGCGCCGACGTCGCCTACGGGTCGGCCGACATCTTCGACGACCGGTCCCTGACCCGCCGGTTCTTCGGCTGGCTGCTGCGAGCCGAGCAGCTCCAGTGGCTCCAGATGGCGGCCGCCGGCGTGGACCACCCCGCCTTCGGCGCCCTGCTCGACGGGGGCGTGCGCATCACCTCTGCCCACGTCACCGACATCCCGATCGCCGAGTACGTCCTGGCCCAGGTGCTCCGGGCCACGGTGCCGATCGAGGCGATGGACGCCAGCACGGCGCAGCGGCAGTGGACCAAGCACGAGTGGCGCGAGGTCCACGGCAGCAGGTGGTTGGTGGTCGGGCTCGGGGCGATCGGCAGCGCCGTCGCGGTGCGAGCCCGGGCGTTCGGTGCCCAGGTGACCGGCGTCCGCCGCTCCCCCGCCGGCGACGAACCGGTCGACGAGATGATCGCACCGGACGACCTCCTGGCGGCCGTCCCGAACGCCGACGTCGTCGTGCTCTGCACCCCGGCCACCCGCCACACCGTCGGCATGGTGGGTGCGGACTTCCTCGGCCGCATGGCGCCGCAGTCGATCCTGGTGAACGTCGGGCGGGGCCAGCTGATCGACGAGGTCGCGCTCCGGCGCGCCCTCGACGCGGGCCGGCCGGCCCGGGCGATCCTCGACGTCGCGGTCGACGAGCCGCCTGCCGACGACAGCTGGCTCTGGGACCACCCGGCGGTCACGCTCACCGCCCACACCTCCGCCGGCGGCGACGGCCGCCACGCCCGCGCCGCCGACGTGTTCGCCGGCAACCTGGCCCGCTTCGTCGCCGGGGAGGCCCTGGTGGACGAGGTCACCGCCGAGTCGCGCGAGGCGCCCCCGGGCTGACCCGGCACACTGGGGTCCATGACCCAGCAGGACACGGAGTACACGCCCCCGAGCGCGGAGGAGCTGCGCCAGCGCCTCACGCCCGAGCAGTTCGAGGTCACCCAGAACGCCGGCACCGAACGGGCCTTCAGCGGCGTCTACAACGACGAGAAGACGCCCGGCACCTACAGGTGCGTCGTGTGCGGGCTCGAGCTGTTCGTCTCCGACACCAAGTACGAGAGCGGCTCCGGGTGGCCGTCGTTCTGGAAGCCGATCGACGACGACCGGGTGACGCTCAAGGAGGACCGCAGCCACGGCATGGTCCGCACCGAGGTCACCTGCGCCCGCTGCGACGCCCACCTCGGCCACCTCTTCCCCGACGGTCCCCAGCCCACCGGCCTGCGGTTCTGCATGAACTCGGCCAGCCTCGACCTGGACCCGGCCGAGGACGCCTGAGCCCCCAGCGTTCCGCCACCGCTGCCAGTTCGTGGGAACTGGCAGCGACCGCGGAACGTGCCTGACATCCGAACGCCCGTTCAGTACCGTGTGAACGGATGTTCGACCTCGATGCCGACCGGACCCTCCCCGACCTGACCGACGAGCAGCAGCGCGCCGTCGCTCACGACGGCTCGAGCCTGCTCATCGTGGCCGGCGCCGGCACCGGCAAGACCACGACGCTGTCGGCCCGCCTCGCCCACCTCGTGGCCAACGGGGTCCCGCCCGAGCGGATCATGCTGCTCACCTTCAGCCGGCGGGCGGCCACCGAGCTGCTGTCCCGGGCCGAGCAGTGGGCGGGCCACGACCGGCTGCGGGGTGCGTGGGGCGGCACGTTCCACGCCGTGGCCAACCGGCTGCTCCGTCGGTACGGCCGCTCCGTCGGGATCGACCCGGACTTCACGCTGCTCGACCAGGGCGACCAGGCCGACCTGCTCGCCCTCGTGCGCGACGAGCTGTCCAGCGACTCGACCCCCCAGCGCCGGCGCGCCCGCAAGGAGCTGCTGGCGAGCGCGCTGAGCCGGGTCGTGAACACCCGCCAGCCGCTCGACGTCGTGCTCCGCCAGCACCACCCCTGGGTCGCCGACCAAGCCGACGAGCTGCGGGCCACCTACGGCGCCTACATCGCCCGCAAGCGCGAGCGGCACCTGGTCGACTACGACGACCTGCTCTCGCTGTGGCGGGCGCTGGTCCAGGATCCCGAGGCCGGCCCGCTGGTCGCCGGCCGCTTCGACCACGTGCTCGTCGACGAGTACCAGGACACCAACGCCCTCCAGGCCGACGTGCTGGCGGCGATGGCCGCGGCCGGCGCCACCATCACCGCGGTGGGCGACGACGCGCAGGCCATCTACGGCTTCCGCGGCGGCACCGTGCGCAACATCCTCGACTTCCCGACCCGCTTCGATGCCGAGGTCGTCGCCCTCACGCGCAGCCACCGCTCCACGCCCGAGGTCGTCACCGTGGCCAACCGCATCTGGGATGCGGCATCGGAACGCCACGACAAGGAGCTGGTGGCCACACGCGCCTCGGGCACGCGGCCGAGCATGGTCACCGCCGGCGACGAGCACGCCGAGGCCCGAGGCGTGTGCGAGCGCCTGCTCGAGTCGGTGGAGCGTGGCATCCCGCTGCGTCGCCAGGCCGTCCTCTTCCGCACCGGACACCACGCCGACCTGCTCGAGGTCGAGCTCACCGTGCGACGGATCCCGTTCGTGAAGTTCGGTGGCCTCAAGTTCCTCGAGGCGGCCCACGTGAAGGACCTGCTCGCCCTGTGCCGGGTGGCGGTCAACCCCCGGGACGACCTGGCCTGGTTCCGGGTGCTGCAGCGCATCGACGGCGTCGGCCCCGGCATCGCCCGGCGCGTGGTCACCGCGCTCGATGCCGCCGACGGGTCGCTCGGCCGGGTCGTGGACTCGGGCGTCGTCCCACCCCGCTCGGCCGACGAGGTCGCCGGGCTCGCCGCCGCGGTCGCCGCCGCCGCCGACGGAGATCTGGCCACCGGCGAGCGCATCGACGCCTGCCGCGCATGGCTCGACCCCCACCTCGACCGCTTCGGCGACGGCGCCGCCCGCCGCGCCGACCTGGCCCGCCTCTCGGAGCTGGCCGCGGGCACGCCCGACCTCGAGACCTTCCTCACCGAGCTCACCCTCGACCCGCCGGCCTCCACCGGCGACCTGGCCGGACCGCCGCACCTCGACGACGACGTCCTCACCCTCTCCACCATCCACTCGGCCAAGGGCGGCGAGTGGGACATCGTCCACCTGATCCACGCCGCCGACGGGAACCTGCCCTCGGACCTGTCCACCGGCGACCCCGAGCAGCTCGAGGAGGAGCGTCGCCTGCTCTACGTGGCCGTCACCCGGGCCCGGGACGAGCTCCACGTCCACGTGCCCCTGCGGTTCCACCACCACCGCAACCGGCTCGACGACGCGCACTCCACCGGTCAGCGCAGCCGGTTCCTCACCGCCGATGTGGTCGACGCCATGGACGAGGTCGTCGCCGTGCCCGGCCCCGCGCCGGCGGGCGATGGGTCGCCGTCCCCGCTCCCCCGGGTCCGGGACGCGGTGGCGGCAGCCGACGCGGAGCTGGCTGCCCTGCTGGGGTAGGTCAGGCTGGCGGGTAGATGATCGACCAGGTCGTCTCGCACGACGAGCACCGCCCGAGGCCACGCGAGGTGCGCAGGTCGAGGGACTCGAGACGACCAGCACCGCCGCAGCGGGCGCACCGCAGGTCGACCAGGGACGTCGGGCGCCGATCAGCGGGTGGCTCGTCGCCGAGCCCGAGCGCCACCTCCAGGCCGCGTGCCCGCGCGTCGCGTCGCAAGCGTGCCCTGCGGAGTCGGTCGTTGATCGCCATGTCGGGATCCCTCTGGTCCGTCGTCAGGTGCCCGCACGTCCACTCTGCCCCGCGCCACGCCGATCCGCCAGCGCGCGTCGGCCCGTTTGCCAGCGGTCCCGGCAGCGCCGGAGGAGCCGGAAGCCCGACGACCCGAGCACGTGCGTGCATCGTCACGGGCGGCACCGCGATGCAAGACTCGTGCGGTGCTCCGACCCCTGCGCACGGCTTCCGCCGAGCCTCTCCGTGGCTGAGACCGACACCCGGCGCTTCGTCGTGCCGGCACCCCCGGCCGGTGGTCGCTCGACGCCGCCACCCCGCCGCACCCCCGAGGTCGTGCTGCCATCGAGCGCGCCCACGGACCCGGCAGGCGGGCACACCATGGTCGCCGCCGCCCCGCCTGCTGCCCCGACGCCGTCGCCCCGCACCGACCGCCCGGCCCGGGTCGTCATCCCCGCGCCCGGTGCCGCGCCGAAGCCGGCACCGGCGCCCCCCGCTGCGGTGAAGCCCGCCGCGAAGGCTCCGGCTGCCCGCCACCGTGACCCGGCCCGCACGGACCGTCGCTGGCCCCCGTCTCGACGCACCGTGGTCCGGACGGTCCTGGGGATCTTCCTCGTGCTCGCCCTCCTCGCGGTCGGCGGCCTGCTGTACGGCTACCAGCAGTTCCGTTCCATCGAGCGGGTCGAGCTCGCCGACGTCCTCGCCTCGGCCGACGGCACCAACTACCTCATCGTCGGCTCCGACACCCGGGCGGGCATCTCCCCCGACGACCCCAACGCCGGGGCCATCCTCGGCCCGGACGCCCAGGGCGGCGAACCCGAGCGCTCCGACACGATCATGATCCTGCGGGTCGACGGCGAGGGCTCACGCATGCTCTCCGTGCCCCGCGACCTGCTGGTCACCATCTCCGAGACCGGGCAGACCACCCGGATCAACGCCGCGTTCAACGGCGGTCCCCACCGCCTGATCGCCACCCTCCGCGACCAGCTGCAGCTCCCCATCCACCACTACCTGGAGATCGACTTCGTCGCCTTCCGCGACCTCGTCGACGCCCTCGGCGGCATCACCATCGACTTCCCCCACCCGGCCTCGGATCACATGTCCGGCCTGAACGTCCCCGAAGCGGGACCCCAGGTCCTCGACGGCACGCAGGCCCTCGCCTACGTGCGCTCCCGCTACTACACCGAGACCATCGACGGCCGGCAGGTCACCGAGCCCACCGGCGACATCGGGCGCACCGTGCGCCAGCAGCAGTTCCTGTCCGCGGTGGTGTCGGAGATGAGCGGGGAGCGCAACCCGCTGCGCCTCGCCCGGATGACGAGCTCGATGGCTGCGGGCATGCGCATCGACGACCAGATGAGCTACCTCGACGCCGTGCGCCTGGCGCTGCGGATGCGGGGGATGGAGCTCGAGCCCACCGCGCTGCCGACGTCCAACCGCACCCTCGGGTCGGGGGCGCAGGTGCTCGACCTGGTCCAGCCCGGAGCCGACGAGATCCTGGCCCGGTTCGGCTCCCCGGGCGCCACCATCGGCTAGCGCGAGCTCCGCACCGCCAGCTCCACCGTCCGGGCCACCGGATCGGCCGACACGACCTCGACCTCGACCTCCTCGCCCAGCGGGTGGTCCCCCGGGACCGTGGCCACCACCGCAGGCGCACGCAGCTGCACGACGGCGGCGTCGCGCCGCTGGTCGACCACGACGGCCGGGAACCGGTCGCCCACGTGGGAGGACAGCACCAGGGCCTCGAGGTGGTCCACGACCGCACGGTCGAGCTCGCTGGCCCGGGCCATCGACGCGCGCAGCAGCGTCGGGAGCTCGTCCAGCGCATCGCGGGCCCAGGCCGGCGGGGCCTGCCCGTGCACGGTCGCCAGGACGCACTCGGTGGCGAAGCGGTCCCCCAGGCGGCGCAGCGGCGCGGTGACGTGGGCGTAGGGGGCGGCGATGGCGGCGTGGACCAGCACGTCGTCAGGAGCGGCGGAGCCCGGCCGCAGCGGGACGTGGTCGGCGCCCCGGAACAGGCGGGTGGCCTGGATCAGGAACGCCGCTGCCGCCGGGTCGCTCGGGTCCACGTCGTGGATCACCTGCGCGTAGCGGGCGCCGTCGGGCCACGGCACCCCGAGCGCCACGGCGTGACGACGCAGCGCGGCCAGGGACTCCTCGTCCGCCGGCGGCAGCGTCCGCAGCAGCCCCCAGCCCCCGGCGAGCATCAGGTCGGCGGCGGCCATGCCGCACAGCAGGGAGAGCTGCGCGTTCCACCCCTCGACGGGGAGCTGGGCCCGGTAGACGAGGCGGTAGCCGTCGCCGTCGCGCACCGCCTCCTGCTCCGGCACCGGCAGGCTCACCCCGCCGCGCTCGCGCTCGATCGCCGACCGCTGGGCCCCGACCACGGCGAGCGGCGCCAGCTCGTCGTCGCCCGCGTCGATGCGCGCCTGGGCCTCCTCGTAGGAGAGCTGCGCCCGCGACCGGACCATCGCCCGACCGACCGTCACCTCCACCAGCTGGCCGTCGGGGTCGAGCCGCAGGCGCCACAGCACGGCCGGACGATCCCGGCCGGGCAGCAGGCTGGCCAGGTCCTCGGACAGCGCCGGCGGGTGCAGCGGCGCCCGCCCGTCCGGCGAGTACAGCGTCACGCCGCGGCGCCGGGACTCGACGTCGATCGGGTCGCCGGGGGCCACGAACGCGGCGACGTCGGCGATCGCGTACCAGACCACGTGGCCACCGGGGACCGGCTCGATCGCCAGCGCCTGGTCGAGGTCGGTGCTGCCCGCCGGGTCGATCGTGCACATCGCCAGGTCGCGCCGGTCGACCCGGCCGCCCTCGGGCACCGGACCCAGCGCGGCGGCGGCGGCCAGCACGTCGTCGGGGAAGGTGGTCGGCACCCCGAGCTCGTCGCGGATCGCAGCCAGGCCGTCGCCCACCACCGGCTCGATCGGGCGGACGTGGCGGCGCGGCTGGGGCACTCAGTCGTCCTTCAGGGCCACCGCGTTGGGCGTGACGTTCATCTTCGGCTCGTACGCGGCGGCGGCGACCTCGGTGCGCTCGGCCTGGTAGCGCAGCCGGAGCTCACCCAGGCACGTCTCGCACGGCCCGTAGTAGGCGGTCTCCACCTCCCGCCGGCAGCGGGGGCAGTCGAAGCGCAGCACATCGGGGAGGTCGTCGGTCGCGCCCATCGCGCCGACGGTACCGGTCACCGGGGACGGTGGCGCGGACGCGCCCGTCGTGGCCACACTGACGGCCATGCGCCGCTCCCGCGTCCTGCTCGCCGCCGCCGCCGTCGGGGGCGCCGTCGTCGCCAAGCGGGCGCTCGACAGCCACACGGCCAGGTGGGACACCAACCCCGACCACTGCGACGGCGACCCGCTCGGCCTGCCCGCCACCACCGACATCGAGGTCGCCGCCGCCGACGGGGCCCGGTTGGTGGGTCACCGCTGCGGCGACGCCAGTGGCCCCACCGCCCTGCTCGTCCACGGCTACATCGAGTCCGTCGGCTTCTGGGCTCCGGTCGTGCGCCGCCTCGCCGAAGCCGGCCTCGACGTCGTGATCGTCGACCAGCGGGGGCACGGGGGCTCCGAGCGGGGCACCGCACCGTTCGACACCGACACCCTCGCCGGCGACGTCCGCGCCTGGGTGGAGGGGCTCGACCTGCGCGACGCCATCCTCGTGGGCCACTCCATGGGCGGCGTCAGCGCCATGGCGTTCAGCGCCACGCACCCCGAGGTGGCCGCCGCCCGCCTGCAGGGTCAGGTCCTGGTCGCCACCCTGGCCTTCCCCGAGCCGCTCTTCGGCCTGCCCGACATCGACGTCGACCCCCGGCGGATGATCGGTCTCCTCGAGCGGCTGATGCAGCGCGAGACGTTGGCCCTGCTGTTCGTGTCCCGGGTGTTCGGCACCTGGCCCACCCGCCCGGCGCTGGAGGCCACCCGGCAGGGCATCATGCGCACCGACCGCCAGACCCGCATCGACGCCATGGCGATGCTGCGAGCCTTCGACCTCCGACCGCACCTGCCGTCCATCGACCTGCCCACCGTCGTGGTCGCCGGCTCCCACGACCAGCTCACCCCGCTGGCGGGCAACGAGCTCATCGCCGAGGCCATCCCGGGCGCCCGCCTGGAGGTCCTTCCCGGCATGGGCCACATGCTCATGTTCGAGGCGCCCGACGCCGTCACCGACGCCATCGTGCAGGCCACCAAGCCGGCCGACGCCGCCCGATGAGCGACCCGATGCAGGACCACGTCTCCGACACCTTCGACCCCGAGGCCTGGCGCCCGGTCGAGGGCTTCGACCTCACCGACATCACCTACCACCGCGCCGTCGACGCCGGCGTGGTCCGGGTCGCCTTCGACCGCCCCGAGATCCGCAACGCCTTCCGACCCCACACCGTCGACGAGCTCTACCGGGTGCTGGACCACGCCCGGATGAGCGCGGACGTCGGCTGCGTGCTGCTCACCGGCAACGGCCCCTCGCCCAGGGACGGCGGCTGGGCGTTCTGCTCGGGCGGCGACCAGCGCATCCGCGGCAAGGACGGCTACAAGTACTCCGACTCCGAGACCGCCGAGGGCATCGACCCGGCCACGAGCGGCCGGCTCCACATCCTCGAGGTCCAGCGCCTCATCCGGTTCATGCCCAAGGCCGTCATCGCCGTGGTGCCCGGCTGGGCTGCCGGCGGCGGCCACTCCCTGCACGTGGTGTGCGACCTCACCATCGCGTCCCGCCAGCACGCCCGCTTCAAGCAGACCGACCTCGACGTCGCCTCGGTCGACGGCGGCTTCGGCTCCGCGTACCTCGCCCGGCAGGTGGGCCAGAAGTTCGCCCGCGAGATCTTCCTGCTCGCCGAGGAGTACTCCGCCGACGACGCCCACCGCATGGGCATGGTCAACCGGGTCGTCGACCACGACGAGCTCGAGGCGGTCGCCCTCCAGTGGGGTCGCACCATCTGCGGCAAGTCCCCCACCGCCACCCGGATGTTCAAGTTCGGGATGAACCTCATCGACGACGGCCTCATCGGCCAGCAGGTGTTCGCCGGCGAGGCGACCCGCCTCATCTACGGCACCGACGAGGCCCAGGAGGGCCGGGACAGCTTCCTGCAGAAGCGCGACGCCGACTGGTCCGGCGTCCCCTACCACTACTGATCCCCGTTCAGGCGTCGAGCGCGGCGTGGACCTCGTCGAGAGCGGTGGCCGAGGCCCGGAGGGCCGCCTCCTCGTCGGGTTCGAGGGGCGGGGCGATGACCCCGTCGATGCCACCCCGGCCGATCCGCGCCGGCAGGCTGAGCCAGGGACCGGTGATGCCGTACTCACCGGTGAACGGCACCGACACGGGAGCGACGGTGCGCTCGTCCCGCAGGACGGCGGCCACCAGCTCCCGGATGACCGAGCCGATCGCCCAGTTCGTCCACCCCTTGCGGGCCACGATCTCATAGGCCGCGGTCCGGACCTCCTCGGCCAGCGCCCGCATCGCCACCTCGTCCCAGGACACCCCGAGCACGCTCCGGTCGCGGATGGTGGTGCCGCCGATCGACACGAGGCTCCACGGCACCATCTCGGTGTCACCGTGCTCGCCGAGCACGTAGCCGTGGACCGACTGCGGATCGACGCGGTAGCGCCGACCGAGCAGGGCCCGCAGGCGGGCGGAGTCGAGGGTGGTGCCGGTGCCGATGACCCGCTCCCGGGGGCGGGCGCTGAGGTCGGCGAAGATCCGGCTCATGATGTCGACCGGGTTGGTGGCGATCAGCACGACCGCCTCCGGCGCGTGCTCGTCCAGCCCGTCGGCGACCGACCGGAACACCTCCGCGTTGCGGGCGAGCAGGTCGATGCGGGTCTCCCCCGGCTTCTGCGACACGCCCGCGCACAGCACCACCACGGCCGCGCCGGCGAGCTGATCGACGCCGCCGGCGCGCACGTCGCAGGCACCCACCAGCGCCTGACCGTGCATCAGGTCCATGGCCTCGCCCTCGGCCCGGCGCTCGTCGAGATCCACCAGGGTGAGCCGCGACACCATCGAGGCGTGGAACAGGGCGGCGGCCGATGCCATCCCGACGTGTCCCACCCCGACGATCCCCACGTGGCCGCCGTCCATCTGCTGGGTCATCGCGCCAGCGTCGCAGATCCCGCCCGGCCCCGCGGTCCGGCCACTGGCAACGTCCGTTTCCATGTGGGACGATGCGGCCGATCGCTCGCTCCCAGGGGGAACTGAAGATGCACGACCTCGTCATCCGCAACGGCACCATCGTCGACGGCACCGGTGCCGACCGCTTCCACGGTGACGTGGCCGTCGACGACGGCATCATCACCGAGATCTCGCGGGACGGTGGGTCGGCCGGCGCGGGCCGCCAGGAGCTCGACGCCGACGGCAACCTGGTCGCCCCCGGCTGGGTCGACATCCACACCCACTACGACGGCCAGGTCACCTGGGACCCGGAGATGGCCCCCTCGTCCTGGCACGGCGCCACGACGGTCGTCATGGGCAACTGCGGCGTCGGGTTCGCCCCGGCCCGACCCGACGAGCGCGACTTCCTCATCGAGCTGATGGAGGCGGTCGAGGACATCCCGGGCACCGCGCTGCACGAGGGGATCGACTGGCAGTGGGAGTCCTTCGGCGAGTACCTCGACGCGCTCGAGGCCATGCCCCGCACGATCGACGTGGCCGCCCAGGTCCCCCATGCCGCGCTGCGCGCCTACGTGCTCGGCAAGGACGCCCACGATGCCGAGGTCTCCGCCGACCACCTCCAGCAGATGGCCGACCTCACGGCGGAGGCCGTCCGGGCCGGCGCCCTCGGCTTCTCGACCAGCCGAACGATCCTGCACACCTCCAAGCACGGCCTCATCCCCGGCACCACGGCGGTGCCCGACGAGCTGCTGGCCATCGGCCACGGCATCTCCCAGGGCGGCCCGGCGGTGTTCCAGTTCGTCTCCGACGGCCTCGGCACCGAGTCCGTCGAGCGCCAGTGGATCCGCGACCTGGCCCGGCTTCCCGGCGTCACCGTCACCTACTCCCTCGCCCAGTCGCCCCGGGATCCCAACGCCTTCAAGGAGGCGCTCGACGAGGCCCAGGCACTGCGCGAGCAGGGCCAGACCGTGGTGCCCCAGGTGCCGAGCCGCCCCACCGGGATGCTGTTCGGCCTGCAGAGCAGCTTCCACCCGTTCATGGCGCACCCGACCTACCGCCCCTTCTGGGACCTCTCCCTCGACGAGCGCGTCGCCCGGCTGCGGGACCCCGAGGTCCGGTCCCAGCTGCTGTCCGAGGAGCCCCGCACCCGCAACGCGTCGGCGCTGTACCTGGCCACCAACTGGGAGCAGATCTTCCGCCTCGGCACCGACTGCGACTACGAGCCCACGCCGGACTCCTCGGTGGCGGCCACCGCGGCCCGCGAGGGCCGCAGCGAGCAGGAGGTCGTCCTCGACTGGCTGCTGGAGCAGGGCGGCAAGAGCCTGCTGTTCTCCCCGCTCGGCTCCTACGTCGAGAAGAACCACGACGCCATCCGCTCGATGATCGAGCACCCGGCCTCGGCCGTCGGCCTGTCCGACGGCGGCGCCCACTGCGGGCTGATCTGCGACGCGTCGTTCCCGACCTACCTGCTGACCCACTGGACCCGCGACCGCACCCGGGGCGACAAGCTGCCCCTCGAACTGGTCGTCAACAAGCAGACCAAGGCCACCGCGGACGTCTACGGCCTCGGCGACCGTGGCGTCCTCGAGGTCGGCAAGCGGGCCGACGTCAACGTCATCGACCTCGACGCGCTGCACCTGCACGTGCCCCACATGATCTTCGATCTCCCCGCCGGGGGCCGGCGGCTCGTGCAGCCCGTCGACGGCTACCGCTGGACCGTGCAGGCCGGCGAGGTCACCTTCGTCGACGGCGAGGCCACCGGCGCCCGGCCCGGTCGGGTGGTGCGCGGCCGGCGCTGAGCGCCTCAGCCCGCCGGGTAGAACGTCTCGACCCGCTCGGCCCGGTAGATGATCGGTTGGTCCGGGTGGTCCAGGCGCAGGTCGAACACGATCCGGCCGCCCGCCGGGGAGTCGTCGGGCACGACCTCCACGATCTGGGCCGACACCTGGTCGGGACGGTCGGCGTAGCCGCCGTTCGTCATCAGCACGTTGCCGTTGGCCATCCGGTCGGCATCCCCGACGAAGGAGGCGTAGGCGGGCTCCCCGTCGACGGTGGCGGTGTAGGACCACACGACCTCGGCCGTCCCGGCCTCGGGGTCGATGCGGTACTGGACGGCACGAGTGGTGGGCTCGACGTCGGCGGGGTCGTCCGGCCCCGGAGCTCTCACGTTGCCGTTGTCGTAGACCAGCAGGGTGCCGTCGTCCTGCCACTCCGGGGCGTGCTGGTGCGAGGAGTAGTCGGACGGGTGCTCGACCTCGAGGTCACCTCCGGGCCCGAACCGCCACAGCAGCTCGCCCGTGGCGCGGTCGATCTGCAAGATGGCGTCGAGGTGGCGCACCGACACGGTGAAGGCCGCTCCGCTCGGGTCCGACACCACCGCGTTCGCGTGGGTCCAGTCGAGGGCGTCGGCTTCGCCCTGGGCCCGGTACAGCCAGTTGGGGAAGACGTCGTCGAAGGGCAGACCGCAGACGTTCTGGTCGCGCGCTCGGGCGACCGGGTCGAGGTGGTCGGCGAGGGGGTACTCGGCGACGACCGTCCCATCCGGCTGGAACTCCACGATCACGTCGACGATGAGGTCGTAGCTGCCGTCGAAGTCCTCGCCCTCACCGCAGAGCGGGCCCGCGAACCCGTCGTAGGTCCGCATCTCGCTGCTCACGGCCACGAGGTTGCCGTTGTCGAGCATGCCGACCTCGTGGTGCATGGAGTCCGTCGCCACCTCGGTGGCCCCCTCCCCGACCACCTGCCGTTCGTGGGCGTCGAGCCGGAGCGGACCCATGATGATCTCGCCTCCCCACTCCTCGAGCGTCTCCCCGAACAGGTCGATGCGCCGGGCCCCGGTGTCGTTGTACTCGTGCAGGATCGTGCCGTCCTCGAGCTGGCGCAGATCGCCGATCGGATGGTCCGTCAGGTGGTACCAGACCACCTCGCCCTCGGCGTCGACCGCGATGGCGAGCCCCTCGCTCGGCGGATCGCCTTCGGGGAGCCCCAGGACGTTGAAGACGGTGAATCCCCCGCTCATCTCGCCCGGCTCGGCGGTCGCGATGCGCAGCTCGGGCAGTCGGTCGGGGAGCGCACCGGTGCGCAGGCCGGCCTCGACGACCTCCTCCCCCACGGAGACCGACACCTGGTAGTCGTGCTCGGCTCGCAGGCCCACCACCGGGATCTCGTGCCGGCTCGCACGCCCCGCGACGGGGATCTCGAAGCTGCGCTCGGTGCCGACGACCTCGATCTGCGGGCGGACCGGCTCGTCGCTCTCGATCACGAGCCGGCCGACGAGGGCGTGGTCGTCGGCCAGCTCGAGCTCGATCGAGAGCCCGTCGGCGTCGGCCGATGCCTCGTCGCCCCCGCTCGTGCAGCCGGCCGCACCCGCGACGAAGAGGAGGAGCAGTGGAATCCGCCAGAGCATCGTGCGAGTGTGGCCCACGAGCGGGCGCGATGCAGACCGCACCACGTCCAGGATCCGCTCCGACGGGGTAGAACGGGACGATGACCTCCCAACGTGAGGAAGACGACATGGACCCCGTCCCCGGAGCGCCCTCCGACAACACCACCGCCACTGCGGAGATCGACGACCTGCGCTCGCAGGGGTACGGGGCCGACTTCGTCGTCGGCGACGGCGGCGTGGTCCGCTGCACGAAGTGCCGCCACGAGGAGCGGCCCGAGGACGTCGTGGTCGACGTGTTCCGCCGCATGGAAGGTGCGTCCGACCCGGACGACATGTCGGCGATCCTGGCCATGACGTGCCGCGAGTGCGGTACCAAGGGCATCGTGATGGTGGGCTACGGGCCCCGTGCCTCGGCCGAGGAGGGTGACCTGCTGCTCGCCGTCGACACCCCGGAGGACGAGGGCACCGACGCATCGGTCGACGACCCGGCCTAGGAGGCCGGGCTCCGGGGCACCACGGTCACCGTGACGGGCAGGTGGTCCGACAGCGCGGCGTAGCGCTCGAAGCCCGGCTCCCCGTGGGTCGGCACCGCCACGTCGACCACCTCGAGGCCGTGCCCGACCAGGGCGTAGTCGAGCCGCTGGTCCGGCGCCCGGTCCCGTGGCCCGCGCGACCAGTTGGTCGGCCCTGGCTCGTCCGGATGCGCGTCACCCCATGCGTCGCGCAGGCCGTGGGCGGCGAACGCGTCCAGCACCGCCGACCCGGGGCGGGTGTTGAGGTCGCCGACCACGCACCCGCGAGGCACCGGGAGGTGACCCGCACGCAGCAGGCCGGCGGCCAGCTCGGCCTGCCGGGACCGCTCGGTGTCGTCGACCCCGGCGCCGAGGTGGGCCGCCACCACGACCAGCGGGCCGTCTGCGGTGACCACCTCAGCCCGCACCGCGATCCGCCGCCGCCACGACCAGACCCGGTACGGGTGGGCGAGGTGGACCATCGCCACGTCCTCCATCGGCGACGGTGACAGGAGCGCCAGGCCCTCCGCCGGCACCACGAGCGGCCAGTGCTTGAACCGCCACACCAGCGACCACCCGAGCCGGGCCGCCAGCCACCGCGCCTGGGCCCGCTGGACCTCCTGCAGGGCCACGACGTCGGGGAGGGAATCGGCGATGGCGGTGGCGAGGGGCTCGAGGTCGGGCCGCGCCCGGCCCTGCACGTTCCACGTCAGGATCCGGGTCGCCATGGGCCCATCGTGCCCCACCGCGAGCGGCCCCGGAACGACTTGACCGGCGGGTCAAGTTTGTGGCTCCATGTTGGCCATGACGGACACTGCACCGCGCACCGCTGATCGATCCGAGACCGAGATCATCGCCGAGCTCGACGAGTGGCTCAACGAGAACTGGGACCCGGACATCACGGTCGAGGAGTGGTGGAACCGCCTGGGCCTGTCCGGCTGGGGCGCCCCCATGTGGCCCGAGGAGTGGTACGGCAAGGACCTCAACCGCTCCGAGGCCGTGGCCGTGCAGAACCGCATCGGCGAGTTCGGCGCCCTCCCCGCCCCCGGTGGCCTCGGCCTGCTCCTGGCCGGTCCGACGATCATCGACCACGGCTCCGACGAGCACAAGCGCACCCTGGTGAAGGACATCATCACCGGGCAGCGGGCCTGGTGCCAGCTCTTCTCCGAGCCCGGCGCCGGCTCCGACCTCGCTGGCATCAACGCCCGGGCGCTCAAGGACGGCGAGGAGTGGATCGTCAACGGTCAGAAGGTCTGGACCTCCGGCGGCCACATCGCCGACATGGGCATGCTCATCGCCCGCACCGACCCCGAGCAGCCCAAGCACCAGGGCATCACCTACTTCGCCGTGGACATGCACCAGGACGGCATGGACGTCCGCCCGCTCAAGGAGATGACGGGCCGGGCCATGTTCAACGAGGTCTTCATGTCCGACATCCGCGTACCGGACGAGTGGGTCATCGGCGGCCTCAACAACGGCTGGCGCGTCGCCAACACCACGCTCATGTACGAGCGCTCCGGCCTCGGTGCCGGTGGCGGCTCGGCCGCCGCCTCCCTCGCCTCGCCCGGCACCGTCGCCGGCGACCTCGCCAAGCGGGTCGGCGACTTCGTGCGCAGCCCCGACCAGCGCCGCTCCACCGGCGGTGGCGCCACCGCCGGTCGCGGCGGGGCCAAGGGCCTCATCGAGATGGCCAAGGCCGCAGGGAAGGTCGACGACGGCCCCATCCGCCAGGACCTCATGCGCCTGCACACGCTCCACGAGATCGCCCGCATGAACAACCTGCGGGCCAAGGCGGCGAAGGCGGCGAAGAAGGACATCCCCGGCCTGCCGAACATCATGAAGCTGTCGATGTCGGAGATCCTGCGGGTCAACCGCGAGACGGGCATGAAGATCCTCGGCCCCATGGCCACGCTGCACGCCTACGACGGGGAGAGCCGCAAGAAGCTCGACGCCGCCACCGGCAACCCGTTCCTCGGCATGATCACCGAGTCCGCCCTGTTCTCCCCCGGCCCCGCCATCTACGGCGGCACCGACCAGATCCAGAAGAACATCATCGGCGAGCGCGTCCTCGGCCTCCCCAAGGAGCCCAACCAGGACAAGGTCCTCCCCTTCAAGGACCTCCCCAAGAACGGGTGAACCGCCGCTCGCTGGGCGAGCGTCGGTTCCTGGAGTTGCTCGGCTGCGCCTCGCAACTCCCATGAAGACGAATCCTGCCGGCGGCTACTGGAGCTCGATGCTCCAGTGGCCGTCGGGACGGCGGAGCAGGGCCGTGCGCCACGGCCCCTCCCCCAGGTCCAGCGCGGACAGCACCCACACGTCCTTGCCCTTGGCCGCTGCGGCCCGGGCCGCCGTCGCCAGGAAGGCGTGGTGCCCGCCCTTGGTGCCGCCGGGCGCGCACAGCACGGCGGCCGTGCCCCGGTACTCCTCGAAGCGCTCCTGCTGGGACTCCGGCAACGACCACTTGAGCGACGCGTCGGCCAGCACGACCGTGTCGTCGACCAGCTCGCGGGCGGCGGCGACGACCTCGTCGAGCTGGTCCAGGTCGGGTTCGGCCCGACGCCAGCCCGCGGCGAGGCCGGCGTCGACGAACAGGATCTTGCTCATCGGGGGGCGAGCGCCTCGAGTGCCTCGCGGTCGGGCTCGCCCATGCGGGCCGACGGCTTGAGCGGCTGCAGGCACACGTGGGTGGCGCCGGCATCGACGTGCTCGGCGACGCGGGCCTCGATCTCCTCCGCGGTGCCCCACGGCACGAGGGCGTCGATGAGGCGATCCGAGCCACCGTCGGCCAGATCGCTCTCGTCGAAGCCGAGGCGGAACCAGTTCTTGAAGTAGTTCGGCAGGCCGATGTACACGCCGAGCGCGGCGCGCGCCGTGGCCCGGGCCTCGGCCGCGTCGGTGCACAGCACCACCTTCTGCTCGACGCAGAGCATCTTGTCGTCGCCGAGGACGGCCTTGGCCTGGGCGGTGTGCTCGGGGGTGGTCCAGTACGGGTGGGCGCCGTCGGCCGCGCTGGCCGCCAGCTCCAGCATCTTGGGGCCGAGCGCGGCGATCACGGTCTTGGGCGGCACGGCGGGTGCGGGCGCCATGTACATCGAATCGGCCATGCCCTGGAGGTGCTCGCGCATCGAGGTCAGGGGCTTGGAGTAGTCGAGCTTGCGCACCCCGGCCACGATCGGGGCGTGGGAGACGCCGGCGCCGAGCAGGAAGCGCCCGCCGGACTGCTCGGCCAGGGTCAGCTGCGCCTGGCGCATCGACCCCGGGTGGCGGTTGAAGATGTTGGCGATGCCGGTGGCCACGGCCAGCGTCGAGGTGCTCGACAGCAGGTGCGCGGCGTGGGCGAAGGGGTCGCGGCCGAGGGTCTCGGGGATCCACAGGGCGCCGTAGCCGAGGGACTCGAGCCACTGGGCGAACTCGACGGCTGCCCCCGCCGGCATCGCATCGGTGGGCCACCAGACGCCTCGCGGACCGATGCGGTCCTCGATGGGCGTGCTGGTGTCTGCGGTCTCCGTGGGGCTCATAGGGCGGCCATCCTGCCACCGGCGCGAGGGCCCGGCGCGCCTCCCGGCCGGGGCGCGCCGGTGCGCTAGCGTCGTCGGACCACACCGTCGAGCCACAGGGGAAGACCGTGTTCCGAGCGTTGCTGCTCGCGCCACCCGGCGCAGGCAAGGGCACCCAGGGGCAACGCCTCGCGGACCGCCACGGCGTCCCCCACCTCGCCACCGGGGACCTCCTGCGGGACCACGTCGCCCGGGGCACCGACCTCGGCAAACAGGCCAAGTCGCACATGGACGCCGGCCGCCTCGTGCCCGACGACCTCGTCATCGACATGGTGCTGCGCAAGATCGGCGGCGACGGCACCGGCGAGATCCTCGAGGGCTTCCTCCTCGACGGCTTCCCCCGCACCCTGACCCAGGCCCGCTTCGCCTACGAGTGGGGGCTGCAGTTCAAGCGCACCTTCCACGCCGTGATCATGCTCGAGGTGCCCGAGGACGAGCTCGTCCGCCGCCTCGTGCAGCGGGGCGAGGAGCAGGGCCGCAGCGACGACACCGAGGAGGTCATCCGCGAGCGCCTGGCCGTGTACGAGGACAACACCGCTCCGCTCGTCGACTTCTACGAGTCGCGCGGCATCCTCGTCCGGGTCGACGGCACCGGCACGGTCGACGAGGTCACCGAGCGGATCGAGGCCGGCCTGGAACCGATGGTGCCGGCGTGAACCGCCAGCGCCTGGCGGGCGTCCAGCGCGCCCTCGCGGCGGTCATGGCCGTCCTCGTCCTCGTGCTCGCCCTCATGGCCGGGCGCTCGCAGCGGCTCTTCGGGACCTGGGACATCGTGGTGCACGGCTACGTCGGCAACGGACTCTTCGTGCTCGCCGTCGCCAACCTGGCCCTCGCCATCTACCGGCGGCCCTCCACCTCGCAGCTCACCGTCGCCGCCCTCATCGGCATGCTCACCTTCGCCCAGGTCGGCCTCGGCTACGTCGGGCGCGAGCAGCTCGAGGCTGCGGCCTGGCACGTCCCCAACGGGGTGCTCCTCATGGCCCTCAGCACCTACCAGTGGGCCACCCTGCAGGCTCGCCCCGCGGCCTCAGCAGCCACCTGAGCTCCGGCCCTCGAAGCGCACCACGAGGACGGCGAGGTCGTCGGTCTGGTCCTCGGCCGGCACGAGCGCCTCGACCAGCGCGTCGCTGAGCTCCTCGGGATCGAGGTCGATCAGCTCCTCGGCCACCGCCCCGAGGCGGCGGAAGCCCTGGTCGAGCGCCTCGGTGCGGCGCTCGACCAGGCCATCGGTGTAGAGCACCACGACGTCGCCGGTGGCCAGCATCCGTCGGTGCACGGGCGCGACCGCATCGGCGGCGACGCCGAGCGGGGGCAGGCAGGGCTCGTCGAGCAGCTCACGCCCGCCGGCGCCGACGACGAGCGGCGGGGGGTGCCCGGCCCGGGACCACACCAGCTCGCCGGTGCCGAGTTCGAGCACGACGCACACCACCGTCGTGCAGAACGCGTCGGGGATCGTCAGCACCTGCTGGTTGATCGCCTGGAGGATCAGTCCGGGGTCCGCGGTGAAGCGGACGATGGTCTGGAAGGCCGTGCGCAGCCGGCCCATGGCGGCTGCCGCGACCATGCCGTGGCCGACCACGTCGCCGACCACGAGCAGGACGCGGTCACCGTCGAGGAGCAGGGCGTCGTACCAGTCGCCGCCCACCGTCGCACCGTGCGTCGCCGGTCGGTAGCGGGCGGCCACGGTGGCGCCCGCCACGGTGGGCAGGGCATCGGGCAGGGCGGCCCGCTGGAACGCCACCGCGGTCTCGTGCTCGGCGTCGTAGCGACGCCCGCGCGCCAGGGCCCGGGCGGCCAGCACCCCGACCGTCTGCAGCAGGGCCTGCTCGTCGTCACCGAAGATGTGCAGCCGGGGGTAGGACACGGCCAGGACGCCGGTGACGTCCTCGGCGAGCAGGGGCAGGACGGCGAGGGCCTGGCCGTCGCCGGCGAGCTCGGTGGCCACCTCGTCGCCCTTCCACCCGAGCGGAGACGACAACCACGCCGGTTCGCGCCGGGCGAGGGCGCCCTCCACCACGGATCCCACGACGGGCACCGGTAGCGGCCGGGCCTCGACGGCGCGCCCCTCGTCCTCTCCCTCCTCGCCACCCTGGTCGCCAGCCGGTTCGCGCTCGATGACGGCGAGCCGTCCGGCCCGGTCCATGGTGGCCACCACGGCCGAGCGTGCGCCGACGGCCGCGGGCAGGTGGTCGACGAGCGCGGCAGCGACGTCGCTGCCGCTCAGGGCGCGTGCGAGGCGACCGGCGACGACCTGGACCGCTCGGCTGCGCTCCTCGTTGGTGGCGAGCAGGGCGTTGGCCCCACCGAGGCGGCGCTGGTGGCGCTCGGTCACGATGACGAGCGCAGCCATGGCGAGGATCGCGACGAGGCCGCCGGCGGCCACGAGCCACGCCAGCGCGAGGTCGGGTCCGCTGCCCGGTCCGACCAGCACCTGCCACGACCCGGACGGGACGTCGACGTCGGCGGCCGTCGCCTCCTCCGGATCCCGCAGCTCGTCGCCGGCGATGAGGGACTCCCCGTCGACCAGCGCGATGGGTGCGCCCGACACCACCGCGGTGCGGATCGACTCCTGCAGGCGCGACACGGGGATGCCGGTGGCCACGAACCCCCGGACCTCGTGGTCGCCGTCCAGCAGCGGGCGCACGACCGCGACGACCGGCCCCACCTCGCTGGGCACGTCGACGACCCCGCCCACCGCCGCGGCCCGCGTCCGCTGGGCCGCCTCGAGCACGGCGCGACGGGTCGGGTCGGCCCCGAAGTCGAACCCGACCGCGGCACCTTCGGCCACGTCGGGCTGGACGCTCAGCACCGGGTGGTGCACCGGCGTCGTGGGGGCCGGCACGAGCCGGCCCCGGTCGTCGAGGACCGTGATGTCGGCGCCGATCCGATCCTCGAACTCGGCACGCTCGTCGGCGGTGATGACGTCGATGAGGGCGAGCTGGCGCACCTCCTCGCCGCTCAGCGGATCGCTGGCGAAGGAGCGGAAGACCTCGACGTCGAGCTCGCCGTCGGGGCCGACGACGGCTGCCGCGCCGCCCAGGCCGGCAGCGACCTGGCGCACGTCGATCTCGAGCAGCGCCGCCGCGCTGCTCGCCGCTCGCCGCGCCCGGTCCTCGACCGCCTCGACGGCGCGGGCTCGGGCCAGCACGACGCCGGCGGCGGTCCCCAGGACCAGCACGACCAGGGCGAGGGAGAACAGCCAGGTCTGGGCTCGGCGCGGGGGCCGCTCGGGTCTCGTCGACGCTCGATCGCTCCCCGACCCTGCCACCGCTCGCACGGTAGTCGTGTTGCGACGCAGCGAGCGGAGCGCCGGTCAGCGGGGACCGGGGAGGGTCAACGCAGGCCGAGCTTCTCGGAGCAGTGCGGCCACGCGCCCCAGCCCTGGCGGGCCTGCAGGGTGCGCCCGAAGTCGATCTGGGTCGCCGCCGGGTGCTCGTGGGGGTAGCCGGAGCCACCGACCGACTCCCACGTCGCCAGCGCGAACTGGAGGCCGCCGTAGTACCCGTTGCCGGTGTTGATCGACCAGTTGCCGCCGGACTCGCACTGGGCGAGGTCGTACCAGACCTGGGTGCCACGGGGATCGTCGTACGCGTAGCCGCCGTCCGAGGGCTCGCTGGTGGGCGGCGGGGGCGGCGGTGCCGTGGTGGTCGTCGTGGGCGCGGCCGTGGTGGTCGGGGCCGGGCGGGGTGCCGCGGTCGTGGTCGTCGTGGCCTGGCGACGCGGGGCCTCGGTGGTCGTCGGCGCCGCCGTCGTGGTGGTGGTGGACTCGGTGTGCAGGGCCCGGGCCGTCGGCGCCTCGGTGGTCGTCGAGGTCGCGCCAGCGTCGTCGGTGTCGTCCGTCGCCGGGGCTGCGGCCGTCGTGGACGTGCTGGTCGCGGGCGCCGCCGTCGTGGAGGTCGTGGCGCCGGTGGCCTCCACCAGCGTCGTGGTCGTCTCCGACAGCAGCTCGCGCACCTCGCTCGGGGACCCGACCGATGCGGCCCGCACGTCGCCGGCGTCCGATCCGGTCGCCGCGGTCGCGGTGGTCACGTCCACGGCGTCGTCACCGCCGACGCTGACGAGCGACGCGATGGCGAGCACCAGGGCCAGGACACCGGCGAGGGAGGCCAGCCGCCGACGAGCGAAGGTGCGTGCGTCGGGCGGGCTGGGGGCGAGGTGGCGTGCGATGGGTCCGAGGGGGTCGGGGACAGGGTCGGTGCCGGCACGGGGCCGGAGGAGCGCCCGGAGGCGGTTCCGTCACGAATTCGAAACACTAGGCGCGTCATCGATTCGCAACAACTTCGAGAACGCGTGCACGAGCGCGTCCCCAGCCATCCGGATGCCACCATGCCGGCATGCAGCACCCCGGTACGGACTGGATCACCGACGCCCCCGACGACGGCACCGGCGACGCCGAACGGGCCACCCGAGGCTTCGTGGCCGGCCACCCGACCGGGATCATCGAGCGCGACGGGCGACCGATCTGGGACACGGGTCGGTACGACTTCCTCCGGGACACCCCCGAGGCGCCGAGCTCGGTGCACCCGAGCCTGTGGCGCCAGGCCCGGCTGAACTGCGTCCACGGGCTCTTCGAGGTGCAGGCCCCCGACGCCGACGGGCGGGGCGGCGTGTGGCAGGCGCGGGGCTACGACCTGTCCAACATCACCTTCATCGCCGGCGACACCGGCTGGATCGTCATCGACCCCCTCACCGCCGCCGAGACCGCGGCCGCCGGGCTGGCCCTGGCCAACGAGCACCTCGGCGAGCGGCCGGTCGTCGCCGTCATCTACACCCACTCCCACATCGACCACTTCGGCGGGGTCGAGGGCGTGACCACGGCGGAGGACGTCGCCGCCGGTCGCTGCCAGGTCCTGGCGCCGGCGGGGTTCCTCCAGGAGGCGGTGAGCGAGAACGTGATCGCGGGGCCGGCGATGGTCCGGCGCGCCATGTACATGTACGGGCCGCTGCTGCCGGTCGGGCCCGAGGGCCAGGTCGACGCCGGCCTGGGCAAGGCCACGCCGCTCGGCACGGTCGGGCTCATCCCCCCGACCGAGGAGATCCACGAGACCGGCACCGAGCGCGTGCTCGACGGCGTGCGGATCGTGTTCCAGCTCACGCCGGGCACGGAGGCGCCGGCGGAGATGAACTTCCACTTCCCCGACCTGCGGCTGCTGTGCATGGCCGAGAACTGCACCCACACGATGCACAACCTGTACACGCTGCGCGGCGCCCAGGTGCGGGACTCGCTGGCGTGGAGCCGCTACATCAACGAGTCCATCGATCTGTTCGCCGACGTCACCGACACCTGCTTCGCCAGCCACCACTGGCCCCGCTTCGGCGCCGACGACGTCCGGACGTTCCTCGTCCAGCAGCGCGACCTCTACCGCTGGCTGCACGACCAGACGATGCGCCTGGCCAACCACGGCCTGACCGCGGCCGAGATCGCGGAGCAGCTCGACCGGGAGTCCTTCGCCGACCTCGACGACCTCGCCGGCGAGCACCACGTGCGGGGCTACTACGGCACGGTCAACCACAACGTGAAGGCGGTGTACCAGCGCTACCTGGGCTGGTTCGACGGCAACCCGGCCAACCTGCACCCCCTCCCCCCGGTGGAGACCGCCACCCGCACGGTCGAGTGGATGGGCGGCGCCGACGCCGTCCTCGCCAGGGCCCGGGACGTTCTGGACGGGGCCGGGGGACCCCCGGCGGGTGAACTTCTGGCAGCGGCTGCGGAACACGAGGACCTGCGCTGGCTGGCCCAGGTGCTGAACCAGGTCGTGTTCAGCGACCCGGAGCGGGCCGACGCCCGGGAGCTGCAGGCCGAGGTGCTGGAGCGGCTGGGCTTCGCGTCCGAGTCGGCACCGTGGCGCAACTTCTACCTGACCGGCGCCCAGGAGCTGCGCACCGGCACCTTCGACCTGGGTGACGCGTCGCTCGGCGGGTTCGCGCCCGGCATGACCACCTCGATGCTGTTCGACGCCCTCGGCGTGCGCCTCCGCCCGGACGCGCTCGCCGGCTTCGGCTGCACCATCGAGTGGACGCTCACCGACCGGGACGAGGTGCACGTCATGGGCATCTCCAACCGCACCCTGTTCCACTCCCCCGGCCGGACCGCACCGGACGCCGATGCCCGCGTCACCAGCGCCTCGACGGTCCTCGTCTCCCTGGTCGACGGTGCGCTCGACCTCGACGCCGCGACGGCCGACGGGACCCTCGCCGTCGACGGCGACGTCGGCGCGCTGGCCACCATCGCCGGCGCGGTCGACACCTTCGCCCGCATGTTCCCGATCGTGACGCCGTGACCACCCCCCCGGCGAGCCGGCCCCGCAACCTCGTCGTGGTCCTGCTCGACTCCCTCAACCGCCACCACCTCGGCGCGTACGGCGGCACCGAGTTCGACACGCCGAACCTCGACCGCTTCGCCCGGGAGCGGGCCACGACGTTCACCCGCCACGTCACCGGGTCGCTGCCCTGCATGCCGGCCCGCCACGACATCCTCGTCGGATCGCTGGACTTCCTGTGGCGGTGCTGGGGTTCGATCGAGCTGTGGGAGCGGCCGATCACCGCCCAGCTGCGCGACGCCGGCGTCGTCACCCAGCTCGTCACCGACCACCCGCACCTGTTCGAGACGGACGGCGAGAACTACCACACCGACTTCTCGGGCTGGGAGTACCTGCGGGGCCACGAGGGCGACCCGTGGCGGACGTGGGCCGACCCGTCCTGGATCGGCGAGCCGTCTCGGGGCGAGGTCCGGCCGGCCGCGCCCGGCGGCTGGTTCTGGGAGCGGGCCTTCGGCCTCACCGGCCTGGAGCGGGCCTATGACACCGCCCGCACGCACCTGCGCGCCGAGGAGGACCACCCCGGTCCCCAGACCATGTCCTTCGCCGCCCGCTGGCTGCGGGAGGCCACGCCCCACCACCCCGACGGGTGGTTCCTGTTCGTCGACGAGTTCGACCCGCACGAGCCCTTCGACACCCCCGAGCCCTGGGCCTCGCGCTACCAGGACGGTCCGTGGGACGGTGACGCCCTCATCTGGCCTCCCTACGCCGACGGCGCCATCAGCAGAGGCACGCTGTCGGAGGCCGAGGGCCGCCACATCCGGGCCAACTACGGGGCCAAGGTGTCGATGATCGACCACTGGTTCGGCCGCGTCCTCGATGCCTTCGACGAGCGCGACCTGTGGGGCGACACCGCGCTCGTCGTGTGCACCGACCACGGCCACTACCTCGGCGAGCAGCGCCGGGGTCGCGACATCTGGGGCAAGCCCGCCGTCCCCCAGTTCGAGCCGCTCGGCCACACCCCCCTGCTGGCCGCGTGGCCCGGTCGCCCCGGTGGCGGCACCGTCGACGCGCTCACCACGAACGTCGACATCCACGCCACCATCGCCGACGTCTTCGGCATCGCACCGGCCGGCACCTCGCACGGCCGGTCGATGGTGCCCCTGATCGAGGGCACGGCGACCTCGATCCGCGACTGGGCGCTGGGCGGCGTGTTCGGGTCGTGGGTCCAGGTCACCGACGGGCACCGCAAGTACGCCCGGGCGCCCGAGCACGACGGCTTCCCGCTGTCGATGTGGTCGAACCGCTGGAGCACCATGCCCCTGCACGTCGCCGGGATGCAGGGCCTACCCGACCCCGACGACCGGGCGTGGCTCGACCACATGCCCGGCTCGTCCATCCCGGTGCTGCGCCAGCCGTTCCGACCGGGCGACCTCCTGCCCACCTGGGTGAGCGGCCACCGCAACGTGGGGGACCACCACCTCTACGACATCGACCTCGACCCCGAGGAGGCCGAGAACCGCACCGGCGAGACGGTCGAAGCCGAGCTGGTCGAGCTGCTCCGGACCGCGCTCGACGAGGTGGAGGCGCCGACCGAGCAGCACCAGCGCCTCGGCCTGGCCTGAGGCCGGCGTCACACCACCCCATAGGCTGGTCGCCGAGCGACGAGGGGACCATCGATGAGCGACCACAACACTGCCGGCGACGAGTACCGGGATGCCTGGCAGGCGGCCTACGAAGCGGCCCAGCTGCGCGACACCGCGTTCTCGACGATGTCGGGGGTCGAGGTCGACCCGGTGTACGGGGAGGGCCCGTACCCGGGCCAGTACCCCTACACGCGGGGCATCCACGCCTCGATGTACCGGTCGCGGCTGTGGACGATGCGGATGTTCGCCGGGTTCGGCACGGCCGAGGACACCAACGTGCGGTTCAAGGAGATCCTGCGCAACGGTGGCACGGGCCTGTCCACGGCCTTCGACATGCCCACGCTGATGGGTCGTGACTCCGACAGCGAGTGGTCGCTCGGCGAGGTCGGCCGGGCCGGCGTGGCCGTGGACACCCTCGCGGACGTGGAGGACCTGTTCGCCGACATCGACCTGTCCGGCGTGTCGACGTCGATGACGATCAACGGTCCGGCCCCGATCGTGATGGCCATGTACATCGCGGTGGCCGAGAAGACCGGTGTCGAGCGCGCCGCGCTGTCGGGCACGATCCAGAACGACATCTTGAAGGAGTACCAGGCCCAGAAGGAGTACATCTTCCCGCCCCGGCCCTCGGTGCGCCTGATCACCGATCTGATGCGGTTCACCTCGGCCGAGATGCCCCGGTGGCACCCGGTGTCGGTGTCGGGCTACCACATCCGCGAGGCCGGCTCGACCGCCGCGCAGGAGCTGGCCTTCACCCTGGCCAACGGCTTCGCCTACGTCGAGGCCGCCGTGGCCGCCGGCATCGACGTCGACGCGTTCGCCCCCCGGCTGTCGTTCTTCTTCAACGCCCACTCCGACTTCTTCGAGGAGATCGGCAAGTTCCGGGCCGCCCGGCGCATCTGGGCCCGCTGGATGAAGGATCGCTACGGCGCGAAGGACCCCAAGTCCCACATGCTGCGGTTCCACACCCAGACCGCGGGCGTATCGCTCACCGCCCAGCAGCCCCGCAACAACATCGCCCGCGTCGCCACCCAGGCCCTGTCCGCCGCGCTCGGGGGCACCCAGTCGCTGCACACCGACTCCTACGACGAGGCCCTCGCCCTGCCCACCGAGGAAGCCGCCCGCATCGCCCTGCGCACCCAGCAGATCGTGGCGCACGAGACCGGCGTGGCCAACGTGGCCGATCCCCTCGGCGGCGCCCCCTACGTGGAGTGGATGACCGACGAGATGGAGCGCCGGGCCGAGGAGGTCTTCGCCCACCTCGACCGCCTCGGCGACGGCTCCATCCTCGAGGGCGTCTACGCCGGCATCGAGGACGGCTACTTCGTGTCCGAGATCGCCGAGGCCTCCTACCGCTTCCAGCGCGAGGTCAACAGCGGCCAGCGCATCATCGTGGGCGTCAACGCCTTCACCGAGGGCAACGAGGACTCCGAGCAGAACCTCCTGCGCATCGACCCCGGCGTCGAGGACCTCCAACGCAAGCGTCTCGCCGCCGTGAAGTCCGACCGCGACGACACCGCCGTCGAGGCCGCCCTCGCCCGGGTGCGCGCCGACGCAGCCGATGCCGGCACCAACCTCATCCCCGCCCTGCTCGACGCCGTGTCCGCCTACGCCACCCTCGAGGAGGTCGTCGCCGCCCTCGAATCCGAGTTCGGCCGCTACACCGAGAAGGCCGTGATCTGATGGCCGACCCCCAGATCCGCATCGTGCTGGCCAAGCTCGGCCTCGACGGCCACGACCGGGGCCTGCGCGTCGTCACCCGCATGCTGCGCGACGCCGGCTTCGAGGTCGTCTACCTCGGCCTGCGCCAGACCACCGAGATGGTCGTCTCCGCCGCCATCCAGGAGGACGCCGACGCCGTCGGCCTCTCCCTCCACAACGCCAGCCACATGACCCTCGCCCCCCGCATGGTCCAGGCCCTGCGCGACAACGGCCTCGACATCCCCGTCATCGTCGGCGGCATCATCCCCGACGACGACATCGGCCCCCTCCACGACGCAGGCGTCGCCGCCATCCTCGGCCCCGGCGCCTCCGCCGCCGACGTCGCCCAGGCCGTGCGCGACGCCGTGGCCGGCAACGCCGCGGTCTGACCTCACCGAGCGTCGGTCGTCGGCATCAGTAGTCGAACCAGGCCCGCTGGTGCGCGTCCACGATGCGGGGCTCGAGCACCGTGGTCGGCTCCTGGTCCCGCTCGACCAGCAGGTCCGGGGGCAGCACCATCGACCCGGCCGCCACCGAGCGGTCCCAGTAGCGGGCACCGGGGGGCTCCGTCGCCGCGACGAGCGGGGCGGGACCGTCGGGCACGGCGAGGTGGAACCCCCACGTGCCGAACGACGGCACGTCGGCCAGGTACGGCGTCGACGCCCAGCCGGCCTCCTCGAGCGTGGCCGCGCACGTCCAGTACGCCGCTTGGGCGAACCAGGGTGAGCCGCACTGCACGCTGACCGTCCCGTCGGCAGCGAGCACCGACCGGGCGGCGACGAAGAGCTCCACGCTGTAGAGGCGGCCGAGCGCCGCCGTGTCCGGGTCGGGGAAGTCGGCCACGAGCACGTCGAAGGTGCGGTCCGTGCGTCGGATCCACTCGAACGCATCCGCGGTGATGACCTCGGTGCGGGGGTCGTCGCAGCCGGCCGACAGCTCGTCGAACCCCTCGATGTCGCCGACCGCGTCCGTGACCCGCGGATCCAGCTCGACCAGCGTCACCGACGCCACCTGCTCGTGGCGCAGGGCCTCGGTGACCGCCGCGCAGTCGCCGCCGCCGAGCACCAGCACGTCCAGGTCACGGCCCGGCGCGGCAGCGATCGCCGGGTGGACGAGGGCCTCGTGGTACCGGTACGAGTCGACGCTGGACAGCTGCAGGTCGCCGTCGAGGAAGAGCCGGGTGTCGCGCCGGCCGTCGCGGTGCCGGCGCTCGGTGACCACGATGTCCGAGCGGCCCCGGTCGTCCACCGCCAGGATCGGGTCGCGGTAGAGGCGCTGGCGCCCGTCGTCCACGACGGTCGGTGCCAGGACCACCATGCCGGCCAGCACCAGTGCGCCGGGCACGACCAGGGCGCCCTGGCGCAGCGGCACCCCCATCACGATCGGGACGGCTGCCGCCAGCAGGAGGTTCACCGCGGCGATCGCCATGGTCGCGCCCACGAGGCCGAGCACCGGGCGGACGGCGAACGCGAAGGCGATGGCGCCGAGGAACGCGCCGAGGTAGTCGGCCGCGGTGAGCTTGGCCACGACCGACGCGGCCCGCTGGCGGGCGAGCTGGTCGTTCAGCGCAGCGAGCAGCGGCATCTCCGCGCCGATGCAGGCCCCGATGGCGAAGGCCACCACCAGGAGCGGACCCCAGAACGTGTCGAGCGACGCCCACAGCCAGTACAGCCCCGGGGCGGCGGCGGCCCCCAGGATGGCCAGGACGACCTCGACACCGACGAAGGCGCGCACCGGCCGGCCTGCGAGGCGGCCGCCGAACGCGGCACCGGCGCCCATGCCGGCCATCGCCGCGCCGAGCACGACGGCGTTGGCCCGCTCGGTGGCACCGACGGTGACCGTGCCGAGGAGCAGGAGCGACAGCTCGTAGGCCACGCCGGCGGCGGCCAGCAGGCCGGCCACCACGAGCAGGGCGAACCGCCGGGCGCGCAGGTCCACCGGCTCGGGGAGCCGGGCGGCGCTCACGGGAGCCCCCATCGTCCGGTCAGGACAGCGCCACCGCCGCGGTGAGGGCGACCGCCAGCTCGGCGGCACCGGCCACGAGCACCCGGGGCGAGAAGCTGGGCTCGTTCACGACGTTGCGGATCCCGCCGGGGATCAGCCGATCGAGGCCCAGGAACGCGAGCACCGACACACCCAGGCTCCAGAGGGCCTGCGAGGCGGCGTACACGATGCCGTCGCCGAGCTCGTCGGGCGCCGTCCAGACCGACACGAAGACGATCGCGGCGACGGCGAGCATCTTGGCCGACACCAGGACGGCGGCGTTGATGTTGTCCCGGATCTGGGTCCGCAGGTGCCCCGGGGTCAGCACGTCGATGATCACGAACCCGACGGCGAACAGCAGCAAGGACGCGAGCGTCCACGCGGCCGCAGCCCCGACGTCGTCGAGCACCCCGTCGGTGGTGGCAGCGAGCAGCATCGTCGTCATCTCATCTCTCCTTCGCGGAAGGGGCGGGGGTGGCGGATCGCCGGGCGGTCACTTGCCGAAGCCTCCGCCGCCGCCACGGAAGCCGCCGATCCCGCCCCGGGAGCGGGCGCGGGTGTCGAAGTCGTCCAGGGTCCCGGACCAGCCCGGGAGCAGCAGGATCGACGGGAAGCGGCGGGTGGCGGCGCGGTTGTCGTCGAACACGACGACCTCGGAGCCGTCGGCCACGGGCTGGATGGCCACGGTGGCCTCCTCATAGAGCAGGAAGACCGATTCGCCGGACGAGTCCCGCTGGCTCGGCGCCCGCACGGACTGGATCTGGTCGGCGACCGCGACGGGCACGGCACCGGGCGCCGGGAACGTGGTGGTCTCCCCCGCGCCGGTGTCGGGTGGCCGCTGGTCGCGTGGTCCGGTGACCGGCAGGGCGTCGATCGAGGCGATGAGGTCGTCGGCCGACAGGTCGCTGGCGCCGATCGACCCGATGAAGGAGGACAGCAGCATGATGAAGACGACGATGGCGATGATCACGCCGATGCCGGTCGAGCCGCAGCCGCTGCACCCGGCGCCGGTGGCCATCGGGGGACGGGCCCGCGGCGTGTACTCCCAGCTCTTCCACGCATCCCACGCCCCGGGAGCGTCGGTCGGACCGTCCGAGCCGGCGGACCACCCCCGCCAGGCATCCCACGGGTCCGGCTGGTCGGGGCGGCCGCCGGGAACGTCGCTCACGGGCGCACGACCTGCGTGCGGGTCCGCACCGCGTGGGGCCCCGCGCCCGGGTACAGGTGCCAGGTCTCCCAGCCGTCGGCCTCGACCCGGACCGACGTGAGCGCGTCGCGGTGCCCGGGGAAGGAGACCACGAGCACACCCTCGCCATCGGCGCCCGATCGGAGGTCGACCGCGATGGCAGCCAGCGCCGCCGCGTCGAGGTCGGGGTGCTCGGCGCGGAACTCCAGGCGGTGGCCCCGGACCTCGTGGTCGGCTCGTGCGGGGAGGGGATCGTCCGGGGTCGGTGAGACGCACGCGACCTGCTCGGTGGCGAGGACGCCGTCGTCGTCGAGGAGGTGCACCCGGTGGGATGCCGCCAGCACCTCGACCACCACGGCGAGGCCGAGGGCGTCGAGCGTGCCGAAGAGGGTGCCGACGACGTCGAGGCCGGGCGTGCCGTGGAACCGGAGGGCCAGTCCGTCCGCCGACACGTCGGTGGTGCCGGGTCGATCGTCGAGCTGGAGGTGCAAGAACGCTCCGGTCGGGGCTGGCTGGCGGGACGGACGGTGCGCCGGCACCGTGGGGGATACGTACCATAGGCGCCGTGTTCGACCCTCGTGCTGACCTGTCCCCCGGCCGCCGCGTCCGCATCGACGGCAAGCCCGGTTCGGTGCACGGCCTGCTGGATCTGGAGGAGGAGGGCGACCGCTGGCTGGAGGCGCTCGTGCACCTGGACGAGGGCCTGGCCCTGTGGCTGTCGGTCGAGTGGATGCCCACGCCGGTCGCCACCGTCTGGCTCCCGGTCCGACCCACCGAGGTCGATGGCGGCCCCGGCGAGAAGCAGGTCCGCCTCGGCGGCACGAGCTTCGCCTTCTACGAGAACGGCACGGCCAGCTACCAGGCCACCGGCGAGACCGGCACCGAGCCGGCCGGCCGGGTCGACTACGTCGACTACGTGGCCGAGGACTCCCGGCGGGTCTCCTTCGAGCGCTACGGCGAGACCGGCGCTGGACGCCGCTCCACCATGCTCACCGGCACGTGCCCGCAGTGCGGCGCGGCCTGGCAGCCCACCTCCACCGGCCACTGCACGTCCTGCGGGGTGAACCCCACCGTCGACGTCGGCGCCTGGGGGACCTGGGAGGTCTCCATCGGCATCCCGGCCAACGACGTCAGCGCCGCCTGAGCGGCCGCCTCAGAGACAGCTCCGCAGGGCGTCGATGAGGCCGCGGCTGCGGGGGTCGTTCGACAGCCCCGAGCTCATCTTGGACATGACGTAGCCGAAGCCCACCCCGTGGTCCGGGTCGCCGAAGCCGAGCGAGCCACCGGCGCCGGGATGGCCGAAGCTGCGCTCGCCGAGTAGCGGCGAGAACGTGGACGTCAGCATGAAGCCGAGCCCGAAGCGGGTGGGCATGATCAGCACGCGGTCACGCCCGCCGCTGTGCTCCGTGGTCGCCCGCTGCAAGGTGTCCTCGTCGAGCAGGCGGACCCCGTCGACCTCGCCGACGCAGGCGGCGTACATCTTGGCCAGCGACCGCGCGTTGGTGACCCCGTTGGCCGCGGGGATCTGCGACGCCCGCACCTCGGGCAGGTTCCACGCCAGGCGACCACCGCCGAGCAGGAAGGTGCCGTCGAGCATGAGCGCCCGGTTGGTGGTGCTGTTCGGGTCGAGGAAGGCGGTGGCCAGGTCCTGCAGCAGCGGCAGGATCTCCGGGTCGAGGGAGGCCATGTCGAAGTCGTCCGCGCTCGGTCGGGACGGGACGAGCGGCACGACGCGACCCTGCTGGTCGTCGGGCAGGCCGATCCAGAAGTCGAGCCCGAGCGGGGCGGCGACCTCCTCGGCGAAGAACTGCCCGATCGGGCGCCCGTCGATGCGGCGCACGACCTCGCCCACCAGCCAGCCGTAGGTGAGGGCGTGGTAGCCGTGGGCGGTGCCGGGCTCCCACAGGGGGGCCTGGGCGGCGAGGGCCTCGACGATGGGGGTGACCTGCAGGACCTCCTCGAGCGAGGGCGGGTCGTCGACCACGGGCACGCCGGCCTGGTGGTCGAGCAGCATGGCGATCGTGGTGCCCTCCTTGCCGGCCTGGCCGTACTCGGGCCACACGTCGGTGACGAGGGCGTCGGGGTCGAGCTCGCCGCGCTGGGCCAGCAGGTTGGCGCAGACCGCGGCGGCGCCCTTGGTGGTGGAGAACACCAGCTGGAGGGCGTCGGTGCCGTAGGGGGTGCCGCTCTCGTCGGCGGTCCCGCCGACGAGGTCGACCACCAGCTCGCCCTCGACGTAGACGGCGACGCCGGCGCCGAGCTCCCCGTGGGTCTCGAAGTTGGCGGAGAAGGCGTCCCGGACGGGTTCGAAGCCGTCCGCCACATGTCCGGAGATCGTCATGCCGGGACGCTACACAGGTGGCCCATGGCACACGTGGAGGACCCGCCCGGCGTCAATCTCGAGGCGCTCCGGACCTGGATGGACGACCAGGGCCTGGGGTCGGGGCCCCTGGAGGACGTCGAGCAGCTGGCCGGCGGCACCCAGAACGTGCTCGTCCGCTTCACCCGGAGCGGTCGTGGCCACGTGCTGCGCCGGCCCCCGCTGCACAAGCGGGCGAACTCCGACGAGACGATGCGGCGCGAAGCCCGCGTGCTGGCCGCCCTGGCCGGATCCGACGTGCCCCACCCGAGCCTCATCGCCGCCTGCCCCGACACCGACGTCCTCGGCGCCGCCTTCTACCTGATGGAGCCCATCGAGGGCTTCAACCCGGCGAGCGGGCTCCCCGAGCCCCACCGCTCGGATCCGGCGATGCGCCGGGCCATGGGGTTCTCGATGGTCGATGCCATCGCCGCCCTCGCCCTCGTCGACCACGAGGCCGTGGGGCTCGGCGACTTCGGCAAGCCCGACGGCTGGCTGGAGCGCCAGGTCCCGCGGTGGCGCCACCAGCTGGACTCCTACGCCGAGCTCGACGGGTACCCGGGCCCCGACATCCCGGGCGTCGAGGAGGTCTCGGCGTGGCTGGAGCGCAACCGCCCCGCCACGTGGCACCTGGGGATCATCCACGGCGACTTCCACTTCGCCAACGTGCTGGTCCGCCCCGACGCCCCCGACCTGGCCGCCATCGTCGACTGGGAGCTGTGCACCATCGGGGACCCGCTGCTCGATCTCGGGCACCTGCTGTCCACCTGGCCGCCGGCGGACGACGGGGGCGGCGCGGGTGCGGTCGGCGCCGGGATCGACGGCCTCCCGACCAAGGCAGAGCTGGTCGCGCGCTACGCCGAGCGCACCGGGCGCGACACCGCCGACGTCGACTGGTACCACGTGCTCGCCGCCTACCGGCTCGGCATCATCCTCGAGGGCACCCACGCCCGGGCCTTCGCCGGCAAGGCCCCGAAGGAGATCGGCGACCTGCTCCACGCCACCACCGTCGGGCTCTTCGAGCGGGCCCTCGCCGTCATCCACGAGGCAGGCATCTGACCCAAGGGTGCTGAAGTGCGCACCTCGCGGATAGGGAGCACCCGTCGGCGGGCCCGATACGAGTGGATGGCGCACATGGACCAGACGACCGAAGCAGAGAGCCGTGTGGACGGGCGGACGGCGCGGCGCGACCGGAACCGCTTGGCGGTCCTGGACGCCGTCCTCGAGCTGTTCGAGGAGGGGAACCTGGATCCCGGCGTCCACGAGGTCGCCGACCGCTCCGGCGTGTCGCTGCGCTCGGTGTACCGCTACTTCGAGGACCTCGACGAGCTCATCACCGCGGCCATCGATCGTCACCTCGAGCGCACCCGACCGCTGTTCGACATCGAGCGCATCGGCGAGGGTCCCCTGCCCGAGCGCATCAACCGCTTCACCGATCGCCGGCTGCGCCTCTTCGACGCCATGCGTGTGATCTACCGGGCGTCGCGCGTGCGGGCCGCCACCGACCCCCAGGTCCAGGCCGGCCTCATGAACACCTACCAGTGGCTCGGCGAGCAGGCCCACCAGATGTTCGCCCCCGAGCTGGAGCAGCTCGACCCGCCCGACGCTCGTCGGGACGCCCGCCACACGATCGACCTGCTGACCCAGTTCGACTCCCTCGAGCACCTCCGCCACCGCTGCGGGCTCGACCGGGACGAGGCTGCTGCCTACCTGCGGCGCAGCCTCACCCGCCTGTTCGCCTGAGCGGCCCGCATCGCTCACCGAGAGGTTTCCGACGCCTCGGTGACCGACGGTACGGTCTCCCCCGATGCGCAGCCCCAAAGACTTCTTCGCTCCCCTGGCCATCGGCGCCCCGGCACCCCTGCGTGAGGTCCCGTTCCGGCCCTCGCGCAACATCCACTTCTTCCCGCCGGCGAACGAGAAGATGCGGTCGAAGGTGCCCGACATGGTCGCCACCTGCGACGTGCTGCTCGGCAACCTCGAGGACGCCGTGCCCGCCTCCGACAAGGAGGCGGCTCGCGCCGGCCTGATCGAGGTCGGCCAGTCCGTCGACTTCGGCGACACCCAGTTCTGGACCCGGGTCAACAGCCTCGACTCCCCATGGGGCCTCGACGACCTGCTCGAGATCGTGCCCGCCATCGGCGACAAGCTCGACGTCGTCATGATCCCCAAGGTCGAGGGTCCCGAGGACATCCACTACGTGGACCGCCTCCTGGCCCAGCTGGAGGCGAAGGCAGACCTCACCGAACCGCTGCTCATCCACGCCATCCTCGAGACCGCCCGCGGCGTCGCCAACGTCGAGGAGATCTGCGCAGCCTCGCCCCGCATGCAGGGCCTGTCGCTCGGTCCGGCCGACCTCGCCGCCAACCGGCGCATGAAGACCACCCGCGTCGGCGGCGGCCACCCCGGGTACCTGGTCCGCACCGACCCCACCGGCGACGACCTCGAGGCCGGTCGCACCACCTACCAGCAGGACCTGTGGCACTACACGGTGGCTCGGATGGTCGACGCCTGCGCCTCGAACGGCATCTACGCCTACTACGGGCCCTTCGGCGACATCCGTGACACGGTCGGCTGCGAGGACCAGTTCCGCAACGCCTACCTGCTCGGCTGCGTCGGCGCCTGGTCGCTGCACCCGGTGCAGATCGACATCGCCAAGAAGGTGTTCTCCCCGCCGGTCGACGACGTGGTGCACGCCAAGCGCGTCGTGGAGGCCATGGGCGACGGCACCGGTGCGGTGATGCTCGACGGGAAGATGGAGGACGACGCCTCGGTGAAGCAGTGCCTCGTCGTGCTCGACCTGGCCACCCAGCTCGCCGAGCGCGATCCCGAGCTCAAGGAGGCCTACGGACTGTGAGCGCCACCGACGCGACGCTGCGGCCCCGCCGCTCCGTCCTCTACATGCCGGGCGCCAACGAGCGGGCGCTCGAGAAGGCCAAGGGGCTCACCGCCGACGCGCTCATCCTCGACCTCGAGGACGCCGTCGCACCCGACGCCAAGGCCGAGGCCCGCGACCGCGTGTGCGCCGCCGCCTCGTCCGGTGAGTACGGCATGCGCGAGATCGCCATCCGCGCCAACGGCCTCGACACGCAGTGGCACGCCGACGACGTCGCCGCCATCGCCCAGGCCGGCCCCGACGCCATCGTCATCCCCAAGATCAACTCGGTCAAGGACGTGCGCGCCATCGAGGCCGCGCTCGAGTCCGGCGGCGCACCGGAGAGGACCAAGATCTGGGCGATGGTCGAGACGCCGATCGCCATGCTGCACGCCGAGGAGATCGCCGGCTGCTCCGAGCGCCTGACCGTGCTGGTCATGGGCACGAACGACCTGGCCAAGGAGCTGCACGCCCAGCACATCCCCGGCCGCCAACCGCTGCTCACCGGCCTCGGCCTGTGCCTGCTCGCCGCTCGGGCGACCGGCAAGGTCATCCTCGACGGCGTCTACAACGCCATCGGTGATGAGGAGGGCTTCCTCGCCGAGTGCCGCCAGGGCAAGGTCATGGGCTTCGACGGCAAGACCCTCATCCACCCGAGCCAGCTCGACCCGTGCAACGAGGTCTTCGCCCCGTCCGAGGACGAGGTCGCCTCCGCACGCGAGATCATCACCGCCTTCGAGGAGGCCGAGCGAGAGGGCCGCGGCGTGGTCACGGTGAACGGCCGGATGATCGAGAACCTCCACGTCGATCAGGCCCGCCAGACCCTGGCCCAGGCCGAGGCGATCGCCGCGCTGCAGCAGAGCTGAGGTTCTGGCAGCGACCACGGAACGGTTCTGGCAGCCGCCTCGTCACACCGGCAGGCGGATCCGGATGCTCGTCCCCTCCCCGGGGGCGGTCTCCACGGACAGCTCGCCGTCGAGCTCGGCCACCATCGCCGTGACCATGCTCAGCCCGAGGCCGAGACCGGCCACGGTCGTGGGGTTGCGGACCGAGCGCGAGAACGCCTCGCCCCGGCGGTCGAGCACGTCGTCGGGCAGGCCCGGCCCGGCGTCGCGCACCTCGAGCACGCCCTCCCCCGCCACCACCTCGGCCTCGCCGGCGTAGAGGAGCGCGTTCTCGACCAGCGCCCCCAGCGCGATCCGCACGAGACGGCCGTCGGTCGTCCACTCGAGGGCCGGATCGCAGCGGACGGTGACGAGCGACGGGTTCTCGCTCGCCTCCACCACCGCCTCGATCAGCTCACGCACCCGGACCGGACGGTGGACGGCCCTGACCTCGCCGGCGCCGAGCTCGCTCATCACGATGAGCTCCTCGATGAGGCGACCGAGCCGCCCGAGGGCCGACTCCGCCCGGTCGAGCAGCCCATCGGGGTCGGCGAGGTCCGGGTGGAGGTCGCGGTGCATGTGCAGCATGCCGGCCGCGATGGTCAACGGCGTGCGCAGCTCGTGGCTCACCAGGTTGATGAAGCCGTGCTTGAGTGCGTCCACCCGGTCCCGCTCGTGGGACTGGCGCGCGGACTCGATCGCCGTTGCGGTCTGGGCGGCGAGGCCCTCGAGCAGCATGACGTCGACGTCGTCGAAGGCGTCCGCCTCGGCGCTGTCGACCTGGAGCAGCCCGATGGGACGTCCCAGGCAGACGAGCGGCACGGCGAGGAAGCTGACCATGCCGGCGTTGGACCCGGCTCGCCGCACCTCGGGGTCGACCCGCTCGTCGACATCCAGGTCGGGGACGTAGATGGTCTCGCCGGTGGCCACGACCCGGCCCCCGATGCCGGAGCCGATCGGCAGCCGGACGTCGAGCACCTCGGGCGACACCGGCGGGTCGGACGCGGCGATGCCCACCGTGCCGCGCTCGACGAGGCTGACGCTGCCGCCCCGGAAGTCGACCAGCTCGCGCATGGCGGCGAGCACCGCCTTGAGCGTGGTGTCGAGCTCGAGGGTGGGCCCCAGCCGGTGGCTCACGCTGGCGAGGAGTCGCTGCGCCTCGGCGATGCGGACGAGTCGGGCCTCGGCCCCGCCCGATGGGCCGGTCATGGCGAGACTGTACCGGCATGTGCCGCCGGCGGTGCCAGATCCCGGCGCCGGTACCCTCCGACCATGGCCGCGCCGACCGCCCCGACCGCCGTCGACTTCCACTTCGACGTCATGTGCCCGTTCGCATACCAGACCTCACGGTGGATCCGGGCCGTGCGGGACCAGACCGACCTGGACATCACGTGGCGCTTCTTCTCCCTCGAGGAGATCAACCGTGCCGAGGGCAAGAAGCACCCGTGGGAGCGGGAGTGGTCCTACGGGTGGTCGATGATGCGCATCGGCGCCCTGCTTCGCCGACGGGACATGGCCGAGCTCGATGCCTGGTACGAGCGGGCGGGGCGAGCCCTGCACGAGGAGGGCCACAAGCCCCACGATCCCGACGTCGCCCGCCACCTGCTCGCCGAGATCGGCCTCGACCCGGGCCTGGTCGACGAGGCCATCGCCGACCCGACCACCCACGACGAGGTCCGCACCGAGCACGACAAGGTCGTCGCCGCCGGCGGCTACGGGGTGCCGACGCTGTTCTTCCCCGACGGCCAGTGCGTCTTCGGGCCCGTCATCATCGATCCGCCCACCGAGGGCGACGCCGTGCTGCGCCTCTGGCACGCCGTCACCGCGTGGCTGGAGTTCCCCCACCTGTACGAGCTGCAGCGCCCCAAGACCGAGGCCGACGGCCGCTTCATCGCCCAGACCTTCAAGCCCTACCTCGAGGCCCGCGACTGGGTGAGCATCGACCGGGGCAAGGTCGTCGACCTCGACCGGATGGCCACCCCCGACTGAGATCTCGTCGATCCGAACCACCGGTGGTGACGGATCAACGAGATTTCCCTGTTCGGGGTCAGCGACGACGGCGGGGGTGCTGGCAGCGGCGGCACCACCGGGCCCGGCGGCCGCCGACGACGGCCGAGCTGGTCGGCGTGTCGCAGGCCGCGCAGGTGGCCCGGGCATGCACCTGCAGCTGCGCCGCGTAGGTGCCGGGACGGCCCCACAGGTCGACCCACCCCTCGTCCTCGAGGGTGACCCCGCCGACGGCGATCGAGTCGACGGCGATGGCTCGAGCTGCGACCAGGATCCGCTCCCACGCGGAGGTGGCCAGCTCGCCCGCGGGCGCGGTCGGGTCGATGCCAGCCCGGTGGAGGGCCTCGTCGGCCAGGTACGACCCGATGCCGGCCACGCCCTGGGTCTGGTCGAGCAGCACGGCCTTCACCCCGACCCGCCGTCGCGCGGCCAAGGCGTGCAGCGACGAGCCGGTCACGGCCGGATCGAACAGGTCCGGCGCCACCGGCGCGACGCCGTGGGGCAGGACCCGCAGCTCACCGAACGTCCGCGGATCCCGGAACCGCACCTCCACCGCACGTTCTGGCCTGCGGATTCCCTCACATGCGGGGGAATCGGTAGGCCAGAACGGGTCGGGGTGGGGTCCCAGTGCGAGGGTGGCGTGGACGTGGCGGTCCGGGTGCGGGGTGCCCGGTTCGGCGACGAGGAGCTGGCCGCTCATGCGCAGGTGGATGCCGAGCGCGGCGTCGGCCCCATCGAGGTCGACCACGATCCACTTGCCGTGCGAGCGGACGCGCGTCACCCGCCGGCCGACCAGCGCAGCCAGCGACACCGGATCGGTGTGGCGGACGGTGCGCGGGTGGGTCACCGGCAGCGCCGACAGCTCCCGGCCGGCGGCGACCTGGTGGAGCTGGGCGGCGGCGACCGCCACCTCGGCGGCTTCGGGCATTACGACGGGTGCGGAGAAGTCACGTTCCTCCGCGGTCCGGGCTTGCGGCTCCGCCGCACCAAGGGCACCGTGACATGGGTCGCTTCGCTCCGGCTCGGTCAGCCCTCGAGGAGCTCTTCGGGCTCGATCAGGTCGCCGGCAGCGGCGAGCGCGCTGGCCAGGCCGACGGCTCGGGCGTAGACCGCGGCGAAGTACGCCTCCGACGCCTGCTCCTGGCCGGGCAGCGGCGGCCGCCCCAGGGACCGCACGACGGCGGAGGGGTCCTGGGTGATGCGGATGTCGTCGCGGGGCTCCGGGAGGGTCTTGGGATCGCCCCAGAACTCGGCCGTCGCCTTGGCGGTGGACCGGTTGCGGCGCTTGCGGTTGCGGCGCTTGCGCCCCCCGCCGTCGCCGTTCGAGCCGTTCTGGCCGTTGGATCCGTTGGCGCTCATGATGCGTCCTCCGCCGTCTCGTCGTCGTCGGTGAGCAACAGGTCCGGGTCGATGCCGAGGGCGGCCTGCAGCTGCTGGGCGTCGAGGTCGCCGATGCTCGAGGACTTGGGCAGGACCAGGTCGGCGATGCGGCGCTTGCCGGCGACGACCTCCTCGACCCGCTCGTCCACGGTGCCGGGGCACACGAGGCGGTGGGCGATGACCGTGCTCTTCTGGCCGATGCGCCACACGCGGTCGCGGGCCTGGTCCTCCACGGCGGGGTTCCACCAGCGGTCGTAGAGCACGACGTGGTTGGCGGCGGTGAGGTTGAGGCCGGTGCCGCCGGCCTTGAGCGACAGCACCATGGCGCCGGGTCCGGTGCCGTTCTGGAACGTCTTGACCAGCTCGTCGCGGGCGCCGCGGCCGAGACCGCCGTGGTAGCAGGCGATCGGCAGGTCGTAGCGGTCCGTGAGGTACGTCGCGAGCTTGTCGCCCCACGTGGCGAAGTGGGTGAAGATCAGCACCCGCTCGCCGGACTCGAACACCGACTCCACGATCTCGTTGAGGCGGGTCAGCTTGCCGGAGCGACCGTCGAGCGGTTCGCCGGTGGGCCGGTAGGCCTCAGGGTGGTTGCAGATCTGCTTGAGCGCCGTGATCGCGGCGAGCACCGCGCCCTTCTTCTGCGGGGAGTCCTCGCTGCTCGTGTCGATGACGAGGCGGTCGAGCACGGCCTGGTACAGGCCGATCTGCTCCTTGGTCATGGCGCAGTGGTCGAGCTCGTCGATGCGGTCGGGCAGCTCGGCGGCGATGGCGGGCTCGGCCTTGGTGCGGCGGAACACGAGGATGCCGTTGAGGGCCTTGAGCGCGGATTCGGCGCCGTCCTTGCCCGTGCCGCTCGGTGACAGCTGGGAGATGAACTGCGCCCGCCCGCCGACGAGGCCGGGGTTGCAGTAGTCGATGATCGACCACAGATCGCCGAGGCCGTTCTCGATCGGCGTGCCGGTGAGGGCCACGCGGCTGCGGGCCTCGATGCGGCGCAGCTGCTGGGCGGTGTCGGAGGTGGGGTTCTTGATGGCCTGGGCCTCGTCGAGGACGACCTTGCCCCACTCGACCTTCTCCAGCGCGGCGACGTCGCGCACGGCCGTGCCGTAGGTGGTGATGACCACGTCGGCGTTCTCGACCATCTTCGGGATGCCACGGGGGCTGGTGCGGTTCTGACCGTGGTGCACGACGACCCGCAGGCGCTTGGTGAACTTGCGGGCCTCGTTGGCCCAGTTGCCCACGACGGCGGGCGGGGCGACGACGAGGGTCGGGCCCTTCTCCGCGGTGGCGGCGACGTGGGCGAGCATGGTGGGCGTCTTGCCCAGGCCCATGTCGAGGGCGAGGCAGCCGCCGAGGCCGGCGTCGTCGAGGAAGCGCAGCCAGGCGACCGCTTCGGCCTGGTAGTGGCGCAGCTCGCCGTCGAACCCCTCCGGGGTGGCCGAGACGGTGTCCTCGGAGATCTGCGACGCGCTGCGCAACAGGTCCGCTGCCCAGCCGGCACCGGTGATCTGGATGCCGCCGGCGAGGGGCGAGCCCTCCAGACCGAGGGCCTGGCGGAGCATGTCGGCGCCGGTGAGGCGGGTCTTGTCGGCCCGCTCGGCGAGCGCAGCCGCGGCCTCGCGCAGGTCGGCCTTGTCGACCTCGACCCACTTGTCGCCCGACTTGATCAGCGGGCGGGCCTGGGTCGCGAGGCGGCGGACGTCCTCGGCGGACAGCTCGACACCGTCGAACACCACCGACCAGCGCACGTTGGCCAGCTGCTGGGCACCGACGACGGACTCCTGGGCCTCGTCCGCGGTGAGGCGCAGGCCGGGTGCCGGCTTGCGGCGCGACAGCATGGGGACCTGCACGTCGAAGCCGGCAGCGCGGAGCACCTCGCCGGTCTGGGACATGAGCTGCCAGGCCTCCTCCTGGGAGAGGATGACCTCGCCCCGGCGGCGTCCACCGGGACGGCTCAGCTCGGGGAACAGCTTCTCGACCCGGGCCAGCTGCGCCTTCATCTCCCGGGACTTGGTGTTGGAGGCGTTGACCATGGCGACCTCGACGGGCTCCAGCACGTCGTCGTTGCCGGGGGCCAGCACGGCGCAGTGCCAGGCGTTGCCCTCGTCGGGCGGGTCCAGCCGGACGGTGAGGGCGAGCTTGGCGGTGCCGGTGACCGGCGACGACCACTGGTCGAGGCGGCGGACGAGCTCGGCGCCGGCTCGGGTCGGGGCGTCGAAGGGCTTGCCGTCGAGGCGGGCCAGCACGGTCTCGGCCACGTCGCTGCGGGAGCGGGGGTCGGGCGGCGGCGCCGGCACCTCGAGGCGCTCGGCAGCCATCTCGCAGATCGTGCCGAGCAGGTCCGACAGCACGGACTGGGTGAAGGCCCGGCCGTCCTGGCGGTTGCCGGTGGCGGCGGCGGCCGTGGGCCGGGAGGCGGCCAGCTCGCTGATGGCCTCGGGGTCGATGAGCACCGGCTCCCAGTGCACCTCGAAGGTGGACAGGTCCTTGCCGCCGGCGTCGTCGCGCCGGCGCACCTTGCGCAGCCGGGGCACCATCCGGCCCTGGGCCGCGAGGCGCACGGCCATGGCTGCGGTGAGGCCGAGCCACGGGACCGACACGCCGACCTCGGCGTCCTCGGGCGTGCGTCGCATCGCCACGAGCCAGCCGAGCGCGGCACCGAGCGGCGCTCGGACGGTCTCGGCCTTGGATCCGTCGGGGAGCTTGACCGGTCGGTGCTCCTCCCACGGGATCGAGCCACCGCCGATCGCGGCGAGGCGGGCGCGGATGCCGGCGACGGAGTCGGACGGCGCGTCCTTGCCACCGGCCCAGGCGATGATCGAGCCGGCTTCCCAGGTCAGCTGCAGCTGGGTGGTGCCGGGCTCCACCGGCGCGGCCGGGGCGGGGGTGGGGCGACCCTTGGCCTTGCGCTGGGCGCCATCGGGGGTCAGCTCGTCCTCGGACGGCGGGCCGAGCAGCTCGGTCAGCACCTCGTCGATGCGGAACGCCTCGCGGTCGAAGTCCTCGATGATGGCCAGGCGCTCGGGACCGCGCACGGTGCGTCGCGTCTCCTCGATGACCCGGTCGGCCTGGTCGAGGAGGCGGTACAGGACCCGCACCCAGTCGTCCCGGAACCGGTCGAGCACAGCGCGCTGCTCGGCGGTCTCATGACCGTCCAGGTGCGCCTGCACGATGGATTCGAAGTCTCGCGGCAGGACGGCAGGTGCCTCCGGCGACAAGGTGGTGCTGGTGATCGTGCTCTCCGTTCGATGCGGGCACCGGCGACCCGCGCCGCCCCGTGCAATCCCCGCTGCAACCGCCAGACGACCCGGTGGGTCATGAGCTGTCGCGCTGGGAGGGCGACCTGCTCCGGACGTGGCGTTCGACCGGACCTGAGCCGTGCACCGAATCGGTGGACGACCAGCTCGGCCACCAGCATACCCACGGAGGCGCCCGGACGGGCACCACCACGATCAGAGGTACGTCGGGAGCTCCTCCCGGATCTCCTCCGGGGTCTTCATCGGGGACCACCGGGCGACCACGGAGCCGTCCCGTCCGACCAGGAACTTCTCGAAGTTCCAGGTGATGTCGCTGCTGTCACCCTCGCCGGGCTGCTCGGCCTTGAGCAGCTGGTAGAGCTCGCACGCACCGTCGCCGTTGACCTCGATCTTGGAGAACATCGGGAAGTTGGCGTCGTACTTCGACGTCGCGAACTCGAGGATCTCCTCGTCGGAGCCGGGCTCCTGGTTGCCGAACTGGTTGCAGGGGAAGGCCAGGACGGTGAAGCCCTGGTCGGCGAAGTCTTCCTGGAGCGCACGCAGACCTGCGTACTGGGGCGTCAGCCCTCACTCACTGGCCACGTTGACGACGAGGCAGACCTGGTCGCGGAACGTGGAGAAGTCGATCTGCTCACCGGTGATCGACCGCATCTCGAGGTCGTGGAACGAAGCCATCTCGCCACCCTAGGTGCCGCGCGGGTGCTCAGCGACGACGCCCCAGCTCGCGGTCGAGCTGGCGGCGCTCCCGCTTCGTGGGTCGACCCGCGCCGCGCTCGCGCTCGCCGAAGAGGGCCTGCAGCGGGCGCTCCGGCGGGGGCGGGCTGTGGTCGACGTAGCACTCGACCGCGATGGGCGCCCCCACCCGCTTGTCGATGATGCGGGCCACGTCGAGGATCCGCTCCCGCTGCCCCACCTGGGCGTGGACGCGGTCGCCGACCCGCACCTTCTGGGCCGGCTTCACGGTGCGCCCGTCGATCTCGACGTGCCCGCCGCTGCACGCCTTGGTGGCATCGGAGCGGGTCTTGTAGATCCTCACGGCCCACAGCCACCGGTCCACGCGCGTGCTCTCCACCCGCCCATCGTCGCGCAGCGGGGCGGGGCGCGGTCACCGGCAGCGGCGTCGTCGCTACCGTCGCTCCGTGCCCGGCACCCCGAACCCGAACCACCACGACGTCGTCATCGTGGGTGCCGGGCTCGCCGGCCTCGTCGCCGCCCGCACCCTGGTGGCGTCCGGGCGCGACGTCGTCGTGCTCGACGCAGCCGACGCGCCCGGCGGGCGGGTGCGCACCGACCTGGTCGACGGGCACCGCCTGGACCGGGGCTTCCAGGTCCTGCTCACCGACTACCCCGAGCTCCCCCGCCACCTGGATCTGGACGCCCTCGACCTGCGCCGCTTCGACCCGGGCGCGCTGGTGCGGGTCGGCGACCGCTTCCACCGGGTCGTCGACCCGTTCCGCTCCCCCGTCGCCGGGCTGCGCGGCGCGCTGGCACCGGTGGGCTCGATCGGCGACAAGCTGCGGGTCGGACTGCTGCGCCGGCGTCTCCTCCGGGCAACCGCTCCGGAGCTGCTGCGGGGCGAGGACGTGACGACGGCGCAGGCGCTGCGGGACGACGGCTTCTCCCCGGCGATGATCGAGCGCTTCTTCGAGCCGCTCGTCGGCGGGATCCAGCTCGACCCGTCGCTCGGCACCAGCCGTCGCGTGTTCGACGTGGTGTTCCGCAGCCTCGCCCGGGGCGATTCGGCCGTGCCGGCGCTCGGCATGGAGTCGATCCCCCGGCAGCTGGCTGCGGGACTGCCCGAGGGCACGGTCCGCTGCGACTCGCCGGTCGCCGGCGTGGAGGACGGACGCGTGACCCTCGCCGGCGGTGAGGTCGTGACCGCCGACCACGTGGTCGTCGCCACGGAGGGCCCGGCCGCCGCTCGACTGCTCGGGACCGAGGAGGTCGGTTCCCGCGCCGCGTCGTGCGTGTGGTTCAGCGCTGCGGCGGCGCCGGTCGAGGACCGGCTGGTGATCCTCGATGGCACCGGACCGGCTCGCAACGTCGCCGTGATGACCAACGTCGCCCCGACCTACGCGCCGCAGGGCCGGTCGCTGATCGCCGCGGCCGTCCCCGGCCGGGCCGACAGCTCCCTGGAGCCGGCCGTGCGGGACCAGCTGCGTGGCTGGTGGGGTGCGCAGGTGGACGGGTGGGAGCACCTGCGCACCGACGCCATCGCCCACGGCCAGCCCGACCAGTCGCCGCCGTTCGCGCCGAAGCAGGCCGTGGCGGTGCGACCGGGGCTGTGGGTGTGCGGCGACCACCGCGACACCGGCTCGATCCAGGGCGCGATGTTCTCCGGGCGCCGCTGCGCCGAGGCCGTGCTGGCTGCCTCCGCCTGACGCCCACCGCAGCGGACGGACGTCAGGCGGCGGAGCGGATCAGGCCGCGCTGGACTCCAGGATGTGGACGCCGCAGGCCGAACCGAGGCCGATGACGTGGGCCAGGCCCACCTTGGCGCCCTCGATCTGGCGGTCGCCGGCCTCACCGCGGAGGTGGTGGCACACCTCCCAGATGTTGGCGATGCCCGTGGCCGAGATCGGGTGGCCCTTGGACTCGAGGCCGCCGGAGACGTTGACCGGGGTCGAGCCGTCTCGCCAGGTGGCGCCGGACTCGAAGAGGTCCACCGCCCCACCCGGCTCGCACAGCATGAGGTTGTCGTAGTGCACGAGCTCGGCCGTGGCGAAGCAGTCGTGCAGCTCGACCAGGTCGAGGTCCTCGGGGGACACGCCGGCCTGCTCGTAGGCCTGCTCGGCCGCCATGCGGGTGAGCGTGTTCACGTCGGGCAGCACCTGGCAGGCCTCCTGCCACGGGTCGGAGGTGAGCACGGATGCCGACACCTTCACGGCCCGGCGCTGCTGCTCCTTGGAGAGGGTCTTGAGCTTGGCGCCGGAGACGACCACGGCCGCGGCGCCGCCGTCGCAGTTGGCCGAGCACATCGGGCGGGTGTTGGGGTAGGCGATCATCACGTCGCCCATCACCTGCTCGAGGCTCATCTCCTTGGTGTAGGCGGCCAGCGGGTTCAGCGTGGAGTGCTTGTGGTTCTTCACGCTGATGCGGGCGAACAGCTCGAACGCCTCGCCGCTGTAGTCGTTCTCGTGCAGGTACTCCATGCCGACCTGGGCGAAGGTGCCCGGCATGGCGGCGGTGCCGATGCGGCCGTCGACGCCGGCGACGGCACCGAAGCGGCCCGATGGCTCCCACTTGTGCTCGTCGGACTTGCCGCCGCCACCACCGCCGCCGAGGAGGCCGGCACCGGCCAGCTTCTCGACGCCGACGGCGAGGCCCATGTCGCACTCGCCGGCCTTGATGGCCATGATCGCCGTGCGCAGCGCGGTGGCGCCCGTGGCGCACGCGTTGGCCACGTTGAACACCGGGATGCCGGTCTGGCCGATCTGCTTCTGGAGCTGCTGGCCGAAGCCGGCGCTCGCGTTCATCAGGTTGCCCGCGGCCAGGATGCCCATGTCGGCCATGGTCACGCCGGCGTCGGCGAGGGCGGCCATGGCCGCCTCCGCGCCGAGGTCGACCACGTCGGAGTCCGGGTGCTTCCCGAACTTCGTCATGTGGATGCCGAGGATGTAGATGTCGTCGCTGCTCATGTCAGAGAAGGTCCTTCGCGATCGCACAGGTGGATGTGAGGGTGGCCGCCGTCGGGAGCGCCAGCGAGAAGGCGGCACGCGGCGCTGCGGAGCAGACCGCCATCAGCACGGTTCGTAGCCGAAGCCGATGGCCTCGACGCCGTCGTCGTCGGTGCCCAGCGAGTAGGTCGCCAGGCGCACCGGCATGCCGAGCTTCACGTGCTCGTCATCGGGTTCGACGTTGATGATGTTGGTGCGCACGCTCGTGCCGCCGGCGTCGACGATGCCGGCCACGAAGGGCACGGGCACGCCGGGTGCGGCGAAGGTCACGATGGTGAACGAGCGCAGCGTGCCCTCGGTGGGCACGTCGACCGTGGTGAAGTCGGTGCCGAAGCACGACGCGCACGCGTTGCGCCGGTCGAAGTAGCGGGCACCGCACGAGGTGCACTCGGTGGCCTCCAGGTGCGGGTCATCGCCCAGCACCAGGTAGTCCACGATCGGGATCTGGGTCTTTGTAGCCACGGAGCTCCTGTCAGGTGGTGGCCGCGCGTCCCCGGCGCGACCGTGATGATGGGAATCTAGGCCCGTCCCACCTTCTCGGTGGGCGTGAACCGGACGGGGAACCGCTTGATGCCGCCCACCAGCGGGATGCCGGCGGCCTCGAGGTACTCGGGCGGGCCGGCGGCCTCGAGGTCGGGCAGGCGGGTGAGCAGCTGGCGCCACGCCACGGCGAGCTCGCGGCGGGCGAGGTGGGCGCCGAGGCAGAAGTGCGGACCGGGGCCACCGAAGCCGACGTGGGGGTTCGGGTCACGTCGCACGTCGAAGACCTCGGGGTTCTCGAAGTGGGCCGGGTCGCGGTTGGCGGCGCCGTAGAACATGACGAAGCGCTCGCCGGCGGAGAAGTCCCGGCCGGCCAGGGTGACGTCCTCGGTGGCCGTGCGGCGCATGAACACCACCGGGGAGGCGTAGCGCACGATCTCCTCGACCGCGGTGGGGGTGACCCCTTCGAGGTCGTCCTGCCAGATGCGGCGCTGCTCGGGGTGCTCGGTGAGGAACTGCATGGCGTAGCTGATCGCCGTGCGGGTCGTGTCGTTGCCGGCCACGGCCAGGAGGATGAAGAACGGGCCCAGCTCCTCGGGCGTCATCATCTGCTCGTCGACGTCAGCGGTGATGAGCGCGGTGGTGAGGTCGTCCTTGGGGTTCTTGCGCCGGTCCTCGGCCACCTCGTGCAGCAGGCCGGTGAGGGTCATGCCGGCGCCGAAGAGGGCGCCCATGACGTCGTCGCCCACGAACTCGGGGTCGCCGCCGCCGAGGATGATGTTGGTGGCGTCGAAGACGGTCTTGAACTCCGACCGGGGGATGCCCATCATGTCGCAGATCACGAGCAGCGGGAACGGGGCGGACATGGCCTCGACGAGGTCGACCTCGCCCTTCTCGCAGAAGTCGTCGATGACCTCGTCGCAGATGTGCTGCACCGAGTCGAGGACCGACTCGAGGCGGCGGGGGGTGAAGGCCCGGGAGACGATGCCGCGCTGGCGGGCGTGGCGGGGGTCGTCCATGTTGATGAACGAGCCGAAGAACTCCAGCGCCTCGGCCGGCATGTCGGGGATGGCGACCGCGCCCTGGCCCGAGCAGAACTGCTTGGGCTTGCGGCTGATCTCCACGACCTCGTCGTAGGTCGTGACCGCGTGGAACGGCACGGGGCCGTCGAGCATCCCCATGGTGTCGGGGATCTCGGAGTCCCAGAACGGGCCCTGGGCCCGCATGGCGGCGAAGTCGTCCATCCGGTCCTGGAGCGGACGGCGCCAGAACTCGGGCTGCGCGATGTCGAAGCGGGGGGCGGCGGTCGACTCGGTCGTCATGGGCCGATTCTGCTCACTGGCAACAGATGTGACCAAGTGCCGACCGGTGCCGCTGGCGGCGTCCCCCTACCGTGGGGCGCGTGCTCGATCCGTCGTCGCCAGCGTCCCTGGACGAAGAGCTGGAGCGGCTCGCGGTGTTCGGTGATCCGGACGCGCCGCTGCCTGCGGACGCCGAGCCGTGGCATCCGGACGGTCGCGGCGGCGGCCTCCTCCCCGACTGGTACATGCCGGCCCCGAGCGGCGGCCAGCTGCAGGGTTGGCGACGCAAGGTGGCGTGGCTGGTGGTGGGCGCCGCCCTCGCCGTCGTGGCATCGGGGTTGTGCAACACCTACGGCGAGCTGGTCGTCGCCTGAACCAGTCGGCAGGGTCGAGCCGCGTCAGGGTCCGGTTCGCTCCATGATCGCTCGGACCCGGTCCTCGTCGTCGGCCCGGATCAGGATGCGGTGCGGGTGCCGGGCGGCGATCCCGACGACCAGGCCGTGGTCGTCCATGGTCAGGAGGCGCACCGGGATGTCGCTCGCCTCCAGCCGGGCGACGAGCGCGCCGGCCTCGAAGCGGTCGAACCCGACCGTGATCTCGACGAGCTCCGGGCGAGCGGGCTCGTCCCGTCGCCGGCGGGATCCACGCCCGCCGGCCGGATCCGACGGTGGGGCCGGGATGCCACGACCTCCCGGCAGTCCGCCGTCGCGGTCGCGTCGCCAGCGCTTGAGGACCATGCGCCATCGTCGCGCGGCCGGGTGTCAGCTCGCGCCGGTCACCTTCAGGCCGACGATGGACGCGACGAGCAGGGCGAGGAAGAAGACCCGGGCCGGTGTGGCCGGGTCGCCGTGCGCCACGATGCCCACGATCGCGGCGCCGACTGCGCCCACCCCCACCCAGACGCCGTAGGCGGTGCCGATGGGGATCACCTCGGCCGCCTTGGCCAGCGCCACCATGCTGGCGGCGAGCAGCCCGAGGAACGCGAGCGTCGGTCCGAGGCGGGTCAGGCCCTCGGTGGAGGGCAGCACCGACGCCCACGCCACCTCGAGCAACCCCGCGACGATCAGCAGTGGCCAGGCCATGGAACGCTCCTGAGCCCCGTCTTCGCCGTGCCGGTACGGGACACCCTCGTCGGCGGCGGACCTGCTCCGCCCAGCGGGCTCCGACGATACCCGGGGTGGGTGGAATCGACATCGCCCCACCTACGCTCACCGGACCTGGCCGAGCGGAGGACCGTTGCTGGACGACATCGTCACCTGGGTCACCGACGTGGTCGACGCACTGGGCTACCTCGGCGTCGCCTTCCTCGTCGCCCTCGAGAACGTCTTCCCGCCGATCCCGTCCGAGGTGGTCCTGCCCCTCGCCGGCTTCGTCGCCGGTCGCGGCGATGCCGACGTCGTCGGCATGATCCTCGCCGCCACGGCCGGATCGGTCGTCGGTGCCTGGGTGCTCTACGGCGTGTCGGCCGGGATCGGTCCGATGCGGCTGCGTGCCTTCATCGTCCGCTTCGGCCGCTGGTTCAGCGTGCGCGAGCACCACCTCGACCGGGCCGAGGAGTGGTTCGACCGCCGGGCCGACGCCGCCGTGCTGATCGGTCGGTGCGTGCCCCTGATCCGCTCCGTCGTGTCCGTCCCGGCCGGCTTCCGCCACATGTCGCCGGTCCGCTTCACCGTCCTGACCGCGATCGGCAGCGCGATGTGGAACACGGCGCTGATCGCCGCCGGTGCCGTCCTGGGCGAGCGCTGGGAGCGGGTCGGCGACATCGTCGGCCTGTTCCAGGGGGCCGTCGTCCTCGCCATCGGCGGCGTGCTCGGCTGGTTCGTGTGGCGACGGTTCGTCCGCCCGCGCCTCGCCGCCGCCGGCGATCTCCCGCCCGTGGACCACGAGGGCTGAGCGGGACCTACTCGAGCGTGGCGTACCCGGTGCTGCGGTCGTCGGTGCTGGCGCCCCGCACCTCGTCCACCGAGTCGCGCAGCGCGGCCAGGTACTCCTCGATCACGCCCGTGTTGGTGTTGGACACCGTGGCGTGGAGGTTGTCCGGCGGGCTCTGTCGATCGTGGAACCAGCCGCGCCGCTGCAGGGCATCGCCGACGGCGAAGATGTCGATCGGGTCGGCGGCGTCGGGATCGGGGGCGATCGCCAGCAGGTGGTACGTGGGATCGCCGAGCACGGTGAGCCCGTCGATCGCCCGGATGCCGGCGCGCATGGCATCGGCGTTGTCCAGCACGGTGCGGGTGAGGCCCTGGTAGCCGTCGACGCCGAGGTGCTGCATCACGGCCCACGCCGCCGCCATCGGCACGCCGGAGCGGGTGCCCTGCAGGTTCGGGGATGCGTAGAAGCCGCCCAGCCACCCATCGAAGACGAAGGTCTGGTGCGCCCGGAGCTCCTTGGTGCGGTGCAGGATCACCGACACGCCCTTGGGGGCGTAGCCGAGCTTGTGGATGTCGGCCGAGATCGACGACACGCCCTCAACCCGGAAGTCCCACGGTGGCACGGGGCGACCGAGCATCTCGGCGAAGGGCAGGACGAAGCCGCCCATGCACGCGTCGACGTGGCAGTTGGCGTCGACCGACGCGGCCAGCGCGGCGATCTCGGGGATCGGGTCCATGACGCCCTGGGGGTACTGGGGCGCCGAGCCGACGATGAGCACGGTGTTGGCGTTGACGTGCTCGGCCATGGCCTCGACGTCGGCCGTCCATCCGTCGCGCACCGGGGTCTTGTGCAGCGTGATCCCGAACAGGTGGGCCGCCTTGTGGAACGCGGCGTGGGCGCTCTCGGCGACGATCATCTCCGGTGCGGTGATGCCCCGCTCGGTGCGCCCCCGCTCGCGGGCCGCCTTCACGCCGCAGAGGATGGACTCGGTGCCGCCGCTCGTGAGGAACCCGGCGGCGGTGTCCGGCCCGTGGAGGAGGTCGGCGGTCCAGCCCACCACCTCGGACTGGATCCGGCCGAGCGAGGGGAACGCCATGGTGTTGAGGGCGTTCTCGTGCAGGTAGAGCATCGCGGCCCGCTCGGCGGCCTCGTGCACGCCGGGCCCCCCGTCGAACACCAGCCCGAACGTGCGGCCGTCGCGCCAGCGCACGTCGTCGTCGCGCTTCGCGGCGAGGTCGGCGATGACGTCGTCGACCGGTCGACCTTCCGAGGCCAGCCCACGGGTGCGGTCGGCGGTCATGACTGGAAGCAGGCGAGCAGCGGCTCGAGCAGCGCTTCGGGCGGCTCGTCGCCGGTCTCCTCGTCGACCAGGACCGTGGCGAAGAACTCGGCCAGGACGTCTTCGTCCAGGTTCTCCTCGACGCAGTCGCGGACCTCGGCGGGGACGTCCTCCCCGGCCTCGGCGAGCACCAGCTCGGCCAGCGAGACGTCGCAGCTGCCGAAGGAGGCGGCGATGCCGTCCGCTTCCTCCTGACCCAGCTCCAGGCCGAGGTCGTCGAGGCCCTCGTCGCTGCTCAGGTCCTCGGGGGTGATGCCTTCGGACTCGAGGCGCTCGGCGCCACCGAGGGCCTCGACGAACTCGCGCGAGAGGCAGTCGATGTCGGCCTCGGCGAAGGGCAGGTCCTCGTCCTGCTGCATCGAGGCGGCCATGGCCTCCACGTACTCGTCGTCGCCGCTGCCGGCGTTGCCGGTGTCGTCGTCGCCGCAGGCGGTGACGAGCAGGGCGCCGGCCGCGAGCGCGGCCAGGAGTCGTCGGTGCATCGGAAGCCTTCCCTCGGGGTCGTCCGTCGCCCGCGCCGTCCGGGCGGGCCCGCCGACGACCCTAACCGTGCTCAGCTCAGCACCCGAACGATCAGCGCCGCGCCCGACGCGAGCAGCACGCCGAGGACCGCCAGGTCGAAGCCCCGCCCGCCGAGGCGGGCCCGGGACCGCGTGCCCACCGGGACCATGAGCAGCACCGGGATCAGGGCCAGCACCGAGACCCCGAGGCGCTCGGCCGTGTACCGGCCGCTGGCGGCCAGCAGCACCAGCTGCACCGAGCCGGCGACGCCGAAGATGATCGTCACGCTGAACACGTAGGCCTGCGCGGTCAGCCGGTAGCCGTGCATCCACGCCCCCACCACCGGGCCCGACACGCCGAGCGCGCCCTGCATGACCCCCGCGAGCGAGCCGACCACCGGGGACCACCGGTGGGTGGTGGCCTCCTGGAGTCGCAGCTCGGGGCTCCGCAGGTAGTTGACGACGTAGACCACGATCGTCACGGCCAGGAAGATCAGCAGCGGGTCCTCCGGCACGGTCACCAGCAGGAAGGTGCCGAGGAAGGCCCCGAAGAAGCTGGTGCCCACGAGCACCGGCAGGTCCCGGGTCTCGGATCGGCCGCCGCGCGCCTGCCAGCACAGCACGAAGTTGGCCACGGCGTTGGGGCCCGAGACGATGACCACGGCGTCCTCGATGCCGAGGGCCAGCGCGATCAGCGGCACCGCCAGCAGCGGGTACCCCATGCCGGTCACCGACTTCACGAACGCGCCGAGCAGGCTGGCACCCAGCACCACGGCGATCTCGGCACCGGTCACGGCGAGGCACGCTACGGAGGCGCGGTGGCAACGGCCGATTCAGGCGGCACACTGCGGCGGTGGACATCGAGTTCTGGATCGACCCCATCTGACCGTGGTGCTGGGTGACGGCCCGTTGGGTCGTCGACGAGGTGGCACCGGCCCGTGACCTGCAGGTCACGTGGCAGCCGATCAGCTTGTTCTTCAAGAACGAGCCCGAGGAGGGGTCCGAGTACCACGAGCCCGTGTGGTTCACCCACCGGCTGCTCCGGGTGCTCGAGTCCGTCCGGTCCGAGGGTGGCGACGTCGAGCAGCTGTACCTGGAGTACGGCCGGCGCATCCACCATGACAAGGACCGTGACTTCGACGTCGCCGATGCGCTCGACGCGGTCGGGCTCGACGTGATCCACGCCAAGGCCTTCGACGACGACGCCTGGGATGCCGAGATCCGCACCCGCATGGACATCGGCCTCGCCCTCTGCGGCGACGACGTCGGCACGCCCATCATCGCCATGGACGACAAGCACGGGAACCGGGCCGGCTACTTCGGCCCCGTGATCACCCGGGTGCCCGACACCGAGACCTCGCTCGAGCTGTGGGATGCGCTGCGCACGATGATCAGCGTCCCCGGGTTCTGGGAGCTCAAGCGCACCCGCACCGAGAAGCCCGACTTCGGCGACCCACCGACGATCAGCGCGGGGTGACCCGCACCGGCACGGCCTCGTAGCCACGCAGGGTGGTGCGGGGTCGCTGCACCAGCGCACCGGCGAGCTCGATTGTGCGGAAGCGGTCGCGCATCGCCCGGAAGACCTCCTGCCCCTCGGCGCGGGCGAGGTTGGCGCCCAGGCAGTAGTGGATGCCGGCGGCGAACGACAGCGGCGGGCCTTCGTCCCGGCCGACGTCGAAGCGGTCCGGATCGCTGAAGTGCGAGGGATCGCGGTTGGCGGCACCGAGCAGGGTCACCACCGCGGTGCCCTCCCCCACCGGCTCGCCGGCGACCTCCGCGGGCTGCAGTGCTCGACGGACGTCGAACTGCACGGGCGAGTCCCAGCGCAGCATCTCCTCCACCGCGGTCGGCAGCAGCGTCTCGTCGGACCACAGCCGAGCCATCTCGGTGGGGTTGCGCAGCAGCGCCGCCGTCCCGTTGCCGATGAGGTTCGTCGTGGTCTCGAAGCCCGCGGCGAAGATCAGGATCGCCACGACGATGACCTCGGCCTCGCTCAGCTGGTCGCCCTCCTCCTCGACCCGGATCAGGTCCGAGAGCAGGTCGTCCTGGGGTCGGGCCCGGCGCTCGGCGACGAGGTCGACGAAGTACTCCCAGGTCTCGGTGTTGGCCTGCTCGCCGTCGCGCAGCTCCTCGATCGAGGCGGTGGGCTCGATGCCGACCGCACCTCGGGTGATGAGCGAGCGGAACCTCGGCCAATCGGCCTCGGGCACGCCGACGAGCGCACCGATCACCGACACCGGGAACGGGAAGCCGACGAGGTCGAGCAGGTCGCCCTCCCCCGCCTCGGCCAGGTCGTCGACGTAGCGGCGGGCGAGCGCCGCGATCGTGCCCCGCATCTTCTCGACCCGCCGGGGCGTGAACGCCCGCGAGACGAGCCGGCGCTGGCGGGTGTGGTCGGGTGGGTCGAGGAACAGCAGCGACTGGGGGCGGTCGGCCATGCGGCGGCGCTGGTCACGGCGGAACTCATCGGTGGCCGGATCGGCGCTCGGCAGGCCGAGGCCCTCGTTGCTGTCGCCGTTGCCGAAGCGGTTGTCGCGCAGCACCTCGTTGCAGTCGTCGAAGCGGGTGAGGAAGATCGTGCCGGTGCCGCTGCGGTGCACCGGCGCCAGCTCCCGCAGCCGGTGGTACAGGGGGGCGGGGTCGGCGATGCCCTCCGGCGTGAAGAACAGGTCGGCGAGGACCCCGTCGCCCTGCTGCTGCACGTCGCTGGCGTGGTCGTCCACTGCGGTCATGTCGGTTCCCCCTGGGTCGTCACGGCTACCGACGGTAGCGTCACCGACGTGGGACGGGTGACGGCGTGGCGCAGCAGCGAGCGCTCCCGCAACGGCGGCATCGACCGGGTCCCCGTGCCCGGCGCCCCGGGTGCCCTGTGGCTGTGCGGCAAGCACCTGATCGGTCCCGACGTCGAGGCCACCGTCGCCCGCGTCGACGCCCACGTCGTGCTCTGCCTGAACGAGCGCCACGAGCTCGAGGCCCGCTACCCGGACTACGTCGCCTGGCTGCGCACCGATCCCCGCGCCTGGTGGGCACCGGTCCCCGACCTGCACGCACCCCCGCTCGACGACGCCATCGCGCTCGTCGAGGGACTGGTCGAGCACCTCGACGCCGGCCGCACCGTGCTCACCCACTGCGGCGCCGGCATCGGCCGAGCCGGCACCATCGCAGCAGCGGTGCTCATCACCAGGGGCACGACCGTCGACGAAGCCGTGGCCCAGGTCGCCGCCAGCCGCCCCGGTGCAGGCCCCGAGGCCGGCGCACAGGAGGAGCTCCTCCAAGCCATTGCAGGCGCCCAGCGCAACGCGAGATGAGTCGGAACACAGGAAGCGGCCGAACCAGTCGCCAGCAACCGCTACTTGGACTTCCGCTTCTGGATGTTGGCCCACTCGTCCCGCAAGCCGACGGTGCGGTGCAGGGTGCGGGTGTCGTCGGGGTCGACGGCGAAGTAGCCGAGCCGCTCGAACTGGACGACCTCGCCCGGGGCGACGTCGGCGAGGGCGGGCTCGCCCTTGGCCTCCACGGTCTCCCGTGACGCCGGGTTCAACGAGTCGAACGCGTCGCCCTCGGCGCCGGGGTGGCTGTCGGTGAACAGGCGCTCGTAGAGGTGGACGGTGAGGTCCTCGGCGTGGGCGGCGGAGACCCAGTGGATCGTGGCCTTCACCTTGCGCCCGTCGGGGGCCTGGCCGCCCTTGGTCTCGGGGTCGTAGGTGGCGTGGATCTCGGTGACGTTGCCGTCGGCATCGGTGACCGCGTCGGTGGCGGTGATGAAGTAGCCGGCCCGCAGGCGGACCTCCCGGCCCGGGGTGAGGCGGTAGTACTTCGGCGGCGGGTCGGCCATGAAGTCGTCGCGCTCGATCCACAGCTCGCCGCTGAAGGGGACCTGGCGGGTGCCGGCGGCGTCGTCCTCGGGGTTGTTCACCGCCTCCACGTGCTCCACCTGACCCTCGGGCCAGTTGGTGATGACCACCTTCACGGGGTCGAGCACGGCCATGCGGCGCAGGGCGTGCGCGTTGTGGTGCCGGCGCACGTGGGACTCGAGCAGCTCGATCTCCACGGTGGAGTTGGTCTTGGCGACGCCGATCTCGTCGATGAAGGCCCGGATCGCCTCCGGCGGGTAGCCCCGCTTGCGCATGCCGCGGATGGTGGGCATGCGGGGATCGTCCCACCCGTCGACCACGCCGTCCTCCACCAGCTGGCGCAGCAGGCGCTTGGACATCACGGTGTGGGTGAGGCCGAGGCGGGCGAACTCGGTCTGCTCGGGCCTGTCGTTGGGCAGCTCGAGGTGCTCGAGGCACCAGTCGTAGAGCGGTCGGTGGTCGGCGAACTCGAGCGTGCACAGCGAGTGGGTCACGCCCTCGATGGCATCGGACTGCCCGTGGGCCCAGTCGTAGGTCGGGTAGATGACCCAGCGGTCCTCGGTGCGGTGGTGGGGCAGCCGGCGGATCCGGTACAGCACCGGGTCGCGCATGGTCATCACCGACGCCGACATGTCGATCTTGGCCCGCAGCACCTTCTCGCCGTCGGCGAAGGCGCCGTCGCGCATCTGGCGGAGCAGCCCCAGGTTCTCCTCGGGCGTGCGGTCGCGGAACGGGCTCTCGATGCCCGGTTCGCCGAAGCCGCCGCGCTGGGCCGAGATGGTCTCGGCGTCCTGGTCGTCGACGTAGGCCAGGCCCTTGCCGACGAGCTCCTCGGCCCAGGCGTAGAGCTGGTCGAAGTAGTCGCTGGCGTGGACGACGTCGGTCGGCTCGAAGCCGAGCCAGCGGATGTCGTCGATGATGGCGTCGACGTACTCGGGATCCTCGGCGACCGGGTTGGTGTCGTCGAAGCGCAGCAGGCACGGCCCGCCGTACTGCTCGGCGAGGCCGAAGTTGAGGCAGATCGACTTGGCGTGGCCGATGTGGAGGTACCCGTTGGGCTCCGGCGGGAACCGCGTCTGCACCCGGTCGAAGCGGCCGGCGGCCAGGTCGGCGTCGATCTTCTCCCGGATGAAGTCGCTGGGACCTTCCGTCGGAATCGGCTCGTCGTGGGGGGACGGGGTCACCCTCCAATGCTGGCACCTAACCTTCGCTCCTCATGCTTCCTGCCGACCTGCTCGACCGCCTCCTCCCCGACACCGCACCCACGCAGCAGTGGGAGGAGGCCAACCCGCCCCGCGACCTCCCCGCCGGCGCCGAGGTCACCCGCTTCGCCCCGAGCCCGACCGGCTTCCTCCACATCGGTGGCGTGTACACCGCGATGGTGGCCAAGGAGCTGGCCGAGCGCAGCGGCGGCAGCTACTTCGTCCGGATCGAGGACACCGACCAGGCCCGGGCCATCGAGGGCTCCGACGAGCACTTCGCCCGCGCGTTCCCCCACTTCGGCATCGACCCCACCGAGGGACCCGATGCGCCGTGGGGCCCGTACCGCCAGTCGGAGCGGTCCGAGATCTACCGCAGCTTCGTCCGAGCGCTGCTGGAGTCCGGCCACGCCTACCCCGACTTCGTCACGAAGGACGAGCTGGCCGCCATCACCGAGCGCCAGCAGGCCGCCAAGGTCGACCTCGGCTACTGGGGCGAGTGGGCGGTGTGGCGCGACGCCGAGCCCGAGCGGGTCACCGCCGCGCTCGACGAGGGCCTCCCCTTCACCATCCGCTTCCGGGCACCGGATGCACCGGGCCGCATCGCCTTCGACGACGCGATCCGGGGCCGCATCGAGGCCGACGACAACCGCAACGACGTCGTCCTGCTGAAGAGCTCCGCCGAGCCCCTCCCCCTGCCGACCTACCACCTCGCCCACGCGGTCGACGACCACCTCATGCGGGTCACCCTCGTCCTCCGCGGCGACGAGTGGATCTCGTCGGTGCCCCTGCACCTGCAGCTCTTCGATGCCCTCGGCTTCGAACCGGTCCGCTACGCCCACGTCGCCCCGCTCATGAAGGGCGAGGGCAAGAGCCGGCGCAAGCTGTCCAAGCGCAAGGACCCGGAGGCATCGGTCGACTTCTGGATGGCCGAGGGGTACCCGGTCGGCGCCGTCCGCCACTACCTGCGCGGCCTGGCCAACTCCCGGCTCGCCGATCTCCCCTTCGAGGAGGCCGCGGCCGAGCCCCTCCGCCTCGAGGAGTTCGGCGCGTCCGGCCCGCTGGTCGACATCCCCAAGCTCGACGACATCTCCGCCGACTACGTCGCGCAGATGCCTGCGACAGACATCCGGGACCGGCTGCTGGCCTGGGCCGACGAGCACGACCCCGAGCTGGCCGGGCTGCTGCGCGCCACGGGCGACGACCTGCTCGCCATCATCGACGTCGACCGCGTCGACACCGACCGGGTCCGCAAGGACATCGTGAAGTGGTCGGTGTTCCGCGAGCGGTACGGCTTCTTCTTCCCCGAGCTGTTCGCGCTGGTCGACGACCCGGCCGACGAGCGCTTCCTCGGTGTGCCCCCCGAGGTCGTGGCCGCGTTCACCACCGACTTCGTGGCCGGCTACGACCCCGACACCGCCTCCCCCGGCTGGTTCGACCAGGTGCGCGGCCTCGCCGAGCGCCACGGCTTCGCACTCGACCGCAAGGCGTACAAGGCCGACCCTGATGCCTTCCACGGCACCATGCGCGAGGCGTCCAACATCGTGCGGGTGACCCTGACCGGCTCCGGGCAGAGCCCGAGCCTGGACCAGATCGCCGGCGTCCTCGGCGCCGACGAGGTCCGCCGCCGGGTCGGCGCGCCGGCGGGCTGACGCCGGTGGACCTCCGCCCCGACCCCGACCACGAGGCGATCGCCGAGGCCGTCGACGCGGTCTGCGCCCGCTTCGACGACGCCTACTGGTCCGACCTGGACCAGCGCCACGAGTTCCCCTGGGACTTCTACCGGGCCATGGCCGAGGGCGGCTGGGTCGGCATCTGCATCCCCGAGGCCTACGGCGGGGGCGGGCAGGGCATCGCCGAGGGCGCCATCGTCTTGAACCGGGTGGCCGCGTCGGGGGCGTGCATGAACGGCTCCACCGCGCTGCACCTGACCATGTTCGGCCTGAACCCGGTGGTGCGCTTCGGCAGCGAGCGCCTGAAGGAGGCGTTCCTGCCCCGAGCCGCGGTGGGCGACCTCCACGTCGCGTTCGGCGTCACCGAGCCCGACGCCGGCACCGACACCAGCCGCATCGCCACCCGTGCGATCGACGACGGGCACGGGGGCTTCGTCGTGTCCGGCCGCAAGATCTGGACCTCCAAGGCGCTCGAGTCCGAGGTGTGCCTGCTGCTCGCCCGCACCGACGCCAGCCCCGGCACCTTCGACGGCCTCACGCTGTTCCTGGTCGACCTCGATCCGGCCCACTGCGACATCGCCCCCATCCCCAAGGTCGGCCGCAACGCCGTGGCCTCCTGCGAGGTCGCCTACGACGAGCTCCCCGTCGAGGGGTGGCGCATGGTCGGCGAGCGGGGCCAGGGGTTCCGCCACATCCTCCACGGCCTGAACCCCGAGCGGATCCTGCTCGCCGCGATGGCCTGCGGCATCGGCGAGGCCGCATTGCGCCGGGCGGTGGCCTACGCCGGCGAGCGCGAGGTGTTCGGCCGGCCCATCGGCGCCAACCAGGCCATCGCCCACCCGCTCGCCCAGGCCCACATGCAGCTCGCGGCGGCGAAGGCGGTCATGCGGGACGCAGCGTGGCGCTACGACCACGATCTGCCCTGCGGCGAGCAGGCCAACACGGCCAAGTACCTGGCCGCCGAGGCCAGCTGGTTCGCGGCCGACCAGGCGGTGCAGACCCACGGCGGGCTCGGCTACGCCACCGAGTACCACGTGGAGCGCTACTGGCGGGAGGCCCGGCTGCAGCGGCTGGCCCCGGTGAGCCAGGAGATGACGTGCAACTTCATCGCCCAGAACGTCCTGGGGCTGCCCCGGAGCTACTGAGCCCGTTCACTGCGGTTGTGTTGCGATCCGTGTCAGATCGGAAATCGCGTGCTAGGGGTGTTGCCGTCCCGGGCCGTCGCGGCACGTCTGCGTTCGGTGTCGAGTCGAGTCGCTGGTCTCCTTCGGGTGCGATCGGGGGCCCGCCTCGGCGCAGGCCGTCCGGGGACACACAACCCAACGAACGGAGCGAAGCAGATGCCTGCCTCAATGTCCCGAACTCGTGCCCCCTGGCTACGACTCATCGCGCTCATGGCCGCCCTGGCCATGTTCGTCGCCGCCTGCGGCGACGACGACGACACCGACACCAGCACCGACGACACGAGTGCTGACACCGACACCGACAGCGACGACGGCGAGCAGGCCTCGGGCAGCATCGAGGCCGTCGAGCCCTTCTTCCCCGTCGATGCCGAAGGCAACGAGGTCCTCCCCTGCGGTGGCTACGGCTTCCGGCTCGAGGACGGCGACTTCTACGAGGCCTTCAACGAGCAGCTCAACGCCTTCCGCGAGGACGGCACCACGATGGACATCATCACCGGCTACGAGGACTTCTCCGAGGCCGACGTCGAGAAGGCCAACGAGCTCAGCGCGTCGGACATCGCCTCCAACGCCAACGCGGGCATGGAGTCCGGCTCGGGCACGCTCGCCGAGCTGCAGGAAGCCGGTTCCATCACCATCGGCATCGCCAACGAGGTCCCCTTCGGCTTCACCGGCGAGGACGGCGAGGCCACCGGCATCGCCCCCGACGTCGCCAAGGCCGTGCTCGCCGAGCTCGGGATCACCGAGGTCGAGGCCAACGTGGTCGAGTTCGGCCAGCTCATCGGTGGCCTCCAGGCCGGCCAGTACGACCTGATCGCCGCCGGCATGTACATCAACGAGGAGCGCGCCGAGCAGATCCTGTTCTCCGATCCGGACTACTGCATCGCCGAGGGCCTCGCCGTCCCGGCCGGCAACCCCGAGGGCATCGTCGACTACAACTCCTTCGTCGACAACCCGGACCTGACCCTCGCGGTCGCCACCGGCACCGTCGAGGTCGGCTACGCCGAGGACGCCGGCATCCCCGACGACCAGCTCCAGGTCTTCGCCGACATCGACTCGATGTACGCCGCGCTCGAGGCCGGTGAGGTCGACGCCGTGACCGGCACGGCCGCCACCGTCCAGCGCCAGGTGGACGCCCGGTCCTGATCGGATCGGAACACGCCGACCCGGATCGGGCGGTGCTTGACGGCGCCGCCCGGTCCGGGTCGACTCATGCTTGACCGCACACCTGCGAGGGCGAGGACGCGATGGACAGCTGGTTGCTCGATTCGAGCCAGTACGAGCTGATCTGGGAAGGGGCGCTGGTCACCCTCCAGATCCTGGCGTACTCGTTCCTGCTCGGCCTGGCGCTGTCCCTCGTGGTGGGCGTCGCCCGCCTCTCCAGCCGCCAGTGGGTGCGCGGGGTCGCCTTCGCCTACGTGGAGGTCGCCCGCGGCATCTCCTCCATCGTGCTGCTGTTCGTCATCGCCATCGCGGTGCCGATCCTGTTCGAGATCGAGCAGCAGTCCCTGATCCTGCTCGCCTCGATCGCGCTCGGCATCAACATGGGCGGCTACGGCGCGGAGATCGTCCGCGGCTCGATCCAGGCCGTCCCCAAGGGCCAGACCGAGGCCACCATCGCGCTGAACCTGAGCCCCACCCAGCGGCTCCGCCACGTGATCCTGCCCCAGGCCATGCGGCTCATCCTGCCGCCGATGGGCAACCTCACCATCGAGATCCTCAAGGGGACGGCGCTGGTCAGCCTCATCGGCGTCACCGACATCATGCAGGCGACGCGGCTCATCAACCAGCAGCGCCTGTTCACCCAGTCGGCAGCCGACCTGACGGTGCTCTACGTCAACGTGCTGCTCATCTACTTCCTGCTGTCCCAGATCATCGCCGTGCTGTTCCGCCTCGCCGAGCGGCGGGTGGAGAGCCGCTACCGGGGCGGTGACGCCGAGGTGCCGGCGGCACCCAGCGCGCCGATCCCGGGGGTGACCAAGTGACCGCCACCGAGCCCACGACCAGCGACGAGGTCCAGTACCGGCCCCACCGGGCCTGGTACCGGCGCACCGACGTCGTCGTGCCGCTGATCCTCGTCGCGCTGGGCTACACGATGCTCATCGTGGCCGTGGAGGAGAAGTCGTTCTTCCGGACCCGGCTCACGGCCAAGGGCAGCGAGAACTTCGACTGGATGTACTTCTGGCACCTGGTGCCACTCATGTGGCAGGGCCTGCAGGTGCTGGCCAAGGCCACGGTGCTCGGCTTCACCATCGCAGCCGTGCTCGGCCTGCTGCTCGCCCTCGGTCGCCGCTCGGGGAACCGGTTCGTGCGCTGGCCGTTCGTCGCGTTCATCGAGTTCATCCGGTCCACGCCGCTGCTGGTGCAGCTGTTCTTCGCGCAGGCGTACGTGCGGGCGTCGGACTCCCTGTCCTGGTCTCCGATCACCATCCTGGTGGTCGTCCTCGGCATCCACTACGCCACCTACTGCTCCGAGGCGTACCGGGCCGGCATCAACAGCGTGCCGCCCGGCCAGTGGGAGGCAGCCACCGCCCTCAACCTGGGCTCCACCACGAAGTGGCTGCGGGTGATCCTGCCCCAGGCCATCCCCAACGTCTTGCCCTCGCTCGGCAACTTCCTGGTGGCCGCGTTCAAGGACGCACCCCTCGGCTTCATCGTCGGCGTGCCCGAGCTGCTGTTCTTCGCCAACACCGTGCGGGGCTCCGACTTCCGCCCCACCGAGCCCTACATCCTCGCCGGCGTGGGATTCCTGCTGGTGAGCATCCCGGCCGCCTGGGCCGTCCGCCGACTCGAGAGGAAGATCGCATATGAGCGCACCTGAGACCACGGCCCCCGACCGGGACATCTCCGCCAAGGGCGCAGCCGCCGTCCGCATGCGCGGGGTGGACAAGGCCTTCGGGCCCAACAAGGTGCTGGCCGAGCTCGACCTCGACGTCGAACCCGGCGAGCGGGTCGTCATCATCGGCCCCTCCGGGTCGGGCAAGACCACGATCCTGCGCGTGATCATGACGCTCGAGCGCCCCGATGCCGGCACGATCCAGGTCGGCGGGCGGCACCTCTACCACCAGCCCCACGGCAACGGGCTCAAGCCGGCCAGCGAGAAGCACATCCGTTCGGTCCGCTCCGACATCGGCATGGTGTTCCAGCACTTCAACCTGTTCCCGCACATGACCGCGCTGGAGAACATCATGCTGGCGCCGGTGAAGGTGCACGGGAAGTCCCGTGACGAGGCCCGCGCCCGGGGCATGGAGCTGCTCGACAGCGTCGGCCTCGCCCACGCCGCCAACCAGACGCCGGGGCAGCTCTCCGGCGGCCAGAAGCAGCGGGTCGCCATCGCCCGGTCGCTGGCGACCGAGCCCAAGGTGATGCTCTTCGACGAGGTGACCTCGGCGCTCGACCCCGAGCTCGTCGGCGACGTGCTCGAGGTGCTGCGCCAGATCGCCGAGGAGGGCAAGACCACGATGATGCTGGTCACCCACGAGATGGGCTTCGCCCGCGAGGTCGCCGACCGGGTCGTGATGTTCGACGCCGGTGCGGTCGTGGAGGAGGGCCCGCCCGCCCAGATCCTCGACGACCCCCGGGAGGAGCGCACCCGCTCCTTCCTCGGCGCGGTGCGCGAGCACTAGGAGACTGCTGAGCAACTGGCTTCTAGGCTTGGCGGTGGGTCCGGGGAAGTGACCGAACCGAAGAGCCGGCATGAAGAGGGTGTGAGCCGGTCACCCGGGATGGGTTGAACCCGTAGGTGTGGTCCCTTCCTTGTCCTCCCCGGGCCCGCCTTTAGGTGATGGCCCAGCCGGTGGGTGCGTGGTGGAGGCCGAGGTTGAGCAGGCGTCGCAGGTTGAGCGCGGCGGCCCGGTGACTGAGACCGAGCCGGTTGCGTTGGACACCACGGAAGCGGACACGGCGATGGCCGTTGGCGACAAGCCAAGCGATGGTGCGCTCGACCATGGGACGGTGCTGGCGGTAGTCGGCCAGGTGGGTGCCGGCTCGCCAGTTCGCCCGGGCGGTGACGAGCCATTCGTCGTGGTCGGTGAGCTTGACCGTCTTGCCCTTGGCAGCGCTGGTGCAGCGGTGCCGTGATGGACAACCACGGCAGCGGGCGCCGAAGGTTGCGTTGCCGCTCGCGTGGATCGAGATCGTGATGCCGGCGGGGCAGGTGACGGTGCGGGCGGCGTGGTCGACAAGGAAGTCGTCTCGGTGGAACTGGTCGTCACCGAGGTTCGGGTTCCTCCCGAGCGGCCAGGGCTTGATGACCGCCGTGTGGTCGTTCGCGGCGAGCGCTGCTCGGACCGGGCCGGAGCCGTAGGCGGAGTCGGCCAGCACGTCCAGGCCAGGGTCTTCGCCCTCGAGGAGTCGGGCGCCGACGGGACCATCGCCTTCGTTGGCCGGGGTGAGGTCACAGTTGGTGATGATCCCGGTGTCGGGCTCGACCACGACGTGGGCCTTGTAGCCGTCTCGGTAGCTGGACCGGGACTTGTGCATGTGCCGCGACTCCGGGTCGACCGTGGAGATCACCCGCTCCGAGGCGACACCACGAACGATCCGCCAGGTGCCCTCACCCCGTTCCGGGTCGGGTTCGACGTCCTGTCCGGCCACGAGTGCCAACAGCGCCACGAGTTGGCGTTGGTCGTCGTCGAGGTCGATCCCGTCGAGCGCGTTGAGGATGGCGAGGGCGTCGTTGACGAGCCCGGTGATCAGCTCGTCACGGGCAGCCGGGTCGTCCCACGCACATGCGGGTTTGCCGGGCGAGTCGTAGTCATGGCCGGACACCTCGACCGTCGCCGCGGCGGGGACAGCCTTGCGGACCCGGCGGATCATCGACACGAGCTGGGTGACCGTGTCCTGGGTTGCGACCGCATCATCCAGCAGCGTCGAGTCCAGCGCCCGGCGAGTCTTGCCGGCCAACACCCCGGTCTCGGCCACGACCGCTCGGACGGCGTCGAAGATCCGCTCCGGGGACTCGCTCGCTCGCAGCTTGTTGCGCCACAACGTCAGCACCGTCGGATGGAAGCCCTCATGATCCAACGCCAATCCGGCGGCAACCTTCCAGCGCAGATCGGTCCGCAAGGCGTCGATCGCTTCGCGGTCCGAGCGGCCCTCCAACGCTTGGAGCACCATCACCGTGGCGATCACATCGGCTGGCACCGACGGCCGCCCACGCTTGGAGGGGAACAGGTCCTCGAACATCGCATCAGGGAACAGCCGGTGTCGGTGATCGGCCAAGAACCGATGCACCGACCCCTCCGCCACCAGATGCCCGACCAGAGCACCCGCGTCGAGCAGTTCTCGGTCCTGATCGCTGCTGCCCTGCATACCCGCGGTCTACCGAAACCGCCGCGAGATCGCGAGCACCCCGATCACACCGGTTTGCTCAGCAGTCTCCTAGAGCGAGTCGGACCCCACCGTCGCCACGATCCGGGCCCGGCCGAGCGGGACGGACAGGGCATCGGCGTCCACCGGTTCGAACGTGGCCTCCGTGAGGCCGAGCTCGAACGCGGCCCGCTCCGCCTCGGCGCAGTACCCGGGGACGTAGGCGAACGAGGAGACCCTGAGCCGGCCGGCGTTGCCCGGCACCGTCGTGGCGTAGCCCAGCTCCTCGAGGCGCTCCACGATGTCGGCCGCGTGCCCGGTCCGGCTCGTGGCGTTGAGCACCAGCACCGCCGTCGAACCCCGGTCGCGCAGCTCGGCCCCGCCGCGGTCGTCGCCCACGCAGTGGATCGACGCCGGCTCCCCGCCCACCGATGACGGATCCGGCGGGAGCGTGGTGGTCGTGGTGAGCACCGGCTCCTCGGTGGTGGTGGTCGTGTCGTCAGCGGAGGCGAGGTCCTGGTCCCGGTCGTCGTCACCGACGGAGAACACGAGCGCGAGCATGGCGAGCAGCCCGAGGAAGATCCCGAGGATGACCCCCGCCCGCACCCGTTCGCCGGCGGACGGGCGCCACTTCCCGTCGCGACCCACGTCGACCCACGTGCCGTCGTCGAGCGCGATGCCCTCGCGCTGGGGTCCCTGCTGGCGTGCCACCGGTCCCGACACTGCCACTCCGGGGGCCGCTCGTGGTGGCATCGTCCCTGGAGGGGGTGGGTAGCCTCCTCACACGTTGCGGCCGCTCGGCTGCACCCAGACGTCCACCGACGGAAGAGCCCATGAGCAACGCCACCCCGAAGATCATCTACACCTACACCGACGAGGCACCGGCGCTGGCCACGCACTCGCTGCTGCCGATCATCGAGACCTTCGCCAGCGCTGCCGGGGTCGAGGTCGAGACCCGCGACATCTCCCTCGCGGCCCGCATCCTCGCCGTGTTCCCCGATGCCCTCACCGACAGCCAGCGCGTCCCCGACGCCCTCGGCGAGCTGGGGCAGCTGGCCAAGACGCCCGAGGCCAACATCATCAAGCTGCCGAACATCTCGGCGTCGATCCCCCAGATGAAGGCGGCGATCAAGGAGCTGCAGGACAAGGGCTACGCGCTCCCCGACTACCCCGAGGACCCCCAGACCGACGAGGAGCGCGCCACCCGCGACCGCTACGACTCCGTCAAGGGCAGCGCGGTGAACCCGGTGCTGCGCGAGGGCAACTCCGACCGCCGCGCCCCCAAGGCCGTGAAGGAGTTCGCCCGCAAGTACCCGCACCGCATGGGCGAGTGGTCATCGGACTCCAAGACCCACGTGGCCACCATGAGCGCCGGCGACTTCCGCAGCAACGAGCAGTCGGTGACCATCGACGCCGACACCACGCTGCGCATCGTGCACGTCTCGAGCTCCGGTGAGGAGACGGTCCTCAAGGACGGCATCTCGGTGCTGGCCGGCGAGGTCGTCGACGGCACCTTCATGAGCGCCGCCCGGCTGCGGTCCTTCCTGGCCGACCAGATCGCCGACGCCGACGCGAACGACGTCCTGTTCTCGCTGCACCTCAAGGCCACGATGATGAAGGTCTCCGACCCGATCATCTTCGGCCACGCCGTCGAGGTGTACTTCGCCGACGTGTTCGCCGAGCACGGCGACGCGCTGCGCGCCGCCGGCGCGAACCCCCGCGACGGCCTCGGCGACGTGCTCGCCGCCGTCGAGCAGCTCGACACCGACACCAAGCTCGCCGTGCAGACCGGCATCGCCGCCGCGCTCGAGGCCGGCCCCGACCTCGCCATGGTCGACTCCGACCGCGGCATCACCAACCTGCACGTGCCCTCCGACGTCATCATCGACGCCTCCATGCCGCCGATGATCCGTGACTCCGGGAAGATGTGGAACCCGGCCGGGGAGCTGCAGGACACCAAGGCCACGATCCCGGACTCGTCCTACGCCGGCGTGTACCAAGCCGTCATCGACGACCACAAGGCCCACGGCGCGCTCGACCCGCGCACGATGGGCACCGTGCCCAACGTCGGGCTCATGGCCCAGAAGGCCGAGGAGTACGGCAGCCACGACAAGACCTTCGAGGTCCCCGCCGACGGCGTGGTGCGGGTGCTCGACGCCTCCGGTACCCAGCTGATGGAGCACCAGGTCGAGGCCGGCGACATCTGGCGCATGTGCACGGTGAAGGACGCCGCCATCCGGGACTGGGTGAAGCTGGCCGTCAACCGGGCCCGCGCCACCGGCTCCCCCGCCGTGTTCTGGCTCGACAACCACCGGGCCCACGACGAGCAGCTCATCCGCAAGGTCCACCGCTACCTCGAGGACCTCGACACCCACGGCCTCGACATCGAGATCATGGACCCGGCCTCGGCCACCACGTACTCGCTCGAGCGGATCCGACGGGGCGAGGAGACCATCTCGGTCACCGGCAACGTCCTGCGCGACTACCTCACCGACCTGTTCCCCATCCTCGAGGTCGGCACCAGCGCCAAGATGCTCTCCATCGTGCCGCTGATGAACGGCGGTGGGCTGTTCGAGACCGGCGCCGGCGGTTCGGCCCCCAAGCACGTGCAGCAGTTCGTGAAGGAGAACCACCTCCGGTGGGACTCCCTCGGCGAGTTCCTGGCCCTCGCCGTGTCCTTCGAGCACCTCGCCGAGCGCTTCGACAAGCCCCGTGCCCAGGTGCTGGCCGACACCCTCGACGCCGCCACCGGCGCGCTGCTCCAGAACGGCAAGGGCCCGTCCCGCAAGGTCGGCGAGCTCGACAACCGCGGCAGCCACTACTACCTGGCCCGCTACTGGGCCGAGGCGCTCGCCGAGCAGACGGCAGACGCCGACCTGGCCGAGCGATTCGCCCCGCTCGCCCAGGCGCTGGCCGAGCACGAGCAGACCATCCTCGACGAGCTCAACGGCGCCCAGGGCAGCCCCGTCGACACCGGCGGGTACTACTTCGCCGACCGTTCCGTCCTCGACGAGGCCATGCGGCCGAGCCCGACGCTCAACCGGATCATCGACGAAGCCCGCTGAGGGCGGGCCGCCTCCGGGCGGGCATGCTGCCCCGGCCCCGCGGGAAGGGACCGGGGCAGCACGCCCCACCACCCCAGGAGGCACCCATGGCCACCGACCACAACGACGCCGAGCTCGACGAGATCCAGGACCGGGTCGACCGGATCCGCGATCGGCTCCCCGACAACCCGGGCCTGGACGTGGTCGACAAGGACGACGTCCCCGCCTACTTCGACGACGACGACATCCCCGCCGATGGCATCAGCAAGGACGAGGCCGTCCGCCGGGACGACCCCGACGACCACCAGGCCCACGCTCCGGGCTGACCCGCACGATCAAGCTGGTGCTGTCGACCGGCTACTGGTCGGTCGACAGCATCGCGATCTCCAGCAGGTCCACCCCCGGGGGCTGGGACAGTGCGTGGACGACCTGGTCGGCGACCGCTGCCGGGTCGAGCCCCACGGCGGCCAGCCGCCGCTGGTACTCCGAGCGAAGCTCGTCGTCGGCGACGGCGTCGAAGATGGCCGTCCGCACGTAGCCCGGCGACACGATGGTGACCCGGACCCCCTCCGGCGAGAGCTCCTCGCGGAGGCTGTCGCACAGCACGTGGACGGCGAACTTGGAGGCGCTGTAGATCCCCATCGCCACCGATGCCCGCCGGCGACCGGACATCGAGGAGATGGCGACGACGTCGGCCGGCGCGGCCTCACGGAGGTGCGACAGCGCGGCACCGACGGTGTGGAGCACGCCGAGCACGTTGACGTCGAACGTCGCCTTCCAGTCCTCGGGCCCCGTGTCGAGGATGCCGCCGGGCCGGACCGCGCCCGCCGAGCAGACCACGGCGTCGATGCCGCCCATCGACTCCGCCGCCAGCGCCACCGATGCGCCCACGCTGTCGGGATCGGTCACGTCGCCGGGCGCGGCGTGCGCCGCCGGCCCGAGCTCTGCCGCCAGCGCGGCGACCTCGTCAGCCGAGCGGGACACCAGCGCGACCTCGGCGCCGGCGGCCACGGCGGCCACGGCCGTCGCCCGGCCGATGCCGGACGTCGCACCCGTCACGAGCACCTTGCGATCGATGAGCGGTCCCTGCGTCGTCTCCTGCGGCATGGGCCCATCCTGCCGGGACCCGGACGACCTCACGCCCTGGCCCCCTGACTCCCCGAACTGGCAGTGCTGGTGTAGCGCTCAGCCGAGGCGCGCCGCGAACCCGTCGACGCCGGTCACCACGTCCAAGCCGTCGCGCTGGGCCAACCAGTCGCGGTTGCGGCGGTGCAGGTCGTCCGCCTCGTCGAAGCGGTTCAGCAGGACCACGACCGGCAGCGGGGCGAGCGCGTCGACGCCCGACCGCACCGCGTCGATCGTTCCGAGGCCGGCATCGGCGACCAGGACCACGAGATCGACGCCGAGGGCACGGACCAGGTCCCGGCTGTCACCGTCTTCCGCCAGCGGTGAGCGGACGCCACCCACCGTCTCGACCAGCCCGACGTCCACCCCGTCCGCAGGCCACGTGATGCCGGCCACCACCTCGGCCAGCGTCGGGCACGGCCGTCCCAGCGCGGCCGCGGCCATCGGCGGCGCCATCGGCACGGGGTACCAGCCCGGCTCCGGGCACACGTGGTCCGGGTCCTCCCCCGTGGCCGCCGCCAGCACCTCGGCGTCGGTCGCTGCGTCGTCGGCGGGGTCGAAGGACTGCAGCGGCTTCCGTGCCGCCACCGTGCGCCGGCCGCCGACCAGGTGCTCGGCGAGGCGAGCGCTCGCCCAGGTCTTCCCGACCTCCGTGGCCGTCCCGCACACCCCGACGAGCAGCTCGGGCCGGGTCATCGCGCGCCCGCCCGAGCACTGCCAGTTCGGAGAGGGTGGAGTGCGGCGACCAACGTGCTGATCTGGTCGTCGGTGTGGGCCGCGGACAGGGCGACGCGCAGGCGGGAGGTGCCGGGGGCGACCGTCGGCGGCCGGATGGCCGGGACGAGCAGGCCTTGGTCGAGCAGCGCCCCGGCGGCATCGAGGGCGGCCTGCTCCTCGCCGAGGACGACCGGGATGATCGGCGACGGGTGGCCCGGGCGGAGCCGGTCGACGTGGCCGCGCAGGCGGCCCACCAGGGCGTCGCCCTCGGGGCTGCGTACCACGTGCACGGCGGCGAGGGCGGCGGCGGCGTCCGCCGGCGACAGGGCGGTCGTGAAGATGAAGGGACGAGCCCGGTTCACGACCAGGTCCACGGCGTCCCGCGAGCCGGCGATCGCCCCACCGAGGGAGCCGAGCGCCTTCGACAGGGTGAGCACGTGGACCACGTCGAGGCCGTCGACGGCGGCGAGGTCGACGTCGGGTCCGAGGACGGCGTGGGCGTCGTCGAGCACGAGCAGGGCACCGTGGCGGGCGCAGCACTCGGCGAGCGCCTGCACCGGCGCCTCGTCGCCGTCCATGGAGAACACCGAGTCGGTGACCACCATCGCCCGGCGGGAGCCGGCGTTGCGCAGCAGCTCGTCCACGTGGTCGACCTCGCCGTGGCGGGACACGGCCACCTCGGAGCGGCTCAGCCGGCAGCCGTCGATGATCGAGGCGTGGTTCAGCTCGTCGCTCACCACGAGGCAGTCGGGTCCGCCGAAGGTGGTGAGCACGGCCAGGTTGGCGGCGTATCCGCTCGGCATGGCGACGGCGGCTTCGGTCCCCTTCCACCCGGCGAGGGCGGCCTCGAGATCGTGGTGCACGGGGCGGGAGCCGACCACCAGCCGGCTCGCCGTCGAACCCGTCCCCCAGCGATCGAGGGCCTCGTGCCCAGCCGCCACCACGGTCGGGTGGGCCGACAGCCCGAGGTAGTCGTTCGACGCGAACGACACCACCGGCCGCCCCTCCAGCGAGCCGGCGGGACCGAGCGCGTCGAAGGGACGGCTGTGGCGCCAGCGGTCCGCGCCCCGGATGGCATCGAGCTCACCTCGCACCCAGGCCCCGTGCGACGAGCTCATCCCACGACCGCCCGCATCGCCGCGGTGATGGCGGCGACGTCGTCCTCGCTGCTGATGAAGGGCGGCATCGTGTAGAGCAGCCGGCCGAAGGGACGGAGCCAGACGCCGTGGTCGAGCAGCGTCTGCTGGGACGCCGCCATGTCGACCGGCTCGTGCAGCTCCACGACGCCGATGGCGCCGAGCACCCGCACGTCGGCGACGGCATCGTGGCCGCGCAGGTCGTCCAGGCCGGCGCGGAGCCCGGTCTCGATGCCGGCCACCTCGGCCTCCCAGTCCCGCGACAGCAGAAGCTGCACCGAGGCGAGGGAGACGGCGGCGGCGAGCGGGTTGCCCATGAACGTGGGCCCGTGCATCAGCGCACCGGATTCGGCCGCGCTGACGCCGGCGGCCACGGCCGGCGTGCACAGCACCGCCGCCATGGTGAGGTACCCGCCGGTGAGCGCCTTGCCCAGGCACATGATGTCGGGGGTGATCCCGGCGTGATCGCAGCCGAACAGGCGGCCCGACCGCCCGAACCCGGTGGCGATCTCGTCTGCGATCAGCAGCACGCCGTGCTCGTCGCAGAGCCGTCGCACCGCGGCCAGGTACTCGGGTGCGTAGAAGCGCATGCCGCCCGCCCCCTGGACGATCGGCTCGAGGATGACGGCGGCCACCTCGTCGCGGTGGTGCGACAGGAGCACTGCCAGTTCGGAGATGTCGTCCTCGGAGAAGGGCTGCCCGTACGCCGGCGACGGGGCCGGCGCGAACAGCTGGCTGGGCAGCACGTCGGTGAACATCGAGTGCATCCCGTTCACCGGGTCGCACACCGACATGGCCCCGAGCGTGTCGCCGTGGTAGCCGCCCCGCACGGTGAGCAGCCGGGTGGCACCGGTTCGCCCCGTGCCCCGGGCGTGCTGCAGGGCCATCTTGATGGCGACCTCCACCGACACCGAGCCCGAGTCGGCGAGGAACACGTGCTCCAGCCCCTCGGGAGCGATGTCGACGAGCAGCTCGGCCAGCGCCACAGCCGGGGCGTGGGTCAGGCCGCCGAACATGACGTGGGCGGTGGCATCGAGCTGGGCGCGCACGGCCTCGTCGAGCACGGGGTGGCGGTAGCCGTGGATGGACGCCCACCACGAGGACATCCCGTCCACGACCTCCCGTCCGTCGGCCAGCGCCAGGCGGGTGCCGCTCGCGCCCACGACGGGCACCGGCGCCAGCGACGCGGGCATCGGGGCGTACGGGTGCCACACCCGGGCCTGATCCCGGTCGGCGAGGTCCTGGGCCGAGGCGTCCAGCGGGGGCATCCGGGCGAACGTACCGGCGGTGGCGTCGATCCCCGAAGCGCCGCCGGCTCCCGTGACAAACGCCACTCAGCGCGGGTGGTTGACGCCGTCGGACCTGCCGCCTACCTTCTCTGGCAACGTGCGTTGCCAGGGGGCGACGACGGGTGCGGGGGTGCACGTGGCGATCGAGCGGATCATCATCGTCGGAGGCGGGGTCGGCGGGCTGTTGGCTGCGCTCGGCTTCGCCCGCGACGGCCACCGCGTCGAGCTCCTCGAGCGCGACCCGCTCCCCGATGTCGCCGACGTGGAGGCCGCCTTCGACGCCGACCGGCGGGGTGCATCCCAGGTGCACCAGACGCACGGCTTCCTCGCCCGCATCGTCGTCGAGCTGCGCGAGCGGTTCCCCGACGTGCTCGACCAGCTCCTCGTCGCCGGCTGCGTCACGATGCCCACCACCGCCCAGCTCGGCGATCCCCGACCGGGCGACGAGGACGACGCCCACCCGCTGCCCCAGGTCGAGGGGCCCACCCGCGCCGAGCTGCTCGATGCCCTCGGCCTCACCACGGAGGATCCCGTGCCCACCACCGCCACCACCGAGATCGCGTCATGAGCGCCCCGCTGCCCCCCGGCGTCACCGAGCGCACCGTGCGCGTCGGCGACATCGACATGCACCTGCTGGAGGCCGGCACCGAGGGTCCCCTCATCGTGCTCGCCCACGGCTTCCCCGAGCTGGCCTGGTCCTGGCGCCACCAGCTGCCCGCCCTCGCCGACGCGGGGTACCGCGTCGTCGCCCCCGACCAGCGCGGCTACGGCGGCACCACCCGCCCCGAGGCGGTCGAGGACTACGACATCCACCACCTCACCGGTGACCTGGTCGGCCTGCTCGACGAGCTCGGGGAGGAGCGGGCGATCTTCATCGGCCACGACTGGGGCTCCATGGTCGTGTGGCAGCTGTCGCTCCTGCACCCGGACCGCGTCATGGGGGTCTGCGGGATGAGCGTGCCGTTCGTGCCGCGGGCCTCCGCACCACCCATCCAGATCTTCCGGGCGATCTTCGCCGACCAGTTCTTCTACATCGTGTACTTCCAGGAGCCGGGCGTGGCCGACGCCGAGCTGGGCGGCGACCCCGCCCGCACGATGCGGCGCCTGCTCGCCGGGCTGTCGACGCCGGGTGACCTCACCACCGACGAGGCCGCGTCCATGTCGGCAGACGACGGCCGTGGCTTCGTCGACCGCATGCCCGAGCCCGACGGCCTGCCCGACTGGCTCACCCAGGAGGAGCTCGACCACTACATCGAGGTCTTCTCCGAGACCGGCTTCACCGGCGGCATCAACTGGTACCGGAACTTCGACCGCAACTGGGAGCTCACGCCCCAGCTGGCCGGGGCCAAGGTCGAGGTGCCCTCGTTCTTCGTCGGCGGCGCCGACGACCCCGTCCTCACCATGTCCCCGCCCGACGGCCAGGAGGTCTGGCTGACGGACCACCGGGGCAGCGTGATCATCGACGGCGCTGGCCACTGGGTCCAGCAGGAAGCACCCGAGCAGGTGAACGCAGCGCTGCTCGACTTCTGTGACCAGCTGCGTGGAGGGACCAACCCGTGAGCACCGCCCCATCCCGACTCAAGTTCGGCGCCTTCTACGCCCCGTTCCACCCACCGGGGCAGAACCCCACGCTCGCCCTCGAGTACGACCTGGAGCGGGCCGAGGCCCTGGATCGCTTCGGCTTCGACGAGGTGTGGTTCGGCGAGCACCACTCGGGGGGCTACGAGATCATCCCCTCCCCCGAGGTGTTCATCGCCGCAGCGGCCCAGCGCACGAAGCACATCAAGCTCGGCACCGGCGTGGTCTCGCTCCCCTACCACCACCCGCTGATGGTGGCGGACCGGATGGTGCTGCTCGACCACCTCACCCGTGGCCGGGTGATCTTCGGCACCGGGCCGGGCGCGCTGCCCACCGACGCCTACATGATGGGCATCGACCCGGTGGACCAGCGCCGCATGATGGAGGAGTCCCTCGAGGCCATCCTCGCCCTGCTGCGCACCGACGAGCCCGTCACCCGGGAGACCGACTGGTTCACGCTGAGGGACGCCAAGCTGCAGTACCGGCCCTACAGCGACCCGCACTTCGAGGTGTCCGTCGCCGCCATGGTGTCCCCGTCGGGTCCCCGCCTCGCCGGCACCCACGACGTGTCGCTGCTGTCGCTGTCCATGTCCGTCGCCGACGGGTTCGCCGCGATCGGCCAGGCCTGGAACGTGGTCGAGGACATGGCGGCCAAGGCCGGCCACAAGGAGCCCGACCGGGCCAACTGGCGCGTGCTCGGCACGATGCACATCGCCGAGACCCGCGACCAGGCCATCGAGGACTGCACCTACGGCCTCCGGGACTTCGCCAACTACTTCGGCGGTGGCGCCGGCTTCGTGCCCCTCTCCAACGAGGTCACCGAGGGCGCCACGTCCGAGCGCGACTTCGTCGAGGCCTACATCGAGGGGGGCAAGGGCAACGTCGTCATCGGCACGCCCGACGACGCCATCGAGTACATCGAGGGCCTGCTCGAGCAGTCGGGGGGCTTCGGCACCTTCCTCATGCTCGGCCACGACTGGGCTCGCCCCGCGGCCACCATCGAGTCGTACCGGCTCATCGCCGAGCGGGTCATGCCCCACTTCCAGGGCCAGCTCCAGGCCCAGCGGGACTCCCACGAGTGGGCCACGGGCAAGCGCAACGAGCTGTTCGGCCGGGCCGGCCAGGCGATCATGAACGCCGTGCAGCAGCACGTCCAGGAGCAGGACGCGGAGCAGGCCTGATGCGCGCCGCCGTGCTGCACCGGGGCCAGATCCTCGTCCGCGACGACGTCGAGGACCCCACGCCCGGCCTCGGGCAGGTGCTGGTCGAGGTCAAGGCGTGCGGCATCTGCGGCTCCGACCTGCACTTCGCGGAGCACGGCGGCGACATGCTCGCCCTCGGCAAGCAGATCGAGGGGATGCCCAGCCTCGGTGGCGGTGGCGACGAGGTCGACCTCGACCGCGACGTCTACATGGGACACGAGTTCGCCGCCGAGGTGCTCGACGTGGGCCCCGACACCGAGGCCGCCGCGCCGGTCGGCTCGCTCGTCACGTCCATGCCGGTGCTCCTCGGGATGGACGGCATCCACCCGATCGTCTACAGCAACACCGTGAAGGGCGGCTACGGCGAGCGGATGCTCCTGTCCGCACCGATGCTGCTCGAGGTGCCCAACGGGCTCCCCGCGCAGCACGCCGCCCTCACCGAGCCCATGGCCGTCGGGCTGCACGCCGTGAACAAGGCGCGCCTCGAGCAGGGCGAGGGCGCGATCGTCCTCGGCTGCGGCCCGGTCGGCCTCGCGGTCATCGCCGCCCTCGCGGTCCGGGGTGTCGGCCCCATCGTGGCCGCCGACTTCTCCCCCGCCCGCCGGCGGCTGGCCGAGCACATGGGGGCGACCGACATCGTCGACCCCCGAGAGGAGACCGGCTGGCAGGCCTGGTCCCGGGCCGGCAACGGCCGAGCGCCGGTGGTGTTCGAGGCCATCGGCGTGCCGGGCATCCTCGACGACATCCTGCGCTGCGCACCGGCCCAGTCCCGCGTGGTGGTCGTGGGCGTCTGCATGGAGCACGACACCATCAACCCGTTCTTCGGGATCAGCAAGGAGCTGAACATCCAGTTCTGCCTCGGCTACGACCCGATGGAGTTCGCCGGCAGCCTGCGCAGCATCGCCGAGGGCGAGATCGACGTGGCCCCGATGATCACCGCGGAGATCGACCTCGACGGCGTGCCCCAGGCCTTCGCCGACCTGGGTGACCCCGACGAGCACTGCAAGATCCTGGTGATCCCGTAGGAACTGGCAGCGGCCACGGAACGCGTTCCGCAGTCGCTGCCAGAACGGTGGGTACGGTGCCCGGCCATGGCCGGAGCAGACGGGGCGCCCAAGCGGGTGCGCATGGACCACGAGGCGCGGCGCGGCCAGATCCTCGACGCGGCCACGGGCCTGTTCCTGCGCCGCCCCTACAGCCAGGTCGCGGTGTCCGACATCGCCGAGGCCGCCGGCGTGGCCAAGGGCCTGCTGCACCACTACTTCGACTCCAAGCGCGACCTCTACCTCGAGGTCGTCCGGGACGTGTCCCGCATCCCGCTGCCGGTCGGTACGCCGGCGGCGCCGGGCGAGGATCCGACGTGGGCGGCGGCCATCGATGCGCTGCTCGCCTTCGCCTCGGAGAACCAGGAGCTGTGGCTGCGGGCCACGACCGTGGGCGACGACGAGGTCGCCTCGATCGTCGACGACAGCCGGGAGGTGCTGGCTGAGCAGACGATCGAGGCCCTCGGCCTCGACGACACGCCCGTCGTGCGGGCCGTGGTGCGGGGCTACGGCGGGCTGGTGCAGGAGGTGGTGCGCGAGTGGCTGGACCGCGGTCGGCTGACCGAGGCCCAGGCTCGCGAGGTGCTGGTGCGGGCGCTCCCGCTCCTGCTCGAGCGGGTGCTGCCCGAGCTCAGGCCGTGAGGGCCTTGATCTTCTCCTGGAAGGCCACCTGCTCCGGCGACGGCGCGCCGGCCGACTGCATGGCCATCAGCTTGGTCATGTCGCCGTCGATCTTGATCTGACCCGACATGAACGCCTGCATGGCGGCAGCCTGGTCGCCGGAGATGAAGACGCTCTTGGCCACCTCGTAGGGCACGGTCAGCTTCGTCGGGGCCGAGTCGTGCAGCCCCCGCTCGAACTGCCCGCCGGCCATGTGGGCCTCCCGCTCGCCGAAGGGGGTGTCGGGCACGACGAGGTTGATCACGAGGTCCTTCGTGGCCGCCGGCGGCTCCGGGGCCTCCGGGCGCAGCGCCTCGATCGCGTCCATCCACTCGTCCGACAAGAAGTCGTGTGCCATCGCTGTTGCTCCTCTTGCTCATGTCCAGGGCCCTTGTTGGCCGCTGTCCAACAGTTCGACGGAGCGGCGCTGAAGTCCTTCGCCGCCCCTGGGCCGATCGGAGAGGTCGGGTGGGCCTCGGTACGATGCCGACCGTGACCGCTTCCGGTGCGACGGGCCGGCCCGGCCACAGCGACACCTACGTCGAGCACTTCCTCTCCGACCTGCCCGACGCAGCGCTGGCCGTGGACTCGTCCGGCAGGATCGTCGCAGCCAACGAGCTGGTCCACCAGCTGCTCGGCTTCGCCGACGGCGCGCTCGAGGGCGCCTCGATCGAGGAGCTCGTCCCCGATGACGCCCGTGCCCAGCACGCCGGCCGGCGCAGGGCGTTCCAGGCACAGCCGTCCGCCCGACACATGGGCGGTGGGCTCATCCTCCGGGCACGGCGCGCCGACGGCATCGAGCTCCCCGTGTCGATCAGCCTGGCACCGCTCGACGACGCCATCACGGTGGCGATCGTGCACGACCGCACGATGGCGGTCCACGCCCTGCAGGAGGTGCAGGACCGGCTCGAGGTCGAGATGTTGGCAGCGTCCATCGCCAGCAGCCTCGCCGGCGCGACGGGAGGCGAGCTCGACCTGGCGATCGACGCGGGGCTGCACGAGATCTGCGAGAGGCTCCTCGCCGACCAGGCACTGCTCTACGTCACGAGCGACGACGGGGAGCGGCTCGAGCTCACCAACGAGTGGTGCGCGCCCGATCTCGATCCCACCACCGGTCGCATCGTCTCGCTGCCTCGAGCGCCGTTCGGGTGGGCTGCGCCCAAGCTCCAGCGCGGCGAAGCGGTCTACGTCCCGAGGCCCGACGACCTCCCGGCCACCGCCGGAGCAGAGGCTGCGTTCATGGTCGAGCACGGGATCCGGTCGGCGCTCACGATCCCGCTCGGCGCACGCGAGGACTACGAGGGGACGTTCTCCCTCCGCTGGCGCCGAGAGCCCGCGCCCTGGGACGAGTCCCGGACCGACATGGTGCGCCTGCTCGGCAACGTCTTCCTGGCGGCGCACCGGCGCCGGCAGGCCGAATCCATCCGAGACGCGTCGGAGGCGCGGCACAAGTCACTGGTCGACACCCTCGCTGCAGGCGTCGTGCTGGTACGTCGTGGCGACGGCTGCGTGGTGTCGGCGAACCCCTCCGCCGCTCGCATCCTGGGCTTCGCTGACGGTGACCTCGTCGGAACCGATCTGCTGTCGAACGATGTGGGCTTGGTCAGCCGAGACGGTTCGCCGGTCTCCGCCGAGCAGCGCCGGCGGCTGCTCGCCACGGAGCCCGACGACACGACCCTCGACCTGGGCTACCGGCGCGCCGACGGCACGATGGTGTGGATCGAGGTCCGCTCGGTTCGCCTGGTACTCGGAGGCGAGGAGCACCTGGCGGTGTCGTTCATCGACGTCACCGACCGCCGTGACGCCGAAGCGCTCTTGGTGGCCCGGGCGATGCACGACCCGCTCACCGGCCTGCCCAACCGCCTGCTGCTCGGGGAGCACACGCGCGCGACCCTGGCTCGCGCCGGCCGCAACGGCTCGACCACTGCGCTCCTGTTCTTCGACCTCGACCGGTTCAAGCGCATCAACGACCGGTACGGCCATGCGACCGGCGATGCCCTGCTCACGGGTGTTGCGCACCGGGTGCAGGCCGAGCTGCGCGCCGGCGATCTGTTCGCTCGCATCGGCGGCGACGAGTTCGTCGCCGTCCTCTCGGAGCTCGGTGACGAGGCCGAAGCCGGCGTCCTCGCCGAACGTCTCCAGGCAGCGCTGACCCGTCCCGTCCAGGTCGATGGCGTCGAACACCAGGTGTCCGCCAGCATCGGACTGGCGACGGCGAGCGCTGACGAGGCCGGGGCGCTCACGGTGGACGACCTGCTGCGCCGGGCCGACCGCGCGATGTACGCCGCGAAGCGGTCCGGCCGAGCTCGTTGGGTGACCTGGACCGACGCCCTCGTGTCCGCTGCGCAGCATCGCGAGGAGCTCGAGGTCGAGCTCCACCAATCGCTGCTCGCGGGGGACTTCACCTTGCGCTACCAGCCGGTGCTCGACCTCTCATCGGGCGGGTTGGTCGGAGCCGAGGCACTGGTCCGCTGGAACCACCCGCGCCGCGGGATGCTCGAGCCCGCCGAGTTCCTCGACGTCGCAGAGGACACCGGGCTCATCGTGCCCCTCGGGCAGTGGGTCCTCGAAGAGGCGTGCGCGACCGCCATGTCCTGGCCCGAGCACCTGTGGATCGCGGTGAACCTGTCCGCCCGGCAGATCGGGTCGAACGACGCGGCATCACGCGTCCGACGTGTGCTCGAGGACACCGGTCTCGACCCGGGGCGGCTCCACCTCGAGCTCACCGAGACGGCGCTGATCGAGGGCAGCCACTCCGCCATCGGCGACATCACCGCGCTGCGCGAACTCGGTGCAGCGATCGGCCTCGACGACTTCGGGACCGGGTACTCGTCGATGACCTACCTGCACACGTTGCCGCTGACCTTCCTCAAGATCGATCGGAGCTTCGTGAGCGAGCTCGACGACCCTGCGGCGCACCGGGCGACGACGATCGTCGACATGGTGCTCCGCCTGGCCGAGCGCTTCGAGCTCGAGGTCATCGCAGAGGGGGTGGAGACCGACGTGCAGGCGTCGCGCCTGCGCGGGCTCGGGTGCCGCTTCGTGCAGGGCTTCCTCTATGCCCCACCGCTCTCCGCCGACGAGCTGGCTCGGCGCATCGCCGCCGATCAGCCCGCCTGAGCAGAGAGCCACCGGAGCAGGGCGTCATCGATCGCGGCCCCCTTGTAGGCCCGCTGCTCGGGGCTCCAGCCCCGGATCGCGGCGGCCAGACCGCGGGCCACGTCCGGGCGCGACCCGAGCACGGCCATCGGCACCTGCTGGGTGCGGATCGTGAACACCACCGCCTCCACCGTCGGCAGCCGCACCAGCGTCTGGCGCTCGCTGCGCAGCCACCGGCCCTCGGGCACCGGCGTCGGACGATCGACGTCGTCGACCCAGGTGGGCAGGTGGAGGTCGGCGACGTCGTGCACCAGCCAGTTCCGCCGCCACACGCCCTGCCCCGGACGCAGCCGACCGAGGAAGCCGTCGACCCGGCCGGCCAGCGCGCCGGGGTAGCCCGGCACCACCGCGTGCACGCCGTCGAGCGGACCGCCGATGCGGTCGCGGGGGCGCCAGTACGAGGGGAAGCACACGCACCCCGCCGCCAGTCGCCAACCGCCCTCGCCGGGCAGCAGCAGGCAGAGGTCGTCGGCCACCAGGAGCCGGGTGTCGGCCAACCCCCTCGGAGGATCTCGTTGGTCCGTCACCACGGGTGGGACGGATCCACGGGATCTTCCCAACCAGGTGCGGACGACGTCGTCGAGCTCGGCCACCACGGCGCCCACGGCGGGGTCGTCCGCGCTGACGAGAACCTCGTCGCGCTCGGACGCGAGCAGTCGGGCGGCCTCGGCCCGCTGGGCATCCCACTGGTCGTCGACCAGGAACCAGCGGTCCGGGTCGAGCGCTCGGGTGCCCATCGACGCATCGGGCGGGCCGACGTGCAGGTCGAGCTCGTCCAGCCAGCCGGGCGCGAGCGGGCTGCTCATCGGGCTAGGTGAAGTCGTCGCGGCGGATCCGCACCGAGTCGCCCGACACGACGTCGACGACCCCGTCGGCGGTGAGCACGGGCACGGCCTCGCCGGACTCGATCAGCACGGTGCAGCCGTCGTGGTCCAGCGTCACCAGGAGCTGGCAGCCGTGGCGTTGCAGCCGGTACGACATCGACGACCACTCCCTCGGCAGCCGGGGGGCGAAGCGCAGGTGCTCGCCGTTGTCGGACATGCCGCTGAACCCGTGGACGAGGGCGGCCCAGACCCCGCCGGCGTTGGCGATGTGCACCCCGTCGGCGGTGTTGCCGTGGGTGTCGGCCAGGTCGAGGTAGAGCGACTGCTTGAAGTAGTCGAAGGCCAGGCCCTCGTGGCCCACCTCGGCCCCGACGATCGACTGCACGCAGGCCGACAGGGAGGAGTCGCCGGTGGTGATCGGGTCGTAGTACTCGAAGTTGCGGCGCTTCTGCTCCCGCGAGAACTGCTGACCGCGCAGGTGCATGGCCAGCACGACGTCGGCCTGCTTGAGGATCTGGAACCGGTAGATCACGAGCGGGTGGTAGTGGAGCAGCAGCGGGTACTTGTCGGGCGGCGTGCCGTCGAAGTCCCACGGCTCCCGGTCGAGGAAGCTCTCGTCCTGGGGGTGGATGCCCAGCTCCTCGTCGTAGGGCAGGTACATGGCCTCGGCGGCCCGGTGCCAGCTCTCGACCTCCTCGTCGGTGACGCCGGTGCGCCGCTGCAGCGCCTCGAGGTCCTCCCGGCTCCACTCGGCCAGGAAGTCGTAGGTCCACGCCGCGTACCGGAGGTTGAAGCGGGCCATGACGTTCGTGTACAGGTTGTCGTTCACGACGGTCGTGTACTCGTCCGGGCCGGTGACGCCGTGGATCCGGAACCGCCCGTCGACCGCACCAGAGCGACCGTTGCCGTTGTGCTCGTAGAAGCCCAGGTCGGCCCACAGCCGGGCCGTCTCGACCAGGATCTCGGCCCCCTCGTGGACGAGGAAGTCCACGTCGGCGGTGGCGTTGAGGTAGCGCTCCAGGGCGTAGGCCACCGCCGCGTTGATGTGGTACTGGGCGGTGCCGGCGGCGTAGTAGGCGGAGGCCTCCTCGCCGTTGATCGTGCGCCACGGGTAGAGCGCCCCGACCTGGCTCAGCTCCGCAGCCCGCTCCCTCGCCGCGTCGAGCATCTTCCAGCGGAAGCGGAGCAGCTTCCGGGCGACCTCGGGGTTGGTGTACGCGAGGCAGGGCAGGACGTAGACCTCGGTGTCCCAGAAGTAGTGCCCGTCGTAGCCGCCGCCGGTGACGCCCTTGGCGGCCACGCCCTGCTCGTGGGCCCGGGCCGAGGCCTGGGCCAGCTGGAACAGGTTCCAGCGCACGGCCTGCTGCACGGCGTCGTCGCCTTCGATGCAGACGTCGGTCCGCTGCCAGAAGTCGTCGAGCCACACCCGCTGCTGCTCGCGGAGACCCGCGACGCCCGTGCGGCGCGCCCGCTTGATGGTCCGGTGGCAGCGGTCGGCCAGCTCCTGGGACGGGATCCCACGCGACGAGTGGTAGGAGACGTACTTCGTCAGCCGGAACCTCTCCCCGGCTTCCGCGTGCACGGTGAACACCGTCTTGGCCAGGTCCTCGCCGACGACGGTGTCGGTCTCGTAGCCGCACGTCGTCTCGACCTCGTGGTGGTAGGCGCAGGCCAGGGTCATGCCGCTCTGCGCGCACCGGTAGCCCAGCACGACCTCGCCGCCGTCGTTCGGGTCCGCCTCGTGCCGCTGCAGCTGGGGCAGCAGGACCCGGTCCCGGAACGTCCGGCGCTGGCGCGGGTCGAAGCCCTCCCCCAGGGCCGCCGAGGTCACGTGGTACTCGTCCTCGCCGTCCTGGCGGTTGAGGAGCTGGGAGGAGATGACGACGGGCGCCGAGCCCTCCAGCATCTCGACCTCGAAGCTCAGCACCGCCAGGTGCCGGTGCTCGAGGCTGACCATGCGCTCGGAGCGGACCCGCAGCCGCTTGCCGGCCGGCGTGGTCCACACCACCTCCCGGTGGGAGATGCCGGTGCGGAAGTCGACCACTCGTTCGTAGTGCTCGAGGTCGGCCTCGCGCAGAAGCAGCGGCTCGTCGTCGACGTAGAGCTTCATCAGCTTGGCGTCGGGGACGTTCACGATGGTCTGTCCGGTGGTGGCGAACGCGACGGCGGCCTCGGCGTGGTGGATCGGCCAGGTCTCGTGGAACCCGTTCAGGAACGTGCCGTGGGAGTGGGCCTCACGGCCCTCGCTCGGGTTGGCCCGCATCCCGATGTAGCCGTTGCCGATGGCGAACAGGGACTCGGTGTGACCGAGGTCGGCGTGGTCCAGCTCGGTCTCCACCAGACGCCACGGCTCCACCGGGTAGCGGTGCCGGGGGATGGCGCTGGCGGTGGCCCGGATCTTCACCGCGCCGTCTCCGGCTCGAGCGTCTCGGCCAGGTCGTCGACGACCAGGTGGGCGCCGGCGGCCAGCAGCGCGTCGCGGTTGCCGCCCCGGTCCACGCCGAGCACGAGGCCGAAGCCACCGGCGGCCCCGGCCGCCACGCCGGACGTGGCGTCCTCGACCACCACCGCGTCGGGTGGCGCGACGCCGACCAGCTCGGCGGCGCGCAGGAACATGTCGGGCGCCGGCTTGCCGGTGATGCCCTCCTCGACGATGGTGACGCCGTCGACGACGTGCTCGAAGCGGTCGCCGAGCCCGGCGGCCTCCAGCACGGGGCGGGCGTTGCGGGACGAGGACACCACGGCTTGGGCGATCCCGTGCCGATCCAGCTCGTCCAGCACCGCCATCGTGCCCGGGTACGGGGCCACCCCGTCGCGCTCGAGCAGCTCGCGGAACAGCTCGTCCTTGCGGTTCCCCATCGCGGCCACGGTGCCGTCGCCGGGTGGGTCATCCGCCGTGCCGGCCGGCAGCTCCACGCCCCGCGACGTCAGGAACGACCGCACCCCGTCGTAGCGGGGCTTGCCGTCGACGTAGGTGAGGTAGTCCTCGCTGGTGAAGCCCCAGGGGGCGAACAGCTCGGCCCAGGCGACCTCGTGCACCGATGCCGTGGGCGTGATGACCCCGTCCAGGTCGAGCAGGACGGCGCGGTACGCCTGCCACTCGACCGTCGTCCCGCGTGCGACCATGGCGGCCGAGTGTAGGGGCGGACCCCGAGCGGATCGCTCAGCCCACGGGCACGAGGAGCTGCTCCCGTTCGTCGCCGCTCAGGGGACGTCGCGCTCGTGGACCGCGGCCTCTTCGGCGCTGACGTCCTGGCCGAGCTCGGGCGCCACGTCGTAGGTGGTGGTGTCGCTGGTGCCGACGTCGCCCACCGGCCGATCGTGGTCGGCGACACGGTCGACCTCGCGGGCCACCTCGGTGCCCTCGTCGTCGGGGCCGACGCCCTCGTCGGGGGCGACCAGGCGACCGACCCGGCCCTCCTCACCGACGAAGGACTGCTCGGGCTTCTCCCGCTGGACGCGCTCGGCGATCGGCTCGGGCACCCGTTGCCCCTGGGGAGTGACGCCGTAGTCGAAGGATGCCGCCGGCTGGTCCGGCGGGTAGCTCCCGCCGCCTGCCAGCTTGTCCTCGTCGAGCGCCTCGCTGAGTTCCTCCTCGGAGGTGGTGCCGCTGGCCCCGTTGCGAACCTCGGCCTCGGCGGCCAGCTCGTCACGATCGGCCATCAGCTCGTCTCCGGCTTGCCCTGACGCTCGCGTGCCGGGGAGCCGTGGCTCTCGTCCTCGAAGCGCTCCTCGGCGGCCTTCTCGTCGCCGCCGGTCTCCTCCAGCAGCTCGTCGGCGAGCTCGCTGTCCTGGTCGACGGCCTGGCCGAGGGACTTGTCCTCGTAGCCGGGCTCGCTCCACTTGGCGTCGGGGTCGGTGCCCGTCGGGGTGTCGGTGCCGTGGTTGCGGTCTTCGCTCATGGTGCGGTCCTTCCGTCGTGGGGGATGGACCGCGTCGCTACCCGAGTCGGCGCACGAACATGCGGTGCCGTCGGGGACCGCCGCTGCTCAGGCGGTGCCGGGCCGGCGGACGGTGCCGGAGTCGCTCACACCGACCGCGTCCAGCGCACGCCGCACGACGCCGGCGGCGCCGTCCAGGCGGACGTCGCCGCCGTGGGGCAGGAGGCGGGTGGCGAGGTCGACCCAGAGGTCGATGCCCGCCGAGGTGCACAGGCGCAGCTCGGCCAGGTCGAAGCGCACGTCGCTGATCCCGAGCGGGAGCAGCCCCTCGATGGCGCAGGAGACGGCCGGGGTGGTGCCAGCGCACAGCTCGCCGCGCAGGGCGACGTCGATGTGGGCCGGTACGGAGCCGAAGCCCGTCACGGTGATGCGGGCGACCAGGCGCGATGCGGAATCCGCGTCGGCGACGACCACCGGAGCGAGCTCCTCGGTCCAGATTCCTTGCATCACAGCTCCAACAGTCAGGCCCACGGACACTCCGGCCGGGGTTCACGGGCCTCGCCCCAGCGTAACGGTGCCCGGCGCGACCGCCAACGGGGCGGCCGGCCAGGTCGTGCCATTGGTCCACAGCACTGGCGACGTTGTCCCTTGCCCGATCGTGCCGTTCGGCGGCACGCTGCGAGAGATGGCTGACACACGCAGCGAGTGCATGGACGGCAACGAAGCCGCGGCCCGGGTCGCCTATGCGCTCAGCGAGGTGATCGCCATCTACCCGATCACCCCGGCCTCGCCGATGGCCGAGCACTGCGACGACTGGTCGGCCGCGACGCGACCCAACCGCTGGGGCACGGTCCCCGACGTGGTCGAGATGCAGTCGGAGGCCGGCGCGGCCGGCGCGCTCCACGGGGCGCTGCAGAAGGGCGCGCTCGCCACCACGTTCACCGCCTCGCAGGGCCTGCTGCTCATGGTCCCGAACATGTTCAAGATCGCCGGCGAGCTGACCCCGGCGGTCATCCACGTGGCTGCCCGCTCCATCGCCACCCACGCCCTGTCGATCTTCGGGGACCACAGCGACGTCATGTCGGTGCGCAGCACCGGCTGGGCGATGCTCGCCGCCGGCTCCGTACAGGAGGCCCACGACTTCGCGCTGGTCTCCCACGCCGCCACCCTCCGGGCCCGGGTGCCGTTCCTGCACTTCTTCGACGGGTTCCGCACCAGCCACGAGATCGACAGGATCGACGTGCTCGACGACGACGCCATCGCGTCGCTGGTCCGCGACGACGACGTGATCGCCCACCGGCTCCGGGGCATGACCCCCGAGGCCCCGTCCCTGCGGGGCACGGCCCAGAACCCCGACACGTTCTTCCAGGCCCGCGAGGCGAGCAACCCGTTCCACGACGCCGTGCCCGGGATCGTCCAGGAGGTGATGGACGAGCTCGGCGAGCAGACGGGCCGCCGCTACCGGCTCGTCGACTACCACGGCGCGCCCGACGCCGAGCGGGTCATCGTGGTGATGGGCTCCGCCTCCGGCGCCATCGAGGAGGCGGTGGACACCCTGGTGGCCCAGGGCGAGTCCGTCGGCATGCTCCGCATCCGGCTCTTCAACCCGTTCCCGGTGGAGCAGCTGGTCGCTGCGCTCCCCCCGACCGTGCGCTCCATCGCCGTGCTGGACCGCACCAAGGAGCCGGGCGCGGTGGGCGAGCCCATGTACCTCGAGGTGCTGGCCGCCCTGAGCGAGGCCATGGACGTCGACGACCCGCCGTTCGCCTCGATGCCCCGCGTCGTCGGTGGTCGCTACGGGCTGTCCTCCAAGGAGTTCACGCCGTCGATGGTCGGCACGGTCTTCGACGAGCTGGCCGCGCCTCGGCCCCGGCGCCACTTCACCGTCGGCATCTACGACGACGTGTCGCACCTGAGCCTGCCCATGGACGGCACGCTGCGCTACGACCGGCCCGAGCGCGAGGTGCAGGCGGTGTTCGTCGGCCTCGGCTCCGACGGCACGGTGGGCGCCAACAAGTCCTCGGTGAAGATCATCGGCGAGGGCACCGACCTCTACGCCCAGGGCTACTTCGTCTATGACTCCAAGAAGTCCGGCTCGGTCACCGTCTCCCACCTGCGCTTCGGACCCGAGCCGATCCGGTCCACCTACCTGGTCGACGACGCCGACTTCGTGGCCTGCCACCAGTTCGGTCTGCTCGAGAAGGTCAAGGTCCTCGACTACGCCCGCCCCGGCGCCACGCTGCTGCTCAACAGCCCGTTCGGTCCCGACGACGTGTGGGACGACCTGCCCCGCGAGGTGCAGACCCAGATCGTCGACAAGGGCATCGAGCTGTGGGTGATCGACGCCGACTCGGTCGCCCGCGACACCGGCATGGGCAACCGCATCAACACGATCATGCAGCCGTGCTTCTTCCAGCTGTCCGGCGTGCTGCCGCCGGAGGAAGCCATCGCCCGCATCAAGGGCACGGTCGAGAAGGCCTACGGCAAGCGGGGGCGCTCCGTCGTCGACCGCAACTTCGCCGCCATCGACGCCGCGCTGGACCACCTGTGCCAGGTGACCGTGCCCGACTCGGTGACCAGCACCCGCACGATGGAGCACGCCGTCCCCGACGACGCCCCCGAGTTCGTCCAGCGGGTCACGTCGCTGCTGATGCAGGGCGAGGGTGACCTGCTCCCGGTGAGCGCGATGCCCGTCGACGGCGTCTTCCCGACCGCCACCGCGCAGTACGAGAAGCGCTCGATCGCCAAGCAGATCCCGATCTGGGACCCCGACGTCTGCATCGACTGCGGCAAGTGCGCCATCGTCTGCCCGCACGCCACCATCCGCATGAAGGTGTTCGACACCGAGGCCGTGGCCGACGCCCCGGAGGACTTCATCCACAAGGCGTTCCGCTCCAAGGACCTCGCCGACCACCGCCTCACCATCCAGGTGGCCCCCGACGACTGCACCGGCTGCGGCGTGTGCGTCGACGTCTGCCCGGCCAAGTCCAAGACCGACGTGTCGCACAAGGCCATCAACATGGAGCCGGCGATGGCCCACCGCGACCTCGAGCGGGAGCGCTGGGACTTCTTCCAGACGATCCCCCACCTCGACCGCTCCCTCCTTCCCCACGACACGGTCAAGGGCTCCCAGGTGCTCGAGCCGCTGTTCGAGTTCTCCGGGGCCTGCGCCGGCTGCGGCGAGACGCCCTACATCAAGCTCGTCTCCCAGCTGTTCGGCGACCGGATGATCGTGGCCAACGCCACCGGCTGCTCGTCGATCTACGGCGGGAACCTGCCCACCACGCCGTGGACGGTGAACGGCGACGGCAGAGGCCCGGCCTGGAACAACTCCCTGTTCGAGGACAACGCCGAGTTCGGGCTCGGCATGCGCCTCGCCCTCGACGTCCAGCGGGACCAGGCGCAGACCTCGCTGCGGCGCCTCGCCCCCCAGCTCGGCGCCGACCTGGTGGCCCGCCTCCTCGACAACCCCCAGGAGACCGAGACCGACATCGCCGCGGCCCGCACGGCCGTCGACGAGCTGCGCCAGCGGCTGGCGACCCTCGTCGAGCAGCCCGACACGGCGGTGGACGCCTCGCACCTGGCTTCCCTCGTCGGCAACCTCGTCCGCCAGGGCGTGTGGCTGATGGGCGGCGACGGGTGGGCCTACGACATCGGCTTCGGTGGCCTCGACCACGTGCTCTCGACCGGGCGCAACGTCAACATCCTCGTCCTCGACACCGAGGTGTACTCCAACACCGGTGGCCAGGCGTCCAAGGCCACGCCCCGGGCCGCGGTCGCCAAGTTCGCCGCCGCCGGCAAGGGCATCGGCAAGAAGGACCTCGGCGCCATCGCCCGGGCCTACGGCAACGTCTACGTGGCCCAGATCTCGATGGGGGCCAACGAGCTGCAGACCACCAAGGCCCTGCTCGAGGCCGACGCCTGGCCCGGCCCGTCCCTGGTGATCGCCTACAGCACCTGCATCGCCCACGGCATCGACATGTCGAAGTCGATGAGCCACCAGAAGGACGCGGTGAAGAGCGGCTACTGGCCCCTCTACCGGTTCCGGCCGAGCGAGACCGAGGACGGCCAGCCGTTCGCGCTCGACTCCAAGAAGCCGACCATCCCGATCAAGGAGTTCGTCTCCTCCGAGACCCGCTTCGCCATCCTCCAGCGCACCGACCCCGAGCGGGCCGAGATGCTGGCCGAGCTGGCCCAGGCCGACGCCGACGAGCGCTGGCGCTACTACGAGCAGCTGGCCGGCATGCACCGGACGATCCCGACGCTGCACGAGCCCGAGCCCGAGCCCGGCGGCGACGTGCCGGTCGAGATCCGCAACGACGAGACGGAGCGCTGAGATGGTCGACCTCACCACCACCTACCTGGGCCTGACCCTGCGCTCGCCCATCGTGGCTTCGGCGTCGCCGATCACCGACGACCCCGACGTCGTGCGTCGGCTGGAGGCCGCCGGCGCCGGCGCGGTCGTGCTGCCCTCGCTGTTCGAGGAGGAGATCCTCCACGAGGAGTCCGAGCTCAACCGGGCCCTCGAAGCAGGCTCTGAGCACTTCGCCGAGGCGCTCGACTACTTCCCCTCCATCGACGAGCTGCCCCACGCCGGCGACCGCTACGTGGAGCGCCTGGCCCGGATCAAGGCCGTCACGTCGCTGCCGGTGATCGCCAGCCTCAACGCCACCTCCCCCGGCGGGTGGACCGACCACGCCCGCCGGCTCCAGGACGCGGGCGCCGACGCGCTCGAGCTGAACCTGTACCACCTCGCCGCCGACCCGCGGCTCGCCGCCGACGATGTCGAGGACCGAGACCTGGAGATCATCACCGCCGTGCGCGAGGAGATCGACATCCCGCTCGCGGTGAAGCTCAGCCCCTACTACTCGGCGATGGCCGGCTTCGCCCAGGACGTCGTGCGGGCGGGGGCGGACGGCCTGGTGCTGTTCAACCGCTTCTACCAGCCGGACCTGGATCTGGAGAGCCTCACGGTCGTGCCCCGCGTCGAGCTGAGCAGCCCGTCCGAGCTGCGGCTGCCACTGCGCTGGATCGCCATCTTGTCCCCGCACCTCCGGGGCCGGGCGTCGCTGGCGGCCACCTCCGGCGTGGCCGGCGGCACCGACGTGGTGAAGGCCCTGCTGGTCGGGGCCGATGTGGCCATGACCACCTCGGCGCTGCTGCGCCACGGCCCCGAGCACGTCGCGGTGCTCGAGTCCGAGCTGCTGGCCTGGCTGACCGAGCGGGAGTACGAGTCGGTCACCCAGCTCCGGGGCAGCGCCAACCACTCCACCTCGGGCGACCCGGCCGCCTTCGAGCGCGCCGGCTACGTGCGGACCCTGCACTCGTGGGCCGCGCCGCACGACCTCACGCCGTCGTCGCCGTCGAGCTGAGGGAACAGGCGGGTCGGCGGAAGCGTTGCCTTGGGAGCACCCAGGTCGTAGACCTGGGCCGACGAAGACGACCCCTGCGAAAGGACCACTTCGATGAGCATCCACCTGGGTGACGAGGCCCCGAACTTCACCGCCGACACGACCGAGGGTGAGATCGACTTCCACGAGTGGAAGAAGGACAGCTGGGCGATGCTGTTCAGCCACCCGGCCGACTTCACGCCCGTGTGCACCACCGAGCTCGGCCGCACCGCGCAGATGAAGGACGACTTCGCCAAGCGCAACACCAAGGTCCTGGCCCTCTCGGTCGACGACGTCGCCTCCCACAACGGCTGGGCGCCCGACATCGGCGAGGTGGGCGGCACCGACCTCAACTTCCCGATCATCGCCGATCCGGACAAGAAGGTCGCCGAGCTCTACGACATGATCCACCCCGGCGAGGGCGACACGTCCACGGTGCGCTCGGTCTTCATCATCGACCCGGCGAACAAGGTGCGCCTCACGCTGACGTACCCCAAGTCCGTCGGCCGCAACTTCGACGAGCTGCTCCGCGTCGTCGGCGCCCTCCAGCTCACCGACTCCGCACCGGTGGCCACCCCGGCCGACTGGACCCAGGGCGAGAAGGTCATCGTGTCGCCCGGGATGTCCACCGAGGACGCCAAGGAGCGCTTCGGTGCCGACAAGGTCGAAGAGGTCAAGCCCTACCTCCGCTGGACCGACGACCCCAGCTGAGCCGTGGATGGTGAGGGGCATGCCCGGGTAGGTCCCGGAGCATGCCCCTCCTCCAGGTCATCGTCGCCAGCACCCGACCCGGCCGGGTCGGCCGGACCGTCGCCGAGTGGTTCGCCGCCGAGGCCGAGGGCCACGCCGGCTTCGACGTCGAGCTCGTGGACCTCGCCGAGGTCGACCTCCCGCTGTTCGACGAGCCCAAGCACCCCCGGCTGCAGCAGTACGAGCACGACCACACCCGCCGCTGGTCCGACACCATCAGCCGCGGTGACGCGTTCGCCTTCGTCATGCCGGAGTACAACTTCGACGGTGCCGATCCCCTTCATCCACGACCGGGTGCAGGACGGGAGCCTCGAGGCCAACGACCCGATGCGCAGCGGCGCAGCCGGCGCCCTGAACGCGCTGGCCGGGGCCATCTGAGGCGACGTCCCCGGAACTTGGTGACATAGGACCCCGGTAACCGCCGGATTCCGGAGCGAGAGTGTCCCCATGGATCGCCTCGTCGCTGGGGGGCCGTGGTTCCGACGCCACCCGCACTACGCCGCAATGGTCACGGCCGCCCTGTTCGCGGTCGTGACCGCGCTGCGCCTGGTGGGTTCGAGCGAGGCCGACGCCACCGGCCTGCTCTACGCCCTCCCCATCGCCCTCGCCGCGATGGCCTTCGGTCTGGTCGTGGGCACCACCGCCGCCCTGTCCGCCGCCGGGCTGCTCGTCGCCTGGTCCGCCTCGCACCCCGAGGTCTCGGTGAGCGCCCTCGGCTGGGCATCCCGGATCGTGCCGCTCGTGCTGCTCGGCGTGCTCGTCGGTGCTGCCGCGGACGCGGTGGAGGACGCGAGCGCCGCTCGGCTCGCGCTCGCGGTCGCCGCCACCCGCCGCCGCGACGCTGCGGAGGTCAACGACGAGATCCTGCAGCGCCTCACGGTCGCCAAGTGGCGCCTGGAGGCCGGCTCGGGTGACGACGCCGCGGCCCTGCTGGACGAGGCGATGACCCAGGCCCAGCACCTCGTCTCCTCCCTGCTCGAGGACGTGGAGCTCGAGGAGCGGCTCCGAGTGCGAACGCCCACCGGTGAGGCGGTCGTCTAGGTCCGAGGGCGTCAGCCCGGTTCGCGCAGCGCCCGGAACAGCCCGTCGCCGAGCACCTCGAAGGCCTCCCCGATCAGCGCCTGCAGGTCCCGGCTGCCGTCCTCGGCCAGCCACTCGTCGATGGCGACCCGGATGGCGGCCATGACGGCCCCGGCCACCACCCGCGAGTGCAGACCGGGGCCGGTGGTGTCCTGGAGCCGGTCGGCGAGCAGCTCGGCGAAGGTCTCCTCCCACACCGCTTGGTGCTCCAGGCCGCGGGCCAGGATCGAGGGGTGGTCCTGGGCGATGCGGCGCATGGCCACGAAGTCGGACCGCTCGGCCTCGTAGCTGGCGGCGAGCGCCTCCAGGGAGTGGCGCAGCGAGCGCAGCACCGGCTCGTCCGGGGCGCGGGCCACGAACGCATCCCGCAGCTCCTCGAGGTGCTCGTCCGCCCGCCCGATGAGCACGTCCTCCTTGGTCGGGAAGTAGCGGAAGAACGTGCTTCGGGAGATCTCGGCCCGCTCGGCGATGTCGTCGACGGTGACGTGCTCGAAGCCCCGCTCGTCGAACAGCTCGAGCGCGATCCGCTGGAACCGCCGACGGACCTGCTGCTTCTTGCGCTCCCGCAGCGACACCTTCCCCGGCTCGGACACGTCCCCATCCTCGCACCACCCCGCGACCCCCGGATGTGACACATGTGACACTCGGTGACGATTGATACGCAGTTTCACTTTCCTAGGCTCGTCCTGACCGTTCCGGACCGGAGGCGAAGACATGCGTTGGTGGCTGCAGACGATGGCACGGGCAGTCGAGCGCCGTCCGGGGATCACCCTCGCGTTCCTCGCCGTCATGACCGTGGTGCTCGGCGGCTTCGCCGCCGGCCAGACCACCGACACCGAGCTGACCTCGTTCGCCCCCGACAGCGAGCTGGCCGACGCCTTCGACCGGATCCAGGAGGACTTCGCCACCGGCGGCGCCCGCGTCCAGGTCGTCGTGGACGCCGGGCCCAGCGGCAACGTGCTCGACCCCGCCGGGATCGAGGCCGCCGAGCAGGTCGAGGCCGTGGCCCGCGCCAGCGACATCCCCCTCGCCGACGGGCGACGCGGCGTCGCCTCCTTCGCCGCGGCCGTGCAGGCCGACGGGGTCTCCCCCGCCGCGGCCAGCCTCCTCTCGCGCGACCTCGATCCGGCCACCGCCTCGGCCCGGGCCGGGCTCGTCGTCGTCGAGCTCGACCCCGCCCTGCCCGACGCCGACGCCCAGGAGGCGACCCTCGACCTCGCCGAGCAGCTCGAGGTCGTCGACGTCGCCGGCATCGACGTGGACCCCTTCGGCGCCGCCATCCTCAGCGACGCCCTGCAGGCCGAGTCCGAGGACGAGATGCCGCGGCTGCTCAGCCTCTCCCTGTTCCTCATCGTCGCCATCCTCTTCCTGCAGTTCCGCACCGTCAGCGACGTCGTCCTCGGCTTCGTCGGCCTCATCGTCACGATCACCTGGATGTTCGGCTTCGCCGTCGTCCTCGGCCCCGACCACCTCGGCCTCGTCGGCAACTTCACCCAGATCTCCACGATCGTCCCGGTGCTCCTGATCGGTCTCGGCATCGACTACGCCATCCACCTCACGTCCCGCTACCGGGAGGAGCAGCGCCACGGGCTCGCCCCGCCCGACGCCGCCGCGATGGCCGTGCGCACCGTCGGCGGCGCCCTGGTGCTCGCCACGCTGACCACGGTGGTCGGGTTCCTCACCAACCTGGTGTCCCCGCTGCCCCCGATCGCCGACTTCGGCGTGTTCACCGCCGTCGGCGTGACCTCAGCACTCGTGGTCATGACCCTGCTCGTCCCCAGCGCCCGGCGCCTCCTCGACGATCGCCCCCGGGCGCTGGCCCGGGCCACCCGTCGCCGCCGGCGCGAGCGCTCCGGGACGAACGGGCTGGCCGCCTTCATGGGCCGCACGGCCGCCGTGGCCGAGCGGGCACCCCGGCTCACGCTCGCCATCGCCCTCGTGGTCACCGTCGTCGCCGGTGGCGCCGGCAGCCAGATCGAGACCTCGTTCAGCCAGGACGACTTCGTGCCGGCCGACTCCGAGCCCGGCATGCTCATCGACAAGCTCGACACCCTCTTCGGCGGCGACCTGTCCGAGTCCACCTTCGTGCTGATCGACGGCGACGTCACCGACGCCGAGCTGGCCGCCGCCATCGCCGAGGCGCCTGAGCTGCTCGCCGGCGTCGAGGACGTGCGGTCCCAGGCCGGCGCCGCCCAGGTCAGCCGGCTGCCGGACACCGGACCGGACGTGGCCGCCCTGATGATCGCGACGACCGCCGGCCAGGACCGGGCCGAGGCCCTCGCCAGCGACCTCGACGCCGCCCTCGTACCGATCCGCGACGCCGGGGGCACGACCACCGTCGTGTCCGAGTCCCTGGTGCTGGACGAGACCCTCGATGCCCTCACCGCCAGCCAGACCCAGGGCATCGCCATCACGCTGCTCGGCGCCCTGACGCTGCTCATCGCCTACTTCGGCGTGGTGGAGCGCAAGCCGCTGCTCGGGGCCATCACGATGGTCCCCTCCATCGCCGTCGTCGGCTGGGTGCTCGGCACCATGGTGCTGCTCGACATCAGCTTCAACGTGCTGACCGCCATGGTGGCGTCGCTCGCCATCGGCATCGGCGTGCCCTTCGGCATCCACGTGACCCACCGGTTCATGGAGGACCGCCGCCGCTACGAGACGATCGACGAGGCCATCCGCCAGACCGTCACCCACACCGGCGGCGCCATGGCCGGGTCGGCGGCCACCACCGCGGCCGGCTTCGGCGTCCTGGCCTTCGCCTCGCTGCTCCCGATGCAGCAGTTCGGCATCATCGTGGCGGTCACGATCGTGTACTCGCTGCTCGCGTCGGTGCTGATCCAGCCGTCGTGCCTCAAGCTGTGGGGCGAGTGGCGGGTCCGCCGGGGCGAGCAGGCCGAGCTGCACGAGCACGAGGAGCGCCGCGTGCTCGAGCCCGTCGGGTAGCCCCCGGGCGTCTGGCAGCGGCTGCGGAACAGCTGGCTCAGAGGTGCTCGGCCACGACCTCGGCGATGAGCCGGGCGGTGCGGTCCGCCTCGGCCTTCCACGACCGGGCTGCGTCCTCCGATGCGGTGTCGGAGACGACCTTGACCATGCGGCACTCGACCTCGGCGGCGGCGCAGGCCCGGGCGACGGCGAAGCCCTCCATGTCGACGAGGTGGGCCCGCTCGGCCAGGGCGAGGCGCACGGTCGGGTCGGACACGAAGGCGTCGCCGGTGGCGAGGGTGGTCGGCTCCCCCGGGTCGAGCACGATCTCGCCGATGCTGTCCTCCCCGGTGAGGGTGCGCAGGAAGGCGTGGTCGACGTCGTGCTCGAGCACCCGGCCGATCCGGTGGGCGCCCTCGAACCCGTCCCGCAGGGCGCCGGCGGTGCCGACGTTGAGCACGAACGACGGGCGGTGCTCGGCGATCGCCCGGGTCACCGCGACGGCGGCCGACACCTTGCCGATGCCGGTGAGCACCACGTCGAGGCCCCGCAGGTGGGCGGCCTCGGTGCCGATGGCGACCACGACGAGCGGCGAGCCGGTCATCGGTAGGTGAGCAGCGACACGTGCTCGTGCCCGGCCAGCTTGTCGGCGCCGCCGAGGAACGCCAGCTCGATGACGAAGCCGAGGCCGACCACCGTCGCGCCCGAGCGCTCGACCAGCGCCACCGTGGCCGCTGCCGTCCCGCCGGTTGCGATCACGTCGTCGATGACGAGGACCAGGTCACCGGCGCCGACGGCGTCGGCGTGGATCTCCAGCCGGTCGGTGCCGTACTCGAGCGCGTACTCCTCGGAGTCCGTGGCCCGGGGCAGCTTGCCCGGCTTGCGCACGGGCACGAACCCGGCGCCGAGGTGCAGGGCGACCGGTGCGCCGATGAGGAACCCGCGGGCCTCCATGCCGACCACCTTCGTGATCCCCCGCCCGGCGAAGGGCTCGGCCAGGGACCGCACCGCGTAGGCGAAGCCGGCCGGATCGGCGAGCAGGGGCGTGATGTCCTTGAAGACCACGCCGGGCTCGGGCCAGTCGGGGACGTCGCGGATGTGGGGTTCGAGGTGCACCGATGCCGACACCGGAGGCAATGTACGGGACCCGCCCGACCCCGAACGATGGAGCCCGTCGATGCCCAAGGCCGCCGACCTGTGACGCTCACCGGCCTCGAGCCCGAGCTGGAGCGGGCCCTGGACCTGGCCGGCGTGCTGGTGTTCGCCCTGTCGGGCGCCTCCCTCGCGGTACGCCGGCACTTCGACCTGGTCGGCATCCTGGTCCTCGCCACCGTCACCGGCCTCGGCGGGGGCATCCTGCGCGACACCATGCTCGGCCAGTTGCCGCCCGTCGCCCTGCGCGACCAGCTCTACCTGGCCGTGCCCCTGGTGGCGACCGCCTTCGTGCTCGTCGCGCACCACCTGGTGGAGCGGATGCACCGCCCCGTGCTGGCCTTCGACGCCGCCGGGCTCGGCCTGTTCTGCGTGGTCGGTTCGGCCAAGGCGCTCGACGCCGGCCTCGGCGTGCTGCCGTCGGTCCTGCTCGGCACCATGACCGCGGTGGGCGGCGGGGTCATCCGCGACGTCCTGGCCCGGGAGGTCCCCACCGTCTTCAAGGCCGACAGCGCCCTCTACGCGATCCCGGCGACCCTCGGGGCCGCGGCAACCGCGGCGGTGTGGTCCCAGGACGCCCTCGACGCCCCACAGGCCGGGGCCATCGCCGCGGCGGTGCTGGTCGTGCGCCTCCTCGCCATCCGCCGTGGCTGGCGAGCACCGACCGCCAAGCTGCGCGCCTGACCGTCCTCAGAGGTTTTTCGAAGGTGGCTGATCCACGCTCGGTCGAGGCCGAGCCCAGGCCAGCCGCCGGTCGTACGGAGGACGAGGACCATGCCGACCCAGATGAGCCGCCGCGCAGCGCTCAAGCTCACCGCCGCCGGACTGGCCGGCATCGCCGTCGGGCCGCGGGTCGGCGTGTTCGATGCCTTCGGGATCACGGCCTCCTACGCCACCCAGACCTCGCTCTCGCTCACGATGCGCGAGTGCCTCGTCGAGATGGTCGATCGCACCCGCGTCTACATGTGGTCCTTCGACAGTCCCCAGGCCGGGCTGCGGGTCCCCGGGCCGGTCATCTACGCACGAGATGGGGATCCCGTCGTCATCGACGTGACGAACGAGCTCCCGGGCGTCCACGCCTTCGCCGTGCAGGGCGTCGTCGACAGCGGCCCCATCGAGCCCGGGCAGACGGTGCGGGTGTCGTTCCCTGCGCCGGCCGCCGGCACCTACCTCTACCTCGATCCCCTCCGGGCGCCGATGCACCGGGCCATGGGCCTCGCCGGGGTGCTCGTCGTCCTGCCGGAAGATGCATCCACGCCCTACACCGACCCCACGACCGCGGTGCGGAACCTCTTCGAGGACCTCGGGACGAGCTACCAGTTCCCCGGCCACCCCTGGGTCCCGGAGCGGACCTGGATCTGGGCGTTCTCCACCGCCGATCCGGTCGCCCACGATCGGATCCGCCAGGATCCCGGCCTCTCGCCGGAGGCGTTCCTCGACGACTACGTCCCGACGTACTTCATGATCAACGGCAAGAGCGGGTTCTTCTCGGCCCACGATCGAGCGATCGCGCCGCACGGCCGCGTCGGCCAGCCCGCGCTGCTGCGCACCGCCAACGTCGGCCTCGCGACCCACTCGCCCCACATCCACGGGAACCACGTCTACGTCCTCGCCGAGGGCGGCCGGACCCACGACAACGTGTTCGCACTCGACACCTGGCGGGTCCCCCCGCTGCACACCGCCGACGTGGTGCTGCCGTTCGTGCGTCCGCCTGACGCCTGGCCGTGGCCGCCGAGCGACCCCACGGTGTGGACCTCGGACCTGGCCGGAGACGGCATGGTCGGGATGGTCTACCCGATGCACTGCCACATGGAGCTCTCGCAGCTGGCGAACGGCGGCAACTACCCCCAGGGGTTGATCACCCACTGGGTCCTGGAGGGTGACCTCGTGGAGGGGCCGCCGCCGACGACGAGCACCACCACGACCACGACGTCCACCTCGACGAGCACCACCACCAGCACGAGCACCACCGCGCCCACCACCACGACGACCACCACCACGACGCCACCGGGGAAGCCCGGGAAGCCTCCCGACAAGCCCGACAAGCCCGGGAAGCCCCGGGACCGGTAGTCCAGACTGAAGGAAGCGACGATGACCGACACCGCCACCACCGAGGTGTCCGCAGATCCGGTCACCACCGAGCCGTTCATCTGCACCATCCCGACCGACGGCGCCAACCAGCTCCGGACGCTCTCGGACGAGGCCGGGCTCCCCGTCGTCCTGCGCGACGACATCGCCGATGAGCGCCACTTCGAGGCCTTCGGCTGCAAGGTGCGCGACGCCAACCCCGAGACGCCCGACCGGGTGGTGCCCGACATCACCTTCGTCCGCGATGTGCACACCGGGGCCGACGTCACCATGCCAGACGGACGCAGCATCAGGTTCTGGGGGTTCGAGGACCCGAGGAGCCGGGTTCGGCGACCATTCCCCTCACCGATGATGCGGGTGCGCGAGGGACAGGTCGTGCACACCACCCTCAACGCCTCGAAGAACACCCACACGATCCACCACCACGGGATCGAGCCGACGCCCCACAACGACGGCGTCGGCCACACGTCGTTCGAGGTGGACGACGTGTACACCTACCAGTGGCGGCCCACCTCCGCCGGCAGCTACTTCTACCACTGCCACAAGAACACGGTCCTGCACTTCGAGCTCGGCATGTACGGGTCCCTCATCGTCGACCCGCCGGAGGGTGAGGGCTTCGTGCGGCGCGGCAACGACATCGTCCCCTACGACCGGGAGGCGATCTGGATCCCCGACGACGTGGACCCCCTCTGGCACGACCCCGAGATCGACCACTCCTTGGGCATGAACGCGTGCCCCTTCGACCAGGGCCAGCACCTCCTCCACTTCCGGCCCACCTACTTCCTCATCTCCGGCGTCCCCCACCCGTGGACCCGCACCGACCCCCGGGTCGCGCTGCAGTGCCAGCTCGGGGAGCGGGTCCTGCTCCGGATCCTCAACGGCGCGTACGGGACCGTCGAGGTGCGACTGCCCTTCGACGCGGACGTGATCAGCCTGGACGGCCAGGTGCTCGGGGGCCCCAAGACCGGCCGCTACTCACGCCCGTTCACCATCCCGGCGGGCGAACCGTTCTGGCTCTCCAACGCCCAGCGTCGTGACGTGCTGATCGCGCCGGACCGCACGGGCACGTTCTCCGTCCCGATGGACATCCGGCACTGGGTCCGGGGCGACACCCACGGCCACGTCGAGACCACGATCACCGTATCCTGAACCCGGACCGCAACCGAACGGTTCTGGGCCGCGGAGCACGCTTCACGGGCGTGCACAGCCACCCGGTTGGTTGGACCGAGCTGGCGCACCTGCCCGAGTCAGGGGCCTCTGCCGGTCCACCGGTCGAGTACGGCCGCGAACCTGTCCTGCTCTTTCGTCGGGATCTCGCGCGTGGATGCCACCGCTCGCCAGTTCGCCACGACCCCCACGATCTGGTGCCAGCGATCCTTCGCTTCGGCCTCGCTCAAGCCGAACCGGTCAGCAGTGGCGAGCAGCGCCCTGCGCCTGGCTGCGGGGGAGGTCTCTCCCGCGATGCTCGAGGCGCTCGGGGCGGTCGTCGGGTCGGGGTTCACGTCGAACACAGGAGACAGCGTCCAACCGCCGGGGCCTCGGAGCGTGGCGTGGTTGCGCATGTGGTCGTCGACGTTGTTCAACACGATGGAGAACGCGATCCGTCGCCACAGCTCGTCCAGGTCCGCTCGGACGTTGCTGCCGTGCTCGGTGAGTGCATCGACCAGCTCCAGGTAGTCGCGAGCTGCTTCGTCGTGCGCACCGATGAGGGATCTGGCACTCAGGAACGGGATCCGGTGATCGCCCTCTCGGTCGAAGCGCTCGACGAGGAGCACGGGAACGCCGCCGACGTCGAGGAGGTCGTGCGGCGGAGTGCGCAGACCGCAGCGGTCGGCGAGGTCGAGGGCGACCGCCTCCCAGCGCATCACGTCCCACCGGTCGTCACCTCTCGGGAACTTGGCGACGTAGAGGCTTCCCCCGTCGGTCACCGAGGCCTTCGGGCGCGCGCCACCGAGCGACCCCGACCCGGCATCGAGGAGTGCGGAGACGGCGGCGTCGGCGTCGGCACCGTCCGCGACGTCGACGGCTCGGGTCGCCTCGTAGAGCTCGCTGAGCTGCACCAGGCGCGGGACCGCGTTGGAGGCAGCGAGGAACGGTCCGTCGTCGTCACGGCGGTAGCGAAGCGCCCCTTGGCGGGTCAGGTCGTTGACGCCGAGGAGGTGGTCCACCTCGGTGGGTGTCGGGGCGACGTGGCCGGCGTCGCGTGCCTGGGCGGCGAGGCGACGGGCGATCAGGTTCCGCCCCCAGGTGTCGGGCGCGCTGTCGTCGAGGGCACCCGGCAGGCCCTCGATCACGGATGATCCGGCGCGAACCGGGAGGTCAGGACTCACCTCCCAGCCCGGTCCGGCAAGGAACGCGGAGTCGTAGACGAACTCGGTCGTGTCGATCCCGCGGGAACGGGTGATGCGTGCCGTGCCGACACGGACGGTGCCGTCGCGAGCCTCGACGTGGACCTGGACCGTCGTCACTGGCGCACCCGCTTCGGCAGAGCCTGATCTGCACGAGCGCGTCCGAACGACGTTTCGTACGGGTCTGTTGCCTTGACGAGCTCCGCGAGGACGCCCACGGCCCGGGCGACGCTCAGGACGATGTCGAGGCCCACCGACAGGTCGCCGCGTTCGAGTCGACCGACGGTCTGGCGCGTCGTTCCGGCGCGTTCCGCGACCTGCTGGGCGGTGAGGTTGCGCAGCTTGCGCCACGCAGCGAGGTTCTCACCGATGTCGACGCCGGCTTGCTGCACCTGGAAGGGCACGGGTCTGGACATGAAGGGCCTCCTCCCCTCACCATACCTCACATGTCATCCACACATACCGTTATCACCGTTTATGTTCGCCACACGCACCATTGACGGTGACTACGCTGCCGGTGAGGGCCAGGACTGGTGTCAACGGTTGGCGAACGCGAAACGAGCGGCCCCCCGGAGGCGGCCGCTCGGCGTGTTTGCCCTGTTCAGGGCTGGTGTCGGAGGGGGGACTTGAACCCCCACGCCCTTGCGGGCACTAGCCCCTCAAGCTAGCGCGTCTGCCAATTCCGCCACTCCGACGTGTCCGCCCGGGAAGCACCCGGGCGGAGGCGACACAATACCAACGGCTGCTCCCGGGACCACATCCGCCGCCGGCTCAGGAGCCCGAGAAGGTCACGCCGGCGACGTCGATGCTCCCGTCGGCCCGCACCTGCAGCCCTCGGACCCGTTCGCGCACGACCGCGACCGTGCGCAGCTGGGCCAGGGGCACGACCGGCACGTCGGCGAGCACGGCCCCCTCGATCTCCCGCCAGCGGGCCACCCGGACGGCCGGGTCGGGCTCGGCCCGGGCGGTGGCGAGGGCGACGTCGACCAGGCCCTGGCCGTAGGCGGCCAGGTTGTCGGGCGACGAGGACTGCCAGGCCAGCAGGTGCGACGCCGGGGTCAGGCCGACGCCGAGGGTGCTGTACAGGAACAGCTGGTGCTGGCGGGTCGCCAGGGTGGCCTCGTAGGTGGTCGGATCCAGCGACGACGGCGCCAGCTCCACGCCGACGGCGCCGAGCTGCTCGCTCAGAACGCCGGCCACGGCTTGGTGGGTGGCCGAGTCGTCGGTCAGCAGCCGCACCGGCGGAGGTGCGCCCTCCGGGAAGGCCTGGGCGACGATCTGGCGGGCACGCTCCACGTCCGGGCCGCAGAAGCCGACGCACTCCCCCGCCGCGCCGGCGACCCCGGCGGGCAGCAGCCCTCGCAGCGGCTGCGCGGTGGGGCCGAAGACCGCCTCGGTGAGGGTGGTCCGATCGATCGCCAGCGAGATGGCCTGGCGCAGCGGCGCTCGGGCCAGCGGTTCGACGTTGGGGTTGACGCCGAGCAGCAGGGTCGCGTGGAACGGGACCAGCCCGCCGAGGCCGAACGCGGTGCCGGCATCGCCGAGCCGGTCGACGGGCACGGGCGACCAGTCGAGCTCGCCGGCCGACATGGCGTCGTAGGCGGCGGCGTCGTCGGGGAAGAGCCGCAGCTCGATCGTGGCCGGGCCCTCGCCCCGCCGGCGCTCCAGCACGAGCCGATCGGGCGCGGCGGCCTCGACGTCGTGGGCACCCGACGGGTTGAGCGGCGAACCGACAGCGGTCGGCAACAGGTCCCGGTCCACGATCCCGTACAGGGGCGAGGCCAGCACCTCGGGGAGCACGGCAGAGGGGGCGACCAGGCCGATGTCGATCGTGCGGGGATCGACGGCGGTGATGGCGGCGACGTCCTCGAGCGCGATGGCGGCGAGGGAGGCGCCGCCCTGGGACCGGACCCGGTCGAGCGATGCGACCACGTCGTCGGCCGTGACGGGTGCGCCGTCGCCGAAGGTGGCCTCCTCGCCGAGGGTGAACCGCCACAGGGTGCGGTCCTCGTTGGCGTCGAAGGTGGCTAGGCCGGGCTGGGGACGGCCCTCGCCGTCGACCTCGGTCAGGGTGTCGTGGACCAGGTCGACCAGGATCATCGACGAGACGCTGGCCGGCGAGATGGCGGCGGGGTCGAGCGACATGGGCCCGGCCAGGCCGAGCCGCAGCACGTCGCTGCCCTCGGTGGGCTCCTCGCCATCGGCCGGAGGGTCATCGCCTTCGGTGGTGGACGGCGGAGCTGTCGAGCTCGGCGCTTCCGCCCGCTCGAGATCGCCGCCGTCGGACGAGCACGCGCCGGCGAGCAACAGCAGCGCTGTCAGGATCTGGAGGGGGCGCGGCAGCGAACGCACCGGCGCGACCCGAGCCTCAGTCGAGGATCAGGGCCAGCCCGATGGTGGTGAACACGAACCCGACGGCGACCACGATCGTGATGCGGTCGAGGTTCTTCTCCATCACCGTCGAACCGCCGGCTGCGGCACCGACGCCGCCACCGAACATGTCCGAGAGGCCACCGCCCTTGCCGGAGTGCAACAGGACGAGCCCGATGAGGGCCAGCGCCTGGCTCACGTGGATGGTGGTGACGATGATCTTCAGCATCGGTCCGAGGAGTGTCGGGGACAGGAACGGACGAGCGTACCGCTCAGCGGTCGGCCCGGTCGAAGTCGTGGAGGGCGCCGAGCGGACCGGCGCCGAGGGGGGCCTGGTCCGGGGTGATGATCCGGTCGGGGTCGACCAGCCAGCGGACCGTGCGCTGGTGCAGGGGCAGCCAGGACAGCGACGTGGCCGCCAGCTCCCCCAGCTCCTCGGCGATCTCCAGCCGCTCGTCCTCGCTGGCGGCATCGACCAGCTCCCGGGAGAGCACCTGGGAGTCCTGCTCGCACCAGGCCATCGGGTTCAGCGAGCCCTCGTCGCAGCGGTAGAGCGCCGAGGCCCGCTGGGCGGTGCCGAGCCGCACGGCGAACACGCCGATGCCGGTGCCGCTCTCCCGGTCCCGCCGCATCCAGGTCTCGGCCGTCAGCGGCTCGGCGCTCGCCGTGAAGCCCCGCACGACCAGGGCTTCGACGACAGCCTCGGCGATGGCCTCGGCGCCCTCCAGGCGGGGGTCGTAGGACACCGGGGTGGCGAGCGGCAGGTCGGGACGCCCCCGGGTGCCGTCGAGCAGCACCGGCCAGCCGTCGCCCTCCAGCAGGGCATCGGTCTCCTCCGCCGAGGCACCCTCCTCCTCCAGGTCCTCCCCGCAGGCCTCCTCGCCGGGCAGCCACCCCAGGCAGGTGACCAGCTCGTCGGGGTCGACGCCGGCGAGCTCGACCAGGTCGCGGCGGTCCAGGGCGGCGTCGACGGCGGCTCGCACGCCGGCCGACCCCAGCGGTGCGGTGCGGCGGTCGAAGAACAGGCCCACCACCGACGGCACTGGCGTGCGGCGCAGGTCGAAGCGGGCGGCGACCTCGGGGACGGCGCCGGTCGGGATGAGCAGGTCGATGCTGCCGGGGACGCTCACCCGGCCCGTCGCCTCGCCATCGCCGAGGTCGGCGAAGCGGTCGATGCGCACCTGGTCGATGTCCGCCTGCCGGTCGGGGTCCCAGTGCTCCTCGCGGGCGACGAGCACGAGGGACTGCTCGTCGAAGGACGCCAGCTCGTAGGGACCGGCGCCGAAGGGCACGAAGTCGCTGAACTGACCGCTCAGGTCGGTGCCGGCGCCGAAGGCGTCGGCCTGGAGCAGCCAGCCGGTGTAGCCGCCGAACAGCTCGGGCCAGTCCGGCCACGGCTGGGCCAGCGTGACCCGGGCGACCAGCGGGTCGGTGTCGTCCACCGCGGTGATCCGCTCGTAGCCCGACGCCACCGCGCCGGGCGTCTCCAGGTGCGCCAGCCAGGTCCCGAGGACGTCGCTGCTCGTGATCGGCCGCCCGTCGTGCCAGCGGGCCTCCTCGGCGAGCACGAACGTGATCGTCTGCTCCCCCGTCTCGTCGTCCACGCGGACCTCGGGCCCGCCGGCCAGCACCGGCGACGGCACGTAGCGGCCGTCGGCGTCGACCTCCATGAGCTTGGGCAGCACGTGCTGCAGCACCAGCGTCCGGGCGGTGGGGTCGGTGCAGGTGATCGGGTTCAGGCAGGTGGGCCAGTCACCGGAGGCCACCCGAAGCAGCGTCGCGGCCCGAGGCAGCGTGGTCTCCGGCGAGCCGACGACGGATTCATCGTCTCCGTCGTCGGTGAACACCGAGCAGCCGGACGCGACCACGGCGAGGACGGCGAGCAGGGCGACCCACCACGGGGCGGGGCGGGTGGAGCGAGCCATCGGGCTAGATGACGACCTGGACCTCGGCGTAGTGGCACGCCACGGGATGGCCCTGGCCCCGGTCGATCAGCGCCGGCACCTCCTCGGCGCACTTGTCCGTGGCCTTCCAGCAGCGGGTGCGGAACCGGCAGCCTGAGGGCGGGTTCACCGGGCTGGGCACGTCGCCCTCGAGCACGATGCGGGTGCGGGCCCGCTCGCGGCGGGGGTCGGGCACCGGCACGGCCGACAGCAGCGCCTGGGTGTAGGGGTGCGCCGGCGACCCGTAGAGGTCGGCGGCATCGGCGATCTCCATCACCTGGCCGAGGTACATGACCGCGACCCGGTCGGAGATGTGGCGCACGACGGACAGGTCGTGGGCGATGAAGATGTAGGCGAGGCCGAGGCGGTTCTGGAGGTCCTCGAGCAGGTTGATGACGCCGGCCTGGACCGACACGTCGAGGGCCGAGACCGGTTCGTCGAGCACGAGCACCTTGGGCTCGAGGGCCAGGGCCCGGGCGATGCCGATGCGCTGGCGCTGCCCGCCGGAGAACTCGTGTGGGAACCGGTTGGCGTGCTCGGGCTTGAGGCCGACGAGGGTGAGCAGGTCGGCGACCTTCTGCTTGCCGCCGTCCTTCCAGAGCCCGTGGATGCGCAGCGGCTCCCCGATGATCTCGCTGACCGGCATGCGGGGGTCGAGCGAGGCGTAGGGGTCCTGGAACACGATCTGCAGGTCGCGGCGGGCGTCGCGCAGCTCCCGGCGGCCCATCTCGGTGAGCGCCTTGCCCTGGAACAGCACCCGGCCGTCGGTGGCCGGCAGCAGCTGCAGGATCGTGCGCCCGAGGGTGGACTTGCCGCAGCCGGACTCGCCCACCACGCCCAGGGTCTCCCCCGGGTGCAGGTCGAAGCTGACGCCGGACACGGCCTTGACCTCGCCGACGGTGCGGCGGAGCAGGCCCTTGCCCTTGACGACGAAGTTCTTGTGCAGGTCCTCGACCTGCAGGATCGGCTCGGTCATGCCGAGACCCCCTCGTCGTCGGCGTCGGAGCGCAGCTTCGGGTCGGGTGCGGACACGACCTCGTCCTCGCCACCGCCGTCGATCTCCACCGGGGTGAACACCTGGGACGGGTCGGTGACGTCGCGCAGCTTCTCCCAGTGGTGGCAGGCGCTGACGTGGCCCTCGGTGTCGGTGGGGAACAGCGGCGGCTCCTGCTGCCAGCAGATCTCCGTGGCCAGCGGGCAGCGGGGCGCGAACTGGCACCGGTCCCCGATGCCGATCATCGACGGGGGCGAGCCCTTGATCGGGGTCAGCCGCCGCGACTGCTGGTCCATGCGGGGCAGCGAGCCGAGCAGGCCGAGGGTGTAGGGGTGGCGGGGCTCGTAGTAGATGTCGTCGACGGTGCCGATCTCCACGCCGGTGCCGGCGTACATCACGACCACGTCGTCGGCGGAGCCGGCCACGACGCCGAGGTCGTGGGTGATGAGGATCATGGCCGCGCCGGTGGACTCGCGGGCTGCCTTCAGGGCGTCGAGCACCTGGGCCTGGACGGTGACGTCGAGGGCGGTGGTGGGCTCGTCCGCGATGATCACGTCGGGGTTGTTCGCCATGCCGATGGCGATGACGACCCGCTGGCGCATGCCGCCGGAGAACTCGTGCGGGTAGTTGTCGACCCGCTCCTCCGCGTTGGGGATGCCGACCGTGCGCAGCAGCTCGATGGCCTGGTTGCGCGCCTCGTCCTTGGTGACGTCGTTGTGCAGCCGGATGGCCTCGACGATCTGCCAGCCGATCCGGTACACCGGGTTCAGCGACGTCATCGGGTCCTGGAAGATCATCGCCAGGCGCGAGCCGCGCAGCGTGGAGAGCTCCTTGTCGCTCATCTCGAGCAGCTCGTCGCCCTGGAAGCGGGCCTGGCCCGAGATGCGGGCGTTCTTGGGGAGCAGGCCCATGAGGGCGTTGGCCGACACCGACTTGCCGGAGCCGGACTCGCCCACGATGCCGAGCACGCGGCCGGGCTGCAGGGACCAGGTGACGCCGCGGACGGCTTCGACGAGGCCGTCGTCGGTGGGGAACGAGACGGTGAGGTCCTCGACCTCGAGGACGGGGCCGGTGTGCTCGTGGTTCCCGGTGCGGATGCGGCGGCTCACTGGCGCACCCGCTTCTGACGGGGATCGAAGGCGTCGCGCAATCCGTCACCGACGAAGTTCACGCTGAGGGCGATGATGATGATCAAGAAGCCGGGCCAGTAGAAGAGGTGCGGACGGGTCTTGAACGCGGCCTGGCCCTCGGAGACGAGCAGGCCGAGGGACGTGTCCGGGGCGGCGATGCCGAGGCCGAGGTAGCTGAGGCTGGTCTCGGCCAGGATCGCCACGGCCACGACGATGGTGGCGTTCACGATGATCGAGCCGATCGCGTTGGGCAGCAGGTGGCGCACGATGATGCGGGCGTCGCTGGCCCCGAGGGCCCGGGCCGCCTCGACGTACTCCTTCTCCCGCAGGGAGAGCACCTCGGCCCGCACGATGCGGGCCAGCGGCATCCAGAAGAAGGCGGCGATGATCAGGGCGAGCTGGAACCAGCCGCCGCCGACGATGCGGGCGAGCAGCAGGAACACGGCCAGGCTCGGGATGACGAGGAACAGGTCGGTGATCCGCATGAGGATCGAGTCCACGATGCCGCGGTAGAAGCCGGCGATGGCGCCGATGATGGTGCCGACCGTGGTGGACAGGAACGCGACGAGGAGCGCGACCTGCACGGAGCGCTGGGCGCCGCGGAGGACCTTGGCCATGAGGTCGCGGCCGATGTCGTCGATGCCCATGGGGTGCTGCCACGTGGGCGGCTCGTTGAAGGTCGGGAGCTGCTCGGCGTAGTCGTAGGTCCACAGGCTGCCCCCCACGAGGGAGCCGACGATGAGCAGGACGAGCACGAACAGGCTGACCATGGCCAGGCGGTGCTGCAGGAAGCGTCGCACGATGAGCTGGCGCTGCGAGCGGGTCTGCACCGACAGCTCGTGGTCGGCGTGGTCGGCCGTGAGCGCGGCGGGCTGGCCGCTCGGCTGCACGCCGGTGTCGACGGGGCGGCGGTCCTCGAGGGTCTCGTCCTCGGTCTCGGGCGTGTCCGGGCGATCGGTGTCGGTCACTGTCGGATCCTCGGGTCGAGCACGCCGTAGAGCAGGTCGGCGATGAGGTTGAAGATGATGACGATCACGCCGGTGACCATCATCCAGGCGAGCACGACGTTCACGTCGTAGTCGCGCAGGCCCTCGATCAGCAGGTTGCCCATGGCCGACCAGCCGAAGACCTGCTCGGTGATGATCGCGCCGCCGAACACGGCGCCGAAGTCGATGGCCACGATCGTGGTCAGCGGGATGAGGGCGTTGCGCAGGCCGTGTCGGAACACGACCCGCGGTCTTCCCGCGCCCTTGGCCCGGGCGAGCTTGACGTAGTCGGACTCCATCACGTCGAGCATCGAGTTGCGTTGGTACCGGCTCCACGCCGCGTAGGAGATCAGCGCGAGGGCGATGGTGGGCAGGATCAGGTGGCCGGCGTAGTTGGCCATGCGCCCCCAGAAGTCCGCATCGAGGCGCGGCGATTCCGAACCGGTCGTGTAGATGACGGTCCTGCCCACCAGCTCGTTGAACCGGATGGCGGCGAACTCCTTGAGGAGCGCCGCGAGCCAGAACACCGGCATCGACAGGAACAGGAAGCCGGAGAAGGTGAAGAAGTAGTCGGTCTTGGAGTACTGGCGGGTCGCGGAGAGCACGCCGACCCCGACGGCGAGCACGAGGGAGAGCACCACCGAGGCCACGACCATGCGCAGCGTGCGCCCGAGCCGACGCCACAGCACCTCGTTCACCGGGTTGCCCTGCAGGTCGTCGCCGAAGTCGAGGGTGACGACGTCGCCGGCCCAGGCCAGGTACCGCTCGACCGGCGGCTTGTCGAGGCCGATCTCCTGGCGGCGCTGCTCGATCACGGCTTCGGGCACCGGCGGGTTGCGCGAGCGCAGCTCCGCCAGGGGATCACCGAAGCTGGTGACCGTGAAGTAGATGAGCACCGATGCCACGAACAGCACGATGATCGACACGATGAACCGTCGGATGACGAATCCGAGCACGACCTGATCCTCTCAGCGGTGGCAGGAAGCGACAGGGTGGGGCCCGCAGCTCGGACCCCACCCTGTCATGTCACTTCAGATGTCGCGGGCGATCAGCCTTCGACAGACCACTCGGTAGCGTTCCACAGCGGACCAGCGGTGGAGGCGTTGTCCTCCACGTTCTGGATCGTGGTGCGGTACGCCAGGAAGGTCGGCTTCTGGTACAGCGGCACCGTCGGCATGTCCTGCCAGAGGATCTCGTCGGCCTGGTTGTACAGGTCGGCGGCCGCGTCCTGGTCGGTCTCGACCAGGGCCTGGTCGAACACGTCGACGATCTCGGCGTTCTGGTAGCCGGTGTTGTTCGAACCGACGAGCGTCGGATCGTCGTTGGTGTACAGCGCCTTGTTCGACGACGGGAAGGGCGTGCCGACCCAGGCGAACAGTGCGATGTCGTAGTCCTGATCGGCGATCAGGTTGCTCTCCGGGAAGAAGCGCTCGAACACCGCGCCACCCTCGACGTTGTCGATGGTGAGGTTGATGCCGGCTGCGGACAGCTGGTTCTGCAGCACGAGCTGGGTGTTCTCACGGAGCTGGTTGCCACCGGTGGTGGAGATGCGCAGCGTGAGCTCGCCGTCCTCGGGGTGCGTGCACGGGCTGGAGGAGCAGTCGTAGCCGGCCTCCTCGAGCAGGCTCTGGGCCTCCTCGACGTTGGCGCCGAGGTACTCGTCGCCGTGGGCCTCGTACTGGGGCTGGTTGCTCAGCCAGATGCGGTTCTGCAGGACGGAGGCCTCGTCGGAGAACTGACCGACGGTGCGGGCCACGACGTCTTCCTCGTCGAGGGCATGGGCGATGGCCATGCGGACCTCGGGCTTGGCGAGGTGGCTGTTCTGCAGGTTGAAGTCGATGTGCTCGAAGGACAGGCCGAAGCTGACCTGGCTGTCGACGTCGGAGATGCCGTCGATCTGGTCGACGAGGTCGAGCTGGGGCTGCGGGTAGGCCATGTCGATCTCGCCGTTCTCGAGGGCAGCCGGGATGCCGGCGTTGTCCACGTCGAAGCGGATGACGATCTCGTCGAGGTTCGGAGCCGGGCCCCACCACTCGGGGTTGGCCACGAGGGTCACGGACTGCTCGGGGCGGTAGTCCTCGAACATGAACGGGCCACCGGAGAACTCCGGGGCGTTCTCGCCGTCGAGGCCGTCGTTCCAGCCGACGACCGGGTCGCCGTCACCGAGCTCGGTGATGACGTGGGCGGGGAGGATGTTCGTGAACATCGACTGCCACTCGGAGTACGGCTCGGAGAAGGTCACCGTGACGGTCTTGCCGTCCTCGGAGCCCTCGACCGACTCGACGCGGTCGTAGCCGGCGGTGGTGGCAGTGTCGACGTCGGCGTTGGAGCCGTTCATCATCATCCACTGCAGCTCGAAGTCGTCAGCGGTGATGGGCGTGCCGTCGGACCAGACGGCATCTTCCTGGATGACGTACTCGATGGTCTGGGGATCCTCGGAGGTCAGCTCGGCCGAGACCAGCAGGTTCTCGTCCATGACCACCTCGAAGTCCGGGGTGGTGCGGAACGCAGCCGGGAACACGATCTCGGTCAGCTGGCCCAGGGCCAGGAGGTTCGAGGAGGCGGTGTTGATGTTCCAGCCGTCCGGCTCCTGCTCGTTCGCGAACACGACGGTGCCGCCGGCAGCGGCTTCACCCTCGCCCTCACCCTCGGTGCCCTCGGTCGTCTCTTCGGTGTCTTCACCTTCGCTGGCCGTGTCGTCGTCATCGCCGCACGCGGCGGCGATCATCGACAGGCCGAGGAGCAGCGCGAGCACGCGCAGCCATCGGGACTTCATCACAGGGGGTTCCTCCTGGTTGGTTTGCAGGGAGCTGCGATCGGTCCCAGTGACCGACACGTAGCGTGGCGCGCACCGTACGACACATTTGTCGGACGATCCACGACCGGCGGGCGACCGTAGCAAGCGTGGCCGGGGTCACCAAGCGATCCTTGCGCACTTCGTCGTACTGCAACACGCACGAAACAGCCGCTCGGATGCCAGAACGCCGGCCGGCTGGCAGATCTGCCAGCCGATCTCGCTTCAGCTGCCGGATTCGACCAGTCGGTACTGCACGATCCGCCCGAAGTCGTCGGCATCGAGGCTGGCGCCGCCGACGAGCGCGCCGTCGATGTCGGGCTGCGTCATGAGCTCGGGGGCGTTGTTGGGCTTCACCGAGCCGCCGTACTGGATGCGGATCGAGTCGGCGGCCTCGCGCCCGGCGACCTCGGAGACGGTGGCCCGGACCAGCGCGCACATGGCCTGAGCATCCTCGGCGGTGGCGGTCTTGCCGGTGCCGATGGCCCAGATGGGCTCGTACGCGATGACCATGCCGGCGACCTGGTCGGGCTTGACCTTGGCCAGCCCGGCGCGGACCTGGCCGGACACCTTCTCCTCGGCCTGGTCGGCCTCGCGCTCGGCGTCGGTCTCGCCGCAGCACATGATCGGCGTCATGCCCGCCTTGAGGATGGCGTGCACCTTCTTGTTCACGTCGTCGTCGGTCTCGCCGAACAGCTCGCGCCGCTCGCTGTGGCCGCAGATCACGTACTCCACGTCGAGCTTGGCCAGCATCAGGGGCGACACCTCGCCGGTGAACGCCCCCTTCTCCTCCCAGTGGCAGTGCTGGGCGCCGAGGGAGACCGGGATGCGGTCGGCCTCGAGCACGGTCTGCACCGAGCGGATGTCGGTGAAGGGCGGGTGCACCGACACGTCGACTGCGTCGACGTCTTCGTTCGTCAGCACGTAGCTGAGCTTCTGGACGAGCTGGATCGCCTCGAAGTGGTTCTGGTGCATCTTCCAGTTGCCGCTGATCAGCGGCTTGCGGTCACTCATGCTTGTCCTCGCAGTGCTTGGAGGCCCGGCAGGTCGCCCTGCTCGAGCAGCTCGAGCGACGCGCCGCCGCCGGTGGAGATGTGATCGATGTCGCGGGCCAGGCCGAACTGCTCGACCGCCGCCGCGCTGTCGCCGCCGCCGACCACGGTGAAGGCCCGGGCCTCGGCCACGGCGTGGGCCACGGTCTTGGTGCCGGCTTCGAAGCGGGGATCCTCGAACACGCCCATGGGGCCGTTCCAGAAGATGGTGTGGGCCTCGGCGATGAGGTCGCCGAACTCGGCCGCGGTGCCGGGGCCGATGTCGAGGCCCATCCAGCCGTCGGGGATGGAGGTGTGCAGCTGGCGCACCTCTCCCCCGGCCTCGGGCTTGCCGATCTCGCCACCAGGGCCGAGGGCGGTGACGTCGCTCGGCAGGTGGATCTTGCCTTCGGCCTGCTCGAGCAGCGCCCGGCACGTGTCGACCATGTCGGGCTCGAACAGCGAGGCGCCGATGGGGTTGCCCTGGGCGGCGAGGAACGTGAAGCACATGCCCCCGCCGATGATGAGGCCGTCGACCTGGGGCAGCAGGGCTTCGATGACGCCGAGCTTGTCGGACACCTTGGCCCCGCCGAGGATGGCGATGAAGGGGCGGCGGGCGTCGTCGCGGATGCCGCCGAGGATCTCGACCTCCTTGGCCAGCAGCCGGCCGGCCGCCGAGGGGAGGTGCTTCGGCGGGCCGACGATGGAGGCATGCGCCCGGTGCGACGCGCCGAACGCGTCGTTGACGTAGGCGTCCTGGCCGGCGATCAGCTTCTGGACGAACGCTTCGTCGTTGGCGGTCTCGCCCGGGTCGAAGCGCAGGTTCTCCAGCAGCTCGACGCCCGGGGCCAGCTCGGCGAGGCGCTGGCGGACCGGCTCCATCGAGTACTTCGGGTCCGGCGCGCCCTTGGGGCGTCCGAGGTGGCTGCACGCCGTCACCGTGGCGCCCTGCTGCTGCAGCCACTGGATGGTGGGCAGCGCGGCGCGGATGCGCAGGTCGTCGACGATCTCGCGCGTGCCGTCGGGCTCGTCGCGCAGCGGCACGTTGAAGTCGGCACGGACGAGGACCCGCTTGCCGTCGAGCGGCAGCAGGTCCTCCAGCTGGGGAACCGGTTCGGTCATGCCTTCTAGCCGCAGGCGATGACGGTGAGGTCCACCAGGCGGTTCGAGTAGCCCCACTCGTTGTCGTACCAGCCGCTGATCTTGGCCAGCGACCCGTTGGCCATGGTGAGGCCGGAGTCGAAGGTGCAGGAGGCGGCGGAGCCGACGATGTCGGAGGACACGATCGGGGCGTCGCTGTAGTCGAGCACGCCGGACAGGCGGCCCTCGGTGGCGGCGGCCTGGAAGGCCTCGTTGATCGCCTCGGCGGTGGCGTCCTTCTTCAGCATGGCGGTGAAGTCGGTGATCGAGCCGGTGGGCACGGGCACCCGGAGGGCGGTGCCGTCGAGGCGGCCCTCCATCGACTGCATGACCAGGCTGGTGGCCCGGGCGGCGCCGGTGCTGGTGGGGATGATGTTGATGGCCGCGGCGCGGGCCCGGCGCAGGTCGCCGTGGGGGCCGTCCACGAGCGACTGGTCGCCGGTGTAGGCGTGGATCGTGGTCATGAAGCCCTTCTCGACGCCGAAGGTGTCGTCGAGGACCTTGACCATGGGCACGAAGCAGTTGGTGGTGCAGGAGGCGTTGGAGACGACCTTGTGCTTGGCCTTGTCGAAGGTGTCGTCGTTGACGCCGACCACGAAGGTCTCGTCCGCACCGCTGGCCGGGGCCGAGACGATGACCAGCGGGGCGCCGGCCTCGAGGTGGGCGCCGGCCTTCTCCTTGGAGTTGAAGAAGCCGGTGGACTCGATGACCACGTCGACGCCGAGGTCGCCCCAGGGCAGGTCGCCCGGGTTGCGCTCGGAGAGCACCTTGAGCTTGTCGTCGCCGATGGTGATGCCGCCGTCGCCGACGCTCACCTTCTCGGGGAAGCGGCCCATGACCGAGTCGTACTGCAGCAGGTGGGCCATGGTGTCGAGCGAGCCGAGGTCGTTCACCGCCACGAAGTCGATGTCGGCGCCCTGCGCCTTCGCCGCCCGGAAGAAGTTGCGGCCGATGCGGCCGAAGCCATTGATGCCCACACGAACGGTCATTGCGGTCCCACCTCGGGAGTCGTCGGTCTGATCGGTTCGGATCTGACCACGCGCGCCGGTGGTCCCACAAACGTCGCGCCTGATCCAGATGGTCTGGGCGTCCTGCCCGTTGCGTCCCGTTTGATGCGGCCCCACGGAGAGTGGTGGGCCACACTCGGTTCCATGTCGTTCGGTTGCCAGATCCAGCGCGCCAGCGTCGGATGGTTCTGATGGACGTACTCATCTGCGAGGACGACCCCGTCGCCCGCTCGGTCATCAGCGACCTGGTGGAGGACCGCGGCGGCCGGGTGCTGGCCGCGGTCGACTCGAGCCTCGACGCCATCCACTTCCTGCGCCAGTTCCGTCCCGACGTCGTCGTCGTCGACCTGATGCTCCACCTCGGTAGCGGCGCCGAGCTCGTGGAGTACGTGCGCCGATCGCTCCCCACGACCAAGGTGATCATCTTCACCGCCTACGACTCGATCGCGTCCCGGGACGACCCCGGGGTCGAGGTGGTGGTCAAGCCGGACTTCGATCGGCTGGGTCGGATCATCTCGAGCGTGGGCGAGCGGTCCGAAGCGAGGGACGGCGAGCGACGGCGACCGGTCCGGGCCGTGTCGGCCCAACCCACCACCGTCGACGCGGCCGGCTTCTACCGCGTGGTCGCCGAGGCCCACCCCGACGACGTGCTGCTCCGGGTCGGGTTCGACGACCCGAGCTCGGGCGACCAGGTCGCGGACGAGCTGCGGGGCTTCCTCCGGGGACACGACTTCGTGCTTCAGCGATCGGACTCGATCGTCGCGCTGCTCCTGGGCGGCGGCGAGGACACCGTGCACGCCGTCGAGAAGCGGTTCTGCAACCAGCTCCCCCACCTCGCCGACCGCGCCACCAGCGCCGTGGCCGGCGGCGATCCGATCGACGCGTTCACCCGCCTGACCAGCGGTTGAGCCGCCCGGCTCAGATGAGCCCGGCCAGCACCGCCCCGAGCAGGTCGCTGTCGTGGGCGAGGCCGTGGGGGCGGTCGATGTCGGCCTCGACCACCTCGACCTCGGGCGACGCGGCGGTGACGTCGCCGAGGGGCAGCCCTCCCCGCTGGGTCACGACGACGTCGGGCGTGAGGTCGTGGAGCCCGAGCACCCGCAGGTGGCCGGCCAGGTCGACGTTCTTCACGCCGGTCTCGTCCGCCTGGAGGTTGGCGACGAACACGAACCGGCCGCGCCGCCCGGCGATGGTCCGCTGGATGCCGGGCACGACGGCGGCGGCCAGGACGCTCGTGTAGAAGGAGCCGGGCCCGAGAACGATCTGGTCGGCCTGCTGCAGCGCCTCCGTCGCGGCGGGCGGGACGGGCGGATCGGCCGGGTCGACGGCGATGTGCACCAGGCGGCCGGCGGCCTCGATCTCGACCTGGCCCCGCACGGTGCCCTCGGGTGTCTCGGCCACGAGGTCGATGGGCGAGTCGGTGGCCGGGAGCACCTGCACCACCTCGGGGTCGACGCCGAGCCAGCGCGACAGGGACGCGGCCGCGGCGACGAGGTCGTGGCCGGCGTCGACGAGGCCGGCGAGCACGAGGTTGCCGACGGCGTGGCCGGCGAGGTCGCCGTCGGTGAAGCGGTGCTCCATGGCTTCGGCCAGCTCCCGGTTGGGGCTGACGGCGGCGATGCACCGGCGCAGGTCGCCCGGTGCCGGCATGGGGATGCACTCGCGCAGGCGGCCGCTGGAGCCGCCGTCGTCGCCGGTGGCCACGATCGCGGTCGTGTGCCCGGCGTAGGTGCCGACCGCCTTGAGCAGCATGGCCAGCCCGTGCCCGCCGCCGATGGCGACGACGCGAGGACCGGGCTTCATCGTTCGACGTCCCGGTGGGTGACGGTCGCGTCGGTGTCGTGCTCGGCCAGGCGGGCGCGGATCTCCTCGGCGATGGCGACGGAGCGGTGGCGGCCGCCGGTGCAGCCGATGGCGATGCTCAGGTACGCCTTGCCCTCGTTGCGGTAGGCGGGCAGGAGCAGCTCGAGCAGGTCGACGATGCGGTCGATGAACTCCCTGGCCGCCTCCTGGCCGAGCACGTAGTCCCGCACCGGTTCGTCGAGCCCGGTGAGGGGACGCAGCTCGTCCACCCAGTGCGGGTTGGGCAGGAAGCGCACGTCGAGGACCATGTCGGCGTCGATCGGCAGGCCGTGCTTGAACCCGAACGAGCGGATCGTCGTGCGCATGCCGACATCGGCGTCCTCCTGGCCGAACGCGGCCCGGATGCGGTCACGCAGCTGGTGGACGTTGAGGTTGGTGGTGTCGATGACCACGTCGGCCTCGGCCCGCACCGGTTCGAGCACGGCCCGTTCCTGCTCGATGGCCTGCTCGATCGTGTCGGCCTGGCTCATCGGGTGGCGGCGGCGGGTCTGCTCGTAGCGGCGGACCAGCTCGGGCGTGGCGCAGTCGAGGAACAGGATCCGCACCCGGGGCACGCTGCGGCGCAGCTCGGCGAGGGCGTCGACCAGCTCCCGGTCGTAGTGCCCGGTGCCGGCGACCAGCACGACCCGGTCGATCGAGGAGCCCTTGGCATCCGCCAGCTCGGTCACCTTCGGCATGAGCTCGGGCGGCAGGTTGTCGATGACGAACCAGCCCAGGTCCTCGAAGTCGTTGGCGGCCTGCGAGCGGCCGGCGCCGGACAGGCCGGCGATCACCACGTAGTCGCCCATGCGGGGCAGGCTACTTCTGGCTACCGGAGCTTCTCGGTCCGCAGGAACAGCAGGCGGGGGATCTCGGCGGCGTCGGTGTACTCCGGTGCCCGGGCCAGGAACCCGGGCGGCGGCGCCGGCTCCTCGATGCGGGTGAGCAGGAGCCCGTTGGCGATGAGCGCGTTCAGGTACCGGCTGAGCGGGCGGTGGATGAAGGGGATGTGGACGTCCTTCTGCACCTCCTCGATCGACTTGTCCTCCCGGAGGTAGGCGCCGATGCGCCAGTACTGCTCTGGGGGGTCGAGGATCTGGTCGTCGATCCAGCCGCTGTTCGGGGTCTGCAGCAGCGGGTGGTTGAGGAAGAACAGGAACCGCCCGCCCGGCTGCAGCACCCGGGCGACCTCGGCGATGGCGTCGTCGACGTCGTCGATGTGCTCGAAGACGAGGCACGCCACGGCGACGTCGAAGCTGGCGGCCGGGAACGGCAGCCCGGCCGCGCCGGAGCGCAGGTACACCGGCCCCCCGCCCCGCTCCTTGGCCACCTCCACCTGGTTCCAGGTGGGGTCGAGGCCGACGACCTCGGCGCCGAGGCGAGCGGCCAGCCGGGCGACCTGGCCCTCCCCGGTGCCGATGTCCAGCACCCGGCGGGCGCCACGCAGGTGCTCCTCGGCCAGCGGGAGGATCTGCTCCTCGTACTCCGGGTCGACGCCGTCGGTGAAGCCCTCCTGCCACCAGTCGGCGTGGGTCTCCCAGAGATCATCGTCGCTCACCGGTCGCATGCAACACCCAGCGCCACTGGTGACGCCAATACCCTGGCGGCGTGGCGGCGGGAAGGGATGGGACGTCGCGCCGTGACCGGGCCCTGGCGTGGGTGGCGCCGCTCCTGCTCCTGGCCATCGCCGCCATCGCCGTCGTCCGGCACCACACGGTCGACCAGTCGCCGTGGCAAGGCGTCGGCTTCGGCATGTTCTCGAGCTACGACTACCTGCCGAGCCGGACCGCTCGCCTCACGGCCACGGTCGACGGCGAGACGACCGCCATCGCCCTGCCCAACGACCTCCGCGACGAACTGGAGCGGGTGCTGGTCGCGCCTGGCGACGACGATGCCGTGGCGCTGGCCGAGGAGATCATGGACCGCTCCGGCGCCGACGCCGTCCGGCTCCAGGTCCTCGGCCACGACGTCGACGACACGCCTGACGGGCTGCGAATCACGCTCGTGCCGATCCGGACGGTGGACGTCCCGTGAGAGCCGTTGCGGACCGCTTCCGGGCCTGGTTCGACGATCTCGACCCGTTCCTGGTGGTTGCCCGCCTGAGCCTGTTCGTAGCCATCGTGAACAACCACAGCGACCCGGCGATGGCCGTGTTCCTCGGCGTCGCCACCGCGGTCCTGTACTTCCAGGAGCGGTTGCTCCGGTCGCCCTGGCCCTGGCTGCTCCTGGCGGGCGTGCTCGGCGGGAACCAGCTCCAGGAGTGGTGGTTGATCGACGACCACCCCGTGGCCACGACGTACTGGCTCCTCGCCATCGGCGTCTCCCGATTCGGCCGACGTCCCGACGACGTCCTCGCCCTGAGCGCACGCCTGCTGCTGGGCTTCCTCTTCGCCCTCGCGTTCGGGTGGAAGCTCCTGTCCGGGCCGTTCGTGAGCGGCGACTTCTTCGAGTACACGCTCGTGCGGGACGATCGCTTCGAGCCCGTCGCCGTCCTTTTTGGAGACGCCGACGAGGACCAGCTCGCCCACGAACGCATCGCCATCGCGCAGCTCACGTCAACCGGCGCCGCCGGAGACGCCATCGAGATCGAGACCGGCCCTCGCATCCGGACCTTGGCACTCACGTTCACCTGGGTCGGGCTGATCATGGAGGGCGCGGTGGCTGCCGCCTTCCTGGCGCCGCTGCGAGGCCGCTGGCAGCTGCTGCGTGCCGTCGCGCTCATCGGCTTCTGCGTGACGACGTACGCGGTCCTGCCCATCGCCGGGTTCGCCGTCCTGCTGCTGACCATCGGGCTCGCTCATGCGCACCGCCCTGCGGTGCGTCGAGCGCACGCCGTCGCCGCTGCGGCGATCCTCGCCTGGAACGCGGTCCTCGCCGGCCTCATCCTGTAGTCAGCGACTCGGCTGGTGCAGCTGCTTCCAGACGTTCTCGGCCACGTTGTTCGGCAGCCAGGAGAACGACTGCAGCTCCTCGAGCGTCGCCGCCTTGACCTTGCGCAGAGAGCCCATCTCCTTCAGCAGGCGCTTCCGGCGGGTCGGGCCGAGGCCGGGCACGTCGTCCAGCACCGACTGCTTCATGCGCTTGTCCCGCAGCGTGCGGTGGTAGGTGATGGCGAAGCGATGGGACTCGTCCCGCAGGCGCTGCAGCAGGTAGAGCGCCTCCGACTGGCGCGGGATCTGGATCGGATCTGACTTGCCCGGGACGTAGACCTCCTCGAACTGCTTGGCCAGCGAGGCCACGGGGATCTCGTCGAAGAGATCGAGCTCCTTCAGCACGTTGATCGCCGAGGTCAGCTGGCCCTTGCCACCGTCGACCAGCAGCAGCTGCGGCGGGTAGGCGAACTTGCCCGGACGTTCGCTGGCCGGCTTCTCCCGCTCGATCAGGTAGGCGGTGAGCCGGCGGCGGAGCACCTCCTCCATCGCGGCGAAGTCGTTGTTGCCGTCCACCTCCTTGATCTTGAAGCGGCGGTACTCCGACTTCTTGGGTAGGCCGTCCTCGGTCACGACCATTGAGCCGACGTAGTCGCTGCCCTGGAAGTGGCTCATGTCGTAGCACTCGATGCGCAAGGGGGCCTCGGGCAGGCCGAGGTGCTCCTGCAGCTCGTTCAGCGCCCGTGCCCGGCTGTTGTGGTCACTCGCCCGCTTGAGGCGATGGCGGGTGAATGCCTCCTTGGCGTTGTGCGTCACCGTCTCCTGGAGGCGCACCTTCTCCCCCCGCTGGGGCACCTTGATCTCGACCCGACTCCCCCGCAGCTCGCAGAGGTACTCCTCGTAGAGCTCGGGATCGTCGGGCATCGCCGGGACGAGCACCTGCTTGGGGATGCCGAGCAGCGGGTCGTCGTAGAGACCCTCGAGCACGTGCTCGATGAGGGCGCCCGGGCTGAGATCCTCGACCTTGTCCACGACGAAGCCCTTACGACCCACGACTCTGCCCTTGCGGACGAAGAAGACCTGCACGGCCGCCTCGAGGTCGTCCTCGGCGAGACCGATGACGTCGAGGTCCTCGCTGCGGTCCCCCACCATCTGCTGCTTGGCGATCGCCTTGTTGACACTCTCGAGCTGATCGCGGATGCGGGCCGCTCGCTCGTACTCGAGCTCTCTGGCCGCCAGGGACATGTCGGTCTCGAGCCGCTCGACCAGCGCGTCGGTCTCGCCGTCGAGGAAGTCGAGCAGCTCCTTGGTCATCTGCTGGTACGTCTCGTGATCCACCTCGCCGACGCAGGGGCCGGAGCACTTCTCGATGTGGAACAGCAGGCAGGGGCGACCCATGCGCTCGTGCCGACCGAACTTGTTGTCCGAGCACGTCCGGAGCGGGAAGGTACGCAGGAGCAGGTCGAGGGTCTCGCGGATGGCGTAGGCGTTGGCGTAGGGCCCGAAGTACTGGGTGCCCTTGCGCTTCCGGCCACGCATGACCATCGGGCGAGGCCAATCGTCGGAGACGGTCACTGCCAGGAACGGATAGCTCTTGTCGTCCCGGAGGCGGACGTTGAAGCGTGGCCGGTGCTCCTTGATGAGGTTGTACTCGAGCATCAGCGCTTCGACGTCGTTGCGGACCTGGATCCACTCGACGCTCTCGGCCGTGGCCACCATCTGCGCCGTGCGCGGGTGCATGTTGCGTGGGTTCTGGAAGTAGTTCGACAGCCGCTGGCGCAGGTTCCGCGCCTTGCCGACGTAGATCACCCGGCCGTGCGCGTCCTTGAACTGGTACGAGCCGGGTGTCTCCGGGATCGTGCCGGCGGGGGGACGTTGGACCACGCCGCAAGGCTACGGGCGATGGCCGCGCCCTCCCACGACGTTCAGGCGCCCTCGACCAGCTCCTTCTCCTGCTCACAGCGAGTCCGTAGTGCATCTCGTGAGAGCACCTCGATGCTCTCGTCGCGCCAGTTGAACACCTGCACCGGAGCCGAGGTGTCGAGTGAGCCGCAGTCGAGCCGCTCGATGAGCAGGACGCGGCTCCAGTCACCGCCGTGCCGGTACCGCATCGCTGCGACCAAGTCGCCGTGGTACACGAAGTCGGCCATGCCGGTGCCGTTCGAGACCTGCTCTGGGACGACGATGATGGGCGATGCGTCATCCACACCGGGAGCTGCGGCGAGGGCTCCGATCACGGCATCCCCTCTCGAGACGGCCTGACGGAAGTTGTCCACGTCCACCGCCTGCATGGCAGCGAACCACGAGATGCCGCCGATCGCGACGACAGCTGCAATGTTCGGCCTCCATGATCGCAACCACGCCCAGCCTGACCCGAGCACCAGCGCGGTACCCACGCTCGGCACCAGGTTGTTCCGATCGAACAAGCCCGTGGTGGCGAACACAGCTCCCGCGTACATGAACGGGGCGGCTCCGGCCAGCATCACGACCACGCCGATGAGGAGCCACCTCGGCTCGATCGACGACGACCGCCACGATGGCAGCTGAGCTGCTACCGCCACGACCACGGCCAGCAGCAGGACCGCTCCCACCACCTGTGCGAGCAGCGGGTACTCCCACATGCCCGTCCCGAAGTGCGCCGACACCAGGCTGGAGGCGTTGTCGAATGGGTCGGGCCCGTCACCGTCCCGCTTCGGCGACAGCAGGAAGAGTCCGGCGGCGACGACGACCGCCGGAGTCACAGCCACGAATGCGGCGCGCAGACGCTCCCTCCACGCTGGAGCGGCCCACATGACCACGAGGGTGACGGCGAGGACGACCACGCCCTCGTAGACGAGGGTTCCGGCGGCGAGCAGGCCGGCTGCCGCCAGGTTGCGGCGGCGCAGGAGCTGCCACAACCCGAGGAACATCATGGCCAGCGCCAACGGATACGTCCCGACGACGAACCACAAGCGGGTCATCGCGTGGTTTGGCGCCAGCGCGAACACCACCAGGGTTGGCCACAGCACCTTGGCTGGAAGGACATGTCGGCCGAAGAGCCAGGCCGTCACGAGCAAGGACGCGTTCACGGCGGCGATGATGAGCCCTTGGAGGACCGGCCGATCGCCGATCACCTCGTACAGGACCGCGTAGTACGGCGCGGCGAAAGGCCTGGCCGGTTGTTCGAAGGCGAGCTGCCACAGGCCATCCACCAAACCGTTCTGGTCGAAGACCAGCCAGACCCCCCAGTCATCGGTGAGGAACCCGCCACCGAGCAGCCCACTGGCGAGGCTCGGGAGCGATGCAGCGAGCGCGAGGAGCCCGACGCGGATCCGCTCCGCACCCGCCACCAAACCGAACCTTGCCGGCTCGCCTGCTGCCTCCTGGGCCAGGGTCGTCCCCGGCACCGACTCGCTCACCGCCGCACGGCCACGGCGATCAGGGATACGCCGAGTGGCATCGACCAGCGCGCCACCACGTGCCGCTCGGCTGCGAACACCGCTTCCAGGAGGCGATCGGCTGGGCCCAAGGTCCTGTCGAAGTCAGTTGCCTGCTGACCTCGGAGGCCTTCGAGGCGCCGAGCGACCCACACGACCGGCAGCAGAACGCTGTTGAAGTACGAGAGGTGGCCGACGTCGAAGCCGGCGTCGGTCAGCGCCGCCCGCAGCGTCCGGGCGGTGTACCGGCGCTTGTGCCCGTTGACCTCATCGTGGTGGCTCCACAGCGACGGGAGCGCAGGCACCGTCACGCAGAGCGTCCCTCCGATGGCGAGTGCGTCGTGCATCGCCCGGAGCAGACCGACATCGTCGTCGACGTGTTCGATCACATCGAAGGCGGTCACGAGCCGGCATTCGTCGACCTCCGCCAGCGCATCGGGCAGGACGCCGACGCGCACGTCCGCGGCGGGATGTCGCTCGTGCGCGACCGCGGCCGTTGTCGCCTCACCCTCGATGGCGATGACCTCGCCGTGCTCCTCGAGGACACCCAGCAGCCCCCCGGCGCCACAGCCCACATCGAGGATGCTCCCGCTTCCCAGGGGAAGGTGGCGAGCGAGCACTGCTCTGATGATGCGGCGGCGTCCACGGAACCACCAGTGGGTCTCGTCGAGGTCGGCGTGCGCCTGGTGCAGCTCAGGATCCACTTCGGACTCCGATCTGGTCGCGCACCACGGCGTGGGGCCGGCGCTTGACCTCGTCGTAGATCCGGGCGACGTACTCGCCGAGGACCCCGATCACCGTCAGCTGGGCCCCACCCAGCACGAGGATGATCGCGATCAACGACGTCCAACCCTCTGGGACATCCTGTAGGAGGAGCCGGGCTCCCACGGCCACGCCGATGTAGATGACGCCGGCGATGGCGGTCAGCATCCCGAGGATCGAAGCCGCGCGGAGCGGAAGACTCGACAGCGACACGAGCCCGTCGATAGCGAGGCGGACGAGCTTGCGGAGCGTGTACTTCGGCTGCCCGACAGCCCGGTCCGGCCGGTCGTACTCGAAGGGCTCCTGGCGGAACCCGACCCAGCTACGCAATCCGCGAAGGAACCGGGTTCGCTCAGGCATGGCGATGAGCTGGTCCACCACCTGACGGTCCAGCACGGCGAAGTCGCCGCTGTCGAGCGGGACGTCGATCTCGGCCAGGGCCCGGTACAGGCGGTAGAAGGCCCGATACGCCAGCCGTTTCGCCGGCCCGGCGTCCCGCGTGCGCCGCACGGCGTAGACGACCTCCGCCCCGGCTCGCAGCCGCTCGACCATCTCCGGCAACAGCTCCGGAGGATCTTGGAGGTCGGCGTCGATACAAGCGACCACGGCCCCAGAGGCAACCTCGAGGCCCGTCGTCAGCGCTGCCTGCTGACCGAAGTTCCGCGATAGGCGGATTCCTCGGACTCGCGGATCATGGCCGGCCAGCTCGCAGATGACCGACCACGTGGCGTCCTTGCTGCCGTCGTCGACGACGACGAGCTCCGAGCTCTCGAACCCGTCGAGGACCGGCGCAAGGCGCTGCCAGAGCTTCGGAAGTGTGTCCGCCTCTTCGAAGGCTGCGACCACCACGGACAGCTCGACCGCAGTGTCCTGTGCCGCCTGCACCTGCAACTTGGGAGCCTCTCCTCTGCCTGGGTCCGCCGACGGACATCGAGAGTGTGCCACTGCCTCGGCACGGCATCTGGGACCTCCACTCCCCGTGGGTGTGCATCTGACGAAGCCCAACCTTTCCGAGTGGAGTTCCAGTGGCCGCCAAGGAGGTATCGTGCTCCTGCCGGCCCGGAATCACCGGCACCCATTCCGAACCGAGGACGACATCCCCGCAGGAGAGGCGACCGGGCTGTCCCTGCCGTCCGCCAATCGGTTCTCCACCCTTGCGAAATCGGGGGAACCAGACCACATGCTCCGCCTCCAGCTACCGCTCCCCGAGCGGTACACCGATGCCTCCGACGAGGAGCTCGAGTCACGCATCGCCGCCGCCAAGGAGACCCTCGGCGAGCGGCTGTTCATCCTCGGGCACCACTACCAGCGCGACGAGATCATCCAGTTCGCCGACGCCCGTGGCGACAGCTACCGGCTCTCAGTACTCGCCCAGGAGCGACCGCAGGCCGAGTACATCGTGTTCTGCGGCGTCCACTTCATGGCCGAGTCCGCCGACATCCTCACCGGCGAGCACCAGCAGGTGATCCTGCCCGACCTCAACGCAGGCTGCTCGATGGCCGACATGGCCGACATCGACCAGGTCGAGGAGGCGTGGGAGCAGCTCGAACAGGTCATCGACATCGAGCGACTCGTACCGATCACCTACATGAACTCCTCGGCGGCGCTGAAGGCGTTCGTCGGTCGCCACGGCGGCGCCGTGTGCACGTCGACCAACGCCCGGGCCGTGCTCGAGTGGGCGTTCACGCAGGGCGACAAGGTGCTGTTCTTCCCCGATCAGCACCTCGGCCGGAACACCGGCGTGGCGATGGGCTTCGGCCTCGACGAGATGCAGCTCTGGAACCCTCGCCTGGACTTGGGCGGTCTCACCGAGGCGGAGGCCAAGGAAGCAAAGTTCCTCCTCTGGAAGGGTCACTGCAGCATCCACCAGCGGTTCTCGGCTGAACAGGTGGCTGAGTTCCGCGCCGAGCATCCCGACGGCCTCGTCGTGATCCACCCGGAAGCCCCGCACGACGCGATCCGCGCCGCTGACGAGGTCGGCTCCACGGACTTCATCATCAAGACCGTGGAAGCCGCTGCGCCCGGCACCGTGATCGCCATCGGCACCGAGATCCACCTCGTCAACCGTCTGGCAGCCGAGTACCCAGACAAGACGGTCGTGTCGCTCGACCCGCTGATCTGTCCGTGCTCCACGATGAACCGCATCGATCTGCCACACCTCACGTGGATCCTGGAGGAGTTGGTCGCCGCACGCGTGCCGAACCGGATCAGCGTGGATCACGGGACTGCGGCGTGGGCCCGGGTGGCGCTGCAGAGGATGCTCGACATCACGTAGGTCAGCCCTCCGATACGAGGTGCGCAGTCATGATTCGCGCGAGGACGATATGGGGCAACGAACTCCGGCAGGGGGCCGTACGGCTGGACACGTCGATGATCGGCCATCGATATGCGAGCACCAAACCCCGCGTTACGAAATGTCTGGACGATCTTGGCGTTCGATCGATACCGCGTTGAGTTCGCCAGATAGTCCTCGATCTTGTTCGCCACATCTGCCCGTCCCGCTACCGTTCAATCTCTAGCCGGAGCGTCAGTCCATCCGGAGCGAACGGCCGCCCGGATCAGCAACTTGCGTGCACGACCCTCCGTCCTGAACCAAAGGCGCACCTACGTGAGGCTCGACCGGTCGTACCCGACCAGGGAACAAGTGAAGCGCGCTCCCGCCGCGCACCAACGCCGTGCGCATGTCTCGGGCCGCTGCGCTCAGATCGGAAACCTGCTCAGGCACCATGTACGAGACAGCTACGTCGTATTGATGCGAACCAACGTCTAGTTCAGACATGTGCAGAAGGGCACCTGGATCGACACCCAGACGACCAAAGCTGCGCCGGCCATTGTCGATGCAGGAATCCGCGATGTCGACCCCGAGAGCGTCCCCAGCCCATGCGACGCAATCACAGCACCAAGTCTCCTCGCCCCACAACCCCGTCAAGGACCCGCGCTCCGGGATGCTTCTCCAAGAAGTCTACGAGAGGTTGGGGCGGCTGAAAGTGGCTTGCGGTTAGAACTTCGATCGGGTCGTCTTCGTTCCCAACTTGACTTCCTCCTGAACGGTTGCGTGCCCAATCTTCCTACTCATCAGTCGCCGTCCTGCCCGGCTCGATAACGCACAGCCCACCCGTGCGGAGGTTCGACTCACTTGCGTGGAAGGCAGAATGATGCTCTCGATCCTTGCGACTCAGGCAGTATGCAGCATGACCCACGCCCACAATCCGCCCCACGTCAGATCAGAACACCTGGGCGCGTTCGGCTCCCTCAGATCGGTGACGCAGAGATGAGACCCCAGTCGCGTCACGACGATCCGCCCTGGGCAACGCCGCACGACGTGGACCGACCTCGGCTTCGTCCAAGCCGTTCACACCACGGCTACCGGCATCTTGCGCTCCTCGCCCGTCAGTTGAGGGCGGAGGTTTCCATCGCATCGCCGTCACTCACAATCGACCTGGGTTGCGGCTCCGCGCCATACCGGGAACTGTTCGATGGGGGGTACGTTGGACTTGACCTCACCAGCTCACACGGCCGTCCGCATGCGATCGCCTGGGCGGAGGCAACCCCACTCGTCCAGTCGTGTGCAGACCTAGTGTTATCGACTCAGCAGCTGGAACACGTGAGGGATCCTGTTGGGGTATTGAGAGAGGCAGCTCGCATTCTCCAACCCGGCGGGACCCTGCTGCTGTCGACACATGGAGTTTGGCCACACCATCCAGATCCTCACGACTACTGGCGTTGGACCGAGGAAGGGCTCGTACAGACCGTGGAAGACGCCGGACTGACGGTCCAGCGCGTGCACCGGCAAGGTGAGCTCTTCACCACCGCAATCTCACTTGCCACGTATCCAATCGGTGGACTCCGGCGACGAGGCGGGTCACTCACTCGAACCGTTGCTGCCCTCATCCTCGCCCTTCTTAATTCGATCTGCGCGCCACTGGACTGGCTTCTAACTCGCCGGGGCTCACGACATTACGCATCTCCCAGCTACTTGGTGGTCGCGATCCGACCCGAGTTTTGAAATTGTTGGCTAGGGCTCCTGATGCGTGAGAGATGCTTGTTTACCTCCAGGGCGCCGATGCTCAGCAACCAGCATCATTTAGTTGGATCTATTGCCTCGATGCAGAGCTGGTTGAACAACTCAAGATAGCGATGAGCCAATTGATCGAAATCAAGTACTCGATCGCCCGCTGCTCGCGCCACACGCTCAGCCGCCGGAAGGTCTGCAGCCACTTTGAGGAGAGCGTCCGCCAACGCTCTCGGATCACCCCTCGACACTACAATCCCACCATCGTCCAGCGCCTCTACGGATCCGGGGGCATCGCAAACAATCGCCGGGATACCTGCCGCGAGCGCCTCAAGCACGGCGTTGGGGCGGCCCTCCTGATGACTCGCTAACACGAATATGTCCAGGCTTGAGAGGAATCCTGCCACCTGCCGCCCTGGTTCTAGAGCACCGAGAAGCGTCACCGGCAACCCCGACGCGAGTCCTTCGAGTTCCTCCCGCCGGGGACCCTCCCCAGCAATGCAGAACTCAAATGAGTGGCCGCGGTCAACCAGAATTCGTGCAGCCTCGATCAGGACCTCGTGCCCCTTCTCCCAAGTCAAACGTCCGACGGTTCCCACTCGTAGTGGGCCCGACGAAGCTCGCTCAGTGCTCGAACTACGAAAAATCTCTCGGTCAATCGCATTCGGGATGAGGGCAACTTGACCATGCGAAAGCGTGTGGGCATGCTCAATGAACTCAACGACAGTGACGGAATTTCCGACCCAAGCATCCGTCAGCGACCGAAGTCGTCGGTCCACGAACCGGTAGAGACCGCTTCGCTCGTAGTCCACACCACGCTCGGAGATGACGATCTTCGGCTTCTGCCGGACTCCGAGAACTGCCAGTCGCGTATAGAGATTGCTCTGCCATAAGTTCGAATGCACCACATCAAAACTGCCCTTCGCGACTACTCGTCGCAGACGGGCCATTCGAATGAGACCGGGGCTACCCCAGCGACGAAGCTCCGACACCGGTATTCCCGCAGCCTCGAATTCGGACGTCATCGATCCGGGTGAGGTTCCACACACCGTTGCGTCCCAGAACTTTCCGTGCGCCGCACGCACCAAACCGAGAAGCTGTGTCTGTGCTCCGCCCGTCCGCATGGGGCCGATGACGTGGAGAACCCTCAGCATGACGCAGTCTGAGCACTTCGAAGAGCGCACAACTTTGATGGACCTCCGGCCCGCCGGCCTGGTGCACCCGACGAGGCTTGGCTCACGTGTTCGCGACTTAAGGCTATAGCGCCGCTCCAGACAGTGCCGGCGAGCCTCGTCGAATTGGCACGGCTGGAGCGTCCTTCCTGCGTCATACCGGAGAACCGCCGGGCCGCTTGTTATTCCGGGTCACGCGTGGCAGCACATCCTTGACGGACACCTCGCGGCGACGAACCGATTGAGCGAGCAGCATTGCAAGCGCCACGAGCGGATGCCTATAGAGCCCCCTATAGGAACGGAGATAGCCGAACCGCACGAGAAGACGCTCGGCTAGGTGTTGTTGGATGTCCTCTTGCGAGAGGTACTCGACAGCCTCCCGAAAGGCGTCGCCACCGTGATCGAGGTGATCGGGAGACACGCCGACGCCCTCGCTCGACAGCACGAGGGCAATCGCAGCAAGGCACGCCGAGCGCTCGACGGCAGGGTCGTGCCGGGCTGCCCTCACAAGGCGATATACGGTCAACCAGTGCGGAGATCGAGGACCTTCAGTGCGCAATTTGAGACCGCGTTGGAGTCCGTACCGCACCGCTTGCTCCAAGTCAGGGTTCGGAGCATGCAGGATGACAGGGTTCGGCAGTCGTCGGACCGTCACGCCGCCCACCTCCCGCAACCACCGGTCAGTGTGGAGCGGTTCGACATGGTCCGCAGTCACAGCAGACGGTCGGAAGAAATGCGCACCATGGAGGTCATGCCGAGTGAACCAGTCGAATACTGGCACTGACAGCCTGTCAGGAGATCCGTTGACATCTGCCAATTGAAACAATCTGAGCATGGAATCAGGGGCTGCAAGGACCATATCACCGTCGAGTTTCAGGACGCGATCAGCACAAGCGCTGTGGGCTTTCTCCAGCATGACCTGGTGGGCCTCGGCCTTACCAAGGCTTCGGATCACGAAGCTTTCGACGTCAACGCCCGCCTGCAGGCGCAGGGACTCTTGACCAGCCTCGAACTGCGGTTCACCCACAGTGGCCGTCAAGACAAGCACAGTCTTGATTTCATTCGTCACTTCAGACCTGTCCTTATCGGAGTTGAGGGACACTGACACCGCCACACCCTCACAGGGACTTAAGGCGCCTATTGGTCGAAATGCAAAGCATCTAGGAAACGCTCCGTTGAATGATGTCAGAATAGAGTCTCACCAAGTCATCGGCTAGGATGTCGGCATCGAATTGCTCTCGCACGACTCTCCGCGCCGCTGATCCCAACTCCACGATTTGCGATCGATCATAGAACAGTGCTGTGAGATGCTCGACGAGATGTTCAACATTGCGTTCTTCCGCCAGCAGGCCGCTCACGCCCGACGTGACAAGTTCAGGAATACCACTATGGACGGTGGAGACTGCGCACCGCCCGGCAGCCATAGCTTCCATCAGCACGACCGGTATGCCCTCCATGTTGCCGTCAACGGCGGTCACGCTCGGAGCAAGCAATACATCCGACCAGGCGAGTTGCTGACGAAAGGCGTCCCGGTCCAGCATCCCCAGGAAGCGAACTGTCTCCGCGAGCCCGAGACGACGAGAAAGCGACTCTAGGTCCTTCCGCAGCGGCCCATCCCCAACGATGACATACGTGACCTCGACACCCTCAGCGAGACAGCGCGCGACGGCGCGCAGTGCAAACTCAAGCCCCTTCTTCTCAACGAGGCGCGCGGCCGAGAGAACCTTCAGTGGTTTCCCAGATCGGGACGGAGGAGCGGGAATTCCCGCCCACTGCGCCGTATCAACTCCCATGTGATGAACGATCGTTCGTTCAGGCGGCGCACCTAGGCCGAGCAGACGCTGTCGGAAGTATTCGCTCACGGTGAGGAAGACATTGCCGCGCTCGAACAGCGAGTCGTACAGGCGCGGCCCCTCCTCTTCGAGCATCCTCGATACATCCGAGCCGTGAAAGGTGGTGACGAGAGGGACCCTCCCCCCTACCACCTCCAGTGCGTCCGCCATGCGACGACCGTTCCAGCCGTAGTGGCAATGGACGAGATCGTGACCTGCGATTGCCCGGGCCGGTGGAAGCTCCCGCAAGAGAGCGGCGGCGCGTGCGGGCGACGAGCGGTACCGATCAACTAGCCGACCAACCGACTCGCGTCGCGCTACGACTTTCGCGCTCTCGACGGCGCAACGTACGAACGCGCCGGCTCGGCTCCGTGGCTCCCGCCGGACGATGACTTCATTCTCGAGCCCGTATCGGAAGTACGACTCATGGACCACCGTCCCCGTCGCTGGCGGCGAGCCCACGACGCTGACGTCGCATCCTCGATCGATCAGTGATGTGACGTGGTCAAGTATGAACGTCTCAGAAGGCTGAGGGAAGGAATCGGTGACGACGGCGATCTTTGGATGACCACGCCGTCGCAACTGATCCGTCACGACCCCCACAGTACGCACGGAGGTCGCCCCCGACACTTAGTCTCGGGCACGTGCCAGCCCCCACTCCTCGGACGTCGCCGGACGATTGGAAGCATTCCTCCCCTCAGGGCACACTCCGCAGCACAGTCGCAGAACTTCGCTCTGTCGTCCCCCGACGAGGCAAGGTCGGAGCCGCGATCGTCGCAGTGCAGTCCGTCCTCGCTGGCGGGCTCGAGGCAGTTCTGCTCGTCCTGGTACTAAACACAGCCCTCACGATCGTGGACGACGACCGTACGGTCGAGATCAACCTTCCGATCGTCGGCTCGTTGCATCCAAGCGCCGGCGTATCGCTGCTTGTCGCAACCGGGGCAGGCGTAGTCGTTCTGTTGATCCACCTGCATTCCGCCTGGCTGACGGCCGACGTCGCCGCGGTGAGTCTGCGAGGCGCTCGCGATCGTGCGATCAAGACGTATTCAGCCTCCGCATGGGCACAACAGTCAGCGGACCGCGAGGGCGCCTTGCAAGAGACGGTAACGACGATCTCCTACCAGATCGGCCAGCTCGTGGTGTCGTTGAGCACCCTCGTTTCGTCGCTCATACCGTTGGCGATGCTGCTCGGTGTCGCCGCAATCCTGCAGCCACTCGTTACATCGATCGTGCTCCTCTTCGGAGGGATGCTCTTTCTTGCGCTCCATCCCATCGCGTCAGCAACACGGCGCCGAGCGAATGACTACGTGCAAGTCAACAGCAGGTTCGCAGAAGCGATCACAGAGTGGACGGGACTCGCGCTCGAACTACGCGTGTTCGGGGTGGCGAGGAAGCGTATGGAGACGCTGTCCACTCACAATCGGGCCGCAACGGATGCGCTACGGCGGAGCAGGTTCCTCGCTCGAGCCGGGTCGTGGTTACTGCGAGATCTTGCGGTGCTGTTCTTGGTAGTCGCCGCCGGCGTCCTGTACTTGTCTGACGGAACCGAGCTCGCCGCTGCAGGAACTGTTGTCCTGCTCATCGTTCGGTCACTCGCGTACGCTCAGAATGCGAACACCGCGCTGCAAGGAATGAACGAACAAGCGCCGGGACTCGAAGAGTTCTGCCGGCGGATGCGTTCCCTGGAGGCCGCGACCCCTGAAGCGGGTCTGGCAGCGGTCGGGCACCTGGGCGACCTGGACCTGCGAGGAGTCAGTTACGAGTACAGCCCCGGCGTGCCAACCCTGCGCGGCGTTACGATGCACATTGAGCAAGGGGAATGCATCGGCCTTGTTGGGCCATCGGGCGGCGGCAAGTCGACTCTCGCCCAGGTGTTGCTCCGACTGCGGACACCTTCATCCGGCGACGTCACCGCTGGAGGTCTCAGGTACGAAGAGATCGACGATCCGAGTTGGAGCAAGCTCGTGTCCTTTGTTCCCCAGGAGCCGCGGCTTTTCGAAGGCACAGTCGCCGAAAACATTGCGTTCTTTCGAGACGCAACGATCGGCCAAATCGAAGAAGTGGCGCACGAGGCAGGACTGCTGGACGAAATCAGGAGTCTCCCGCAGGCCATGCAGACCGTTCTCGGCCCGCGAGGCTCGGGCCTATCTGGTGGTCAGCGGCAACGCCTCGCATTTGCTCGAGCGCTCCTCGGACGGCCGGAACTGCTGATACTCGACGAGCCCACCAGCGCCCTCGATCTTCGATCAGAGGCGCTTCTCCAAGAGACGATAGTCCGTCTGAAGGGGCATGTGACTTGCTTCATCGTGGCGCACAGGCTGACCACGCTTGGGTGTTGTGATCGAGTCTTCGCGATGGAAGGCGGCACAACGAGGCTGTTAGAGTCGTTGGACGAGGCACAAGTGCTCCTGAGCCAAGCGCATGAGGCCACCACAGTCGGTGAGGCCGACCAGCACTCGCCGGCAGCGCGTCCACTCTGAAGCGTAGAGCCATTGCGACTCGATATCCCTGTCGGGGTCATCTGCGGCAGATCGCCCTAGGCTGGCTGGCTTCGCGGGTGGACGGATATCCTCATTGGACCGAGCACCCGCCGATGACCGCATTGTCGGGCCCAGGATCCCGACTTGGTCGTGATTGTTGTCTGCGCAACACTCTCACGCCGCCGGCTGTTGACTTCCTGGGGTCACCATTTTGCGATCGGGCAATCCGAAGGCTCTCGCCGGTATCGCTCTGCAAGCAGGCATGGGGGTCGGCGGCGCGTAGCCTGCGGGTCATGGCCTCGACCCACTCGCTCGGTCGGCTCACATTCGCCATCGACGGCGACCACCCGGGAGCGGGCCAACTGCGCGCTGAGTTCCCCCGCCAAGCGACGACGACGCCCGACATCGGCTTTCGTTTCGTCGACAGGCTGCCGGGTCTGGACAACCCTCGAACGACTGACTTCGGCGAGGCGTCGCAGGTCGCCTACCGGGTCGGGGCCGGGCGCATCACATATCAGGTCACTCGCCGAACGAACCGATGGGATGTGGCCATCGTCGCGACCCCTGGCCGATCGATCCCTCCGCTTGTGCAACGCCTACGGAACTTCAACTACCTATCCCGTGACGAACTCATCGCAAAGAGCGTCATCTACGGTCCAATGGATCATCTCGCCCACATCGCGGGACTCGATCGAGGTCAATCCCTCGCCCACGCCAGTTCCGTCGCTCGAGACGGCAGGGGCGTGGCACTGTTCGCTGAGGGCGGCGTAGGCAAGACCAGCACGGCACTCAAGCTTGTCCTCGAACACGGATGGTCACTGTTAGGTGATGACCTCGCAGTGCTTGCGGACGATGGAACGATTCATGCCCACCCGAAGCGCATGCAGATCTACGCCTATAACCTCGCTGGCGACCCTGTCCTCCGTCACCGCCTGCTCAGCAGTCGATCTCCTATTGACCGCCTGCACTTCGAGTATCACGCGCGTCGGTACGGTCCGAAGAGCAGCCGTCGACGGGTCTCCGCCGAGCAACTCCTCGGGCCAGGACGCACGGCGAACCAAGCCACGCTCGCCCTAGCAGTCCTTCTTCGTCGGATCGACAGCGGCGACTTGCGAGCACACGAGTTGGACCGTGAGCATGTGGTCGAAGAGATCACCAGGGTGATCCTCCACGAGATCGACCCTTACCGCCCTGTCCTCGCCGGCTTGGAAGCCTTGGGGATCACCACCATACTTCCGTCGGAGAGTGCTTTGGCGACACGGACCTCAGCTGTCATCCGGTCGGCGCTGGCTCAAGCAAGAGTGCTTGAGGTGTCCGTGCCACCAAGCACTGTGCCCGCCCAAGTCGTCGGCATCCTTCAATCGCACCTCGACAGCGCCCTCTCCTGAACCACGTCATGCGCCTTTCGTGCCCATCCCAAAGATTCGTGGTGGCAGCATGATGCGCCAGATGCGCACGTCCTCTAAGCCGGACATAATCACCTCGCGGTAGGCATCCTCCGAGAACCGATAGAAGTCATGGGTGTCGTGCACGCGCATGGTCACGGTGCCGCGAACCGCTACGTCGGGAAGTCCGAGACGTCTTGCCAGCCTGTGCATGCGTGACTCCCCGCGTAACTCAGCGAACCCGGGCGTGGAGATCAGTGCTGTCCCCCTGGCCGCCAGGACACGCTTCATCTCGGCGCACGCCCGCCAGAAATCCGGGATGTGCTCAAGGGTCGAGGCACAGACCACAAGGTCGAAGTAGCCGTCAGGCCACGGCAACTCCCGCGCATCGCCGCGCACGACCTCCAACCCATCGCAGGAGCCTTCCAAACCCAGGTTGATCCCCAGCCGCTCCGGAATGTCCGGTAGGTTCGCCAACACCCCATAGCGATCAGGGAGGGCTCCGACTTCCAAGGCTGTCCGCGGTCTCTCAGGCAGGTTTGCAATTGCTCTGACGTTCTCGTTCAATGTGCGGTCGATCACCGTTTGGACAGTACCCGCCACTCCCTGCGTCAACGGGGAGGCATCCGAGCAACGTGACAAGTGCGCCCTTCGACGGGCTGGCGCCGTGTGGCCCTCCCCAACCCATCACCAATCGGCACCGAGCGTCTCGTGGTCCCAGAGCCAACAACAGCGCACCAGCTGGGCTTCCGAAATACCTCGGAGGATGGACAGTCTTCGCTCTGGTCTGAGTCCGACTTACCGGGGCTAATGATCCGGCGCCGGTCCCCGATGTGACGGGACGCACAGTCCGCGGCAGACGGACGTTCTAGACGCGTCACAGGAGGGTTCGGCGTTGAGCCTTCGGGCCCGTGTCGGAAGACTCAGCTTCGAATGCATCGGCATTGGTGCGTGCTGGCTGCGGTCCATCGATCCTTGAGCCGCAAGAACGCATCTCAACGACACTCATAGACGCCGAAGCAACGAACCGACGATCCGTCCGCCCACTCCTTGCGCAGAACCTCCAGGATGCCCACGAGCAGCCATCAGCCGATTCTGTCGCGGAGGACCGACGCCATGCGGACCCAGTTGGACGTCGTTGTGTAGTTCTCCCTCACGTGTTCAAGCGCTGACTGCGCCCGTTCTCGGGCGTCAGATGGATCCGCCAACGCCTCAGCTATCGCATTCCTCAAGCCTGGGACATCACCCTCAGCCACGACCGACCCTCGTCCATCCGCCAAGAGATCGGGGATCCCGGACACCTTCGTGGCAATGACGGGCACGCCGCGGGCCATGGCCTCGATGAGAACATTCGGGACGCCGTCCCGGTCGCCAGATTCGGTTACGCGACTCGCCAAACAAAACACTGCTGCGTGATCGAGCAGTTCAGTAATCGTCCATTGATCGACGTGACCTCTGAACCGCACGCGGTCCGTCGCACCGAGCTGGAGCACGAGCCTTTCTAGCTTCTGCCGTTCCGCACCCTCTCCGACGATATCAAGCGAAACCTGATCAAGTTCTGCCACCGCCCGAATCAAGAGGTCATGCCCCTTCTTGGGCCGAAGAGCCCCGACGGAGACCACCTTCGTAGGGTCGGGCGAAAGATCGTCCGTAATGCGCACACAGTACTCGTCTGGGACTCCCATTCGCATCACCGTCGGGTCTACTCCGAAGCTAGAACGCACGTCCTCAGCGATTGTCTCTGACTCCACGAATACTGCCGAAGCGCGGCGGAGACGGTCCCCCAAGTATCTGTCACGGCACCTCCGTTCATAGATGTCGTGCGCATGCGGAAACACCGCGTATGGCAGACCGTTCTGCTGAGCGATGTTATCGGCGGCGGTGGCGGATAGCCACGCGAAGTGAGCGAGGACGATATGCGCGGGTTCGATACTTCCTCGCACTGCAATCGCAGCACCCCATGCGCGTAGGTGCGGCAACCACGTACCGGGCCGGCCAAGCCGGAGGATCCGCCAGAGGCCGCCTAGGACGGCGGAGGGCCGACTGACCACCGCCGGGGCGATTCGCCGTGCGAACGCACCCAACGTCGGCACGAGGACCGAAATCGATGATTCGTCGACGATCCCGTCTGGCCGGCCGGGCGACCGAAGACTGACGACTTGAACATCACAACCAGAGTCGAGTGCTGCTGCGACTTCTCTACGTATGAAGGTCTCTGTCTCTTGATTCCACTTGGAGACAACGTAAACAAGTCGCAGGCTACTGATCATGCTTGCCCCGCGATCTGCTGGCAAAGGTTTCGGCACCGACCCCGGCTAGCCACCCGCCGACAACCAGTACAAGCGTCACGCTACTCACAAGGCGCACTCTTCGGTTAGCTGAAGATGTTGAACCGAGAGCGTCCACTATCCATACGGGGCCAATTGTGCCTGCAGCAACTGCGAGACAACGCCGATAGCGAGGCTTTGACCTAGCTGCCGAGACACCCACGAACCCCAGCGCCATAGGAACCGCCAAGAGTGCGAGCAGTTGTCGCGACTGAGGGCGGTCGCCAGTGCGCCGCCAATAGCGCACCTTCCAACGCCCAAAGCGGAAGTACTGCGCCCAGAGCGCTCGAAGGGTTTGACGAGGGATATACCCCACAGCTAAGCGGTCGTCGAACCACACAACTCCGTGAGAACCCAAGCGTCGGTTGAGTTCGTAGTCCTGATTGGTGAGCATGGCTTCGTCCCAGCCGTTTGCTTCACGGAGGTCGGCGGTTCGGAACGCTCCGAGGTAGACGGTATCGGTTGGTCCTGAACGCCTTCCTGACCGATACCGCGAGCCGCCCATGGCGTACCTGTTGTTGAGCGCCCTTGCGATGCCGGCGGAGCGATCCGACTCATCGAGCGGGAGTGCGATCTGTGCGCCGCCGGTCACAATGATGTCCTCTCGCTCCCTGAGTAGTTCGGCGCAGAGACGCACATAGTTGGGAGGCACAATGCTGCGAGCATCAACGCGACATACCAGTCCACCGGACGCAACCGCGAGACCGGCGTTAAGGTTGCTGGGGGTGGTACCGAGGGGATTCGCAAGCACTTGCGAACGGATGTCTCCGGCGGAGAGCGTCTCCTTTGCGAGCACAGCGGTCCGATCCGTCGAATGGCCGTCGACAAGCACGATCTCCATACGGTCGTGCGGGTAGTCCTGAGCAAGCACAGCCTGCAGACAGCGCGAAATGCTGCGTTCCTCGTTTCGCGCCGGAACCAGCACCGTCACGAGTGGCACCTCGTTCATCGTCCCCGTCCCTCGATGCCGAGGATCGATCTAGTCGTTCGGCCAACGATCTTCAGATCGAAGCCGAGGCTCTGGCGCCGGAGGTAGTGGAAGTCGTACTGCAGCTTCTCGAGCGCATCCCGCTCGTCGCCGGCGTAGCCGTACTTCACCTGCGCCCAGCCGGTCAGGCCGGGCCGCACCATGTGGCGCATGTCGTAGAAGGGCAGCTTCTCCACGAGCTCGGCAACGTAGCGGGGCTGCTCCGGCCGGGGGCCGACCAGGCTGAGATCGCCGCGGAGGATGTTCCAGACCTGGGGGAGCTCGTCCAGGTGGCTCTGTCGGAGCACCCGGCCGAACGAGGTGACCCGCGGGTCGTCCTCGGAGGTCCAGTCGGTCGGCGCCGACGCGTCGTCCCGCATCGAGCGGAACTTCAGGATGCGGAACACCGCTCCCCCGCGCCCGACGCGCTCCTGCGCGTAGAACAGCGGACCGCGGTTGGCGACGAGGTTGCCGATCGCCACGACCGGGATGGCGACGAGCAGCACGACGACACCCACCACCCCGGCGGCCACGTCGACGATGCGCTTGGCCCGGCCGAACTGGATTCGGTGCACCTCACCGATGTCGAAGAACAGCGACATGCGGCCGAGATCGGCCACCGGGATCTTGCCCAGCCACTCCTCGTAGAACAGCGACTGCGTCCGCACCCGCACCCCGGTCTCGTGAAGCACCGCCGCCTGGTCCACGATGCGCTCGTCGGCCTGGGCCGGCCCGCTCAGGACCAGCACGGTCGCCGCGTGCGCGTCCGCCGCAACCACGAGTGGACGTCGGTCGTCTCCAGTGTCGGCCGCATCCTCCTCGCACAGCTGCGCAACCACGGATGCCGGCTTCTCCGGGTTGCCGGCCAGCTCAGCCGTCAGCTCGGCGGCGAGCTCGGGCGGTCCGACGACGATGACGCGATCGCGACGTTCGAGGGACGTCCGGCCCGCGCCGGCGAGGGTCGACATGGCGTAGTACCAGGGCACCAGCAGCGCTGCGGCGCCGAAGACCACGAAGCGGGGCAGGAGGGCGTCGCCGACGAACAGCTGGACGACCGACATGGCCACGGCCCCGGAGAAGGACGCCATGAGCGAGGTCGGCAGCCGGCTCCGGAGCGTGCGGGGCACCTCTGGCAGGCCGAGGCCGTAGGCGGCCAGGCAGAGGAGGGCGATGTACGCGAAGGCCCAGGTAAACCGGGTCGACGTGGTGAAGTCGTAGTCACCTGCCGTGCTGGCGTGGTACTTGCCGAGCCCGAGGACGACGGCGACGACGCCGGCGTACATCACGGGTCGAGCCAGGCGCCTCACACCTGGAGGTTACGGCAGAACCGGCACGCCCCTTGAGGACCGTCAGCCGCGCTCGACGCCGAGGATGGGCGCGAGGAACTGGCCCGTGTGGCTGCCCGTGACCGCAGCGACGTGCTCCGGTGGTCCCTCGGCCACGATCTGGCCGCCGCCGGAGCCGCCCTCGGGGCCGAGGTCGATGATCCAGTCGGCCGTCTTGACCACGTCGAGGTTGTGCTCGATGACGAGCACGGTGTTGCCCTGGTCGACCAGACGAGACAGCACCGTGAGCAGCTTGCGGATGTCCTCGAAGTGCAGGCCAGTGGTCGGCTCGTCCAGCACGTAGATGGTGTGGCCGGTGGAGCGCTTCGCCAGCTCGGAGGCCAGCTTCACGCGCTGGGCCTCGCCGCCCGAGAGGGTCGGGGCCGGCTGGCCGAGGCGGACGTAGCCGAGGCCGACGTCGACGAGGGTCTGCATGTGACGTGCGATGGACGGCTGGTTCGAGAAGAACTCGAGCGCCTCCTCGCACGGCATGTCGAGCACCTCGGCCACGTTCTTGCCCTTGAAGGTGATGTCGAGGGTGTCCCGGTTGTAGCGCTGGCCCTTGCAGATCTCGCACGGCACGTACACGTCGGGCAGGAAGTGCATCTCGATCTTGATCGTGCCGTCGCCGGCGCAGGCCTCGCAGCGGCCGCCCTTGACGTTGAACGAGAACCGGCCGGGCAGGTAGCCGCGGACCTTCGACTCGTTCGTCGCCGCGAACAGCTTGCGAACGTGGTCCCACACGCCGGTGTAGGTGGCGGGGTTGGACCGGGGCGTGCGGCCGATGGGCGACTGGTCGATGGCGATGACCTTGTCGAGGCTCTCCATCCCCTCGACCCGCTTGTGCAGGCCGGGCGGCTGCTTCGACTTGTACACGTGCTGCATCAGCGACTTCAGCAGAATCTCGTTGACCAGCGTCGACTTGCCCGACCCCGACACACCCGTGACGGCGGTGAAGACGCCGAGGGGGAACTCGACGGTGACGTCGCGCAGGTTGTTCTCCCGTGCGCCGACCACCTTGACGCGGTCCAGCGAGGGCGAGCGGCGCTGCTCGGGGATGGGGATGGACCGCTTGCCGGCCAGGTACTGGCCGGTGATCGAGTCCTTGTTCTTCAGCAGCTGCTTGTACGTGCCCGAGTGGACGACCTCTCCGCCGTGCTCGCCCGCGCCGGGGCCGATGTCGACGACGTAATCGGCCTCGGCGATGGTCTCCTCGTCGTGCTCGACGACGATGACGGTGTTGCCGAGGTCGCGCATGCGGACGAGCGTGGTGATAAGCCGGCGGTTGTCCCGCTGGTGCAGGCCGATGGAGGGCTCGTCCAGCACGTAGAGCACGCCGACCAGCCCGGAGCCGATCTGGGAGGCGAGGCGGATCCGCTGGGCCTCTCCCCCGGCCAGCGTCCCGGCGTTCCGTGAGAGCGTCAGGTAGTCGAGACCGACGTCGAGCAGGAAGCCCATCCGGGCGTTGATCTCCTTGACCACCTGCTCGGCGATCATCTTGTCCCGCTCGGACAGCTCGAGGCCGGCCAGCACCTTGGACGCCTCCCCGATGGAGAGGTCGCACACGTCGGAGATGTTGTGCCCGTCGACGAGCACGGCCAGCGAGATCGGGTTGAGGCGCTTGCCCTCGCACGTGGGGCACGGCACCTCCCGCATGTATCCCTCGATCTGTTCCCGCTGGGAGTCGGAGTCGACCTCGGTGTGCCGCCGCGACAGGTACGGGATGGCGCCCTCGTAGTTGGCGTTGTAGGTGCGGGTGCGCCCGTAGCGGTTCTTGTAGGTGACCGTGACCTTGGAGACGCCCTTGCCGTAGAGCAGCGTCTGGGTCTGCTTCTTGGTCAGGTCCTTCCACGGCGTGCCGGGGTCGATGCCGACCTCGGACATGACGGCCTCGACGAGGCGGTGGAAGTAGGTGGAGTGCCCGCCGGCCCACGGAGCGATGGCGCCCTCGTCGACCGGCAGGTCGGGGTCGGGGACGACGAGCTGGGGATCGACCTCGTAGCGGGTGCCGAGACCGTCGCAGGCCTGGCAGGCGCCGTAGGGCGAGTTGAACGAGAAGTTGCGGGGCGCCAGGTCCTGGAACGACATGCCGCACGTCGGGCAGGCGAAGTGCTGGCTGAAGGTGAGGGTGTCCTCGGGCTCCGGCTCCCGGTCGCGAGGCACGATCTGGATCTCGGCCACGCCGTCGGCCAGGGCGAGCGCGGTCTCGAGGCTGTCGGTCAGGCGCCGCGCCATGTCCGGCTTGGCCACCAGCCGGTCGACCACGACCTGGATGGTGTGCATCTCGTAGCGCTCGAGCTCGAGCTCGCTCGTGGCGGTCAGCTCGACGAGCTCGCCGTCGACGATGGCCCGGGCGAACCCCTGCTTGGCCAGGTCCTCCAGCAGCGTGTCGTAGGTGCCCTTGCGGCCGTGGACCACGGGGGCGAGCACCTGGAAGCGGGTGCCCTCCTCCATCTCCATGATGCGGTCGACGATCTGCTGAGGCGTCTGGCGGGACACCGGCGTGCCGTCGTTCGGGCAGTGGGGAACGCCGATGCGGGCGAACAGCAGGCGGAGGTAGTCGTAGACCTCGGTGATGGTGCCGACGGTGGACCGCGGGTTGCGGCTGGCCGACTTCTGGTCGATCGAGATGGCCGGGGAGAGGCCCTCGATGAAGTCGACGTCGGGCTTGTCCATCTGCCCCAGGAACTGGCGGGCGTAGGCCGAGAGGCTCTCGACGTAGCGGCGCTGACCCTCGGCGTAGATGGTGTCGAACGCGAGCGAGGACTTGCCCGAACCGGACAGGCCGGTGAAGACGATGAGCTTGTCTCGGGGGAGCTCGAGGTCGATGCCCTTGAGGTTGTGCTCCCGCGCTCCCTGTACCACCAGCTTGTCGGCCACGAGGGACGAGGCTAGCGCCGGGTGCTGGCCACGGGTGGGAACATACGTTCGTCTGGGGTGTCGGATCAGTCCAGCTGATACCGGTGGTACACGAGGGGCACGCCGAGGAACTCGAGGACATCCGAGCTCAACGGCGTCGCCTCGAGAACCGGTGGGTCGGTGGCTCGCGTCAAGACCGCGAAGGTCTCGAAGCCCGCCTCACGCACCACCTCGACGGCCCCCTCGACGTCAGCGCCCCGACCGATGGACAGGTACAACCGGTCGTCGTACGCCGGCCCTGCTTCGCGCACGAAGAAGCCGTTGGTGGAGATCACCACGTCCTCCGGGCGCTCGGCGAGGTCCTCGAAGAAGTCGTCGACATCGTGCGAACGCTGCTGCAGCCACGCTGCGCCGAACACCGTGACGGCCACGGCGAATCCGACCAGGGCCAGGCGCGGGATGCGCGCTCCGTCCCGCTCGACCACCGCCACCACGCCGCACGTCGTGAGCAGCAGGGTCGGGACGAGGAGGTAGCGGCCACCCCACTGCGGCACTGCCCCGCCGGTGAGCTGGAAGGTCCAGATCAGCACGGTCATCACCACGGCCATCGTCAGGACGGTTGCCCGGTCCCGTTTGCGCCGGAGGAGCCCGGCGGCGGCAGCGAAGGGTGACGCAACCAGAGCGCCCGAAACGAACCCGAGCCCTGAGACGAAGGCGAGCAGGTAGACCCCGCCGGCCGCCACCAACGCGACGAGCGCTGCGCGCGGCTCACCACGCCGTCCCAGCGTGACCCCGAGCACGATGGCTCCCACGACCGCAGCGCCGAGCACGACGTTTCCCGGGTACTCGAAGCCGGGCAGCCCGAACCAGGTGATCAGGGCCTCCTCACCTCGCTCACCGAACTCGGTCCACCAGCGTCGCTGCGCCTGACCGGACACGCGGCTCGTCCGCCTGTTGCCGCCCAGGTCGACCTCGAGTGCAGCGTTGACGAGCCATGGCCCGGCGAAGCCGACGACGGCGAGCGCACCGGCGGCGAAGGCTGCACCCACCCGCCGACGGAGCAGCAACGCGAGACCGGTGACTCCGACCGAGACGAACGCGACCACGAAGGTCTCTGCCCGCATCGACGCCGACACGCCGAACGCGACGCCGGCCAGCACCGGCAACCACCACGCAGTCGAACCCTGGATGACCCGGAGCAGCAGCGCGATGGCGCCGAGCATCAGCCCGGCCCCGACCGAGTGCTCCCAGAGGTCGAGCGAGTACACCAGGATCGGGCTGGCGAGCGCCGTGACCCAGAACGCCCACCAGCCCTCTCGTTCGCCGGCGAGGCGCCGGGCGATGTCCCGGCACGCGAGCGCGGCCAGGACGCCACCGAGCATGGGCAGCAGCAATGCCAGCCGGTAGCCGCCCAGCTCGTAGAGGGGTCGTGCGGCGATCAGCATCGGCAGCGTGGTGACGTTCACCCACTCGCCGTCTTCGTTCTGGCTGGTGTCGAAGAGCGGGTGGTAGTCGCCGTCGGGGTCCCACTCCTCGGCCCAGTAGCCGATGGCTGGACTGAACGTGTCCTCCTCGGCCATGCGGTCGAGGGTGATGACCTTGGCGCCGGTGTCGGTGCCGAGGTAGCCGCCCGTGCTGTTGAGCAGCGCGAGCGCGCCGTACACGGCGAGCACGACGAGAACCGCCACCCACGGTCGGCGCAGCATCGCGGTTGCGCGCGTGGAGCCCGCCGCCTCGGTCGTCACGTCGCCGAAGGTACTGGCGCCTGGGAGCGATCCCGGGGACCGGCCGCAGGATCAGCTTGCCGCCACCGACCCCCGCTTCAGATCCTTGATCTCGTCGCGCAGGCGGGCGGCGTACTCGAAGCGCAGCTCTTCGGCGGCCTCGTGCATCTCCTCCTCGAGGGCGGCGATGAGGCGCTCGACGTCGTCCTGCGGCAGCTCGGTGAGCTCCTTGATGCGGTTGCGCTCGGCGGCGCTGCGCTTGCGCTTGTCCTTGTCAGGCAGCGCCGAGCCGGACGAGCCGCGCAGGAACTGCAGGATGTCGGTGACGGCCTTGCGGATCGTCTGCGGGTCGATCCCGTGCTCCTCGTTGTAGGCGATCTGGAGCTGGCGGCGGCGCTGGGTCTCACCGATGGCCCGGGTCATCGAGTCGGTGACCTGGTCGGCGTACATGATCACCTGGCCGTTCACGTTTCGAGCGGCGCGACCCATCGTCTGGATCAGCGAGCTCTCGGAACGGAGGAAGCCCTCCTTGTCGGCGTCCAGGATGGCGACGAGCGACACCTCGGGCAGGTCGAGGCCCTCGCGGAGCAGGTTGATGCCGACGAGCACGTCGAACTCGCCGAGGCGCAGCGAGCGGAGGATCTCGATGCGCTCGACCGTGTCGATGTTGGAGTGCAGGTAGCGGCAGCGCACGCCCTGCTCGAGCAGGTACTCGGAGAGATCCTCGGACATCTTCTTGGTGAGCGTGGTGATCAGCACCCGCTCGTCGGCCTCGATCCGGGCCTCGATCTGCTCCATGATGTCGTCGATCTGGCCCTTGGTGGGCTTGACGATGACCTCGGGGTCGACCAGTCCGGTCGGACGCACGATCTGCTCCACCACGCGAGAGCTCTGCTGCAGCTCGTACGGCGAGGGCGTCGCTGAGACGAAGACCATCTGGTTGACGCGTTCCATGACCTCGTCGAAGCGCAGCGGACGGTTGTCGGCCGCCGAGGGCAGGCGGAACCCGTGGTCGATGAGGATCTGCTTGCGGCTGCGGTCGCCTTCGTACTGGCCGTGCAGCTGGGGCACGGCGACGTGGGACTCGTCGATCACGACCAGGTAGTCGTCGGGGAAGAAGTCGAGCAGCGTGTACGGCGGCTCACCGGCGCTTCGGCCGTCGATCGGCGCCGAGTAGTTCTCGATGCCGTTGCAGTAGCCGACCTCCTGCATCATCTCGAGGTCGTACTGGGTTCGCATGCGGAGGCGCTGGGCCTCGAGCAGCTTGCCCTCCTTCTCGAACTTGGCCAGCTGCTGCTGCAGCTCGGCCTCGATGCGGATGGTGGCCTCGGCCAGGCGGTCCTCGCCGGCGACGTAGTGGGTGGCCGGGTAGATGGCCAGGTCCTGGTGCTCGGCCACCTTCTCGCCGGTGAGCGAGTCGACCACGGTGATGGACTCGACCTCGTCGCCGAAGAACGTGATCCGCACGGATGACTCGTCGTAGGCGGGGTGCACCTCGAGCGTGTCGCCTCTGACCCGGAACTTCCCGCGGACGAGGTTCTGGTCGTTGCGGTCGTACTGCATGTCGACCAGCTTCCGGAGCATCTCGCGCTGGTCGTACTCCTCGCCCACCTGCACGTGGAGCAGGTTCTTGCGGTACTCGACCGGCGAACCGAGACCGTAGATGCACGAGACCGAGGCGACGACGATCACGTCTCGCCGGGTCAGGAGCGCAGAGGTGGCGGCGTGGCGGAGGCGGTCGATCTCGTCGTTGATGGACGAGTCCTTCTCGATGTAGGTGTCGCTCGAGGGCACGTAGGCCTCGGGCTGGTAGTAGTCGTAGTAGCTGACGAAGTACTCGACCTTGTTGTCCGGGAAGAACTCCCGGAACTCGCTGGCCAGCTGGGCGGCCAGGCTCTTGTTCGGGGCGATCACCAGGGTGGGACGCTGGGTCTGCTCGATGGTCCAGCCGATGGTGGCGCTCTTGCCCGAGCCGGTGATGCCGAGCAGCGTCTGGTACCGCTCCCCCGCCCGGATGCCCTCGGTGAGCGAGTCGATCGCGGCGGGCTGGTCGCCGGCCGGCTTGTAGTCGGCCACCATGCGGAACTCGGGCATGGAGCGACGATATCGACGTGGTGTGACCGGCCGGTCAGGCCGCGGCGAAGTCCCCCGCCTGGATCCGAGCCCACAGCTCGTCGACCTGGGGGCCGAGGTCGGCGACCGCCCCGGAGTTGTCGATCACCACATCCGCCATGGCGAGGCGGTCCTCCCTGCTGGACTGGCGGGCCATGCGGGCGCGTGCGTCGGCCTCGCTGAAGCCCCGGTGCTCGACGAGGCGCTCCACGGCCAGGTCGGGGTCCACGTCGACCACGATCGTCCCGGCCGTGTCGTACCTGCCCTTGCCCTCGACGAGGAGCGGCACGTCGAGGATGACGACGGCTTCGGTGTCGGCCAACCCGGCCAGCTGCTCGGCCATGCGGACGCCGACGGCCGGGTGGACGATGCCGTTGAGCTCGGCCAGCTTCTCCTCGTCGCCGAAGACGAGGTCGGCCACCGCCTGGCGGTCGAGCGTGCCGTCCGCCGCGACGATCCCGTCGCCGAACGCTTCGACCATGGCCTCGAACACGGGCTCGCCCGGCTGCTGCAGCTCGCGCACGATGCGATCGGCGTCGATGATCACCGCACCCTTCGCTTCGAGGAGGGCGGAGACGGTGGATTTCCCGGAGCCGATGCCGCCGGTGAGGCCGAGGACGAGCACGGCCGGCACCGTACCCCGGCGGCCGCAGACGGCCAGTTCCGTACGGAACGGAGGGAACTAGTCACGTCAGGTGCACAGCAAATGACTCGGACGGGCCATGTTCTCCAAACCGGACAGTGCCGACAATCGGTCCAACCCCGCCAGCCGAGAGGACCCCCGTGCGCCAGCGTTCGAATCTGATCATCCTGTTCGGCATCGCCTTCTTCCTGATCGGCGGTGCCATCGTGTTCCTGGTCCTCAACGACGACGAGGACGAGCGCGCGACGGTCGCACCCGGCCAGGCCGAGGTCACCGTCTTCGTGGCCGCCCAGGACATCCCGGCCAACACCCTCGGCTCCGAGGTGATCGAGCAGGGCCTGCTCACCACCGACACCGTCGCCGGTGGCAGCCAGCCGGTGGGCGCGATCACGTCGGCGGCCGGCCTCGACAACCAGATCTTCGCCGTCGGCGTCTCCGAGGGCGACGTCATCACGACCTCCCAGCTCGCGGTCCGCTCGCTCTCCAACGTGTCCGTGCCCGAGGGCTACGACGGCGTGGCCGTCAGCCTGCCGTTCCTGAACGGCGGCGCCGGATACGTGGCGCCCGGCGACATGGTGAACGTCTACGGCGTGTACGGCTCGGGCGACAGCGCCGCCGGCCTCGCCACACCGGACGGCGGCGCCGAGGTGCGCCTGCCCCGCACCGAGATGATCCTCACCAACGTGCTCGTGCTCGACGTGAGCGCCCAGGAGGGCCGCTCCATCGACAACGCCGCCCAGACCCCCGAGGGCGAGACCACGGTCGGCCGCGCCGCCCAGGGCGCTCCCCTCACCTACCTGCTGGCGCTGCGTCCCACCGATGCCGAGCGCCTGATCCAGGTCACCAGCTTCGCCGGCGCCTACGTCAGCCTCGCCGCCGACGGTGCGGCACCGGTGCCCGACACCCCGGGCAGTGACGGCGGCTCGGTCCTCGGACCGGTCTCCTCCGACAGCGCCGCCCCGCAGGGTTGAGGCATACGTTCTGACATGTGGTTGACGAACGGATGAGCAAGATCCTGGTGCTCGATCGGGGCGACACGCTCGCGGAGCAGATCCGCGGGCTGTCGGACCAGTTCGACGAGGCGCCGAAGATCACGAGCTGCACGCGCATCGGCGCCGTGGGCGAGGTCCTCGAGGAGGACGGGCCCTTCGACGTGCTCGTCGCCGGTCCCAGCCTCGGGACGCGGTCGGGTCTGGCCCGGCTGCGAATCATCTCCGAGGAGCTCCCGGAGATGCGCATGGTGCTGGCCTTCTCCCGACGCCCCGACGCGTCGCTGCGCGACATCGTGCGCACCGGGGCCATCGACCTGCTGCAGCTGCCGGTCGAGGACGCCGACATCGTCGAGTCCCTCCAGCGGGCCGCATCGCTCGCCCGCCGGGCACCGGAGCCCTCGGTCATCGAGACGGTGGCGACGCCCGAGCCCGAGTCACTGGAGCCCAGGCCCAACCGACCCGGCATCGTCTACACGATCAGCTCCGCCACGGGCGGCTGCGGCAAGACCTTCTACGCCACCAACCTCGCCTGGTTCCTCCACAAGTGGACCGGCAAGTCGGTGTGCATCGTGGACCTCGACCTGCAGTTCGGCGAGGTGTCCACCGCGCTGCGCCTGCGCCCGAAGTACACGATCTTCGACGCCCTCCAGCGCGAGGACGCGGACGAGTCGGACCTGCAGGCGCACATCGAGGAGTACATGGTCGTCCACGACACGGGCGTCCACGTGCTGGCCGCGCCGCGCGACCCGAGCGAGGCCGACCGCATCACCCCACCGGACGTCACCCGCATCCTCGAGGCCGTCCGCAACCGATTCGACTACGTGCTGGTCGACACCCCGCCGGCGCTGGCCGAGACGGTGCTCGCCGCGTTCGACCTGTCGGACCTGCTGTACGTGATGGCCACGCTCGACCTGCCGTCGGTGCGGAACATGAGCGTGTTCCTCTCGACGCTGGACCGGCTCCGCATCGACACCGACAACCTGCGCCTGGTGCTCAACAAGGCCGAGACCGACGTCGGAATCGACATCGACCAGGTCACCAAGCTGTTCCCGCAGGGCTTCGAGTCGATCCTCCCCTACGCCAAGGAGGTGAGCCGGTCCATCAACCTCGGCATGCCGGTGATGGCCGCCTCCCCCGACGCCGAGATCAGCCGGCTCATGGCCGGCGGCATGAAGCTCGTCCTCCCTGCGGACCTGCAGGCGCAGGTCACCCAGGAGACCGCCCCGAAGAAGGCCGGCCTGCGCCGCCTCTTCGGCAAGTGACCACCAGGAGGTCACCCGCATGAAGCTGTCCGAGAAGCTCGCCGCCCTCGAGGAGGCCGAAGGCGGCGACGACGCCGTCGACGCCGCCACCCCGGCGAAGAAGCCCGCGAAGCCGGTGACCAAGCAGGCCGCCAAGAAGGCGGAGCGAGCGGCTCGGGACGGTGCGACGTCCACCTGGGACGACATGAAGCGCAAGGTCCGGACCCTCGTCCTCGAGGAGATGGCCGACCGGATCAAGATGCTCGATGCCGAGGAGCGCGAGACCGAGCTGCGCGAGGCCCTCGACCGGATCCTGCAGCGCGAGGACATCTCGGTCACGCCGATCGAGCGGCGCCGCTTCGTCGCCGAGATGGTGTCCGACACGCTCGGCTACGGCCCGCTCGACCCGCTGCTGGCCGAGGAGTCCATCACCGAGGTGATGTGCAACGCCTACGACGACATCTGGGTGGAGCGCGACGGTCGCATCGAGCGCACCGACACCAAGTTCATCGACGACGCCCAGTACCGCCAGGTCATCGACAAGATCGTGTCCTCGGTGGGCCGGCGGGTGGACGAGTCCTCCCCCATGGTCGACGCCCGCCTGCCCGACGGCTCTCGCGTGAACGCCATCATCCCGCCGCTGGCGATCAACGGCTCGGTGCTCACCATCCGGAAGTTCGCCAAGGACCCCTTCACCGCCAAGGACCTCATCAACTTCGGGACCTGGACGATGGATCTGGTCACGGTGATGGAGGCCGCGGTCCGGGGCAAGCTCAACGTGCTCGTCAGCGGTGGCACCGGCACCGGCAAGACGACGAACCTCAACGTGCTGTCCAGCTTCATCCCTGACGGCGAGCGCATCATCACCATCGAGGACTCCGCCGAGCTCCAGCTGCAGCAGCCCCACGTGATCACCCTCGAGACCCGTCCGGCCAACGCCGAGGGCTCGGGCCAGGTCACGATCCGCGAGCTGGTCAAGAACAGCCTGCGCATGCGACCCGACCGCATCATCGTCGGCGAGTGCCGTGCCGCCGAGGCCCTCGACATGCTCCAGGCCATGAACACGGGCCACGAGGGCTCCATGACCACGGTTCACGCCAACACCGCCCGCGATGCCATCTCCCGGTTGGAGACGATGGTGCTGATGGCCGGCTTCGACCTGCCGGTCCGGGCGATCCGCGAGCAGATCGCCTCCGCGCTGCACCTGATCCTGCAGGTGACCCGCCTGCCCGACGGACGACGCGTCATCACCTCGCTCACCGAGGTGCAGGGCATGGAGGGCGACATCATCCTCCTACAGGACGTCTTCAAGTACGAGTCGATCCCAAACGCGGAAAAGAAGCACGCCGGCGAGCTGGTCGCCACCGGGCTCCGGCCGAAGTTCGTGGACAAGCTGATCGAGCAGGGGGTCGAGGTCCCGGCCGCCGCGTTCCGTGCACCCCGCCGGCCCCAGGCACCGGCGCCGAGCCGCCGCTCGGCGGGCAAGGCACCCAAGGCCCGGGACATCGCCGACAAGGAGCGGCTGCGATGACCACTGCAGCGTGGCTCGCCGTGCTGCTCGTCGGCGCAGGCCTGTCGATGATGGCCACGGGCGTGCTCGGTCGGGTCTACCGGCGCGAGGAGCAGCTGGCCCAGATCCTCGACCTCCCCTGGGGAGAGCAGGACGTGGAGCTCCAGGCGGTCACCCAGCGACGCAGCCCCATCGTGGAGAACACCGTCGGCGCGGCTTCCGCGCTGGTCGACTCCTTCGACGCCAAGGGCGCGCTGCTGGCCAAGCTCGAGCGCTCCCGGGTGCCAATGCGGCCCGGCGAGTTCGTGGTCGTCACCGTCGCCGGCGGGATCGTCGCCGGAGCGATCATCGCTGCCGCCACGTCGACCGTGCTGCTCGGCGTCCTCGGCGTGCTCGCCTCCCCGTTCGCCGCCAAGGCCTACCTGGACCGCCGGATCCGGAAGCGGCACCAGCGGTTCGAGGAGCAGTTCCCCGAGGCCCTGACCCTCATCGCCTCCTCCCTGTCCGCCGGCCACACGTTCCTGCGGTCGATCCAGATGATGACGCAGGAGGCGGGCGGCCCCCTGGCCGAGGAGTTCGGTCGGGTCGTGTCCGAGACCGAGCTGGGCGACCCCCTGCTCGATTCGCTGCAGCGCATGGCCGACCGCCTCGACATCCGCGACGTCGACTGGGTGGTGCAGGCCATCCGCATCCAGCAGACCGTGGGCGGCAAGCTCGCCGACCTGCTCCACACGCTGGCCGACTTCATCCGGGCCCGCGAGGAGATCCGCCGGGAGATCGACGTCCTCACCGCCGAGGGCCGGGTGTCGGCCTTCGTGCTCGGCGGCATGCCCGTCGGCCTGCTCGGCTTCATCTCCGTCGTGAACCCGGGCTACATGGAGCCGATGTACCAGGGCTGGGGCTGGGTGTGGCTCGGCGTCGCCGGCCTCATCACCGTCGTGTCGATCGGGATCATCCTCCGGATGGTCAACTCGGTGGAGGTCTGACCATGGCCGTCTTCGGCATCCTCTTCTTCCTGGTCGGCGCCGCGTTCGTCTACCTGGGCGTGCGCACCCCCGCCGAGGTCGACGAATCCGACCCCGAGCACTACCTGCGCAGCCTCGACGAGCCCGAGCCCGAGGGCGACGAGTTCGACCTGCTGCTCCAGGAGCCCTTCATGGCCCGGGTGCTGCGCCCGATGGCGGCCCGCATGCAGGGCCTCGTGTCCGGCGCCCTCCCCGGCAACTACCGCGACAACGTCCACGAGCAGCTCGTCTACGCCGGCCTCACCAACAAGTACCGGGCCGAGGAGGCCATCACCGGACAGATCCTCCTCGCCGGCGTCGGCTTCGTCCTCGCCCTCCTGCTCGTGCTCACCGGGTCGGTCACCGGCGGCGTCGCCATCCTCGCCCTGCTCCTGCTGCCGGTGCTCGGCGCCCAGCTCCCCCGCACTGCGCTCCGGCGCGCCGTGGAGGAGCGCCAGAACGCCATCCGCCGCGACCTGCCCGACACGCTCGACCTGCTGGCCATCTCGGTCGAGGCGGGTGTCGGCTTCGAGGGCGCCCTCGGCGTCGTCACCGACAACTTCGACTCCCCGCTCTCCGAGGAGTTCTCCCGTACCCTTCGGGAGATGGAGCTCGGCCTGCCGCGTCGGCAGGCGCTCGAGAACCTGAAGCGGCGAACCGAGGTGCCGGAGCTATCGAACTTCATCCTGACCCTGACGCAGGCGGACGCACTCGGCATGCCGATCGGTCGGGTGCTGAAGACGCAGGCCGGCGAGATGCGCCTCAAGCGTCGCGCCTGGGCGCGCGAGCGCGCCGCCAAGCTGCCGGTCAAGATCCTGTTCCCCCTGATGCCGATCCTGCTCGCGACCTTCATCGTGATCCTCGGTCCGGCCGGAGCGTCGATCGGCAGCGCCTTCAACTGATCCGGGAGCGGGCCAACCCGGAGGGCGGGGGCGGCAGCCACGACGCGTTCCGGCAGCCGATCCTCATCATCCGGTGGGGCACGACCACGGTTGGCTGCATCCTGGCAGCGCCGGACCTCGTCCTGGGGTTCGACCGCACGGTCGTCGCCGTCTCGTTCCTCTTCGCCTACACCCTGTTCCGCACCGTGCGGCGGATCGACCCGACACCCGGTCTGCGGCGGATGGTCGAGCTGACCAGCGAGGCCGCCGTCATCGGGATCGCCGTCGCCGCGACCGGGTACTTCGAGTCGCCGATCGCCTTCTCCCTGCTGACGGCGGTGTCCGTCGCCGGGTTCATCTCCGGGTTCGGCACGGGTCTGCGGCTCGCCGCCGCGACCACCCTCGCCATCGGCATCCCGAGCATCACCGAGGGCGTCTCGTTCCAGGACGACATCCGCCTGGTGGCCCAGTGGGCGGTGGAGCTGTTCCTCGTGGCCATCGTCGCCGCCTACGCGCGACGCATCTCCGGGGAGGCCGACGAGCGCCAGGCCGTCGCCCTCGACCGCATGGGGCGGCTGGCCGACGCCAACGAGCTGCTGTTCAGCCTCCACCAGGTGGCCCAGGAGCTGCCGGCCTCCCTCGACTTCGACGAGGCGCTCGACAGCACCATCGAGCGCCTGCGGGACCTTCTGGTCTTCGACACCGCGGCGATCCTGGTCTTCGAGGAGAGCGACGGCTCGTGGTCCGTGGCCAGGCGCTACGGCGCGCGGCTGCCCAGCGCCCTGCTCGCATCGGATCTCCCGCCACCGGTCCAGCGGGCCGCACGGGGGCTCCTGCCGGTCGTGGAGGTGCCGAACGCGCTCGTCGCCAACGGCCCCGGCCTCTCGCACCAAGCGGTGTCCGGTCTGTACGCGCCGCTCCAGGCGCGCGGGTTCCTGGTCGGGGTCATGGCGGTCGAGCGACACCAGCTCGACCCCTTCACCGATCGGGACGCCGAGCTGCTGGCCGGCTTCGCCGAGCCGGCTGCGCTCGCCATCGACAACGCCCGGTGGTTCGCCCGCCTCCGCACGGTCGGCGCCGACGAGGAGCGAACGCGCATCGCCCGCGACCTCCACGACCGCATCGGTCAGAGCCTGGCCTACCTCGCCTTCGAGCTCGACCGCATCGTGCGCAAGGACGAGCGCGGCGATCAGGTGACGCCCGACCTCGTCGGCATCCGGGAGGACGTCCGCGGCGTCGTGCGCGAGGTGCGCGACACGCTCTACGACCTGCGGACCGACGTGTCCGACGAGCGCACGGTGCCCTCGGTGCTGGAGGAGTTCGCCCAGCGGGTGAGCGACCGCTCGGGCATCGAGGTGCGGGTGAAGACCGACGAGACCGCCCGGATGCCCCGCCTCCAGGAGCGGGAGCTGTGGCGCATCGCCCAGGAGGCCATCGTGAACGCCGAGCGGCACAGCCACGGCCGGCGCATCGACGTCTTCTGGCTCTCCGACGGGCGAGAGGCCGTGATGGAGGTGCGGGACAACGGCAGCGGCATGCCGGTCGGTTCGGTCGGGCGCCTCGACAGCTACGGCATCCTCGGCATGCGGGAGCGGGCCGCCTCGATCGGCGCAACCCTCGCCATCGACTCCGTGCCCCGCGAGGGCGTCACCGTGCGCGTCTCCCTGCGAGCGGCATCGGCGTGACCGCCCGTCGCTGTAGCCTCCGGCCGTCCCAGCCGACGTGGAGACCGACGTGACCGACCCCATCCGACTGCTGCTCGCCGACGACCACCGGATGCTCCGGGAGACCCTCAAGCGCTCGATGCTCGACGAGGGCTTCGACGTGGTCGGCGAGGCATCGGACGGGCAGGAGGCGGTGGACCTGGCCGAGGAGCTCCAGCCGGACGTCATCCTCATGGACGTGACGATGCCGGAGATCGACGGCGTCGAGGCCACCCGGCGCATCGTCGAGCAGCGCCCCGATGCGCGCATCGTCATGCTCACCATGCACGCCGACCAGGACGTGATCGCCGCCGCCATCCGGGCGGGCGCGTCCGGCTACCTGGTCAAGGACTGCTCCTTCGACGAGGTGGCCGCCACGGTGCGCGAGGCGATCTCGGGCGAGGTCTCCCAGCAGGTCGCGGCGTCGATGCTGCGGGAGGCCAAGGGCCTCGCCGACGACGCCGAGTCGGTCATCACCAAGCGCGAGATCGAGGTGCTCCAGCTCATCGCCGACGGCTGCGCCACACCCGAGGTGGCCGAGCAGCTGTTCATCTCGCAGAAGACGGTGAAGAACCACCTGGCATCGATCTACGCCAAGCTCGACGCTCGCGATCGCACGCAGGCCGTCCTGCAGGCCGTGCGCATGGGGATCGTCCGCCTGTACTGAGCCCCCCGTACCGCGACCTGACACGCAGGGTGGCGGCACCCGTACGAATTGGGCCGCACGACCTATGTAGCCCTGGCAGCAACGTGGCGATACTTGTTCCTGACAGGAACCCCGCTCCCGGACACCGGGTGCGACCTCAACCCAGGGAGCAACCCCAATCATGCTGCACTTCGACGTCCTCAAGGCTTGGATCCAGGCTCACGTGGCCAAGACCGACCGTGGCGCCTCACTCGTCGAGTACGCCCTCCTCGTGGCCCTCATCGCGGTGGTCTGCATCGTGGCCATCACCTTCCTCGGCTCCGCTGCCGATCAGAAGTTCTCCGAGGTCGGCTCCGAGCTCGGCGGTTGATCGACGGCCTTCGGCCTTCGGCAATCTGAGATGTGATCGGGGCGAGCCGGCGACGGCTCGCCCCTTTCATGTTCGAGCAGTCAGCGAACCACTCCGGGAGGGGACCCATGGAAACGCAGGCATTGACAGACATCGACCCCCGCCGGGCGCACGTCCGACGTACCGGCGACCGGGGTGCCAGCCTCGTCGAGTACGCACTGCTGGTGGCGCTGATCGCCGTGGTGTGCATCGCTGCCGTGACCTACTTCGGCACCCAGACCGATGACACGTTCTCCCGGGTGAGCAGCTCCGTCGAATCGACCTGAGCGACCCCCTCAGCGCCGTTCGGCGACGACCCAACGGGCATCGCTGAACGTCACCCGCCAGGCGTCGCTCTCTCGCAGGAGCGATGCCAGCGGGGTCGAGCGCCCCCAGAGCACGGTCTCGACGTCGCGGCGCTCGAGCGCCTCCTGCCAGCCGGGTCCCCCCCGCAGGAGCCGCAGGTAGTCCTCGAAGACGTCGTCGGGCAGGACGTCGAATCGGTCGTCGATGAACACGGCCTGCTCCGGGCCGTCGAGCACCTCGAGCAGGTTGCCGTTGAGCACGTCGTTGGCGAGGTGCCCGTCGACGCCGGTCGAGTCGAGCCATGCGATGGGGGCGGCGGCGTAGTCATCCACCGCTGACGGCGGTGTGAGCAGGGTGCTGGCCGCGATCAACGCCAGGAGCACGGCCACGATCACGGCAGCTGGCCGGCCCAGGCGCGGACGCTCGCCCGCCTGCAGCGAACCCACCGTCGGCGCGCTGCGGGCGCAGACCGCGACGAGGATCACGGTGGCGATGACGATGTTCCGCTGGGCGTAGAGCGAGGCGCCCACGAACGCCGCCGCCGGGAGGATGAGGCGCCAGCTCCTCCCCCACCGGGCCAGCACCACGAACGCCAGGACGACGAAGACCAGGTAGGCCAGCTCCGACGGCGAGCGGAACTGCGGCGCCTGCCACTCCGTGACCTCTCCGAAGACGTCGCTGCGCTGCGCGGCGACCAGCGGGAAGGTGAGCGCACGCAGCCCGAGCGGGCCAGCCGCGACCAGGACGGTCCCGGCGAGCACGGCCAGCGTCACCCGCCGCTCGTGATCGGTGACATCGGCCCACCGTCGACTCCGACGATCGAGCGCGGCACCGAGGAGGACGAGGACCACGAGCACGGGCGCGAGCACGAAGGACCCGTGGGCGTTGCCCCAGATCCACAGGAGCGGCAGCATCGCCCACCACGGGACCCGCCCCTCGAGGGCGAGCCAGACCAGGGCGATGCCGATCACCCCGACCATGTAGGGACGCTCGCTCCACAGCCCCGTCGCCACGAGCAGCGCCGCGGTGACCAGGCCGAAGCGCACCAGCAGAGACGTCGCCGGCTCGGTCAGCCGCCACAGCAGCCAGGCGGCCAGCCCGAACACGACCAGGAGCAGCAGCCGGAGCCCGAGCGGGCCGGCCAGTCGCTCGACGCTCGCGTAGGCCACCGACGCCAACCACGACTGCACCGTCCACGGCTCACCCGCGGCGGTGTAGGTGTACGGGTCGTTCGACGGCACCCGTCCCTCGTCCAGGATCAGCCGTCCCGTCGCGAGGTGGGTGAAGAAGCTGTTGTCGTTGAGCGGCGCAGCAGCCAGGCCGGCCGCCCACGTCAGCGCCAGCAGCCCGATGATCGACCCCAGCGACCCGAAGCCTCCCTTCGGGGCGTCATCGAGCTCAGCAGCGTCGGTCGTGTCCGCCTGTGCCATCACGCAAGCATGCAGCAGCGCCGGACCCCTCGAAGGGGATCCGACGCATGCAGTCCGCCGTGCCTGTCGGTCAGCGCCGGAGCGCCTGCGCCTGCAGTGCTTCCTTCGCCGTGCCCTCGGGCATGAACACGTCGGCGCCGAGGCGGATGCCGTGGTCCTGGAGCTTCTCGGCGAACTTGGGTCGCACGCCGGTGGCCTTGAGGTGGCCGCGGAACTTGCCGGCCTCGTCGACGCCCATCGAGTAGTCGAACAGGAAGATGTCCTGGAGGGTGATGATGTCGCCCTCCATGCCCTGCACCTCGGTGATGTGGGTGATGCGGCGGGTGCCGTCCTTGAGGCGGGTCAGGTGCACGATGACGTCGATGGCCGAGGCCATCTGCTCGCGGATGGCCCGCACCGGCAGGTCGAAGCCGGCCATGAGGGTCAGCGTCTCGAGGCGGGCGAGCGTGTCACGGGGACCGTTGGAGTGCACCGTGGTGATCGAGCCGTCGTGGCCGGTGTTCATGGCCTGGAGCATGTCCAGAGCCTCGCCGCCACGACACTCACCGACGACCAGGCGATCGGGTCGCATGCGCAGGCTGTTCTTGACCAGGTCGCGGATGGTGACCGCACCGTTGCCCTGGATGTCGGCCGGGCGGGTCTCCATGCAGAGCACGTGCTCCTGGTGGAGCTGGAGCTCCTTGGCATCCTCGATGGTGCAGATGCGCTCGTCCCCGGGGATGAAGCTGGAAAGCACGTTCAACGTCGTCGTCTTACCGGTGCCGGTACCGCCGGAGACGATCACGTTCAGGCGGCCGACGATGCAGGCCTGGAGGAACTTGGCCGACTCGGCGTTCAGCGTCCCGAAGCGGATGAGGTCGTCGACCTGGAACGGGTCCTTGGAGAACTTGCGGATGGTGAGGAACGGGCCGTCGATCGCCAGAGGCGGGATGATGGCGTTCACACGGGAGCCGTCGGGGAGGCGGGCGTCCACCATCGGCGACTGCTCGTCGACGCGGCGGCCGATCTCGGCGGCGATCTTCTCGATGATGCGCTGCAGGTGGTTGCCGTCGATGAACTTCACATCGGTCTTGGTGAGCTTGCCGTTCTGCTCCACGAACACCTGGTCCGGGCCGTTGCACATGACCTCCGAGACCGTGTCGTCCTGGAGGATCTGGTCGATCGGGCCGTAGCCGAGCACGTCGTCGACGATGGCCTGGATCAGGTCGGCCTTCTCGGTGGCCGACAGCGGCGTGCGCTCGTTGGCCAGCGTGGCCTGCAGCTGCTCCATCACCCGGGCGCGCAGGTCGTCGTCGGACAGGCGCTTGTCGAACAGCACCGGTCCGAGCTGCTCCATGAGGTGGTGGTGCAACCGCTGGCGGAGCTCGTCGAGGGCCGGGTTCCGCCCCGAAGGCGCCTCGGCGACAGCGACCGGACCGCCCTCCTCGTGGATCTGCTTGTACAGGCTCATGCCACACCCTCTCCGGGGACCGACGTCTACGGGGGGTTCATCGGCACATCCACGCAGGAACCGAAGCGATTTCGCACCGGCGGTTCCGGAAGGGGCGGAAAACGGCGAGATGCCCGCCCCGGAGGGCGGGCATCTCTCATCCGATGTCGAACGCTCCCGCCGGGAGCCGCCGACTCAGGCTTCGTCGGTCTCCGTGGCGTCGTCAGCCTCGGCGTCGGGCTCGGAGGCCTCGGGCGCTGCTGCTTCGGCCTCGGGCGCCTCGGCGACGTCGGCCTCCGGAGCCTCGGACGTGTGCGCGATGGCGTCACCCGAATCGCCGACCTCGGGGGTCGCGGCCTCGGCGGTCTCGCCGTCGGCACCCTCAGCGCCTTCGGCCTCGTCCTCGGGGACCTCGCCGATGAAGTTGCCCTCGTCGTCGTACTGGTGCTCGCCGAAGGCGTCCTGGTACTCGGCGGCCACGACGCCACCCTCGGCGGCCTGCTTGATCGACAGGCTGATGCGGCGGCGCTGGAGATCGAGGTCGATGATCTTGACCCACAGCTCCTCGCCCGGGGTGACGACCTGCTCGGGGAGGTCGACGTGGTGGGCCGACATCTCCGAGATGTGGACCAGACCCTCGATGCCCTCGCCCACCTGGACGAACGCACCGAATGGCACGAGCTTGGTGACCCGGCCGTAGACCAGCTCGCCCACGCGGTGGGCGCCGGCGAACTCCTGCCACGGATCCTGCTGGGTGGCCTTGAGGGAGAGGGAGATGCGCTCGCGGTCGTTGTCGACCTCGAGGACCTGGACCTCGATCTCGTCGCCGACGGCCACGACGGAGCCGGGGTGGTCGACGTGCTTCCAGGACAGCTCGGACACGTGCACGAGGCCGTCCATGCCGCCGAGGTCGACGAAGGCGCCGAAGTTCACGACGCTGGAGACCACGCCACGGCGGACCTCGCCGGGCTTGAGGTTCTGGAGGAAGTCCTCGCGCTGCTCGCGCTGGGTCTCCTCGAGCCAGGCCCGGCGGGACAGGACCACGTTGTTGCGGTTCTTGTCCAGCTCGATGATCTTGGCCTCGAGGCTGCGACCGACGTAGGGCGCCAGGTCGCGGACCCGGCGCAGCTCGACGAGGCTGGCGGGCAGGAAGCCACGCAGGCCGATGTCGATGATGAGACCGCCCTTGACGACCTCGATGACCGGGCCGGTGACGACGCCCTCGGCCTCCTTGATCTCCTCGATCTTGCCCCAGGCACGCTCGTACTGCGCCCGCTTCTTGGACAGGATCAGGCGGCCTTCCTTGTCCTCCTTGGTGAGGACGAGGGCCTCGACGATGTCGCCGAGGGAGACGACCTCGGACGGGTCGACGTCGTTGCGGATGCTCAGCTCACGGGAGGGCACGACGCCCTCGCTCTTGAAGCCGATGTCCAGCAGGACCTCGTCCTTGTCGATGCGGACGACCTTGCCCTCGACGAGCTGGCCGTCCTCGACGGTGACCATCGTGTCGTCGATGAGGTCGGCGAAGGAGCCGACGTCGTTGGAGGTGATCTGGCGGGGCGTGTACTCGCCCTCGTCGTTGAAGGTGCCCATCTCGCTGGGGCTCTCGGTGAGGCCCGCAGGGACGAGGGTGGCGCTGGACGTGGTGTCGGTCAAAGGGATCTTCTAACTCGGTCGCTTGGGTTTTCCGGACAAGGCCTGCTCGCAGGGCGCGAGAGACCAATCAGCAAAGGTAGCAGCGAATCGGGGCCGTCGCCCAGTGCCGGGCCTGGAGCGTTCTGGGCCGCGGAGCACGCGTGGGGGGCGTGTGGGGCACCCCGGAACCACCCTGGATCGTTCTGGGCCGCGGTGCGCGCCTCGGATGCGTGCGTCGCACCCCAGAACGGCCCTCGGGGTTCCTGTCACCAGGTACCTGGATGATCATGAGATGCACTGGGAAGCACGCTTGCGCCGGCTCGCCGCCCTCCAGTCCGGCGTGATCGGCATCCACCAGATGGGCAACGTCGGCGGTGACCACCGATGGTGGAACAACGCCCGGCGCAACGGACGGTGGGAGCCGTTGAGCGACCACGTCCTCCGCGCCGACGGCACCCCCGCCACGGTCGAGCAGCGAGCGTTCGCCGGGGTGATCGACGCCGGCCCGACCGCCTTCCTCGCCGATGAGTCCGCGTTGGCGTGGTTCGGCACCCGCAACGCCTCGCTCGAGCCGGTGCAGGTCGCCCGGCGGCGGGGGACGACGAACCGCTCCGGCGCACTCGCCCGGGCGCACCGGCTCCGTGATCTCCGGGCATGCGACGTGGTGGTGGTACGGGGGCTGCCGGTGCTCTCCCCCGTCCGGGCCGCGTGGTGCGAGGCCGCCCGGCTCTCCAAGCTCCCCGAGGAGTGGGCCGTGCCACGCCTCGAGCGGGTGGTCGACGACCTCCACCGTTCGCACCTCCTCACCTGGGAGCAGCTGCACGAATCGATCCGGCGCCTCGGTCGACGTGGCCGCTCCGGAACCTCGCTCATGCGCACCATCGCCGAGGAGCGCACGCCCGGCACCAGCGCCACCGAGAGCCGATTGGAGGACCGCTTCGTCGAGGTCCTCCAGGAAGCCGGCGCCGATCCGATGGAGCCCCAGGTGGTGGTCGGCGGCGACCGCCCCATCGGCCGCACCGACTTCCGTGATCCGGACCTTCCGATGGTCGCCGAGATCAACAGCCTCACGTTCCACTCCACGCCGTCGGATCGGGACGCCGACCGTCGCCGCTACGCCCAGCTCGTCGCCGCCGGCTTCGCCGTGGCGGTCGTGTGGGAGGACGACCTCTGGTCCAACCGCTCCGACGTCCTCCGGGTGGTCGCCGACGCCCGGACCGCTGCCCGCGCCGGCCGCCCGGCCGTCTTCCACACCGCCTCCTGCCCCTGGCCGCTCGACTGCCGGGACCCGCTGTGGTGACCCCGGAACCGTTCTGGGCCGCGGAGCGCGCCTCTCATCCCGACGCACAGCGGCCCGATTCACTCCGGCGACGGCTTGCCACGAACCGGATGAATCGATCGGTACGGGTGGGTACCCTGATGACCGTCCGAACACTCGGCGCACGGACCGCCCGCCACCTCGAACCGAGGAGACGAGCATGTCCATGACCGAGCCCGAACGGCACGAGCTCTACGAGCTGGCCAAACGAGACGTCAGCGAACGGTTCGCCCAGTTGATGATCAAGGCACTCCCTCCCGATCCGCAGCGGCTCGCCACGAAGGACGACCTCGCGGTCCTGGGCAGTGAGCTGCGGGCAGAGATGGCAGATCTGCGGACGGAGCTGAGAACAGGAATCGCCGAGCTCCGCACGGAGATGCGAGACATGACGTCCGGTCAAACTCGCACGATGATGTTCGGGTTGGTCGGGTCGGTCACTGCCCTCGCCGTCACCCAACTGATCGTCGCCGCCCTCTGAGCAAGCGGATCAGCCGCCATCCCGGCGGCGGATCATGCCCTCGCGGCGGATGCTCGTCAGGTAGCGGGGAGTGCCGAGGTGCGGCTCGTAGGTGTCGAACAGCTCGCCCGCTCCGACCGCATCCAACAGCGGCTTTGCTCGGCCGCTGACCGAGCCCTTGATCCCGAGAAGGGAGAGCATCTGGCCGGTGTCGCCGTGCTGGAGGCGCCCGTTGGCGTTGGCGACCACCCAACACACGGCGCCAGCCAGCGGTTCGTCCTTGCTGCGCCGCCGGAAGACCGTGGGATCGCCCGCCGCTGAATCGGTGAGGAAGCGACGGCAGGCCGTGCGCACCTCGATGTCGCCGAAGAACTCGTCGCAGACCCGGTCGACGAGGGCTGCGACCCGCAAGACCCGTTCCCGGATGTCGTCAGGAACTGCGTCGAGGTCGAGCGGCTCATCCGGCAGGGGCTCGGCGTCGAGGGCCCGGTACGCATCCTCGCCACCGACAGCTCGCACGTGCGATGACCGCATTCGCTCCGCCCAACGGGCCTCCCACTCGATCTCGAACTGATCGTCATCGTCGGGGTACCCGAACACCTCGAGGAGTGCATCCACCCCCTGAGCCCGACCATCGTCAGCGATCACCGCGAGGTAATCGTCCTCGTACTCGTCGATCACGGCCAGGGATTCCGCGCCCAGCTCGGCCGGGATCCCCGCCTCACCGTGCGCCCACCGGATGAAGGCTCGAAGCACGATCGGAAGGCGAGCGAGCTCCTCGAACGGGGCGATGATCTTGCGCGGCACCCAGTCGAGGAGGAGGATCTCGACCCGGGGCGGCCCCCACCGATACGGGTCGCCACTGCCGTAGCTGGTCCCGTACCAGAGGATGTGGTCGACGAGGTCGGCGTCCGCACCACCGAGCCCGGCCGCCTCTGGTGAGGCGAGGAAGCGCCCGACGATGGTGTCGAGCTCCTCCAGCTCCCACTCCCTCGGCTCGGGCGCCTCTCCGCCGGCTGGCAGCAAGCGCAGCGCCCAGCGCAGCAACGGCTGGATCACCGGCCAGGTGTCCGTCTCCAAAGGAGGCACGGTGCGGTTCGACCAATCGATCGCCTGCTCCAAGCGGGCCCGGGCCGCAGCCGGATCGACCTCGACGAAGGTGATCCCCCGGTCGTCCACGTGGGTCCGAGTCACGTCGATCATCTCCTCGACCTCCATCGGGACGGCGAACGCGTCCTTCACGACGGAGCCGAGGTTGTGGTCGACGTAGGCGACGATCGTCAGCACCTGACCGGTCGGCCAGTGGAGCTGCAGGTAGAGGTTGTCGCCGTCACCGAGCGGGTCGACCGACTCGACGACGCGCTCCACCACCGCATCCCCCAGTGCCCGGAACCACGGAGGCGTCGACCACCGACGGCCGGCGAGCTCGGTCATGCAACGACGTCGCGCCAGCTCGTCGTCGAGCACCAGGGCGAACACCCCGAGGAGCGCGGTGGTTGCCGGGTCGTCATGGGCCAGGAGCGATTCGAGGAGCGCGGTCCGATCGGTGCGCTCCGGTTCCGGACCGAGCTCGACCTGCTTGGGGTCCATCACCCACGCCATCGACGATCCGACAGCCAAGAGGTCGAGCGGGTGGTCGAGGCGCAGCATGTCCCCGATGTACGCCAGCGGGTGCTCGTCGACCGGAGGTGCCCCTTGCTCGTCGAAGTGCCGAGGCCGTGCGGCCCCCGTTCGCTTCGGCGTCACCCGGCCTCCGCCTCGGTGGTGCTTGCCTCCTCGTCGCTTCTTGCTCATCGATCGCTCCCCGTGTGGCTCTCGAGTCGAGTGTCGCGCACGCTGCGAGCGGCCAACCGGGTGGCTCTGCACTCTCCAGAGGCGCGCACCGCGGCCCAGAACCGGGAGGTGGCCGACCTGGGGTGCTCAGCACGCCCTGGAGGCGTGCACCGCGGCCCAGAACGGGTCAGGTGGGCTTGCGGGCGAGGAGGAGGAACTCGGCGTGGTCGATGTCGGGGGCGCGGCGGGCGTAGTCACCGGGCTCGACCGACCAGACCGCCTCGACCTCCAGCCCGGCCGCGGCCGCCAACAGACGCAGCTCACGGGGGGTGAAGCCGGTGGTCCACAGGTCGGCCTCGAGGTCGGTGCCGGCGGCATCCTTCACGGCCGTTCGCTCGTGCATGACGCCGGCGTCGGCGTCGAAGTCGCCGCCCTCCCCTGCCTGGAACCGGACCTGGAAGTAGGCCGAGAACGCCGAGACGGCCAACCGCCCGCCGGGGCGAAGGACCGAGGCCAGCTCGCGGAGCGCCTGGAGGTCGGCGTCGATCGGGGCGCCGGGGCCACCCAGCAGGCCGAAGCCGCCCTGGCACAGTGAGATGACGGCGTCGAAGCCGTCGGTGAACGGGATCTGGCGGATGTCGGCGACCACCGCTGGCGCCGGGGTGTCGCCGGCGGCGACGATGCGGCAGAACGACTCGGCGAGGTCGAGGCCGACGGTGTCGATCCCCCGCCGGGTTGTCGCAGCTATGTGGCGCCCCGGCCCACAGCCGGCGTCGAGCAGGCGCATCCCCGGCTCGAGCCCGAGGGCGTCGACGAGGAAGTCGACCTCCTGCTCGGTGCCCTTGGTGAACGAGTAGCGCAGGTAGGTGTCCTGCATGTGGTCGGCCAGCGGGCGGAACCAGCGGCCCGAATCCTGTTCCGTGGCCGCTGCCAGTTTCCTCGGGGGTTCCACCGGCGACGACCGTGCTACTTGGCGGCAGCCCAGGAGTCGCCGAAGGCGATGTTGACCTCGAGGGGCACCCGCAGGTCGGCGGCGCCTCGCATGGTCTCCTCCACCAAGCCAGGGGCGACGTCGCACTCGTCCTCGGGCACCTCGCAGATGATCTCGTCGTGGACCTGGAGGATGACCTGGGTGTCGAGGCCCTGGGCGTCGAGGGCCTGATCGAGGCGGACCAGGGCGACCTTGAACACGTCCGCGGCCAGGCCCTGGATGCCGGCGTTCATGGCCTGGCGCTCCCCGGCCTGGCGGATGCGCACGTTCGACGACGACAGCTCGGGGATCTGGCGACGACGGCCGAACAGCGTCTCCGTGTAGCCCCGCTCCCGAGCCTCCTCGACGACGCGGTCCATGTAGGCGTGCACGTTGGGGAAGGCGGCGAAGTAGGCGTCGAGGATCACCGACGCCTCCTTGGTCGGGATGTTGAGGCGCTGGCCGAGGCCGTAGGCCTCCATGCCGTAGGCGAGGCCGTAGGAGACCATCTTGGCCTTGGCCCGCTGGTCGGGCTGGACCTCGTCGAGCTCGACGCCGAACACGCGCGCCGCTGTCTCGGTGTGGATGTCGGTGCCCGACTCGAACGCCTCGATCAGGCCGGGATCCTCGGCGAGGTGGGCGATGCAGCGCAGCTCGATCTGGTTGTAGTCGGCCACCAGGAGCTTGCATCCCTCCGCAGGGATGAACGCCTCACGGAACTCCTTGCCCATCTCCGAGCGCACGGGGATGTTGTGCAGGTTCGGGTTGTCGGAGCTGAGGCGACCCGTGCGAGCCACGGTCTGGTTGAACGTGGCGTGGATGCGACCGTCCTCGCGGACGTCGGCCAGCAGCGAGACGCCGTAGGTGGAGCGCAGCTTCTCGACCTCGCGGTAGGCGAGGATGTGATCGATGATCGGGTGCTCGCCCTTCATCTTCTCGAGCGTCTGCGCGTCGGTGGAGTAACCCGTCTTCGTCTTCTTCTGCGGCGTGAGGCCCAGCTCGTCGAAGAGCACCTCGCGCATCTGCTTGGTCGAGTTGACGTTGAACGGGTGGCCGGCGTCAGCGGTGATGGCCTCGCGCAGCTCCTCGGCCTCGGTGGTCAGCCGGTCCTTCAACCGGGTGAGCACCTCGGTGTCGACCCGCACGCCGACGTCCTCCATCTTGGCCAGCACCCGCACGAGCGGCGTCTCGAGCTCGTCGTTGAGCCAGCGCAGGCCCTGGGCATCGATGGCCTCGAGCAGGGGCACGGCCAGCTTGCGGGTCCCGAGCGCGACCCGGGCGGTCAGCAGGGACAGCGGCGTGGACTCGTCCGCTCCGAGGTCGAGCTGGCCCTCGGGGGCGGTGCCGTCCTCGGGCAGCTCGAGCAGGGCGTAGCGCTGGAGCAGGTCGCCGAGGCGGTAGGACGACTCGGCCGGGTCGAGCAGGTAGGCGGCGAGGGTGGTGTCGATGCGCAGGCCGGCGATGTCGAGGTCGAGCGCCCACAGCGCCTTCAGCAGCGGCTTGGCGTGGTGGACGGCCAGGCCCCGACCGTCGAGCACGGGGCGCAGCGCGACCTTGACGGCTTCGTCGGCGAGCACGTCGGCCGGCAGCCACAGGACGTCGCCGGTGGTCTCGTCGATCTCGATGGCCAGGCCCTCGAGCCCGCCGTGGGGGCCGTAGGCACCGGCGACGCCGAGGGTGTGGTCGGGGTCGACGCCATCGGCGCCCGGGGTGACCCGGGCCAGGGCTGCGACCGCATCGGCCGGGTCGGTGCCGTCGACGACCTCGGCTTCGAGCACCTCGGTCTGGCGCATCGCCCCGAGGTCCCGACCGAGCGCCTCGGTCAGCCGGTCGAACAGGGTGTGGAACTCGAGGAAGTCGAACAGCCGCTTGAGCTCGTCGCTGTCGATCTCGCCCATCTCGAGCTGGTCGAGGCCGCCGGGAAGCTCCTCGGAGAGGTCGACGTCGCGCAGCAGCTCCATGACGATGGCGTTCTCGCGCACGATCTCCTCGTGCGCCGCCAGGTTCTCCTTGAGCTTCGGGGTCTGCTCGTCGAGGTGGGCGAAGATGCCATCGAGGTCGCCGTACTTGTCGAGCAGCTTGGCTGCCGTCTTCTCCCCCACCCCCGGGACGCCGGGCAGGTTGTCGCTGGCGTCGCCCCGCATGGCGGCGTACATGACGTACTTGTCGGGGGTGACGCCGGTGCGCTCGAGGATGCCGGCCTCGTCGTAGAGCGCGTAGTCCGACACGCCGCGCTTGTTGTAGAGGACCTTGACGTGGGGGTCGCAGACCAGCTGGTACACGTCGCGGTCGCCGGTGACGATGATGACGTCGTGGCCGGCCTCGCGGCCCTGCTCGGCGAGCGTGGCGATGATGTCATCGGCCTCGATGCCGGCCTTGTCCACGATCGGGAAGCCGAGGGTGCTGATGACCTCGCGGACGAGGCCCATCTGCTGGCGGAGGATGTCGGGGGCCTCGGCCCGGCCCGCCTTGTAGTCGGCGACCCGCTCGTGGCGGAACGTCTTCTCCGGGCGGTCGAAGGCAACGACGACGCCGTCGCTCGGGTGGTCCCGGAGCATGTTGATCAGCATCGACGTGAACCCGTAGACGGCGTTGGTCACCTGCCCGGAGGCGGTGGCCAGGTCGGTGGGCAGGGCGAAGAACGCCCGGTACGTCAGCGAGTTCCCGTCGATGAGCAGGAAGCGGCGGCCGCTCCCCGTCGGACCGGACGCGGCCACGGCCAGATCAGGCTCCGGCGTCGGAGTCGGGGCTGATGGAGCCGGCGATGACCTGCTCGGCGACGTCCTTGGCCTTGCCCCGGGTGTTCATGGCCGTCTTCTGGATCCAGTCGAAGGCCTCGTTCTCCGACATGGCGTGGTTGTCCATGAGGATGCCCTTGGCCCGGTCGACCAGCTTGCGGGTCTCGAGCTGGTCCTCGAGGGACTGGGTCTGGTCGTGCAGCGCGCGCATCTCGCGGTGACGGCCGAGGGCGATCTCCACAGCGGGGATCAGCTCGGAGCGCTGGAACGGCTTGACCAGGTAGGCGAGGGCACCGGCGTCGCGGGCCTGCTCGATGAGGTCGCGCTGGCTGAAGGCGGTGAGGATCAGCACGGCCGACTTCTTCTCGGTCGAGATCTCCCGGGCCGCGGCCAGGCCGTCGAGGCCGGGCATCTTCACGTCGAGGATGGCGAGGTCGGGCTCGAGCTGGCGCACCAGCTCCACCGCCTCGTCGCCACGACCGGTCTCCCCGACCACGTCGTAGCCCTCTTCCTGCAGGGTCTCCTTGAGGTCCAGCCTGATGATGGCCTCGTCCTCGGCGATCACCACGCGAGTGGCCACAGGAGGTCTCCTTCCCCGCTTCGCAGCGGCTGCACGGACAGGACCGACGATGCTGCCACGTCGCCGGAGCCCTGGTCGAACGAAACGGTCAGGATGTCTCGGCCACCAGGCGATCGAGCAGCTCGTCCTGGCTGGCTTCGAGCCGGGCGATCTCGGCAGCGACGCCCGCCCGGTGGGATCGCATCGACTCGGCGTGGCGGGCCGCCTCGCGATGCTCCCGCTCGGCGACCGGCGTCTCCGACACCAGGGCGCGCAGGCGGGCATCGTCCGCAGCTTCGGAGAGGTGCAGGAGCTGCTCGTCGACGATCTGGAGCTCCTCCCGGAGCTTCTGCAACCGCTGCCCGACCTCTCGGAGCCGCCGTTCGACCTGGCGTCTCGACACGACCCCGATCCTACGCCGGAACCCCCTCCTCGAACTGGCAGTGCTGGTGTCGCACCACGGCCGCCGGGACGGGGCTGAGCGGGAGCGACGGTGGGCATGGCTACCGTGGCACCGGCCCCGACCGAGGAGAGGACGCAGTGCAGGACGGTCGAGGAGGCATGGACGGCTGGGGCATCGACCACGGCTACCACGCCACCAACGGCGAGTGGCACGAGACGCCGGCCGCCACACGGGACGCCATCCGGGCAGCCATGGGCGGCGCTGTCGACGAGCCGAGCGCGCCGGAGGGCCCGCCGGTGTGGACGGTGCCGGTCGGCTGGGGTGGCGAGACGCTGCGCAGCCCGTGCCGCCTGCGGCTGGAGGACGGCACCGACGTCGGCGTCGTCGAGGCCCTCCCGCCGGACCTGCCGATCGGGCGTCACCGCCTCATCCCCGTCGACCGTGGCCCCGCCACACTGCTCCTCGTCCGTCCCCGCTCCTGCCACCGACCGGAGGACATGCGCCGGTCGGCGCTCGCCGTGCAGGCCTATGCATCCCGCAGCCGGCAGAGCTGGGGCATCGGCGACCTGCGCGACCTGCGCCTCCTCGGACACTGGGCTCGTGAGCACGGCATCGACCACCTCGCCCTCAGCCCGCTCCACGCCCCCTCCCCCGGCGACCACCCCCAGCCGAGCCCGTACTACCCGAGCAGCCGGCGCAACCTGAACCCGCTGCACATCACCATCGACGAGGCCCCCGGCGCGGCGAACGACGATCGGATCCGCTCGCTGGGCGACGAGGCCCGGGCCCTGCTCGCGGACCGCCGCATCGACCGCACCGCCGTGTGGGCCGCGAAGCGCCAGGCCCTGCAGCTGCTGTTCGAGGGGCTCGGCACGACCGGCCATCGGGAGCTGGACGCGTTCCGGGCCGAGCGAGGCGACGACCTCGAGCGCTGGGCTGCCTTCTGCACGATCAGTGAGGACCACCCCGGCACGTGGCGGGACTGGCTGACCGAGCTCCAGCACCCCGACAGCCCCGCCGTGGCCCGCTACGTCGCCGAGCGCGCCGACCGGGCGCGCTTCCACTGCTGGCTGCAGCTGCTCGCCGACCGCCAGCTCGCCGGTCTCGCCGACGTCGCCCCACTGGTCACCGACCTGGCCGTCGGCGTGGACCCGGGCGGCGCCGATGCCTGGATCGACCAGGACCAGCTCGCCCTCGACGCCCGCGTCGGCGCCCCGCCGGACGACTTCGCCGCCGACGGCCAGGACTGGGGCCTGCCCCCGTCGATCCCCCACCGGATGCGGGAGGACGGCTACGAGACCTTCGCCCGGACCATCCGGGCGTCGCTGCGCCACGGAGCCGGCATCCGCATCGACCACGTCCTCGGCCTGTTCCGCCTGTTCTGGATCCCGCCGGGCGGCTCGGCCAGCGATGGCGCGTACGTGCGCTACCCGGCCGACGACCTGCTGACCGTGCTGGCCATCGAGTCCGAGCGGGCCGGCGCGTTCGTGATCGGCGAGGACCTCGGCACGGTCGAGGAGGGCGTCCGAGACGACCTCGCCACCATCGGCGTGCTCAGCACCCGACTCGTCTACTTCGAGGACACCCCACCGTCGCAGTGGCCCTCCAACGTCGGCGGCGCCGTGACCACCCACGACCTGCCGACCATCGCCGGCACCTGGACCGGCGCCGACGGGCGGCTGCGGTCCGAGGCCGGCCTGTCGAACGACGGCGCCGGGTCGCTGCGAGCGAGCCTCGAGCGGCTCGTCGGGGACGGCGACGCCTCGGTCGAGGATGCCGTCGTGGCCAACCACCGGGCGCTGGCCACCTCCCCGGTGGACCTGGCCATCGCCAACCTCGACGACGTCCTGTGCCTGGAGGAGCGACCCAACATGCCCGGCACCGTCGACGAGTGGCCGAACTGGTCGATCGCCCACCCGGACCCGGTCGACGACCTCATCGCCGGCCCTCCTCCCGCCACGCTCGAGTCGATCCGCCGCACGTCCCCCTGAAACTGGCAGCGGCCACGGAACACCAGCGCCGTCGGGCCGCTCGGGCGGACTAGTCCTCCCGGGTGGGAAGGAAATGGGCACATCGGGGCATCGTCCAATCCGACAGGGGTGCCGATACTGGACACATCGCCCCGATCCGCTCGGGGCGGCGAACACGGTCCGGGTCCACGTGACCACCGCCTGCCACCGAGGACGAGATGCCAGCCCGACTCCGCCCGCAGACGAGACGCGACGACGGGGCGGCGATGGTCGAGTTCGCGTTCGTGGCGGTGCTGCTGGTGATGGTGGTCTTCGGCATCATCACGTTCGGTCTGCTGCTCTCGTTCAAGCAGGACGTCACCCGGGCCGCCGCCGAGGGAGCCCGGGCAGGCGCAGTGGCGATCAGCGCGACGACGCCGACCCTCCCCACGGATGACGAGCGATACGACGCCGCCCTCGTCGCCACCGAAGAGGCCGTCGCCGGCTTCGACCAGGAATGCGGCGTCGACGGCATGTCCTGCACCATCACCGTGCACGATTGCGACAACATCGCTGCCAGCGACCCGAGCACCTATTGGGGCAATCCCACACCGGACTGCGTCACCGTCGAGCTCAACTACGACTACGCCGCCTTCCCGTTGATCCTGGATCCACCCCTGGTCTCGCGACTGCTTCCCGACACCATCTCGTCCCGATCGGTCGCGAGGTTGAACCAGTGATCCACCGCTACCTGCACACCCGCGACCGGGGTGCGGTCCTGCCGATCGTCGCCCTCCTCCTCCCGGTGCTGATGCTCATGACCGCCTTCGCCGTCGACTTGGGTCGCCAGCGAGCCTTGCGCCGGGACCTGCAAGCGGATGCCGACGTGATCGCCCTCGACCTCGTCCGCTTGGCCGATGGCCGGACGATGGACCAGATCGTCAACCTCGACCCGACGTTCCTGTCCGTCGCCAACGAGTCGTTCACCCGGAATGGGCTCACGCCGATGGCATCGGTGCCCGAGGTCGCCAGCGTCGTCACCTACGGACGCTGGGATGCAGCGGCCACGCCCCAGTTCGACCCCGTCACCCCTTCCGGCATCCCGAACTCGGTGAGGGTCTCCCTCGAGGACGACGTCGACTACTTCTTCCAGCCGGGCACCGGAGGGGCGAAGCGAGAGGCCTACGCCGTCCGGGACGGTGAAGCCGTGTTCTCCATCGGGTCGCGCCTCGCCAGCGTCGACACGGCGAACTCGCCGCTGATCGATCCCGTGCTCGACGCGCTGTTCCAAGGGCTCGACCCGATCAACCCGGTCGCCACGAGCGGGCCTGTGCTGTTCGATCAACCCGCCTCCATGGCCATGCCTGCGCAGGCCGAAGACGATGGCGTCTCGCTCAGTGCGCTGAGCTACGAGGGCCTGGCCGGCAACGACATCACGATCCGTCAGCTGATCGGCTTCATCCCCGCAGACGTCGACTCCGAGACCGGCGCCGCAAGTCCGGAGCAGGTCCTGGCGTCCGAGGTGAAGCTGATCGACCTCGTCCAGGCCACCGCCAGTGCGCTCGACGAGAACGGCGACGGCGAGCAGATCGACGCCGCGGTGGCCTACCTCGGCGGCCTGTCCCTGGTGATGGACCAGGACGCCACCGTTCAGCTCGACGACCTGCTCAGCGCTGATGTGTCGAGCCCAGGCGCGGTGCTCGACAGCCACATCAACGCCTGGGACCTCCTCCTCGCCTCGGTCCAGGCGGTCAACGGCAACAACCTCGTCGGTACGCAGGTTGCACTACCACCAGGCCCATTCCAGTCGCTTCCACTGGTCTCCAACGTGGTCGACCCTCGGGCGATCGTGACGGTGGCAGTGATCGAGGGACCGCAGTTCGGTCGAGGGCGACCGGGCGGCGCACAGGCGTTCGCCGAGACGTCCCAGATCCGGCTCGGCGTGGACGTGGGTGTCACCCTCGACGTCAACATCGCCAGCCTCTTGCCGCTCGGATCGCTGCTGCCCTCGGTGGCCACGGTGAACGTCGACATCCCGGTGAACGTGACCGTGGGCGATGCCGCGGCGGCCCTGACCGGCCTGGACTGCAACGTCACCGATCCGACCCAGAGTCTCCTCGACCTCGATGTGACCACCGACGCGGCGAAGGTCCGGGTCGGAGCGATGACGCCAGGTCAGCAGCTCGTCGAGATCGGTGACGAGGGCAACGCAACGAACGCGCCCCTGGCGACCGTGAGCATCCTCGGCATCGACGCCGCGCGGGTGAACGGAAGCCTCACCGCTCCGGTCGGCGCGTCGACGGCCCAGACGGTCTCGGACCTGCAGGTCGGGCAGACCGACAACGTGGCCGCACCCTCCTTGGGCCTCCGCAGTCTTCTCGCCAGCCGGCTCTCGACCGAGGTGCTCGGTTACCCCCTCGTGCCCGACAGCCTCATCAACTCGATCACCGGGTCGATCACCAGCACCGTGCTCTTGCCGATGCTCGACTCGATCGACCAGAGCGTCGTGGCGCCGCTCCTCGATCTGCTCGGCGCCGACATCGCCGGTGCGGACGTCACGGCGGTGGATGCCATCTGCGACAGCCCGAAGCTCATCGGCTGACACCCTCGCCGCTACGCTCGTCGCTCTCGCCCGGATGGCGAAATTGGCAAACGCTGCGGTCTCAAACACCGTTGATCTCACGATCTTGCGGGTTCGATCCCCGCTCCGGGCACGTCCAAGGCACACGGATTGCTCTTCGAAGCTCCGATGCCGTCGAGCACCGCGACGTCCTCGCGCCGGGCAACGCTCTGGTTCCACCCCGACCTGGTCGACGTGATCGAGAGTCGGTCCAGTGCTTCGGCGAACATGGCATGGATGTCCTCGGAGCGGTTCGAGAAGAAGTAGCGGGGATACGCATACCTCTTCCCTCTGACGGTGACCTTGTTCATCGAGCGACAGCCATCGCTGTGCAACAGGCCGCACACGAATAGCTCGGGATGGCGGTCGAGTGCGATCGTCTCCTGCCAGCTCGCGAGCGCGAGCGGGCGGAGGTGCTTCTTGCCCCCAGCGTGCTGGGGGAAGAGCGCCGGCCACCGCTTGCTCGACATGCCGACCTCGATGCAACCCTCGCGAGTGAGGTGCCCGACGGCGTTCGTCGGGAGCAGGATCTGCATCGACGCCTCGACGAGGTCGATGATCAGGGGCCACGCCATGGCGCACGTGACCCGCATCCGGAACACCTGTCGACGCTGTTCGGAGATGCAGCCGTCGCCCAGGTACTGACCCAACAGGTACGCGTACGCCCGACGCCGACCATCGTCAGCGACCTCCGGAGGGTGGCCCGCGACCATGACGTCAACCGTACGGACGGTGTACGACAGCATCCGCTGCCGCCCCGGGCACCGCTTCGTTGGTCCCGGACCGACCACCTGTGGTCGATCCGGGACCAGTGAACGTCGGGTGGGCGTACGCTCGGAGACATGAAGCTGCTCCTGACCTTCTGCGCGTTCTGCGCCTTCATGAAGTGGCGCCACGACCGCCTCGACGCCGACGACGAGCGCTACGGGTACGGCGCCCACGCGCCGGTGAAGCCGGTGGCGTGAGAAACCCTGCACCCGCGTGAAACCTGGCGCGGGTGGTGGCGGTCGGACCGACCCATGCTCACCTTCCTCTTCCCCGGCCAGGGCAGCCAGCAGCCCGGCATGGGCGCGGCGTTCGCCGACGACCCCGCCTGGTCGGTGGTGGAGCAGGCCTCCGACGCCACCGGGCGCGACGTCGCCCACCTGCTGCTCGACGCCGACGCCGACGAGCTGGTCGAGACCCGCAACGCCCAGCTCGGCACCTTCGTCCACTCGATGGTCGTGCTCGAGGCACTGCGCAGCCGCGACCTCCGACCGGCGGCGGTCGCCGGGCACAGCCTGGGCGAGCTGTCGGCCCTCTGCGCCGCCGGGGTGCTCGGCTTCGACGACGCCGTCCGTCTGGTGGCCGAGCGGGGCGAGGCCATGCAGGTCTGCTGCACCCAGCGGAAGGGCACGATGGCTGCGGTGCTCGGGCTCGACGAGCCGCAGGTGACCGAGGTGTGCGCCGCGGTCGACGGCGACGTCTGGGTGGCCAACAGCAACGCTCCGGGCCAGGTCGTCATCGCCGGCGACCCTGCGGCCATCGACGCCGCGACCGCGGTCGCCAAGGAGGCCGGCGCCAAGCGCGTCATGCCCCTCGATGTCTCCGGCGCGTTCCACACGCCGTTCATGGCCCCGGCCGGCGAGCGCCTCGGCGCCGCGATCGCGGATGCCACCTTCCACGACGCCGGCGTGCCCGTGGCGGCCAACGTCGACGGCGCCATCCACACCGACGCCGGCGAATGGCCGGTGCTGCTGGAGCGACAGCTCACCAGCCCGGTCCGCTGGACCGGCTGCGTCGAGGCCCTCCTCGCCGCCGGCGCGACCACGTTCGTCGAGGTCGGCCCCGGCGCCGTCCTCACCGGCACCATCAAGCGAATCGACAAGGGCACGGCCCGTCACTCGGTGATGACGCCCGACCAGCTCGATGCCGTCGTGGCCGCGATCGGAGCGGACGCATGAGCGGGCGCACGGACGCCGGCAACACCACGACCGGTGGGCTGCGCGGCGGGCGCATCGTCGGCTGGGGCACGGCCCTGCCCGACCAGGTGCTGTCCAACGCCGACCTCGAGGCCAACCTCGACACCACCGATGCCTGGATCACGGAGCGCACCGGCATCAAGGAGCGCCGATACGGCGGCACCACCGCCGGCCTCGCCGCCGAAGCGGGTCGGAAGGCCATCGAGTCCGCCGGCGTCGACCCCGCCTCCATCGACCTGCTGATCCTGTGCACCACCAGCCCGGACCGGAACCTGCCGGCGTCGGCCAGCACGGTCCAGGCCGCGCTCGGCCTCGACTGCGGCGCGTTCGACCTCAACGCCGCCTGCTCCGGCTTCGTCTACGGCCTCGCCGCCGCCAACGGCTACATCGCCATGGGGTCCAAGCGCATCCTGCTCATCGGCGCCGAGACGCTCGACAAGATGACCGACCCCGAGGACCGGGGCACGGCGATCCTGTTCGGCAACGGCGGCGGTGCGGTCGTGATCGACGCCGTCCCCGAGGGCGATCCCGTCCAGCTGCTCGGCTGGGACGTCGGCTCCGACGGCGACGCCGAGCACATCCTCTACGCCGAGCTCGGCGGCTACATGCAGATGGACGGCCGTGAGGTGTTCCGCAAGGCGGTCCGCGTCATGGTCCAGTCGGCCAACACCGCCATGGAGCGGGCCGGCGTGACGGCGAAGGACATCGCCCTCGTCGTCCCCCACCAGGCCAACATCCGCATCATCGACTCGGCCTGCGACAAGCTCGGCTTCGACCGCGAGCAGACCGCCCTCGTGTTGCAGTCCACCGGCAACACCTCGGCGGCCTCCATCCCGCTGGCCCTGTCCGAAGCGCTCGACCAGGGGCGGGTCCGCGACGGCGACCTCGTCCTCCTCGTCGGCTTCGGCGCCGGCATGACCTGGGCCTCGGCGGTGCTGCGCTGGTCCGAGGCCGGCCCGGTCGAGATCGGCGCCGCACCATGAGCACCCCCCGCACCGTCCTCGTCACGGGCGGCAACCGCGGCATCGGACTGGCCTGCACGCAGGCGTTCGTCGCCGACGGCCACCGCGTCGCCACCGTGTCCAGATCGGGTGGGGCGGTCGATGGCGCGCTCGCCGTCGCCTGCGACATCGCCGACCCCGCCGCGGTGGACGCCGCCATCGCCACGGTCGAAGAGCAGCTCGGCCCGATCGAGGTCCTGGTCGCCAACGCCGGCATGACCAAGGACGGCCTGCTGGTGCGGATGTCCGACGAGGACTTCACCAGCGTCATCGAGACCAACCTCACGGGCAGCTTCCGCTTCGCCCGGGCGGTCACCAAGAACATGATGCGGGCCCGGTTCGGTCGCGTCGTCTTCATGTCCTCGGTCGGCGCCTACATGGGTGCCGCCGGACAGGCGAACTACGCCGCCTCCAAGGCCGGTGTCATCGGCCTCGCCCGCTCCATGGCCCGGGAGCTGGCCAGCCGCAGCGTCACCGTCAACGTCGTCACCCCCGGCCCCATCGACACCGACATGTTCGCCGCCGTCACCGACAAGCGGCGCGACGAGCTGGCCGCCACCGTGCCCATGAACCGGTTGGGTTCGCCCGACGAGGTCGCCGCCGTCGTACGGTTCCTGGCGTCCGACGAGGCCAGCTTCGTCACCGGCGCCGTGGTGCCGGTGGACGGCGGCCTCGGCATGGGCTTCTGACCCACCCCTTTCGACAATCCCCCTTCAACACAGGAGACAAGTGCAGTGAGCGACGACTTCGAGCGGTTCCAGAAGTGCGCGGTGGAGGTCCTCTCCGTCGAGGCCACCCAGGTCACCAAGGAGGCGAGCTTCGCCGACGACCTCGACGCCGACAGCCTCGACCTGGTCGAGCTGGTCATGGCCCTCGAGGAGGAGTTCGACGTGACCGTCGAGGAGGAGGAGCTGGAGGGCATCGAGACCGTCGGTGCCGCCTTCGACCTCATCAAGGGCAAGCTCTAGCAAGGGCAGGACGGCACCGATGACCGACGATCGCACCCATCGCACCCGCCGCCGGGTCGCCATCACGGCGGTCAGCGCGGTGGCCAAGGCCGGCATCGGTGCCGAGCAGTTCTGGGACGGGCTCTGCACCGCCCCCGAGGACGGCATGCGCCGGATCGACGACTTCGATCCGGCGCCCTACTTCGCCAACCCGAAGGAGGCCCGCCGCTCAGACCGCTTCGCCCAGCTCGCCCTCGCGGCCGCCCAGGACCTGCTCGAGCAGGCCGGTCACGTCGACGGCGACATCGGCCACGACCCGAGCCGCATGGGCGTCTCCATCGCCACCGGCATCGGCGGCATCGAGACGCTCGAGGAGCAGATCATCGTCAACGCCGAGAAGGGCTCCCGCCGGGTGTCGCCCTTCCTCGTGCCGATGATGATGCCCAACTCGGCCGGCGCGTCGGTGTCGATGAAGTACGGCTGGCAGGGGCCCTGCGAGTCCATCGTCACCGCCTGCGCCGCCGGCACCCACGGCATCACCCGGGCCGCAGACCTCATCGCCTGGGACCGCTGCGACGCGGTCATCGCCGGCGGGTCGGAGTCCGCGCTCACCCCCACCGGGCTGGCCGGGTTCCAGAACATGACGGCGCTGTCCAACGACGGAGTGTCCCGCCCCTTCAGCGCCGACCGCAATGGCTTCGTGATCGCCGAGGGCGCCGGCCTCGTCCTGCTCGAGGAGTGGGACGCCGCGGTCGCCCGGGGCGCCACGATCCTCGGCGAGTTCCTCGGCGGCGCCTCCACCGCGGATGCGCACCACATCACCGCGCCCGCACCGGGCGGGGTCGGCGCCGTCACCTGCATGGAGCTGGCGCTGGCCGACGCCGGCCTGCGGCCCGAGGACATCGGCCACATCAACGCCCACGGCACCTCCACCCCGCTGAACGACGCGGCTGAGGCCCACGCCATCGCCAAGGTCTTCGGCGACGATGGCCCGCCGGTCACCTCGACCAAGGGCGTCACCGGTCACGCGCTCGGCGCCGCCGGTGCGCTCGAGGCCGTGGCGGCGGTCATGGCGATCCAGAAGCGGCTGATCCCGCCGACGTTCGGGACCACCGCGGTGGATCCGGAGCTGCCCCAGATCGACCTGGTGCTGGGCGAACCGCGCGAGTGGGAGCCCGGCCCGGTGCTGTCGAACAGCTTCGGCTTCGGCGGCCACAACGGCTGCCTCATCGTCGCGCCGCCGAGCTGACCTTCGCGTTCCGCTGTCGCTGCCAGCTTCGGGGGGGGGGGCTCTGGCAGCGACAGCGGAACAGCTTGGGGGATCTAGTCGCCTTCGGCGTCGTCGCCGACCTCGACGTCGAGGTTCTCGTCGATGGTGTCCTCGGCGTCGTCGAGGCCCTCGCTGATGTCCTCGCCGGTCTCGTCGAGGTTCTCCTCGACCTGCTCCTCGTCGATGTCGACGTCGACGCCGGTGTCGTCGTCACCGCAGGCGCCGGCACCGAACAGGAGCGCGCCGGCGCAGACGGTGGTGGCCAGGGTCCGTCGGGTGAGGTGGTGCATGGCGCCCTCCCTCCCCTGACGGGAGGCCGGACAGAACCGGGGCTACTGGGCGTCGGCGACCACGAAGAGGAGGTCGGCCTGGCAGGCCACCTCACCACCCACGCTGGCCGTGCCCGAACCCTTGCCGGCCCGGGCCGACATGCGGCCCATGGTCATCTCGAGGGTGAGGGTGTCGCCGGGCAGGACCTGGCGGCGGAACCGGGCCTTGTCGACGCCGCCGAACAGCAGGAGCTTGCCGGCGAAGCGCTCGTCCTGGAGGGCGGCGATGGCGCCGGTCTGGGCGAGGGCTTCGAGCATGAGCACGCCCGGCAGGGTGGGCCGACCTGGGAAGTGGCCGGCGAAGAACGCCTCCTCGCCGGTGAGCACCCACGAGCAGCGAGCCGACTCGCCCGGCACGACCTCGTCGATGGTGGTGATGAACGCGAACGGGTCCCTGTGCGGGAGGACCTGGCGGGGGTCGAGGTCGGTCACCCGCTCAGACCCGACGGATCTCGAGGGCCTTGAGCAGCTTCTTCGGCGTGTCCTTGGGCGTGATCTTCGGCCACGCTTCGAGGACCTTGCCCTTCTCGTCGATGAGGAACGCTGAGCGGATGATGCCCATGTACTTGCGGCCGTACATGGACTTCTCGCCCCACGACCCGTACTTCTCGGCCACCTTGTGGTCGGGGTCCGACAGCAGCGGGAAGCCGAGCGAGTGCTTCTCGTCGAACTTCTTCTGCTTCTCCGGTTCGTCGGGGCTGATGCCGATGATCTGGACGTCGATGTCGTCCTTGATGGCCGAGAGCTCGCAGGACTGCGTGGTGCACCCGGGCGTGTCGGCCTTCGGGTAGAAGTACACGAGCACCTTGCGGCCCTTGAGGTCGGTGAGCTTCACCTTCTCGCCGTCCTGGTCGAGGAGGGTGAACGCGGGGGCCTTGTCGCCAGCTTGAGGTGCCATGCGGCGATCCTGCCATGGCGGAGCCAGGGACGTTGTGAGCGCCAGCGAGCAACTCCAGGTCGCCGAAGGCGACACCTACTCGGCGTTGCGCATCGCCTCGGCCGACATCGAGAAGTAGTCCCGCATGGCCTTCTCGGCCTCGGGGAGGATGTCGCGCTCCTCGACCAGGCTGTTGAGCGCCCGCACCATGTTCCGGTACCACGCGTCGCGCTCGGCCGGGCCGATCGAGAACGGGACGTGGCGCATGCGCAGCCGGGGATGGCCCCGCTCCTGCGAGTACGCCTGGGAGCCGCCCCAGAACTGGATGAGGAACCCGGCCAGGTGGCGCTTGGGCTCGGTGAGGTCCTCGGGGTACATCGGGCGCAGCAGCGGCTCCTCGGCCACGCCGGCGTAGAACCGCTCGACCAGCTCGACGAAGAACTCGTCGCCGCCGACGGCCTGGTGGACGGTGACCTGGAACGTCTCGTCGTCCTGCTCAGCCATCGACGATCGCCTCCGATGCCTGCGCCGCCGTGCCGAAGATGCCCTTGGACATCAGCGACGACTCGGCCTGGCGCCGGCGGCGGTAGACCTCGGCGCGACGCTCGTGGACCTCGGCGTCGTCGGGGGCGGCGGCACCGGCCCACTCGGCCAGCTGGCAGGCGAGGCGCAGGTCGCCGGCGTCGGCGACCTCGACGGCGCGCACCGACAGCGCGGCCGCTCCCCCGGCCAGGCCGGCGACCTCGGCGGCCACGTCGGCGTCTCGGGGCGGCTTGAGGCGAGCGGGGTTGCCGTCGTACCAGCCCCCGTACAGCCGCCAGATGTTGCGCACCACGAACTCGGGCTCGTCGTAGGTGGCCCGCAGGTAGGGCAGCTCGGCGAAGCGCTCGGGCACGCGGACCGTGTGGACGATCTCGTCGAGGGTGGCGCCCTCGTTCATCATCGCCACCGTGTCGCGGAGCAGCCCCTCCAGCGCCGTGGCGGTGTTGTCGAGCACGCCGGCGATGCGCTCCTTGCCCGCGATCGGCAGGCCGTGGGCCGGCAGCAGGAGCTCGGGCTCGAGGGCGATCATCTTGCGCAGCGCCACCGCCCAGTCCGCCGCGTAGCGCTGGACCTTCTGGGGGTTGCCGGCGTTCGGGAACACCCAGATGAACAGGTCGCCGCAGAAGATGGCCTCGTGCTCGGGGACCCAGGACCAGGCGTGGTCGTCGGTCTCGCCCCGGTCGTGGTGGATCTCGACGGCGGTGTCGCCGACCGACAGCGACAGGTCGTCCTCGAAGGTGACGTCAGGCGCCACGAACTGGTCCGGGAACTGCAGGCCGCCGGGGCCGAACTGCCGGGCGTTGATCACCGCGTTGTAGCCGTGCGTGTCCCGGTAGCGGGCGAAGCGCTCCGGTGCGTTCTCGTGCGAGGTGATGCGGGGGCGGGCGTGGCCCCGAGCCTCGGCGTCGGCGAGGAACGCCGGCGCGCCGCCGACGTGGTCGACGTGGCCGTGGGTGTAGACGATGTGGGTCAGCGGGTCCTCGGTCCACCGACGCAGCGCCTCGACGGCCAGCGCGCCGAACGGTGCCAGCGAGGTGTCGAACACGGCCAGCTCACCGCCCGACCGCAGCCCCCACACGTGGGAGAACGCCGCCACCATCCCGATGCCGTCGGCGACCTCGTGGAACGAGGCGTCGGTCGGGTTGTTGGCAGCCGGGCCCTCGTAGGTGCCCTCGTCGATGTAGCGGGCGGAGCGCTCCAGCAGCTCGGTCATCGCCCGATTCTGGCAGCGACCACGGAACGAGCTCAGGTCCAGCCGTTGAACCGGCCCTGGGGGCGGGCGTGCACGTGCCAGTGGCCGGGGATGGAGCGGCGGTCCGGGTCCAGCCAGTGTTCCCCGAGCTGGGCGTCGGCGACGGCGTGGAGCTGCTCGACCATCCTCGCCTGATCGGCTTCGGACGGGTCGATGCCGTGCGGGCGCCACACGACCATCGGCACCGCGCACGCCTCGCACTCGGCGACCCAGCACAGCTCGTCCTCGTGGAACCACGGGGTCAGCCGGGCCGCCTCGCACAGCTCGCAGTCGGGATCGTGATCGGGTGTGCCCATGCGCCATCGAGCCTGCCCGCGCGACGTGGGAACTGCCAGTTTCTGAGGGGGGTGCCGGTAGCGTCGGACCTGTGGCGACCCCCCACTCCACCTCCGCCTACGCCGACGCGCCCAAGTCCGGGAGCGGGCCCGGCGTGCTCGTCCTGCACTCGTGGTGGGGCCTGAACGACGCCATCAAGGACCGGTGCAACCAGCTGGCCGATGCCGGCTTCACCGTGGTCGCCCCCGACCTGTTCGACGGCGAGGTCGTCCGCGACGACGCCCACGGCGAGCAGCTCCTGGCCGAGGCCGACGCCAACCGGCTCGTGCTCGGCGTCCAGTCCTCCGCCGACGCCCTCCACCGCATGCCGGCCACCCAGGGAAGCCGCATCATGGTCGTCGGCTTCTCCATGGGCGCGTCGCTCGGGTTGTGGTTCTCCGAGCGCTTCCCCGACCAGGTCTCCGCCGTCGTGGGCTACTACGGCACCCAGAGCATCGACTTCACGGCGACCATGTCCGCCTACCAGCTGCACCTGGCCGAGGACGACGCCATGGTCGACCCCGACGAGCTGGCCCTCATGGAGGCCAGCTTCGGCCTCGCCGGCCGGCCGGTGGAGGTCCACACCTACGAGGGCGTCGCCCACCACTTCGCCGAGGCCGGCACCCCGAACTACGACGCCGACGCGGCCGACCTCGCCTGGCAGCGGACCATCGAGTTCCTCCGCCAGCACGCATGAGCCCGGGCGGCGCCCGGACCGACTCCTCGCTCCGGGCGCGGGCGACCCGGGTGGCTCGGGCCATGGTCGCCGAGTGGACCCACGACCGCGTCCCCGACGCTGCCGCGGCCGTGGCCTTCTACGCCGTGCTCAGCCTCCTGCCGGCGTTCCTGGCCCTGGCCGCGATGCTCGGCCCGCTCGACTCCCTCATCGGCGGGGAGGTCGCCGAGCGCGTGCAGGAGCGGGTGCTCGACTTCCTCGGCACGGTGCTCACGTCCGAGGCGGACGGCACCCTCGAGGTGGCTCGCGACCTGTTCGAGAACGAACGCCCGGGCCTGCTGACCTTCTCGCTCGTGATCGCGATCTGGACCGTGTCGCGCAGCTTCGCCGCCCTCGTGCGCGCGCTCGACGTGGTCTACGACCTGGACGAGCACCGCAGCTGGTTGCGGGTCCGCGGCACCGCCCTGCTCGTCGCCGTGGGCTCGGTCGTGGCCGCGTCGCTCATGCTCGTGGCCATCGTCGTCGGCCCGCTGTTCGGCACCGGCGAGCAGATCGCCGACCAGGTCGGCCTCGGCGACCAGTTCGTGTTCCTCTGGGACGTCTTCCGGCTGCCGTTCGCGTTCGTCGTGCTCGTGCTGTGGGCGGCGACGATCTTCCACATCGCCCCCAACCACCACACGCCGTGGCGCTGGGACGTGCCGGGCGCGCTGCTCACTGCGGTGCTGTGGCTGCTGTTCTCCGGCGCGCTGCGCCTGTACCTGGAGCTCGCCCAGGCCGGGAACGCGGTGTTCGGCGCCCTCGGCGGTGCGCTCATCGTGCTGCTGTGGTTCTGGCTGCTGTCGCTCGCCGTGCTCATCGGTGGCGAGCTCAACCAGGTGCTGGCCGACGAGGCCGGCGTGGACCTGGGCTCAGACGCCGTCGATCGCGCGACGGAGATCGGCGACGAACGCACCGGCCTCCAGCGCGGACCCGCCGTCGAGGAGCAGGCGCATGATCGCCGAGGCGACGATCACCCCGTCTGACGGGGCGGCGGCCGCAGCAGCGGTCTCCGGGGAGGAGATGCCGAAGCCCATCACCACCGGGAGATCGGTGATCTGCTTGACCCGACCGGCCAGGTCCGCGGTCCACGTCCCGACCTCGGAGCGCTCGCCGGTCACGCCGAGCACGTTCACGCCGTAGACGAAGCCCCGGCTGCGAGCGGTCAGCTTGGCGAGGCGCTCGTCGCTGCTGATCGGGCTGGCCAGCATGACGGTGTCGAGGTCGGCGTCGCCCACCGCCTCCTCCCAGGCGTCCATCTCCTCGTAGGGGACGTCGGGGATGATCGCGCCGTGCACCCCGGACTGGATGCACTCCTCGACGAAGCGCCGGTACCCCATGCGGAACGGGATGTTGGCGTAGGTCATCACGATGAGCGGGATGGAGACGTCGAGGCCGCGCAGCTCGGACAGGACCGTGCGGGGCGTGGTGCCCCGGCGCAGCGCCTGGTCGGATGCGGCCTGGATCGTGGGCCCGTCCATGACCGGGTCGGAGAACGGGATGTTGACCTCGACACCGTCGGCGCCGGCGTCCTCGTAGGCGCGGATGACGTCGAGCCAGTCGTCGGTGATGCCGCCGGTGACGTAGGGCATCAGCAGCTTGCGGCCGCTGTCGCGCCGCTCGCGCAGGTGCTTCTCGAGCGTGCCCATCACAGCTCCCCGAGGATCTCGGCGACCTGGGCCACGTCCTTGTCGCCCCGGCCCGACAGGTTGAGCAGCACGGTCTTGCCGGCGAGCTCCTCACGGGCCCGGCTGACCCAGGCGAGGGCGTGGGCCGGCTCGAGCGCCGGGATGATGCCCTCGGTGCGGGACAGCAGCTGGAAGGCGTCGAGCACCTCGGCGTCGGTGACCGACTCGTAGCGGGCCCGACCCAGCTCGGCGAGGTGGGCGTGCTCGGGGCCGACGCCGGGGTAGTCGAGGCCGGCGGAGATCGACTGGGCCTCCTGGACCTGGCCGTGGTCGTCCTGGAGCAGGAACGATGTGGAGCCGTGGACGATGCCGGCCACGCCGCGCCCGACGGCTGCGCCGCCGGCGGGCTCGACGCCCACCAGGTCGGCGTCGGAGTCGACGAAGCCGGAGAAGATGCCGATGGCGTTGGAGCCGCCACCCACGCAGGCGGTGACGACGTCCGGGTCCCGTCCGTCGAGGGCGAGGCACTGCTCGCGGGCCTCGGTGCCGATCACCCGGTGCAGCTCGCGGACCATGAACGGGTACGGGTGCGGGCCCATCGCCGAGCCGAGGCAGTAGTGGGTGGACTCCACGGTGGCGACCCAGTCCCGCATGGCCTCGTTCACCGCGTCCTTGAGGGTGCGGGAGCCGGTCTCGGCCGAGCGGACCTCGGCGCCGAGGAGGCGCATCCGGAACACGTTGAGCTTCTGGCGCTCCATGTCGACGGCGCCCATGTAGACGACGCAGTCGAGGCCGAGCAGGGCGGCGGCGGTCGCGGTGGCCACGCCGTGCTGGCCGGCGCCGGTCTCGGCCACCAGGCGCTTCTTGCCCATCCGCTGGGCGAGCAGGGCCTGGCCGAGGACGTTGTTGATCTTGTGGCTGCCGGTGTGGTTCAGGTCCTCGCGCTTGAGCAGCAGGCGCAGGCCGAGCTCGTCGGAGAGGCGGTCGCACAGGGTCAGGGGGCTGGGGCGGCCGGCGTAGTCGCGCAGGAGGCCGTCGAGCCGACCCCGGAAGGCCTCGTCGGCCCAGGCGGCGCGGAACTCGTGCTCGACCTCCTGGCAGGCACCGACCAGGGTCTCGGGGACGAACTGGCCGCCGAAGCGGCCGAAGCGGCCGTCGGGCACGTCGCCCATGATCGAGTCGGCGGCGGTGGGCGTGGTGGTCATGGTGCGGTCCAGAGGTCGGCGAGGGGGGTGTGGGGGTCGGTGCCGGGGTCGGCAGCCTTGGCGGCGGCGACGAACGCCCGCACGGCGTCGGGGTCCTTCTTCCCGAAGGACGCCTCGACACCGGAGGCGACGTCGACGCCCCAGGGCCGGACCGTGCGGATGGCGTCGGCCACGGTGTCGGGCCGGAGGCCGCCGGCGAGGAGCACTCGGTGGCGACGGGTGAGGTCGCCGACCAGGCTCCAGTCGAAGGGCTCGCCGCCGCCGGGCGTGGGTGCGTCGAGCAGGAGGATGTCGGCGCCGTGGCGGTCGATCTCGTCGAGCTGAGGGTCGCCGGCCGCCATGCCGCGGATCAGCACCGGGACCCGCTCGTGCACCTGGGCGCTGGTGGCGGGCGTCTCGGCGCCGTGGAGCTGGGCCGCCCGCAGGCCGACCTCGTCGACGATGTCGAGGACCTCCCGGGCCAGGTGGTCGCGGAAGACGCCGACGGTGAGCACGTGGTCGGGGACGGCGGCCACGATCTCCTTGGCCTCCTCGACGGTGACCTGGCGGCGGGAGGGGGCGAAGATCACGCCGATCGCGTCGGCACCAGCGTCGACGGCCAGCTCGGCGTCAGCGGCGCTGGTGGTGGCGCAGATCTTCACGAACACGGCCGCGACCGTAACTGAGGCACAACCCGATTCCCCCGGCAGATCCGAAGAGAAAATCCCGTGGATCCTGACCACGGGTGGTCAGGATCCACGGGATTCTCATCTACGGAGGGCGGCGACCGCGGCGGTGGGGTCGCCGGACGTGACGAGGGACTCCCCCACCAGGACGGCGTCGTAGCCGGCATCGGCGAGGGCCTTGGCGTCGTCGGCGTCGCGCACGCCGGATTCGGCGACCGACACGACGTGATCGGGGAACGCCGCGGCCATGCGCACGGCCCGCTCGTGGTCGACCTCGAAGGTGACGAGATCCCGCTGGTTGACGCCGACGAGGGTGGCGCCGACGGCGAGGGCCCGTTCGAGCTCGGCTTCGTCGTGGACCTCGACCAGCGCGTCGAGGCCGATCTCGGTGGCGGTGCGGTGGAACTCGCCCAGCTCCTCGTCGTCGAGGGCGGCGGCGATCAGCAGCACGCAGTCGGCGCCCATCAGCCGGGCGTCGAGCACGTCCTTGACCGACACCGTGAAGTCCTTGCGCAGCACGGGGAGGCGTGTGCCGGCCCGGGCTGCGGCGAGGTCCTCGGGCGAGCCGCCGAAGTGCACCTCGTCGGTGAGCACCGACAGGCACGTGGCCCCGCCCTGCTCGTACTGGCCGGCGAGGCGGGCGGGGTCGAGGTCGGCGAACAGGTCGCCCTTGGAGGGCGAGCGGCGCTTCACCTCGGCGATGACCGCGAGGCCGTCCGCGGCGCGCAGGGCGTCGGCGAAGCCGCGGGTCGGCTTGGCGCCCTCGAGGGCGCGACGGAGCTCGACCTCCGACCGCTCGTCGCCGGCGGCGGTCAGCCGGTGGGCGAGCAGGATGCCGTCGAGGTAGGTGGCCATGACCCGTCGCTTGTGCCGGTGGTCAGCCGGGGAGGCCCTTGGCCTGCACCGGGGTGCAGATGTGCAGCTCGGGGGCGCCGGCGAGCAGGCCGCCGATCTTGCCGCCGAAGGCCTTGAAGGCGTCGCTGGCGCCGTGGGCCTTGAGGGCATCGTTGTCGGTGTACATCTCGTAGACCCACACAGAGGTCTCGTCCCCGGTGTCGGTGCTGATGGCGTACACGCGGGTGCCGTCCTCGGACTCGACCTGCGGGAAGTAGTCCTGGAAGGCGGCGACGATCTCGTCGCGCTTGCCTTCCTGGGCCTGGATGCGGGCGATGACGGTGAGCTGCGACATGGGCGGCGACGCTACCGGACAGCCTCGCCGCGAGCGGTCACTCCCGGTCGTTCCGGCTGGCGTTGATGAGCGCGACGAAGGGCAGGGCCAGGAAGCTCAGCCCGGCGAGGGCGAGCACGAAGAACCCGGCGATGAGCATCCCGCCGTAGCCGAGGAACGCGCCACCGAGGATCATCGTGACCCCGACCGCGGCCAGCGTCGCGGGGGCGAGGGCGAAGGCCCGGGGGATGCTGGGCGCTCCGGTGGGCGTGTCGTCGAAGAGCCGGGGATCGATGTCGTCGGAGGTGTCGAAGGGCTGGAAGGAGCTGTCGGGGTCCCGCACGTGGGCGCCGCCCGCCGTGGTCGACGGACCGGCGAGGCGGGCGTCGTAGGCAGCCCGCCTGGCCGGGTCGGACAGCACCGTCCACGCCGCGTTGACGCGGGCCATCCGGACGGCAGCGTCGGCTCGGGCCTGCTCGCTGGAGGCGCCCATGCGGTCGGGGTGGTGCCGGCGGGCCAGGGCCACGTAGGCGGCGCGGATGTCCGCCGGGGACGCGGAGGGGGCGACGCCGAGCTCGTCGTAGTGGCGCGGCTCCCTCCCGTCCTGCTGGTGACCCATGGGGGCCACCCTACGAGGGCCTCAGTCGTCCTCCGTCGTGGTCGGACCCGGCGTCGGGGTCGCCTCGTCGGGCTCCGTCGTCGTCGTGGACGTCGTGGTCGTCGGGCGCGGCGCGCAGGACGGGACCTCGAGCGGGAAGGTGCGCTCGTCGGCACCGTCGGCCACCACCGCCGTCGCGGTCACCGTGGCGGTCTGCTCGCAGCGGTAGGTGAACACGGCCACGCCGTCGCTGTCCGTGGCGCTCGGGGCATCGACCAGCTCCCACCCCGCCGAGCGCACCTGCACCGGCTGGCCCGGGAGCGGCCGCGTGCGGCCGACGCCGTCATCGCCGACCACCTTCTCCACGACCCGGACCGCGAGGCTCACCGTGTCGCCCACGGTCGGCGCCGCCGGCGTCACGTCGGACAGCACGAGGATCCCCTGGTGCTCCCGGACCACGAGCCGCAGCTCCCGGGGCTGGGACTCGGTGAGGAAGAAGACCTCGGGCTCGAGCATCGTCAGCGTGGGCGGGGCGAACGCCCGGACCCGCATGCGCCCGCCCGGCAGCCCCTCCAGCACCCAGGTCCCGTCGTCGCGGGTGCGCACCTCGCGGACCTGGACCGCGTCGCCGACCAGCCGCTCGATGCGCACGATCGCGCCCGGGACCGGCCCGGACGGACCGGTGACGTCGCCGCTGAGGATGGCGTCACCGAACTCGGCCAGGGTCGTGGTCGTCTGGCCGGCCACGGCCTGCAGGACGGTGCGGGAGTGGTCGACCGAGGTCGTGGTCTCCGCCGGCCGGGTGGTGGCGGTGGGATCGGGCGGGGGCAGCGTGGCCCGCTCGGGGGCGCTGCACGTGCTGCCGAACACGGCGATCACGAGGGCCACGCCCGCCACCACGGCGACGAGGCGGGCGGGGTGGCGGACCTGCGGGAACCGGGCCATCGGCCTCAGCTGATGGGCAGCACGTGCACGACCCCGGGCACGCCGCCGACGGTGACCTCTGCACCCTCCAGGACGGCCCGGCCGAGGAACGCGAGGGCGATGGGCCCGTGCCGGTCCGACACCGCCGCGGTCGTGACGGTGGCGGCCGGTCCCTCGCACTCGACGGGGGCGCCCTCCTCGACCGGGGCCTCGAGCACGATGGCTCGCAGGCGGCGGGGCACGTTGCCGCCGCGGCTGTCGATGCGGGCGGTCAGCTCCTGGCCGACGAAGCACCCCTTCGTGAACGAGACGGACTCGTCCACGATCCAGTCGCCGATCTCGGCGGGGATCGTGGACTCGGTGAGCTCGCGGCCCATGGCGGGCACGCCGTGCTCGACGTCGTGGGCCCGGAGCTGCGCGGGGGTCATCGGCTCGACATCTTCGGGGAGCTCGGCACCGGGGCCGAGCAGGTCGTAGCCCGTGACCGTGCCCCCGGGCGGGGCGAGGCGCAGGACGCCGTCGGGGACGTCGCCGCGGGGGGCGCCGGTGCCGCGCACGGCGACGGCAGGCCAGTCGAGCACCTCGATCTCGGCCTTGGTGCGGATGAGGAACCGCTTCAGGCGGTCGTGCAGGGCCTGGCCCCACCCGTCGTCGATGTCGAGGAGGACCTCGTCGGCGGCGGTGCGGGTGATGCGGGCCCACGCGTCGACCTTGCCCTGGGGCTGGAGCACGAAGGTCCACGACGAGGTGTGGACGCCGAGGGCGTCGACGTCCTGGCTCAGCTGGCCCTGGAGGAACGTGAGCGCGTCGGGGCCCCAGACCCGGACCACGTCTCGTTGGATGGGGGTGCCCCTCGGGGTGTCGGCCTCGGTCATCGCTGTGCTGCCTTCCGTTGGGCTTCCCGTCGTTGGGCGGTCATGCGTCTCGCAGCCGGGACGGCCACGAGCAGCGCCCGGGCCTTGTTCTGGCACTCGAGGTGCTCGTCGTCCGGGATGCTGTCGGCCACGATGCCCGCCCCGGCCTGGACCGAGGCGATGCCGTCGTCGCCGATGACCATCGTACGGATGGCGATGGCGGTGTCGATGTTGCCCGAGAAGTCCAGGTAGCCGACGACGCCGGCGTAGGGGCCACGCTTGACCGGCTCGAGCTCGTCGATGATCTCCATGGCCCGCACCTTGGGGGCGCCCGACACCGTGCCAGCCGGCAGCGTGGCCCGCAGCACGTCGACGGGGGTGCGACCCTCGGCGAGGTCGCCGGCGACCTGGGACGTGAGGTGCATGACGTGGCTGTAGCGCTCCAGCGTCATGAGCTCCTCGACCTCGCAGGTGCCGAAGGTGACGACCCGGCCCACGTCGTTGCGGGCGAGGTCGACGAGCATGATGTGCTCGGCCACCTCCTTGGGGTGCTCGACCAGCTCGGCGGCGAGGCGGCGGTCGTGGGCCTCCGAGCTGCCGCGCTTGCGGGTGCCGGCGATCGGGCGGGAGATGACCCGCCCGCCGAGCAGCTGCACCATGGGCTCGGGGCTGGCACCGACCAGGGTCACGCCCGGCACCCGCAGGAAGTACATGTACGGGCTGGGGTTCACCTGGCGCAGCGCCCGGTAGAGGTCGAAGGGCTCGGCCTCGAGCGGGAAGTCGAAGCGCTGGGACAGCACGACCTGGAAGACGTCGCCGGCGAACACGTGCTCCCGGGCCACCTCGACGGCCTGCTGGTACTGGCCCTCGGCCATCGACGACGTGACCTCGGGCGGCTCGTCGTCGGGCTGGGGCGGGCTGAGCATGGGCTCGTCCAGCGGCCGGGCGCCGTCGGCGGCCAGCTGGTCGAGGCGCTCGATCGCCGCGTCGTAGGCCGCGTCGAGGGTGGCCTCGTCGGCGCCGGCGTCGACCAACACGTTGTCGATGAGGGTGACCCGCTGGCGCCAGTGGTCGAACGCAGCGAGCTGGCCGATGATCGACAGCACCGCGTCCGGGTGCCCCCGGTCGTCGTTCGGCACGTCGGGCAGGCGCTCGACCTCCCGCACGACGTCGTAGCCGAGGTAGCCGACCAGGCCGCCGTGCAGCGGCGGCAGGTCCTCGAGCTGCGGGGAGCGGTGGTGGGCCAGCAGCGCCTCGACCGCGGCGAGGATGCCCTGGTCGGTGGGGATGTCCGGGTGGAGCTCGCCCTCGACGGTGAGCTCGCCGTCCTTGCTGGTGAGGGTGGCGAGGGGGTTGCGGCCGACGAAGGACCAGCGGCTCCAGCGCTCGCCGTGCTCGACGGACTCGAGCAGGAAGCCGGGCTCGTCACCGACGACGCGGGCGAAGGCGGCGACCGGGGTCACCAGGTCGGCGAGCAGCTCCCGCCAGACCGGGACGACGGTGTGGTCGGCGGCGAGGCGGTGGAACTCCTCCCGGGACGGGCGGACCGTGGGGCTCGCGCTCACCCGTTGGGCGCGACGTCGGGGTCGGTGAACGACCGGTAGAAGCAGGAGTACTCGCCGGTGTGGCAGGCCCCGCTGCCCTCCTGCTCCACGACCAGCAGGATCGTGTCGCCGTCGCAGTCGTAGTGGGCCTCGCGGATGTACTGGCGGTCGCCGGAGGTCTCGCCCTTGCACCAGTACTCCTGGCGGGAGCGGCTCCAGAACCACGTGCGGCCGGTCTCGAGGCTCTTGCGCAGGGACTCATCGTTCATCCAGGCCAGCATCAGGATCTTCCCGGTGCCCTCCTCCTGGACGATGGCGGGGACGAGGCCGTCGTCGTTGTACTTGACGTTGTCCAGGTGGCCCTCGACGAAGGCGAGCGGGGTGGCGGTCGGGCCGGTCATGGCCCGCATCGTAGGTCCGGCCCCGCCGGCCCCCGAAGTGCGATCGGCCCGGCTCAGGCTGCCGACACGCTCCAGTGCCAAGGCTCGCTGGCCAGGTTGAAGAAGCCGTAGCCGGCGGCGTTGGCGGCCAGCCACCGGTAGGCGGGCGAGCGGCGAGACGTGATGCTCTCCTCGCCGTGGCGGAAGTCGACGGCGAGGCCGCTCTCGTGGAGCGACCGGTTGGGCTTGGCCGTCGGCGGCGAGCAGGCGCTGCTGGACTTCTCGTAGATGTCGAACTCGGTCGGCCCGCAGTTCTGCTCGCGCAGCTCGAGCTGGCGCCGGGTGGAGCGGTAGGCCTTGCCGCGCAGGTCGATGCCGTCGGCCCGGGCGGCCACGACCATGTCCCGCAGGGCGCCGGCGATGGAGGCGTGGACCCGGAAGCCCTCGACGCGGACGAGCGGGAGGTCTTGGCGGCCGCGCTCCTCCTCGGCCACCCACCGCCCGGCGGCCAGCATCCCCGAGCGGGCATGTCGCAGCTCGTTGTGGAGGTACTCGATGTGGGCGTCCATCCGGTTGGCCGATCGGTGGGCGAGGTCGAGGGCAGCACGGTGGTGCTGGCGCCGTGCCTCCCGATCGAGGAGCCCCAGCTCGGCCTCCTCGGCAGTCCGGCGCGCGGCCAGCGCGTCGAGCTCGGCGGCATTGAACGTCACGTCGGTCGCGCCGGTGCCGGTGCCGGCGTCGAGCGCGGGCTGCGCGGCCTTCAGCGCGCGTCGGTGCGCCACCTCGGCGCGGATCTCGTCCCGCCGCTTCGTCGCCTCGGCGTCGGCCTTCGCAGCCCGCTCCAGCTCGGCGCCGGCGGCCCGGACGTCGACGCGCATCGACCGGGCGGTCTCGTAGAGCACGTACTCGGCGGCGCGCAGGCCCTCCACGTGGGCGGTGGCGACGACGATGCGGGCCCGCAGCTCGGAGGCCCGCTCGGTCGGCAGCTCGGGCAGCGGCAGATCGAGGTCGGCCACGGTCACCGCGTCGAGGTCCACGCCCTGGTAGCCCAGCGACAGCAGGTCGACGCCGTCGATCCCGGGGAACGCCATGGACGGGCCGGCCGCCGGGAGCGAGTCGGGCACGGTCGGGGCCGCGGCCGGAGCGGCGGTCGCAGCCGCCTCGGCCCGGCCGAGTGGGCTGGACGCGTTGGCGCTCAGGGGCGGGCCGAAGAACGCGCCCAGACCGACGGTGAGGGCGAGGCCGCCGGCGAGCACGGAGACCTTGAGGCGAGGACGGAGAGGTTGCATCGGACCCGTGGGGTTTCGGGAGGCGCGCGACGGGCCGGAGCCCCGCTCCCCGCGTCCGTGCGCCCGCGCGCGCCAGCGCCCGTCCGCACGTCCACGGTGAGCATGTCCGACCTCGTTGCCGGTCGGTGCCGCCCACCTCGAGAGGTGTGTTGCAGTGGTCGCGATCGTACGGTCACGCGACCGCCACACAGCGTCACCTGGGCCCGAGTTGGCCGGCTGTTGACCTTCTGTCCCGGGTCGTGGCGCGAACTGCCTGCGAGGCCTGGTCCAGGTGGCCCAGACCAGGCCGATCCGGGTGGCCCAGCGCCCTACAGGTAGAGCCCGGTGCTGCCCTCTTCGAGGCGCTCCGAGGCCACGGCGTGGATGTCGCGCTCGCGCAGGATGATGTACTCGTCGCCCCGGACCTCGACCTCGTAGCGGTCCTCGGGGTTGAACAGCACCCGGTCGCCGATCTCCATGTTGCGGACGTTGGCGCCGGTGGCCACGACCCGGGCCCAGGCCAGGCGCTTGCCCATCTGGGCGGTGGCGGGGATGAGGATGCCGCCGGTGGACTTGCGCTCGCCGTCACCCCGGTCGATCTCCACCAGGATGCGGTCGTTCAGCATCTTGATCGGGAGCTTGTCGCCGTCGGTGCCGGGCTCGGTCATGGAGGGGCGACGCTACCGTGCGCCCGGATGGCAGACCGAAGCGCCCCGCCCGGCCAGGCGACCACCGCCGACGGCGTCACGATCGAGCTCGCCTGGTCCCTCGCCGAGCATCCCCGGGCCGCCGCGGTGGTGACCCACCCCCACCCGCTGATGGGCGGCGACATGCACAACCCCGTGCCCGCCGGCGTCGCCCGGGCACTCGCTGCCGCCGGCGTGACGGCGGTGCGGCTGAGCTTCCGAGGTGCGGGCGGCAGCGGTGGCGAGCACGGGGGCGGCGACCCGGAGCGGGGCGACGTCGTGGCCGCGCTCGATGCGCTGGCCGACGTCGTCCAGGGTGTGCCGCTGGTCGGCGTGGGCTACTCCTTCGGCGCCGACGTGCTCCTGGCCGTCGAGGACCCCCGCCTGGTCGGGGTGGTCGCCGTCGCACCGCCGCTGCGGGTGCTGCCGATCGATGCCCTTCGCGCCCCGCGGGACGAGCGTCCGACCCTGGTCCTGTCCCCCGCCCACGACCAGTTCTGCGACCCCGACCAGGCCGCCTCGGCGGTCGAGGGGTGGCCGTCCACCACGGTCGAGCCGATCGTGGGCTGCGACCACTTCCTCGCCGGCGGCGTCCAGCGGGTGGTCGACCGGGTGCTGACCTTCGTCGACGACCTCTGACCGGGGTGTTCCGCCACCGCTGCCAGTTTCCCGGGGGTTCTGGCAGCGACCACGGAACGCCAGCTCAGGGTGCGGTGACCTCGACCTGGTGCTGCAGCGGCGGCGGCGGATCCTGGACGGTGAGGGACAGCTCGAGGGTGTAGGCGCCCGGGGCCACGTCGCCGAGGTCGGCGTCGAGGACGACGGTGAGCGCCTCCCCCGGCTCGAGCGAACGCTCCTGCAGGGACTGGATGAAGGAGCGCGCCGCGCTCCACGTGTAGGCGGTCTCGCCGTCGGCATCGATGAGCTGGGCGTCGCCCTCCTGGCCGCTCGGGAAGACCAGCGTCACCGGCTCGTCGCTGACGTTGACCGCCTCGAAGCGCAGCTCCACCTCGCCGGCCGGGAGCTCGTCGTCGAGGTCGGTGACCAGGTCGATCGGCATGGTGATCTCCGTCGTCGGCGGGGCGGTGGTGGTCTCGGCGTCCTGGCCGACGTCGGTGGCGACGTCCTCGTCGTCGTCGCCGCAGGCGACCACGAGCAGGGAGCAGGCGGCCAGCGCAGCGAGCAGGCGCCTCATCGGGCCACCTCCTCGACGGGGCGGACGGCGATGCCGGCTGCGGCCATGTGCGCCTTGGCCTCGGCGACGGTGTGCTCGCCGAAGTGGAAGATGGAGGCGGCGAGCACGGCATCGGCCCGGGCCTCGGTGACGCCCTCCACCAGGTGGTCGAGGGTGCCGACGCCACCGGACGCGATCACGGGCACGTCGACGGCGTCGGTGATGGCCCGGGTGAGGGGGATGTCGAAGCCGATCTTGGTGCCGTCGCGGTCCATGGAGGTGAGCAGGATCTCGCCGGCGCCCAGCGCCACGACCTGCTGGGCCCACTCGACGGCGTCGATGCCGGTGGGGGTGCGCCCGCCGGCGACGAAGACCTCGAAGTGCGTCCGGCCGTCGGCGTCGGTGACGGCCTTGGCGTCGATGGCCACGACCGCGCACTGGGAGCCGAACTCGGTGGCGATCTCGGAGACCAGCTCGGGGCGGGCGACCGCGGCGGAGTTCACCGACACCTTGTCGGCCCCGGCCCGCAGCAGGCGCCGCGCGTCGTCGACGGAGCGGATGCCGCCACCGACGGTGAAGGGGATGAAGACCTCCTCCGCGGTGCGGCGGGCGACGTCGAGGATGGTGTCGCGCTGGTCCGAGGAGGCGGTGATGTCGAGGAACACGACCTCGTCGGCGCCCTCCCGGTCGTAGCGGGCGGCGAGCTCGACGGGGTCGCCGGCGTCGACGAGGTCGACGAAGTTCACGCCCTTGACGACGCGGCCGCCCTCGACGTCGAGGCACGGGATGACGCGAGCGGTCTGCACGTCTCGAAGGCTACGGGCGGGAGAGCGCCCTGACGGCCTCGGCCACGTCGACCCGGCCCTCGTAGATGGCGGTGCCGACGATGACGCCCGACAGGGTCCGGCCGTCTCGATCCAGGCAGTCCAGCAGACGGAGGTGCTCCAGCTCCCCGACGCCGCCCGACGCGATCACGTCGAGCGCCGTCAGCCCGAGCAGCTCGGAGAGGCCGTCGAGGTCGGGACCGCCGAGCAGGCCCTCGCCTTGGATCTGGGTGACGACCACGGCGCTGGCACCGGAGTCCTCGAGGCGGGCGAGCGCGTCGGCGATGTCGAGCCCCGCTCCCTCGGTCCACCCCTTGATCGAGACCTCGCGGCCGCGCACGTCGAGGCCGAGCGCCACCGCCTGCGATGCCGCCACCTGCTCGACGAGCTCGGGCTGCTCGACCGCGGCGGTGCCCATCACGACCCGGGCGACGCCGGCGTCGGCGAGGGCACGGGCGGCATCGACGGAGCGGACGCCGCCGCCCGCCTGGACCGGGACGGACACGGCGTCGCACACCCGGGCGATCAGCTCGCGGTTGTGGGCCTCGCCGGTGCGGGCGGCGTCGAGGTCGACCATGTGGATCCACGGCACGCCGGCCGCCTCGAACCCGAGAGCGACCTCGACGGGGTCGTCGGCATGGACGGCCTCGCGGTCGAAGTCGCCCTGGACGAGCTGCACGACCTTGCCACCGCGCAGGTCGATGGCGGGATAGAGGTCCATCAGGCGACGCCCCTCATGCCCGGCCCTGCTGGACGAGGTCGACGAAGTTCTGCATGAACGCGAGCCCGGGGGTGGAGGACTTCTCCGGGTGGAACTGGGCCGCGTGCACGTGGCCGTGCTCGACCGCGGCCACGACGGGGCCGCCGTAGTCGCAGGTGGCCACGACGTGGTCGGACATCGGGGCGGCGTAGCTGTGCACGAAGTACATCCAGATCGGGTCGTCGAGGGCCTCGAACAGCGCCGTGGGCCGGATGACGTCGACCACGTTCCACTGCATCTGCGGGCGCTTCACGCCCTCGGGCAGCAGCTGGACGGTGCCGGGCAGGATGCCGAGCCCCTTGCGTCCCGGGGTCTCCTCGGAGGCCTCGTAGAGCAGCTGCATGCCGACGCAGATGCCGAGGAAGGGCTTCTCGGCCTCGACGGCCTCGTGGGCCAGGTCGGCGACGCCGGTGCGCTCGACCGCGTCCATGCACGCGCCGAACGCGCCGACGCCGGGGAGGATGACGCCGGCAGCGTCGCGGACGACGGCCGGGTCGGCGGTGAGGCGGGCGTCGGCCCCGTGGCGCTCGAGCGACTTCTGGGCCGAGCGGAGGTTGCCGATGCCGTAGTCGAGGACGGCGATGAGCGGCTTCTCGGTCACCGGCACCCCCGCAGATCACCGTTCTGGGCCGCGGTCCATGCCTCGGGGGCGCATCCCGCGTCCCAGAACGAGGAAGTGGGGGTCACAGGGCGCCCTTGGTGGAGGGGACGCCGCCGCCCTCGACGCGCACGGCGTCGCGCAGGCAGCGGGCCAGGCCCTTGAAGCTGGCCTCGAGCACATGGTGGGTGTTCACGCCCGCCTTCTTGGTGACGTGGAGCGTGATCAGCGCCTGCTGGGCGAAGGACTCGAGGAAGTGCACGCCCATCTCGGGGTTGAACGGCGGGTCGCCGAGGGGCAGGACCTCGCCGAAGGGCAGGTCGATGGCGGCGTGCGCCCGCCCCGACAGGTCGAGGGCGACCTCGATCAGGGCCTCGTCCAGCGGGTACAGGCCGCTGGCGAAGCGCCGGACGCCGGCCTTGTCGCCGAGGGCCTCCTTGAACGCCTGACCGACCACGATGCCGACGTCCTCCACCGTGTGGTGCCCGTCGACGTGGAGGTCGCCGGTGGCCTGCACGGTGAGATCGAAGCCCCCGTGGCGACCGAGCTGGTCGAGCATGTGGTCGAAGAACGGCAGCCCGGTGCTGATGTCGGTGGTGCCGGTGCCGTCGAGGTCGATCGTGACCGAGACCGTGGTCTCCTTGGTCTCCCGGTTGATGGTCGCGGTGCGGCTCATGAGGTCTCCAGGATGTCGGTGAGGGCGTCGAGGAAGCGGTCGTCCTCGCCGGGGGTGCCGAGCGTGATGCGCAGGCAGCCGTCGAGCCGGGGCCAGGACGCGCAGTTGCGCACCAGGACCGATCGCTCGACGAGGCGCTGCCAGACGGTGTCGCCGTCGACGGCGTCGGGGCGGAACAGGATGAAGTTGGCGCCGGACGGCCACACGGTGACGGGCAGCTGGGACAGCGCAGCGGTGACCCTGCCGCGCTCCTCCACCAGGTCCGACACCCGGCGGCGCATCTGGGGCTCGAAGTCGAGCGCGACCCGGCCGGCGATCTGCTTCACCGCGTCGAGGTGGTAGGGCAGGACGACCTCGGAGAGCTCCTCGACCAGCCAGGTCGGGCCGATCAGGTAGCCGAGGCGGGCGGCCGCCATGGACCAGGTCTTGGAGTAGGTGCGTGTGACCACGATCGGCGAGGTCTCGTCGACGAGCTCCAGCGCGGACCACGGGGCGAACTGCCCGTAGGCCTCGTCGACCACGACCAGCCCGGGGGCGAGGTCGGCGACGGCGCGAACGGTCTCCTCGGTCTCGACCATGCCCGTCGGGTTGTTCGGCGAGCAGAGGAACGTGATGGTCGGGTCGTGCTCGGTGAGGACCCGGCGCACCTCGTCCATGTCGAGTGCGAAGTCCTCGGTGCGCTCCCCCGACACCACCGCGGTGTTGGTGATCTTGGGGATGTGGGAGTGCAGGGCGTAGGTCGGCTCGAAGGTGGCCACGCTGCGACCCGGACCGCCGTAGGTGAGGCACAGGGTCTGCAGCACCTCGTTGGAGCCGTTGGCCACGAACACCTGGGAGGCCTGCACGCCGTGGTGCGCGGCGATGGCCTCGCGCAGCTCGGTGGCGGCGCGGTCGGGGTAGCGGTGCCACTCGACGCCGGCCAGCTCGGCGGCCAGCGCCTCCCGGAACCCCTCGGGCGGCGGTTCCGGGGCCTCGTTGGTGTTGAGGCGGACGTCGACCTCGACCTGCGGGGAGTGGTAGCCGGGGTGGAGGGCGAGGTCGTCTCGGACGCGGGGCCGCTTCACCGCTCGACCCGCTGGCGGACGGAGTCGGCGTGGGCGGCGAGGCCCTCGGCAGCGGCCATGGCCTGCACGTGCGGGGCGAGGCCGCGCAGCGCGGCCTCGTCGAGGCTGACCACGTGGATGTGCTTGCAGAAGTCGTCGACGCGCAGGGCGCCGGCGAAGCGGGCCGAGCCGTAGGTGGGCAGCACGTGGTTGGGGCCGGCGACGTAGTCACCGACGCTGGCCGGCGCCCACGGGCCGCAGAACACCGCGCCGGCGTGCTTCACGCGCACGAGCAGGTCCTCGGAGTCGGCGGTCTGCAGCTCGAGGTGCTCGGGGGCGATGACGTTGGCGACGTCGATGGCGGCGGCGGGACCGTCGACGACCACGGCGTAGCCGGCGTCGGCGAGGGTGGCCTCGATGTGCTCGCGCCGGGGGCTGGTGGCGACGATCCGGCCGACCGCCTCGTCCACGGCGGCGCGGACGTCCTCGTCCCAGCAGATCAGCCAGGCCAGCCCGTCGGGGCCGTGCTCGGCCTGAAGCACGATGTCGATGGCGACGTCCTCGACCACGGCGTCGCGGTCGGCGACGACGACGACCTCGGAGGGGCCGGCGAAGCTGGACGGCACCCCGACGAGGCCGCTGGACGCGACCTCCCGCTTGGCCTGGGCGACGCGGGCGCTGCCCGGACCGACGATGACGTCCACCGCGAGGATGGACTCGGTGCCGTAGGCGAGCGCGGCGATGGCAGCGGGCCCGGCGACGCGGTGCACCTCGTCGACGCCGGCGATGGCGGCCGCGGCGAGGATGCCGTCGTCGACCTTGCCGTCGGGACCCGGGGCGGTGCACAGCACGGTCTCGTGCACGCCGGCGACCTTGGCCGGGACGGCGGTCATGAGCGCGGTGGAGAGCAGGGGGGCGAGCGCGGAGGGCACGTACAGGCCGGCCCGATCGACGGGACGGCGCAGCTCGCGCACGACCAGGCCGTCGCGCTCGTAGCGGGCGGGGTCGTGCAGCTGGGCCCGGTGGTAGGCGGCGATGTTGCGGTGCGCGGTCTCGAGCGCGGTCCGCAGCGCCGGATCGATGCGCTCCACGGCGCCGGCGACGTCGTCGGGGTCGACACGGATGGCGTCGATGTCGACGCCGTCGAACTCCTTGGTCATGGCGCGCAGGGCCTCGTCGCCGCCCACCCGGACCCGCTCGATGACGGCACGGACCTGCTCGATCGGCGGTTCCTCGGCCGCCTTCGGGCGGGGCAGCACCGACCGCAGCGCATGGGGATCCGACGTGTCGGTGCCGCGCAGGTCGAGCGTGGTGAGGAGGCCGGTCACCCGGCGCAGGCTACCGGCGGCCGGAACCGGGTCCGAAGTGGGTAGAACTGTGGCCGTGAGCACCGACGCGGCAGAGCTGTCCTCCATCCAGGGCACCCTCGAGGAGCTCAGCCAGCGCGTCGCCGCCATCGCCGACCGGCGCGACAGCGACCCGGACGACCCGATCTCCCCCGGCCTGTTCGAGGTCGAGCGGTCGCTGCGCAACGCCGTGCGCCGCCTCGACCGCCTCCGCGGCAGCCTCTAACGCCCAAGACCGAGTCTCGGGCGCGGGTCAGGGGCCGAACACCGTGGTGTCCGGCCCCGTGACGCGGCGACGGCGCCCGGGTGGGAGTGGGCGCCGTCGCTGGCGTTGCCGGGCGGCGGATCCCGTGCAACGCGTCAGTTCCAGGTGGCGGGAACCTGGACTGAGGGAAACGCTACATGATCCACACGGCCTACGCGACACCACCGCGGGATTTTTTCGGCTTGTGCGGTGACGTGGGCAGATCAGCCATCCCGAAGGACGGGCAGAACCACGCGAGCGGGCATTCCGGGCACGCAGGGCGGCGGGCGAAGCAGGTCCGGCGGCCGTGGAGGATGAGCCGCAGGCTGAACAGCCCGCGCTCGGCGGCGGGCACCATGGCGCCGAGCTCGTGCTCGACCTTGACCGGATCGGTCTCCTCGGTGAGGCCGAGGCGGATGGCCACCCGTCCGACGTGGGTGTCCACCGGCAGGCCGGGCTCGTCGAGGGCCACCGAGCGGATCACGTTGGCCGTCTTGCGCCCGACGCCGGGGAGCGCCACGAGGTCGCTGATGCGGTGGGGCACCTCACCCCCGTGGTGCTCGAGGAGCCGGGCCGACATGCCGAGCAGCGACTTGGCCTTCTGGCGGAAGAACCCGGTTGGGTGGATGACCTGCTCCAGCTCCTCGGGGTCGGCGCCGGCGAGGGACTCGGGATCGGGCCAGCGGGCGAAGACCTCCGGGGTGGTCATGTTCACGCGCTCGTCGGTGCACTGGGCCGACAGGATCGTGGCCACGAGCAGCTCGAAGGGGTCGCGGTGGTCGAGCTCGCACAGCTCGACCGCGGTGCCCGGGTAGGCCTCGGCCAGGGCCTCGTGGGCGGCCCGACCACGTCCCGCCGGCGTGCGGGGTCGCCGGCGGCCCGGCGGTGGTGGGGGGTTCTGCACGCGGGCGGCCATGGTCGGAGGCTACCGACGGCCCTCGGTAGCCTCGGCCGCCCATGGCCGAGCTCCAGATCAAGCACCACCTCGACGACGTCGACGTCCGCGAGGTGGAGCACCTGATCGAGCGGGTCTACCTCGCCGACGGCCACCGTCCCATCGACGAGCACCGCTGGGTCGACGCCGCGCACGGTGGCCGCTCCGAGTTCGCCGGCCTGGTGCTCACCGAGGAGGGCCACGACCACCTGGTCGCCTACTCCCAGGTCACCCGCGGCGAGCAGTCCTGGGCCATCGACCTGGTCATCGACCCCCACCACCGCTACGACGCCCTCATCATCGCCCCCCGCCTGCTGGGCGCCGCGGTCGACCTGATCGCCGAGGAGGGCGGCGGCCACGTCCACTACTGGGTGTACGAGCCCAACGAGGCCCACAACCGAATCGCCAACCTGGTCGGCCTGGCGCCGGGTCGGGACCTGTGGCAGATGCGGGTGCCCCTCCCCCTCGACGAGACGACGGACCTGGTGACCCGCCCGTTCGTGCCCGGGCGGGACGAGGAGGCGTGGCTGGCGGTGAACAACGCCGCGTTCGCGTGGCACCCGGAGCAGGGGGGCTGGACCCTCGACGACGTGCGCCAGCGCGAGGCCGAGCCGTGGTTCGACCCCGAGGGCTTCCTGCTCCACGAGCGCGACGGCCGACTGGCCGGGTTCTGCTGGACCAAGGTCCACGAGGAGCCGCCGGTCGGGGAGATCTACGTGATCGCCGTCCACCCCGACTTCGCCGGGCAGGGGCTCGGGCGGGCCCTCACCGTCGCCGGCCTCGCCCACCTCGCCGGCTCGACCGACACCGGCATGCTCTACGTCGACGCCGACAACGCCCCGGCGGTGAAGCTCTACGAGGACCTCGGCTTCACCGTGCACTCCACCAACCGAGCCTTCGTCGGAGATGTGAAGCCGGCCTGAGTTCGGTCCATCCGCTGGAAACTGGCAGCGGCCACGGAACACGAAGCCCGTGCGTTCCGTGGCCGCGTCCAGTTTCGTCGTGGGTTGCGTCCCCCGACGTCAGACGTTGACGCCGACGAGGCTGCCGATCGTGTAGGTGAGGGCGGCGGGCACCGCCGTGAAGGCGAGCTGGCGGCCGGCGACGCGCCAGGCCGGGCGCTCGGTGAAGCGGGCGATGACCACGCCGATGACGACGGCCGCGATGAGGGCGGCGACCAGGGACGCGACGGTGGCGGCGACGCCCGAGGTGATGAACCAGGGGACGAGCGGGATGACCGCGCCGGCGCAGAACGCGGCGAAGGACGAGACGGCGGCGCCCGTGGGTGAGCCGAGCTCGTCGGGGTCGATGCCGAGCTCCTCCCGGGCGTGGGTGCGCACGGCCAGCTCCTCGTCGGCCATGACCGACTCGGCCAGGGCGCGGGCGGCGGCCGGGGCCACGCCACGGGACTGGTACAGCTGGTCCAGCTCGGCGGTCTCGACGTGGGGGTTGCGGCGGATCTCGATGCGCTCGAGGGTGACCTCGCGCTCGAACAGCTCGGCCTGGACCCGCATCGAGTTGTACTCCCCGGCCGCCATGGAGATGGCGCCGGCGACGAGGCCGGCCAGGCCGGCGACCCGAACGACGGCGGGAGCCGGGTCGGCGCCGGCCACGCCGAGGATCAGGCCGACGTTGGAGACGAGGCCGTCGCTCACCCCGAACACCGCGGCCCGGGCGGCCCCGCCCCGCACATCGCGGTGGTGGTGCTCCTCGACCGGGGGTTCGGGACGGACCCCGTCGGGATCGCTGGTGAGAGGGTCGACCACGGGACCAGGCTACGGCGTCGTCCCCCCGGGTGGCCGCCCATGCCACGCGCCGTACGCTGGTCGACCGTGCCCACCCGCTACGACCTCGATCGCGAGGCCTTCGCCGACCTCCTCTCGGGTGAGCCGCGCTACCGCGTCGACCAGGTGTGGCAGGGCCTCTACGAGCACCACACCGACCCGGCCGACATCACGAACCTGCCCAAGGCGCTGCGTGCCCGCCTCGCCGACGAGCTGCCGCTCGCGCTCGAACCGGCGGCCGAGTCCGTCAGCGACGACGGTGACACGGTCAAGTGGCTGTGGCGCCTCGCCGACGGTGCCGCTGTCGAGACCGTGCTCATGCACTACCCCGACCGCTCCACGGTGTGCGTGTCGAGCCAGGCGGGCTGCGCCATGGCCTGCAGCTTCTGCGCCACCGGCCAGGCCGGCTTCGAACGCCACATGACCGTCGGCGAGATCGTCGAGCAGGTCGTCATCGCCGCCCGCGTCGCCAAGCCCCGCCGCCTGTCCAACGTCGTGTTCATGGGCATGGGCGAACCGCTCGCCAACTACGACGCGACCTGGGGGGCGGTGGAGCGCATCCACGGGGCGCTCGGCCTGTCCGCCCGCCACATCACGGTGTCCACCGTGGGCGTGGTGCCGGGCATCGAGCGGATCACCCAGGAGTCGCTGCCCGTGAACCTGGCCGTGTCCCTGCACGCCGCCAACGACGAGCTGCGCGACGAGCTGGTGCCGATCAACCGCCGGTACCCCATCGCCCGGCTCCTCGAGGCCTGCCGCCGCTACGTCGACACGACCCACCGTCGCCTCTCGTTCGAGTGGGCGCTCATCGACGGCGTGAACGACCGGGAGCAGGACGCCCAGGAGCTGGCGGTCGCGGCCCGGGCCGTGCGCGCCCACGTCAACCTCATCCCCCTGAACCCGACGCCCGGCTACGCCGTGCGGGGCACGCCGCCGGCGCGGGTGCGCGAGTTCCGGGACCGCCTCGAGGAGCTCGGTGTGAACGCCACCGTCCGGCGCAACCGCGGCACCGAGATCGACGCGGCGTGCGGCCAGCTCCGGGCCAACCACGAGGCCACCCCCGTCCGGGCCCCCCGCCGCCGCACCCGCACCTCCACCTCCACCTCCACCTCCTGAGCGTTCTGGCCTACGCATTCCCGCGCATGCGGGGGAATCGGTAGGCCAGAACGAGTCAGTGGCGGTGGTCGTGGTCGAGGCGCATGGAGACGTCGCGGCGGACGAGCACGGTGGTGCCGGCGTCGGTGCGGATCGCCCGGACGAGGTGCTCCCGCTCCCGCACCCGCGCTCCCGGCCACACCACCGACTCCTCGATGGCGCCCTCCACCACCGCGCCCTTGCCCACCACGCTGCCGCCCGCCGATGCCAGGTTGGCGCGCAGGTAGTCGACGGCGTCGGCGCAGTCGACGAAGGGGCCGTGGTGGTGCACCGTCTCGATCCGGCCCTCCTCGAGCGCCTGGCGCCAGCACACCTCCCACAGCCCCGACGGGGTGACGGGCAGGCGCTCCACGACGTCCCACGGCATCAGCGACGCCGCCACCGCGGCGCGGGGACCGAAGGGCTCGTCGCCGGCGACGAGGATGCGGATGGTCGAGCCGTCCCACCCGTCGACGAGGTGCTCCAGCCCACCCGGGCACCAGGTGTCGCCGTTGACGACCGCGACGGCGCGCCCGTCGAGCCAGCCCCGCAGGTTGGCCACCCCTCCTGCCGTGCCGAGGGCCTCGCCCTGCTCGAGCGACAGGTGCACCCGGTGGTCGAGGTGGCGGATGAGGGCCGGCTGGCTCTCGTGCACGTTGACGGCCACGTCGTCGACGACGGAGGAGAGGCGGCCGATGGCGTGGTCGATCAGGGGGTCGTCGCCGACCGGGCACAGCACCTTGGGGCGCAGCAGCGACAGCGGTCGCAGGCGCTCGCCCGATCCTGCCCCGAGCGCGACACCTGCGAGACTGTCACCCATGGAGACCCGCCGGTGGATCAATCACTCGCTGCCCCAGACGCTCGGTAATGCGGTGCTCCTGTTGTACATCAGCGCCGCCTTCGACGCGGTGCTCGGCGGCTACCTGTTCTCCCCCATCGGCATCGCCATCGTCGCCGGCAAGGCCGCGGCGGGCTTCGGCATCGCCAACGAGAAGAAGTGGGGCTACAACCTCGGCCTGGCCATGGCGTTCCTGCCGTTCGTGCTGCGCTTCCTCGTCGGCGGGTTCAGCCTCGACGCGGTCCTCGGCACCGGCATCATCAGCCTGATGTTCGAGATCCTCCTCATCGCCCTGCTGCTCCACAAGGACTCCAAGGAGCACCAGCGCATCTGGTTCAGCTGACCCCGGTCGGTCCGCCCCACCCCGATTGGGAAGTTGACTGATCGGTCAATAGCGTCCCTGCGACCGATTCCGAGGTGTGCTGCAGGGGGTAGCTGGCAGATGGACTTCAACCTGGCCGATGTCTACGAGGCGGTCGCCGATGCGATCCCCGACAACGACGCCATCATCTGGGGCGATCGCCGCTGGACCTACCGGCAGCTGGACGAGCGTGCCAACGCACTCGCCAACGTCCTGCACGGTGCCGGCCACGGCGCCCGCAGCTCCCGCGAGGGCCTCGGCGGCCACGAGACCCACCAGGACCACCTCGCCATCTACCTGTACAACGGGAACGAGTACCTCGAGTCCATGCTCGGGGCGTTCAAGGCCCGGGTGGCGCCCTTCAACGTGAACTACCGCTACGTCGAGGAGGAGCTGCTCTACCTGCTCGACAACTGCCAGGCGAACGCCATCGTGTTCGACAGCCGCTTCTCGGACACCCTCGCCGCCGTCCTCCCGGAGCTGCCCCAGCTCCGCACGCTGATCCAGGTCGGCGACGGTCCGCTGCTGGACGGCGCCGTCGCCTACGAGGACGTGCTGTCCACCGCGTCGACGCTGGCCCCGTCCGTCGAGCGCTCGCCCGACGACCTCTACATCCTCTGCACCGGCGGCACGACCGGCATGCCCAAGGGCGTCCTGTGGCGCCAGGCCGACATCTTCATGGGCTCGATGGGCGGCCGTGACCTGTCCACCGGCACCGAGAAGGCCTCCCTCGAGGAGATCGTCGACGCGGCCAAGAACAGCGGCGGCGCGAAGGTCCTCCCCGCCCCGCCCTTCATGCACGGCGCCGCCCAGTGGGTCGCGTTCTCCGGCTTCAACGGCGGGTCGAGCATCGTCATCCAGGACGACGTCGTCCGCCTCGACCCGGCCGACGTGTGGCGTGCGGTCGACCGCGAGGGCGTCAACGTGATGCTCATCGTCGGCGACGCCTTCGGTCGTCCCCTGGTCGAGGAGCTGGAGCGGGGCGACCACGACGGTTCGTCCCTGCTCGCCATCGTGTCCGGCGGCGCGCCGCTGAACTCGACCCTGAAGGACCGCTTCCTCGCCGCGCTGCCGTCGGTGATGATCCTCGACGCCGTGGGCGCGTCGGAGACCGGCTCGCAGATGAGCCACGTGTCGGCCGCCGGCGCCAAGTCCTCCACCGGCCGCTTCACCCCCGGCCCGAGCGCGACCGTCGTGTCCGCCGACCTGTCCACCGTGCTCGAGCCGGGGCACGAGGGCGACGGCTGGCTGGCCCAGAAGGGTCGCGTTCCCCTCGGCTACCTGGGCGACGCCGACAAGACCGAGCGCACCTTCCCGGTGATCGACGGCACCCGCTACGCCGTCCCGGGCGACCGGGCCCGCCTCACCGCCGAGGGCGAGATCGAGCTGTTCGGTCGCGACTCGGTCACGATCAACTCGGGCGGCGAGAAGATCTTCGCCGAGGAGGTCGAGCAGGCCCTCGCCCACCACCCCGACGTGTTCGACGTCGTCGTCGCCGGCCGACCCAGCGAGAAGTGGGGCAACGAGGTCATCGCCATCGTCCAGCTTCGCGACGGGGCGACCCCGGACGAGCAGGCCCTGCGGGACGAAGCCGCCACCCACGTCGCTCGCTACAAGCTGCCCAAGGCCTTCGTGTTCGTGGACTCCGTCATGCGCTCGCCCGCCGGCAAGGCCGACTACCGCTGGGCCAAGGAGCAGGCGCTCAACGTCTGAGGCCGATCACCACGACGGTGCCGTCCGCCTCCCGGCGGAACGCGACCTCGTCGGCGAGCGTGCAGATGAGCTCCACGCCGAGCCCGTGCTCGTAGCGGAGCCGCTCCGGGTCCTCCGGGTCGGGCAGCGGGGTCAGCTCGGAGGGATCGAACCCGGGTCCCCGGTCGCGCACCTCGACGCGCACCGACGAGTCGTCGATGTGGCACGAGACCACCACCGGGTCGGCGAGGGCTTCGGGCCGGTGGACCTTCACCGCGTTGCTGCACGCCTCGGTCACGGCGAGGCGCAGGTCGTGGAGCCGGGCCGGCGACAGCGGCGGGTCGAGCACCTCGGCGGCGGCGAGCACCAGATCAACGACGGGCCGGTAGTCGTCACCCGGCGTGAACGACGCCTCGGCGTTGACGCTGCGCTCGCAGCCGGCGAGGTCGTCGATGCGCTGCCGGCAGCTCTCGAGGTCCTGGGTCACCGGCACCGTCACCCCCCTCATCGTCCGGTCAGCGGCTCACCTCGCTCCGTACCCCCACGGTCGGCGGCTAGGCCGGGACGAATGACGCATTCCGGGCCACTTCGGTGGCGATTCCGGACGAAGGGGACAGCGCCGCCGACGCCGGTCCGACCGAGGCCCGAAATTCGCTTGCCCCGACGATCGATGCGCGCTCGGATGACGTCGTCCTGCCCCGCCGAGTGAGAGGAGCGCCCATGCTGCAGCACACGATCCAGCTCGACGCTCCCACCGACGTGGGCAGCACCGGGGGCGCAGACCCCCGCACCGGCGCCGACGCCAGCTGACCGCCGCCCGTCGACCCGACGGTCACCGGAGCGCCGCGCCCACCACCGGTCCGCCTGCCTCGTCGGGCGGATCCTGACCAGACCAGGCGCGCCCGGCGCGCCGACCCCGCACCCCACCCAGAAGGAGGTGAGGACGGTGCGATTCCCCCGACGCTTCCGCGAGGAACGGGCCCACGCCCACCACGCGGACGATGCCAGGAAGCTGCGTGAGCTGCAGCGGGCCTACAGCTACGAGCTGTACCGCAACCCCTCGCTGCCGCTGCGATGAGCAGCCACGACACGGGCCCGGCACCGAGGTGCCGGGCCCGTCCGCGTCCAGTGCCCGACCCGGGCCGCCCGGCACGCCACCTGTGCGTGTGCCGCGGCCCAGAACGGATCGGGGTCACCGGAACGGATCGGGGTCAGCCGAGCCGAGCTCGCACGGCGGCCCAGCCCGGTCGGGCTCGCACGGGTTCGAGGTCGGGCTCGCCTTCGAGCAGGCCGGGTGCGTGGAACCCCTCGTCCAGCGCGGTCGACACCCAGTCCAGGCCACGGTCGGCATCGCCGGCGCGGGCCCACGCACAGGCCGTGTCGAACGCGACCTGGGCGCGCGACGCGCCAGCTGCCCCGTGCACCAGCTCACCGACCGCGGCGGCGTCGCGGTAGCGCTCGGCGTAGTGCAGGTGCGTCTGCAATCCAGCGGCGGCCTCCACGCCGTCGGCGCCGGCGTCGAGGAGCCGCCGGGCGAGCTCCGGGGCGGCGCCGGCATCGGCGACCGTCGACGCCGGGACCAGGTTGGCCGGCCCGGACGGCCGGGCGAGGTAGGCGTCCACCAGGGCGTCGACCCCCTCACCGGCGGCGACCGCCACGGTCGCGGGCACGAAGGGCGAGACCGCCCCGTTCACGCGGGTCAGGACCCGCCGCGCCCCGGGCACGTCGCCCCGGCGCAGGAGGTTCCACGCCATCGACTCCCCCGAGGAGGCGTCGATGCCGCCGGGGATCTCCGGCCCTGGCGCGACCGCCGGACGGGCCGCGGGCGGTCCGGTGGGACGGCCTCCCCGACGCGGCGCCGGACGCTCGCCGCGGGGCCGGGACGGGCCGCCGTCCTGCCCGGGCCGGGCGCCACCGCCGCCGGGGACGGACGGGCCCTCGACGTCGAAGGCCGACGGGGCCCGGACGCCCTGGCGCGCCTTGCGGTACTCGCTGAGGTTGATCAGGACGAGGAAGCCGGCGAAGAACGCGGCGTAGCGGAAGGCATCGGTGTGGGTGTAGGCCCACACGGCCGCCGCGGTGCCGACGACGATGGACACGAGCCGGGCGGGCTGGATGCCGATGAGCTCGGTGAGCACGTTGCCGCCGTCGAGCGGGCGGATCGGCAGCAGGTTGGCGATCGACCACCAGATGTTCACGTAGGCGACGAAGACGATGACGGGCCACAGCCCGAAGACCTGGTCCGACAGGCGGTAGTCGAGCGCCAGGTCCAGTCCGTACGCGCTGTCGCGCAGCAGCAGGGCGGGGATGCCGAGCAGGGCCAGCGCGGCGAACGGTCCGGCCAGGGTGACCACGATGCTGCGGACGCGGTCGAGCTTGCGCTGCGAGAGCGTGAGGCCGCCGAAGCCGTGGAGCACGATGGCCGACGACTGCCCGAACACCTTGAGCGCCACCGCGTGGCCGAGCTCGTGGACGAGCACCGACACGAGGACGACGGCCACCCACATGAGGATCAGCCGGGCGTCACCGAGGTTGTAGGCGAGCAGCACGGCGGCGATCCAGAAGAACGGTTCGACCCGCACCGGGATGCCGAGCACGTGGAAGTGCGCCTTGGCGTTCACCACGCGATGCTACGCAGCACCGGGCCTCACCCCGAGCGCGCTGCGTCCCCGCCCACGTGCGCCCGTATCGTTGCCGTGTGACCACGGACGCTGTCGGAACCGACCCCCTGCCCGACGCCGACCACCTCCCCCAGGGCGAGGAGAAGGCGCGCGCCGTGCGGGCGATGTTCGACACCATCGCCCCCCGCTACGACCTGGTGAACCGGATCATGACGTTCCGGATGGACGTGGGTTGGCGCCGGCGGGCGATCAAGGCGCTGGACCTCGGCGCCCGCTCGGTCGTGCTGGACCTCGCCTGCGGCACCGGCGACATGTGCGTGGACCTGGAGGATGCCGGGCACCGTCCGATCGGCGCCGACCTCTCCTTCGGGATGCTCGCCGCGGCCCGCACCGACGCTCCGCTCGTGCACGGCGACGGCCTCCAGCTCCCGTTCGCCGACGGCTCCATCGACGGCGTCACCTGCGGCTTCGCGCTGCGCAACTTCGTCTCCCTGCCTCCGATGCTCGAGGAGCTGGCCCGCATCCTGCGGCCGGGCGGGCGCATCGCCCTGCTCGACGTGGCCGAGCCGCCGAACCCGGTGATGCGCTGGGGCCACTCGATCTACTTCGGCAAGGTCGTGCCGCTCATCGGTGGGCTGCTCTCGGACAAGTCGGCCTACCGCTACCTGCCGAAGTCCGTCGCCTACCTGCCCGAGGCGCCCGAGCTGCAGCGCATGATCGCCGATTCCGGCTTCGGGGACGTCGAGCGCACGCTGCTGACCGGCGGCATCAGCCAGCTCTACACGGCGACCCGGTCCTGACCGTGGCCCTCGTCGCCCGCACCCGGCGCATCGACGCCGACGTCGACCTGCTCGACGTCGCCGGGGCGAGCGGCGTGGTGTTCGAGAAGGGTGTCGACGGGCTCGCCGGCCGGGGCGAGGCCCTGCGCATCGAGATCCCCCGCCTCGACCTCGAGCAGCTGACGAAGGTGCAGGACGCGCTGGCCGCCATCGAGTCCGACGACGACGTTCGCCGCCCGGGCTCGGGAGCCGTCGCCTTCGCCACGCTGCCCTTCGATCCCGACGCGGCCGCCGCCTTCGTCGTACCCGAGATCATCGTGGGCCGCGCCGCGGACGGCACCCGATGGGTCACCACGGTGGGCGCGACAGGGGAGCTGCCAGAACCGGAGATCGTGGCCGACGTGGTGGCGGAGCCGCGGCCGTCGCGCTACGAGGTCGCCGGCGTCCAGGACGTCGAGGCCTGGATGCAGACCGTCGCCGACGCGACGAAGCGCATCGCTGCCGGCGAGTTCGACAAGGTCGTGCTGGCCCGCGAGGTCCGCGTCACCGCCGATGTCGCCCTGCCCCGGCTCGCACTGCTGCACCGGCTGCGGCGGGCGTTCCCCGGCTGCTTCACCTTCGCCGTGGGCCAGCTGGTCGGTGCATCGCCCGAGCTCCTGGTCTCCCGGGCCGGCGAGACCGTGCGCGCCCACCCGATGGCCGGCACGGCGCCCCGCGGCGGCGACCCCACCACCGACGCCCGCCTCGCCGCCACCCTGCTCGCCTCGAGCAAGGACCGGGCCGAGCACCAGATCACCATCGACATGGTCTGGGAGACGCTGCTCCCGTTCTCGTCCTACGTGGATTCCGAGCCCGAGCCGTCGATCGTGGCCGTGGCCAACGTGCAGCACCTCGCGACCATGGTCGAGGGCCGGCTGTCGCACCCGCCTGCGTCGGTGCTGGAGCTGGTGGCGGTGCTGCACCCGACCCCGGCGGTGGCGGGCTGGCCGGTCGACCCCGCGCTCGCCTACATCGCCGCCGAGGAGGGCATCGACCGGGACCGCTACGCCGGCCCGGTCGGTTGGGTCGACGCCGACGGCAACGGCACGTGGGCGGTCGGCATCCGCTCCGCCATCGTCGAGGGCCCCGTGGCCCGGCTCTACGCCGGCGTGGGCGTGGTCGCCGACTCCGACCCGCAGGCCGAGCTGGCCGAGACGGAGGCCAAGCTGCAGGCCGTGCTGTCCGCCATCGTCCGTCCCTAGCCGTGGCTCGCTTCCGGCGGTGGCTGGGCGCGATCGTCGCGACCTCGGTGGTCCTCGGCGTCGCGCTGACGCTCTGGACCAAGGGCGACGACGCCGTGCTCATCGACGAAGGCGACTCCTTCTGGTACAGCACCGTCGCCGCCAGCACCTCCGATGGGAACTGGTTCGTCGACTCCTTCGGAGGCGGGCCCACCGCCGCGCACCCACCCCTCACCGTCCTCGCGCTCCAGGTGACGTCGCCGATCTCCACCTCGGTCCTCACCCAGCGCCTGACCATGGCGGTGATCGGGGCGCTCGGCGTCGGCGCGGTCGGGCTCCTCGGCCGTGAGGTGGCCGGCGAGCGCGTCGGGCTGATCGCGGCCGGGCTGGCGGTCGTCGTCCCCAGCTTCTGGATCAACCAGTCGCTGGTCATGAGCGAGGCCCTGGCCCTGCCCCTCTACGCCCTGGCGCTGCTCGGCGGCGTCCGGTTGGCACGCACGCCATCCGTCGGTGCGGCGGCGGCGACCGGCGCGGTCATCGGCCTCGCTGCGCTCACCCGTGCCGAGGCTGCCCTCCTGCTGCCGCTGCTGGTCGCACCCGTCGTCCTGCTGCGCCGCTCGAGCGGCTTCGCCGACCGGCTGCGGATCCTGGCTGCCGCCGGGTTGGTCGCTGCGCTCGTCGTCGCACCGTGGTCGCTGTGGAACTCGAGCCGGTTCGAGGACCCGGTGCTCATCTCCACCAACGACGGCGTGACGATCGCGGGAGCCAACTGCCCAACCACCTACTACACCGACCTGATCGGGTCCTGGAGCTTCGACTGCGTCGAGGACCAGCCGGACAGCGGCGTGGACGAGTCGGTCACCTCGAGCCAGCTCCGGGAGACCGGCCTGCGGTACGCGTCGCAGAACCTCGATCGGGTCCCGCTCGTGGTCGTGGCGCGCGTGGCCCGTCCGTTCGGGCTGTGGGCGCCGGGCCAGATGGTGGAGGAGGCCGTCGGCGAGGGCCGGCCGCCACCGGCATCGTGGGCCGCGCTCGTGGCGTTCTGGCTCTCGATCCCCGCGGCCGCCTGGGGAGTCGTGCAGCTGCGCCGCCGTGGGGCGACGTTGTGGCCCTACGCCGCCGCGCTCACCACCGTGGTCATCAGCGCCGGCTTGTTCAACGGCTACCACCGACACCGCCTGCCGGTGGACATCGTCGTCACGGTCCTGGTCGCCGTCGCCGCCGTCGCTGCGCTCGACCGACGGCGCGGGACGACGGATGGGAGCGGCTAGGAGGGCACGACGGGGACGGGCTTGGTGTGACCGTTGCTTGCGGCCCGAGCGCTGCCGAGCACCTGCTCGCGGAAGTCCTGGACGCTGTAGGCCATGAGCTGCAGATCCGAGACGGCCCGAGCCGTGGCCGACCGGGGGAAGCCGAGCAGCGGGCCGAGCTCGCCGAAGTAGTCGTCCGGGCCGAGCGTCGCCAGCTGCTCGACGCCGCCGTCGGCCAGCTGGCGGATGATCTCCACCGTGCCCGACCGGATGACGTAGACGAGCTCGCCGCGTGCGCCCTGCTCGAACACGACCGACCCGGCCGCGAACTCCTCGAGGTGGGGCGGTTGCTCGTCCTCGCGGAACTCCGGCACCAGGTGCACGACCCGGTCGGCGATGGGCACCAGCCGGTCGTCGTGGCTGGACACGACGATGGACCGGCCGTCGGCGCGCAGGTCTCGGAGCAGCGAGATGATGCCCTCGGCCTGGATGTAGTCGAGGTTGGCGGTGGGCTCGTCCGCGAGGAGGACGGCCGGGTCGGCGGCCAAACCCCGAGCGACGGCCACCCGCTGCTGCTGGCCGCCCGAGAGCTTGGACGGCTTGTGCCGGGCGCGATCGGCGAGCCCGACCCGGTCGAGGAGCCGGTCGGCGCGCTCGAGGGCGCGGGACCGCTTCACGCCGGCCATGAGCAGCGGCATCGCCACGTTCTCGCGGGCGTTGAGCGACGGGATCAGATTGAAGGCCTGGAAGACGAAGCCGACGGTCTGCTTGCGGTACTCCGCGAGCGCGGCGCCGCGCAGCGACTCGACGGCCACGCCGCCGACCCGCACCGACCCGGACGTGGGTCGGAGGATGCCGCCCAGCACCGACAGCAGCGACGTCTTGCCGCAACCGGACGGGCCGAGCAGCACGACCAGCTCGCCGGGGGCGGCGTCGAGGTCGAGCCCGTCGATGGGGCGGACGGCGTAGCCGCCGCTGGCGTACTCGATGACGAGGTCCCGGACCTCGACGCTGGAGGCGCTCATGAGCCCGGCCCGGCGAACGCGAGGGCGGGATCGGTGCTGACGGCCTTGCGCAGGCCGACCGCCCCGGCGAGGAGCGACACCAGGACGGCGATGACCGGTATCTGCCAGAAGGCTCGGACAGGCACAGTGACCTCCAAGGGGAAGACGGGGACGAGGGCGATCTGCAGGACGGCGGCGATGAGCGCCGAGGCCAGGGCGGTGAGCGCCCCCTGCAGGGCGATGGACGTGGCCATCTGGCTGGTCGAGCTGCCGACCGCCTTGAGCACCGCCACGTCGCGGCGGCGCTCCAGCGCGGACAGGTACACCATCGTCCCGATGATCATGGCGGCCACGAACCACAGCAGGACGCGGATGATGTTGATCGAGGAGATGGCACCGTCGAGGGGGCGGAGGCCGTCGGTGGCGATGTCGTCGGGTGCGACGAGCGCGAATCCCTCGGGCGCCTGGTCGGGGATGTCGGGGAGCAGCACGGCGGTGGCCAGCGGCTGACCCCGGTACACGAGGTCCTGGGCCGTGCCGATGTCCATGAACACCAGCGGCATGCCGGCGAACATCGTCGTCCGGTCCGTGGTGCCCGACACCAGGTACTGCTCGCCGCCGAGCGCGATCTCCTCGCCCGGTACGACGCCGGCCGAGTCGTCGACCAGGACCTCCCGGTCGTTGGCGGGCAGGGCACCCTCGTCGAGCGGCGGCTCCCCCAGCTCCCCCTGCTGGTAACCGATGATCACGACGTCGGTCTGCTCGCTCGCTCCGGCGATGCTGTGGCGGGCGACCACGACCGGGGCGGCGCCGTCGCCGAGGGCGTCGGCGGTGTCGGCCGGCATGGTCGAGGCGGCGGTGAAGGCGCCGGACACGCCGTCGCGGAGCAGCCACGACTCGGCGCCGAGCGCGTCGACGGTGTCCTCGGGCTCGAGGTGGAACTGCTCGATCAGCCCGGTCATGAGGAACAGCAGGGCGAGCACCACGGCGGTGCCGGCGATGACGGCGGCGAACCGGACGGCGCGGTGCTGGAGGTCGCGGAGGGTGAGCAGGATCACGCCGGCCCACCTCGACCGTGGGGACACGTCCGACAGGACGGCCCCCGCCGATGCGGTGGTCTGGACATAGCTGAGCTCCTTCGGGTCGGTGCTGCGCACCCAGCGGCGGATGATCGGACGGGTCGTTGACTCCGCGCTCGCCGCGATGTGCTCGGCCGCCGAGAAGTCGAGGAGGCCACCGCCGTCCACGGTGACGTCGAGGTAGAGGTCTGCGACGCGGTCGCGCACGACCCGATCGCGGTCGCGGACGGAGGCGATGAGGCTCGAGCGGACGAGCGTGGCGAGCATCGCGGGGGCGGCGTTGCCCCGCCGGCGGTCGAGCAGCGCCCGGAACCCGGAGATCGAGAGCCCGTAGTCCTGGTCCACCGTCGGACCGTCGGCGGGTGCGACGTCGATGGCGAGGACCCGCCCCGTCGCGTTCCGCCGGCGCATCTCGTCGACCGGCACGTTGTCGAGGATCCCGCCGTCGACCAGCAGCTCGCCGTTGCATGGCACCGGCGGGAGCACGCCGGGGATGGCGATGCTCGCTCGGATCGCGTCCACGAGCGGACCGCGGTCGTGGTAGTGGGCACCCGCCGTCGTGAGGTTGGTCGACACGCAGAAGTACGGGATCCACAGGTCGGAGATGTCGGCGTCGCCGAACGTCTTGCGCAGCTTGGCCGTGATGCGCTCGCCCTTCAGCACCGCCACCGAGGGCAGCGTGTAGTCGAAGATCTTGCGGAACTGCTCCACCGCCAGCAGTCGGAGCTCCTCCGCGCTCCAGCCCATGGCCGGACCGGCCGCCATGATCGCCCCGATGCTGGTGCCACCGATCATGTCGATGGGCACCCCCGTGCCCTCGAGGACCACGAGCACGCCGAGGTGCGCGAAGCCCCGAGCGCCGCCGCCGCCGAGCACGATGGAGGTGCCCCGGCCGGCGAGCAGTCGCCCGAGCCGGTCGAAGGTGACGTCGTCGTCGATGCGCAGGTGGTGGTGCGACGACAGCCGCCGGGGTTCGAGCCACCGCGGCGTGCCCGACGGGAGCTCGGTGTCGGCGGGGTGGAGCAGTGCGAGGCTCACCTTCGGGTGCTTCTGCTGCTCGACGAGGCGCCACATCTCCGACTCGAACGCGGTGGGGCGAGGGTCAGCGTCGGCATCGGCCACGACCAGGACGTGGTCGGACCAGCGCAGCGCACGGCGGCTCCACGCGGACCACGAATCGTCGACGCCGTAGACGATGAAGCGGTGGCGCTCCTGCAGCTCCTCCAACCAGTAGGCCAGCCGGACGCTGCCGATCTCGTCGTCGCCGACCTGTGACAACCCTGGGACACCGAGCTGTCGATCCACGTCGGCGCTGGTCACGTAGCAGGCATCGGGCCCGAGCGACGTGGCCAGCCTGCGGGCGAAGTCGTCGACCTCGACGTCCTCGCCACCGGCCACGACGGCCACGGACAGGCGCTGGACGCGCTCGTCCCGCCGGGATGCACGGCGCAGCACGGTCTGCGCGACGACGAGGCCCGCAGCCGGGTAGCGCGTGACGAGGGCGTCGAAGGCCGCGCGGGAGAAGCGCACGAGGTTGCTGTCCCGCACGGCGTAGACGGTGGCGCCGCGCGGCAGCTCCTCGAGCAGAGCCATCTCGCCGGCCATCTCGGCCCGGCCGACCTCGCCGACCTCGACCTCGACCCCATCGGGACCGCGCCGGAACGCGCGCAGCCGGCCGGTGACCACGAGGTAGGCGGCATCGCCATGGTCGCCCTCCTCGAACAGCCGGGTGCCGGCCCGCACGGGCACCCACTCCATGAGGTCCTTGATGGTGGCGAGCACCTCGGCCTCGAGGTGCCCGAAGAGCTGGTTGAGCTGGCCGATGAGCTGGGTCTCGCGCAGGCGCTCGGATGCCCGCCGGGCCAGCGACTCGGCCTCGGCCGGATGCTCGGCGAGCAGGCGTCGGAACCCGGCGTTGCTGATCGCGGCCACCTGGCAGGTCTCCACGGCGCGCACGGTCGCCGAGCGACGGTCGCCGGCGAGCAGCGCGATCTCACCGACGGTCGCGCCGGCTTCGAGGCGGCTCAGGGTCTGCTCGGCCCCACCGGCTCGGATGCAGACCTCGAGCCGACCGGCGAGCAGGAGGTAGAGCTCGTCGGCGACATCTCCCTCGGCCATGAGCACGTCGCCGGCGTCCAGATCGACGTACCGGACGTCGTGCTCGACCGTGGCGAAGGCATCGGCACCGAGGATCCGCGAGAGGTGGCGCTGCGCGAGCAGCGCTGCGCCACTGAGCACGCCATCAGGCGTGACCCTCCCCCCGTTCACATCCGCATCATGACATGGCGCGCGCAGACGGTGACGCCCGATGTGCCACTTTCCTGTCGCGGCGAACTGTGTCATCGTCGCATCGCGGTCCGTCCGGACCGCACGCGGATCGGGCAGGCAACGTGGTCATCGCCGAGGACATCCTCCGCATCGCTCAGGCGATGCCGGACTACGACATCGAGCGAGAGCTCGGTCGTGGCGGGATGGGCGTGGTGTTCCTCGGACGCCACCGGCGGCTGCGTCGCGGCGCCGCCATCAAGGAGCTGCCCCCGTCCATCGCCGTGGAGGACGAGGTGCGCGAGCGCTTCGTGACGGAGGCGCAGACGCTCGCCGGCCTCGCCCACCCCCACATCGTGCCGATCTTCGACTACGTCGAGCGCGACGGCGAGTGCCTCATCGTCATGCAGGAGCTGCCCGGCGGCTCCGTGTGGGACCGCTTCACCAGCGAGGGGTTGACGCCGCCGACCGCGTGCGCCGTGGTCATGGCCTGCTGCGCCGCGCTCCAGCACGCCCACGACAACGGCGTCCTCCACCTGGACGTGAAGCCGGACAACCTGATGTTCGACGCGGAGTCGGCCGTGAAGGTCACCGACTTCGGCATCTCGCGCATGATCACGGGCGGTCGGACGCTCGGCACCGTCGACGGTCAGGTGCTCGGCACGCCGGCCTACATGTCCCCCGAACAGGCTCGGGGCGAGGACCTCACCGCTGCGTCCGACGTGTACGCCGCCGGCGTGATGCTCTACGAGCTGCTGTCGGGCCACCTCCCCTGGCAGGGCGCGCAGACGGCGGCCGAGCTGCTGCAGCAGCGCCTGGACGAGGACCCGATCCCACTGCGCGACGTCGTCCCGTCCGTCCCGCAACCGCTCCACGCTGTGGTGATGAAGGCGCTGTCGCGCGACCTGCCGTCGCGCTTCGACCGCGCCGAGGACTTCGGTGTCGCCATCGGGGAGGCGTGCGCGGAGGCGTGGGGCCCGGGCTGGATCGACCACGCAGGTGTGCGCATCGTCGGGTCCGAGCGCATGTCGATGGCTGCTCGCACCACCGGGCACATCGCCGGAGCGGTCCGCCCGTCGGCCGACGCCGTCGAGCCCGTGGCCGTGCTCGACCTCACCGATGCCCGCGCGACCGGTGCACCCGGCGCGGTGGCTGCGCCCTCGGGTGCGCACGAGACCGGGACCGGTGCCGCGGTTCGCCCCGCCGCCTCGGCCGCACCTGCGACCGGAGCCGCCGGCCCCGCAGCTGCCCCGGCCACCGGAGCCGTCCCGCCGGCCTCGGCGCTGGAGACCGGCGCCTTCCGCCCATCGGCCCCGCCCACGGAAGGTCAGCCGCCGGTGGCACCGTCGGCCCCCGCCGTCGACGACGACCCCCCGGCGGACCCGCCGCCCGCGGCCGACGAGGCGCCGCCCGCTCCACCGCCCGAGCTCGAGTTCACAGCCATCCGAGCATCATCGAGCGACCCGCGCATCAGCGGCGCCGACCTCTACGGCCTCGAGCTCGCCGACCTCATCAACGTCCGTGACGTGCTCAACCCGCCGCGCACGCCGTGGCGCCCCGTGCTGGTCACAGCGCTGCTGTTCGCACTGGCCCTCCTCGTCGCGCTCATCGGGCTCGGGAACAGCGATCGCGAGGGCACGCTCGAAGCCGGCCAGGTGATCATCGACGGCGTGGACGTGCGCAGCGGCGAGCGCATCGACCTCGACCTGTCCGAGGACGTGATCGTCGAGGTGCTCGACCGGTCGCTCGCCGACGCCGCCGACGAGATCGAGATCACCTTCTCGTACCTGGGCATCGGGGCACCCGGTGCGTCCGGCGCCCTGCGTGACGGCCGGGCGGTCATCGAGCCGGGACTGCCGCAGCGCGCGGTCGGCGGTGCGGTCGAGGCGGATGTGCGGGTCCTGTCCCGTGACGACGTCGTCGCCCACCAGGAGGTCGGCGCCCGGGCCACGCAGGCGCCGTACCTGACCGGTCCCTTCGCCGTCGGCCTGCTCCTCATCCTGCTCGCCTACGCCGAGCTCGAATCGAGCCTGAAGCCGTTGCGGTCGGGCCACACTCGGATCCGGTCCTACATCGGTGCCGCCATCTGGACGCCGGTCGCCCTGGTCGGGCTCCTGCTCGTCATGGCCGCCCTCGGCCGCAACGAGCTGACCGAGGTCGACGTCGTGGCCGTCGTGGCACTCGGCGTGGTCGGTGGAGCGACCCTGGTGAGGTCACGCATCGGCGTCGCCCGACGCCGCCGGGTGCGCACCGCGGTCAAACGGGCCGAGAAGCGGGTCACCGCAGGGGTCGGGATCTGACCCTCTAGCCCAATTGGGTCATGTTGTGTCGCCTGGCGCGTCAGTACCTTCACCGTGTGGCGATGAGACAGTTGCCACAGAGCGGGCAAGGGAGCCTTGATCCCCGGACGTGACTGGTCGCGTTGTCCGGGTGGAGCCAGAGCGAAACCTCCCCTTGTCTCCAGCGGGTCACGTCCTCCACGGACGTGGTCCAAGAGATCTCGTCGAGATTCGGCGGCATCAGGACAAGGGAGACAGGAAATGCGCAAAGCAATCATCGCCGCCATCGTCGCAACGGCGCTCTTCGCCGTCGGGGCGTTCGCCGCATCGTTCGCCGTCGACTCAGAGGACGTTGCCTCTGGAGCGGACCCGGTCGGGAGCTGTGCCACTGACGTAGTCGTGACCTTCGACGATGACCCAGTGGAGAACATCGGTGGAACGTTCACGGTGGAGACCGCTCGGGTCACCTTCCTGAATGAAGGTGCCCCTGCTGCGACGTGCGAACCCTTCGCTGCGACGCTCTCCCTCGATCTCGACACCGACGTTCCGCGAGACAACACGGCAAACGATGTCGTCGCCTTCGAGGACGTGGACATTGTCATCGACACCGACGACTCCGTCATCGCCGACTTCACACTGACCGGAGGCATCACGGCGGATCAGATCGTCGGTGCCGGCGTGCTGGTGGACGGCAACTTCCTCAGTGCCACCCCCACCTGAGCCTCACGCAGGTCAGTCCTAGGGTGATCTGAGTCCCGTCGTGTTCGGTCGCGGACTACGCCTGCTACTCGTTGGCTTCTCCGTTGGTGCGCTCGCTTTCGCTTGGCTCACCACATTGCGGCCAGCAGTGTTCGGCGGTGACGCGGCGTACGTGATCGTCGACGGGCGGAGCATGGAGCCGATGTACGAGGACGGGGATCTCGTCCTCGTACGTCGGTCCTCCAGCTACGAACCCGGTGACGTGATCGCCTTCCGGGCCGGGGGTCAGTTCGACGACCCGACCCGGATCATCCACCGCATCGTCGGCGCCACCTCGGACGGCTTCCAGACCCAGGGCGACAACCGCGACCGCCTCGACCCCTGGACGCCGACCAACGACGACATCATCGGCAAGGCCCAGCTCCACATCCCGATGGCCGGCGACATCGCCTCCGCCATCGCCCAACCCGAGTTCTTCGCCGCCATGGGCGGGGCGGCGGTCGTCCTCGGCGGAACCCGGCGGCGACGACGTCGCCGCCCCCAGCACCTCAGCCCCGACCCGGCGGACCCGGAGGCACCAATGCCCGACATCGTGACCCCCTCCCCCCAGCGTCCGGGTCCACCCGCGCCCCGGTGGGCTCGCCTCACCCACCCTCGGTGGGCCTTCGTCGGCCTGGTCGCCGCCGTGCTGCTCACCGTCCCGACTCTGGCGATGACCTGGTCCGCCATGCGAGCGCCGGACACCACCTCACGCATCGAATCCTTCGGCGCCGTCGACTACGCCATCGGCCTCGACTACCGCTTCACCGGTGAGCCGTCGGCCGTGTACCCCGACGGCACCGTCGATGCCGAGCGCAGCGTCGCCGGCGCGCTCACGCCCAGCGATCCGCTCTACAGCCGCCTCCTCGACCAGCTGCGCATCACCGTCGACTTCCGCGCCGACCACGAAGGTGCTGACCGGCTGCGCTCCAGCGCAGGCTTCGACGTCCGGCTCGAGACGCCAGGGGGCTGGAGCACGGAGCTCCGCTCCGTCGAGCCCGCGCCGTTCTCGGGCACCACCAGCGAGACCGTCGACCTCGATCTGGTCGAGATCGCTGCCCAGGTGGCGTCGGTGGCTGACCTCACCGGTGTCGGTGGCGGTTCGTACACGATCACGGTCGTCCCGACGCTCGACATCAGCGCCACCGCCGAGAGCGCCGTGGTCGAGGACCAGCTGTCGGCGCCGATGACGTTCGCCGTCGACGGCAACCTCATCACCGCCGACGCCGTGGAGGCCACCACGACCGAAGAGCTGACTCGCACCGTGGATGAGCGGGCGAGCTACGCCATCGGCCCGTGGGACGTCTCCACCCAGGCGGCCCGCGCCGTGCTCAGCGGTCTGGCACTGGTCCTGGTCGCCGGCATCGCCTGGTTCGCCTCCGTCCTGTTCGGTGGTGTCGGCCTCGGTGAGCCGGCTCGCATCGCCGCGCGCTACCGCTCGCAGATGATCGACGTCGCCGCCGCGACCGCTCCGCCGGGCCCGGTCGTGATGGTCGGGGGCATCGACGAGCTGGCTCGAATCGCCAAGGTCGAGCAGTCGGTGATCCTCCACGAGGACCTCGGCGACGGCGCCCACCGGTACCGCGTCTTCCTCGGTTCCGTGACGTACGAGTACGAGACCGCACCCGAGCATGCCGGCGCCGCGGCCGACGAGCTCACCCCCGACGCCGACGACGCCGGAGGCTGATCGCCGGTGCGGCGCGTCCTCCTGTTCGCCGCCTTCCTGCTACTGCTGGGCCTCACCACGGCCACGGCCGCCAGCTTCGACGTGCAGGCCGAGGACATCACCTCGTTCTCGACGGACGTCTCGATCAGCGTGCCGTCGCCACCGCCGCCGAAGCCGGCGTACTACCTCAGCGGCAGCCCGCCCCGGGGAGCGCTCGAACACCCGGAGCCTGGAAACTCCAGCCCGGTCATTTCCGGCAAGTTCCAACCAGTCGACAGCCTCATCCTGGAGGACACGGCGCCAGGAAGCGGTCAGGTCGTCTACTTCATGCGATGGGCGAGCACGCCGCAGACCCAGGGCATCCTGTTCGAGGACAAGCAGGTCATCCTCGATCTGTACAGCCCAGGGCAGTTCTCGGGGACCATCACGGCCGGTCTCTTCGACTGTCCGCTGCCGACGACCCCCTCCACGGTCCCCGTGTCGGAGGCGGCCTGCGAACTCATGGTTGCGTGGACCAACGAGGACGACTCCTTGCTACTCACCTCGCCGGCCTTCGACGGCCAGGTCGAACCCGGCAATGAGCTCCGATTGAAGGTCGTCAACCTCGGAACGGCCGAATGGACGATCCAATGGGGATACAAGAGCAACCGGTCGGCGAACCTGGCAGTCGTCAACGCCGCGTCGCCATGAAGGTCCTGCTCCTCCTCGCCCTCTCAGCTGTTGGCGCCTGCCTGCTGGCTCAACCCGCCGTCGCGCAAGCGCCCCGCGACGTCCGGATCGAGTTCGAGGTGGGCGACTTCGATCCTGCCCGGAGCGACTGGCCCATCACGGAGGTCCTGGTGAGCGGTGATCTCGACGTCGGCGAGACGTTCGTGGTCGAGCTTCGCGACGGAGCCGGCGCTGTGATCTGGGCGGGCGAGGACGAGTACTCGCCGCCGCAGACGATCGTCACGGTCGACTCCTTCGTCGCCGTGGGCGATGTCGACGAGGCGGCGATCGGGCAGCGGCTCCCTGAGGAGACGGCGACACTGCCGCCGGAGCCGGTGGTCGAAGGGAACGTCGTCACGAACCCGACGACGCCGCCGCCATCGATCACGCCGACGACCCCTCCCCCACCTGCCGAAGTGAGCGACCCGCCAGCACCGCCACCGACGGTGGAGGGCGATGTCATCGCCACGCCCGAGCCCGAGCTCCCGCAGCAGGGCAGCGGCCTGGTCGGTGCCGGTCAGCTCGCCCTCTCCATGGTGATCGCCGTGGTGTTCGTCGCCATCCTCTTCCGGGCGCCGCTCCCCGCGGCCACGACCCAGCGGTGGCGACGATGAAGCGCTTCCTGGCCAGCCTGCTCCTCTTCGGCCTCGTGCTCCTGGCGGCGGCTGGCCCGGCCGCAGCGGCCGAGACCCTCGACGTCCGGGCGGAGATCAACGGGCGCGACATCGCCGGTGCCGACAGCGACTCCCCCATCGAGCTCGACCCGACCGAGGCGGTGCCGATCACCATCACGTTGCGCAACGCCGGCAACCGCACCGAGGACATCCGCTTCGTCCGCCTCGAGGGCCAGGCGCTCGGGCTCACCTTCCTCACCTACGACCTCGGCATGCGCACCTCGCTGGCCCCCGGTGAAGAGACGACCTTCGACGCCGAGCTGGACTTCTTCGACCTCGACGAGCAGGCGACGGGGTACCTGGGCACGTCGCTGCGGGTCTACGACGCCGAGCGCCTCTTGCTCGGCCAGGAGGACTTCGTCCTCGACGTGAAGGGACGCACCACATCGACACTGGGGCTCTTTGCCTTCGCGGTGCTCGGCATCGCCGGCTTCAGCATCACCGTGCTGGTCCTCAACACGCTGCGCCGGCGGCTGGCGTCCAACCGCTTCGTGCGCGGGCTGCAGTTCGCCGTGGCCGGCGCCGCGGTGGGCGTGACCCTGGCGCTCGGCCTCGCCATCCTGCGCATCGACTACGCGAACGCCGAGGAGTGGCTTCCCCTCATGTTCCTGCCGACGGTCATCGCCTTCGGCATCGGCTACGTCGCCCCCGGGCCGCTGTCGCTCAGCATCCGGGACGTGCGCGAGGAGGAGGCCCTGCAGGCCCTCGCCGAGGAAGCGCTCATCCGTCGCTCCGGCGAGCAGGCGCGTGCGACGAGCACGAGCGTGTTCATCGACGTGCACCCCACGTCGGAGCCGCCGGTCGACTCGCGCGCCGAGGAACCCGCCCGGCACTGAGCGGCCGAGTAACTGTCAGACCCCCTGAGTTGAATGGTGGATAGGCGCTCCGGCTGGGGCCGGATGCGCCACTCGTCGGCTCCGCGCCGACCATCGACACCTCCAGGGAAGGAGCCGCGCCGTGCGCGACCACCGACCATGTCCTGGTGCTGCCTCAGGGAGGGCGGCGCCATGATCGACACGTTCGAGCCCAACGAGCTCGATGCCGCGCTGACCGCACTGGAGCACGCCGTCTGCTCGGTGCAGTCCGCATCGCTGGACGGCGTCTCCCCGAAAGAGGAGCTGGCCTTGGTCCGCCGCCTCGAGGTGCTGCGCCGGCGGCTGGACCACGGAACCGATCAAGCCGTGGGGCACCTTGATGCAGGTGCGGCGTTCAGCGTCGATGGCCACAAGACGGCCAAGGGTGCGCTGAAGGCGATCGGACGCCTGTCGGGTCCCGAGGCGCACGGCCGGGTGCAGACCAGCCGGGCCCTGCGCCGCCTGCCCCTCGTCGAGGCGGCGTACGCACGAGGCGAGATCCCCACCGAGCACGTGCGTGCCATGGCCCGCACCGTCTCGAACCCCCGAGTGGCCGAGTGGGTGCCGGACGCCGATCCGATCTTCGCCCACCACGCCACCAAGCTCGGCTACGACGACTTCGTGGCGGCTCTGCGTCAGTGGGAGGCGCTCGCCGACGCCGACGGCGCCGACCAGGCATCCGACCAGTCCCACCAGCGACGGAACGCCGCGCTGCACGAGTCAGCGATCGACGGGACCTTCCGCCTCGAGGGCGGCTTCGGCGCCTTCCAGGGTGCGGTCATGGCTGAGATCTTCGAGCGGTACGAGACCGCCGAGCTCCACGCCGACTGGGCCGCGGCCCGGGAGGTCCACGGCGACGACGCCCGCGTCGAGCACCTGGCCCGCACCCCGGCGCAGCGCCGCGCCGACGCCATCGTCGAGATCTTCCGCCGAGCCGACGCAGCCGACGGGCCGTCGCGAGAGCCGCTGGTCAACATCGTCGTCGACCAGGACACCTTCGAAGACGAGGTCCGTCGAGCCGCCGGTGAGGACGTGCCCGTGGATCCCAACGAGGACCTCACCACCCGACGGTGCCACGCCTTCGACGGCACCCCGCTCCGGCCCTCTGAGGTGCTCGCCGCCGCCGTGCTGGGTCACGTCCGGCGGGTCGTGCTCGACTCGGCCGGAAACGTCATCGACCTGGGTCGCCGGCAGCGCCTCTTCACCGGGTCCGCTCGGGACGCAGCGTTCCTCCAAGCCCTGCTGCGGAGCCCGGGTGGCCTGGGTTGCCTCTGGCCCGGCTGCGACGGATCAGGGCGTTGCCTCCAGGTGGACCACCGGGATCCCGCCCGGCACCGAGGACCCACCGACGTGGCCAACTCCGACGCGTACTGCGGGTTCCACAACCGCATCAAGGAGCGCGGCTTCCGGCCGGTGCGCGACCCCGACGGCACCTGGACCATCCATCGACCCGACGGTCAGGGGCCCCCCACGCCGCCGGTGTGAGTCAGCTGTCGTCGAAGCTCTGCCAGAGGAACGGGTACACGACGTGCTCGCCGTCGATCCCCTTCAGCGCGACCACCTGCGGTGGACCGAACTCGAGGTCCCCGCGCGCCGACGCGATCTCCTTCACGATCGACGACACCACGATCTCGCCGCCGTCGGCCAGGCCGCCGACGCGCGCGGCCAGCATCACGTGCTTGCCGAAGATGTCGCCCTCCTCGGCGATGACCTCGCCGGTGTGCACGCCGACGCGGACGCGCACGCCCCGCTCGGGGTTGCTCTGCTCGAGCTCGGTCAGCTCCCGCTGGACGTCGATCATCGCCCGGAGCGCCTGGCGAGCCCCGTTGAACGTGAGCATGAAGCCGTCGCCCTGGTTCTTGACCACCGTGCCGTTCCACTTCTCCACGTGGCGGCTGATGATCCGGTTGTGCTCGCCGAGCACCTTCATCCAGGCGGCATCGCCCATCGACGTGGCGCGAGACGTGGAGTTCTCGATGTCGCTGAAGACGATGGTGATCGTGCCGTGGTCCTTCTCGACCGAGGGGATGGCCTCGGGTGGCGCCTGCTCGACCGCGCGAGCAACGGCGTCCATGGAGGTCTCGCGTGCGTTCTTCGGTCCCGAGGCGCCGGCCTTGACGGCGCCACCGAACGTGCCCCCACCCGACACCGAGGTCTCGCGGGCACCGAATGGTGCGGCGGGTGCCGGCTGCACCACCTCCGGTGCGGTGCGGACGAGCTGCACCGTGGTGTCCCCCACCTGGAGGACCGCGCCGGGCATGAGCACGACCGCGGAGGAGATCCGGTTCCCGTCGAGGTGCGTCCCGTTGGTGCTGCCCAGGTCCTCCGCCACGACGGTCTCACCCCGCGGCGCGAGGTTGGCGTGCCGGCGGGATGCCTGGCCGTCGGCGATGAGCACGCCGTCGCACTCCCGGCCGATCTCGAGGGGTTCGCGCAGCTCGACGAACAACGGGCGCCGACCCGGCTGCTTGATCTCGAGGACGGGGTGGCTCACGCCGAGGTGCCGATCAGCCGTAGCTCTTGGTGTCGAGCTCGCGCACGGTGGCGGCCAGGTGCTGCAGCAGCTTCTTCGACAGCGAGGGCACGTCGCTGAGCAGCGCGGAGAACTCGCGCGGTCCCACGACCAGGATCTCGGCCGGGCCGTCGGTGACGACCGTGGCGGTGCGCACCCCATGGTCGAGCAGACCGAGCTCGCCGACCGAGTCACCCGGGCCGAGCTCGGCGACCTTGCGGCCGTTGCGCTTCACGATCGCCTTGCCCGTCAGCAAGACGAAAGCCTCGCGCGAGGACTCGTCCTGCGTGGTCAGCGTGTAGCCGTCGCCGACGCTGAGCTGATCGGAGGACCTGGCGATGGCCGCCAGCTCCTTCTTCGAACAGCTGGAGAACAGGGGAACCTTGGAGAGGAGATCAGCCGCCGTCTGCTTGGACACAGCGGCATCCTATGACCGTCGTCACGAGCTGTGCCGGAACTTCGCCGTCCGACGCGGCGCAGGTTCTCAGGCCCGCAAGGCTTCGGTGGCCGCATCAGCCAGTCGACCGTGCAGCGTGACGTTGTCGTCCCGATCCGTGGGCACCACGAGGACGCGGGTGCCAGGACGCCACGCGAGCTGCTCGACGGCGTCGACCCGCTCGGCCTCGACGCCGTGGGCCCGCGCGAGCGCCACGAGGTCGAGCCCGTGCGGTGTGCCGAACAGGCGCTCGAAGCGGTCGGGGGCGAGCTCGGTGCGCTGCGGCAGGAACGAGAAGATGCCGCCGCCGTCGTTGTCGAGCACCACGATCGTCAGGTCCACGTCGCGGTCGGCCAGGCCGAGCAGGCCGTTGGAGTCGTGCAGGAACGCGACGTCGCCGATCAGCAGGGCGGTCGGCGCGCCGACCAGGGCGGCACCGACTGCGGTGGAGACGACGCCGTCGATGCCGTTGGCCCCGCGGTTGGCGACGACGCGCAGGTCCCGTCGGGTGACGCCGAACCACTCGACGTCGCGGACCGGCATCGACGACGACGTGACGAGGACGGCACCGGCTGGAAGCGTCCGGGTGAGGTACCGGGCGACGGCGGGCTCGGACAGGGGGACGCCGGCGAGCTCCTCGTCGATCGCCGCACCCACCGCCTGGGCGGCGACCTTCCACGCCTCGACCCACTCCTCGACCGGCTCGTGGTCGTCGGGGACCGTGGGCACCGCATCCAGGAGCACCGCAGCCGTGTGCGACGGATCGGGCCACCACCCCGCGGCGGCGATCACCAGGTCCTGGTGCTCGCAGCCGTCGAGCCACTGGGCCAGCACCTTCGATGCCGGCATGCCCCCGGCGCGGATGACGACGTCGGGCCGGGCTCGCTCGGCGAACCCGGTGCGCAGCAGCGGGTCGAAGCCGGCGATGCTCGTGTCGCCGCTGCACCCCGACGACGGGTCGGCCAGCAGGGGCCAGCCGAGGTCCTCGGCCAGGGCCGCGACTGCCGCCGGGTCGTCAGTGCCGCGACCGGCGATCACGACGCCACGGGACGCGCACAGGGCGGGGTCGAGCACGGGCGCGAGCCGGCCGGCGGCGAGGCGCTGGTGCCACGGCCCGTCGCCCCGGCCGGGCGGCAGCTCGCCGGCCCGGCCCACGAGCGGCTCCCGGAAGGGCAGGTTCAGCTGCACGGGTCCGGGCCACTCCGCCGTCGCCTCCGCCCACGTGCGGGCGGCGAGCGAGCGCCAGGTCGATGACTGCGTGGGGTCGGCCACGCCCGGGTCGGTGAAGAAGCGGACGGCCCGGCCGAAGAGGTGGGTCTGGTCGACGGTCTGCGGTGCCGCCACGTCGCGCAGCTCGGGGGGACGGTCGGCGGTGCACAGGATGAGCGGCACGCCGGCGAGATCGGCCTCCACCGCGGCGGCGTGCAGCTGGACCACTGCCGTCCCGCTCGTGGTGACCACGACCACCGGTCGGCCCGAGGTCGCCGCCAGCCCGAGGGCCAGGAACGACCCGGACCGCTCATCGTGGTGGACGTGGGTCCGCACCCGGTCGTCGGATGCGAGGGCCAGGGTGAGGGGCGTCGACCGCGACCCGGGGCAGACCACGGCGTCGGTGAGCCCGCACCGCACCCACTCGTCGACCAGCGTGGCGCAGAAGGTGGCTTGGACGTCAGGGCTCCAGCCGGCGGTGTCGTTCACCGCGGGTATGTCACCATGCCCGGCCATGTGGTTGCACGCCGAGCGTGAGGGATCGGGCCCGCCGTTGGTGCTGGTGCACGGCTTCACCCAGACCCGTCGGTGCTGGGGACCGGTGGCCGAGGACCTGGCCACGGACCACGCGGTGGTCCGGGTCGACGCCCCAGGGCACGGCATGTCCACCGACGTCCTGGCCGGGCTGCGGGGCGGCGGACGCCTCATCGCGGACCAGGGCGGCGAGGCCACCTACCTCGGCTACTCCATGGGCGGCCGCTACCTCATCCACCTCGCGCTGGCGAACCCCGAGCTCGTCCGGGGCCTGGTGCTCCTCGGAGCCACCGCTGGCATCGACGACCCCGAGGAGCGAGCGGCGCGGGTGCGCGCCGACGAGGCCACGGCCGCTCGGATCCGGGAGCTGGGCCTGCTCGAGTTCCTCCAGACCTGGATCGCCCAGCCGCTGTTCGCCGGCATCCCGCCCGAGCGCCAGTACCTGCTGGAGCGGATGGAGAACACCGTCGACGGGCTCGAGAGCTCGCTGCTGCAGTCGGGCACCGGCGCCCAGGACCCCTCGTGGGACAAGCTGCACCGCCTCGACATGCCCGTGCTCGTGGTGGCCGGCGAGCGGGACGAGAAGTTCACTGCCCTCGGTCGGCGGCTGCAGGAGGCCATCGGCGCCAACGCGACCTTCGCCACCGTGCCCGGTGCGGGCCACGCCGCCCACCTCGAGCAGCCGGAGGCGTTCCTCGACGTGCTGCGGCCCTGGCTCGCGGCCCACGACCTGTAGCGCGCCGCGGGGCACGCCTCAGCGGCGTGCCCCGCGGCCCGGAACGCTGATGGAGCGGACCTACAGGCCGGCGGCGACGGCGGCGTCGATGACGTCCTGGGGGACGGTGCAGGTCGCGGCCGCCTCGGCCACGAGCCCGAACAGGGTGTCCTGGTCGGAGCCGGCCATGGCGAGCAGCTCGGACTCCGGCGTGCCGGCCAGCAGCTGCTCGTGCGTGCAGTTGGCGGCCCGGGGGTCAGCGCCCTGCGCGGTCAGCAGGTTGAACACCGTCGACTGGACCAGGCCCTCGGGGGCCTCCTCCGGGAAGTCGTCCAGGGACAGCTCCCCGGTCGCCTCCGGCGCGGTCGTCGTGGTGGTGGTCGTGGCCGGGAGCTCGACCGGGGTGTAGGAGATCTCCACCGAGTCCCCGGTGCCGCGTTCGGCCGACGCCCACAGGCCCACGGCGATGGCGGCGACGACGAGGACGCCTCCCACCCAGGCGAGGAGTCGGGCGCCCTGGGGCTGGGCGGCGAGGCGGACGGCCCCACCCGGGGCGTGCCCCTCGATGGGGAAGATCCCGCGCTGGTCGGCCCACATCAGCAGCGGCGGCATCACGACCAGGGCGGCGAGGAGCGCCACCGTGACGTTCATCGTGACGATGATGCCGAAGTCACGCAGCAGCGGCAGCGCCGATCCGATCAGCACCGCGAACCCGCCGACGGTGGTGGCGGCCGAGGTGAAGAACGCTCGTCCGGTGCGTCGAGCAGCGTGGTCGGACGCGTCCTTCGGCGACTTGCCGCCCTGTCGCTCTTCCAGGTACCGGGAGGTGATCAGCACGGAGAACTCCGTGCAGGAGGCGATCACGAGGGGTCCGGACACGGTGGTGAGCGGGCTGAGCGTGAGCCCGAAGGCGCCGATGACCACCGACGACGTCCCGATGGCGAGCCCGACGGGCACGAGCGTGAGCGCGGCCCGGCCGAGCGACTGCAGCCGGATCAGGAGGAACAGCGCGGCGAGGGCGAGCCCGAGGTACGTGAGGACGGCCCGGTTCGCCGACAGGTTCTCGAGGAGACCGACACCCACCACGGCGAGGCCGGCCGGCGTGGCCCGCACGGGGGGCTCGTCGGGGCCGAGGTTCTCGAGCAGGATGGAGTCCTCGGGCAGGTCGAGGGCGTCGAGCCGCTCGGCCAGGTCGGCCTCGAGCACCTCGACGAGATCGGCCCGGTCCTCCAGGCTGCCGGGCGCGAGGCGCAGGTTGACCTGCGTGGCGGTGCCGTCCTCGGCGAGCAGGACCTTGCGGATGTCGTCGGGCATGACGGCGGCTGCCGCCGCCGCGTCGGCCGAGGTCGGCGCCAGCTCGGTCGCACCGGGCACGGCGATGATCTTGGCCATGGTGCCGGTGAGCGACGAGGACGTGGCCACCTCGTCGAGGCCCTCGGCGTAGGTGGTGAAGTCGTGGAGCACCTGGGTCAGGTCCTCGTCGAGGACGTTGTTGGCGCTGACCAGGACGCTGAGCGTGGAGGAGAACCCGGTGGCCTCCTCGAGGGTGTCGAGGTCGCGCACGGTCTGGGTGTCCTGGTTGATCCAGCGGACCGGGTCGGACTCGATCTCGAAGCGACCCTCCATGGCGACGCCGCCGACGAAGAGCAGCGCCGACAGGACGACCAGGGGCACCGCCGCCTTGGGCGGGAGGCCGCCGAGCCACACGACGAAGCGCTCGACGCGGGACTCCTTCACCGATGGCGTGCGGGACCGGTACTCGCGGACGCCCAGGATGGTGGTGGGCAGGACGATGCCGCAGAAGACGAGGGCCACGATGCCGACAGCCAGCATCACGCCGAAGTCCCGGATCATGGGGACTTGGCTGAGCTGCAGGGCCATGAAGGCCACGACCGCGGCCAGCGTCGCAGCGATGAGCGCCGGGCCGACGTTGGCGAGCGTCTCGCTGATCGGGTGCTCGTCCTTGTCGAGCGCGGCCTCCTCCTCGATGCGGTTGTGCACCTGGATGGCGAAGTCGATGCCGAGCCCGATGAGGATCGGCAGGCCGCTGATCGTCACGAGCGACAGGTCGATGCCGATGTAGCCGAGGAGGGCGAACCCCCACATGACGCCCACGACGGTGGAGAGCAGCGGCAGGAAGCGCCAGCGGACCCGGAACATCAGGAGCAGGATCACGGCCATGATCGCCAGGGCGATGGCGCCGAGGGTGAGCATGCCGCCCTGCAGGTAGTCGTTGATGTCCTTCAGGAACACCGGGGAGCCGGTGACCACGACCTCGAAGCCGTCGAGCTGGGTGCCCTCGACGACGTCGAGCACGGCCTGGGTGCCCGACGACAGCGTGTCGAGGTCGGCGTTGCCCTGCAGGAGGACGCCGCCGACGGCCGTCTGGAGGTTGGGGAACGTGCTCTGCAGCGAGAGGCGCACCACCCGGTCGTCGCCGGTGGGCATCTCCGGGACACCGTCGACGACCTCGACGTTCTGGTTGCCGAACAGGAGGAACTCGATCCAGCCGGGGTTCGACAGGTCGCGGTCCTCCACCGCGCCGAGGCGGGCGAGGGTCGTGGTGACGTCGGCCTGGCGGAGGGCCTGGGACTCCTCGTCCGGCTCGCGCTCGAGGGCGCTCAGCAGGGCGCCGGTGCCCGGCGACGGCTCGATGGTCGCGCCGGACGGAGCGACGCCGGTGGTGATGGACTCGCTGAACTCCACGGTCGTGAGCGGCGCGACCACCGAGTACACCTCGTCGATGGCCCGCAGCTCGGCCTCGAGGCGCTCGAGCTCTTCGAGGTTCCCCCCGGCGTACAGGTCGGAGATGTCGGCGTCACCGGTCGCCTGGAACAGCAGGATGATCGTCTCGCCACCGAACTGGCTCTGGAGCGCCTCGTTGTCGATCGCGATCTGGTCGTCGTCGTCGAGGTAGCTGTCCTGGCCGGTGGCGAACTCGAGGTTCGTCGCCCCGAGGGCGAGGATCGCCGTGATCACCACGAACGAGGTGATCACGATCACCCATCGTCGTCCGAGCTCGAACCCCAGTCTGCGCCAGTGACGTTCCACGGCGGCGCATGCTACGGCGTCCCCCGCTGCAGCACAGCAGAGGACAAGGTCCCGTTCTCGCTGCTCAGGCGGAGATGGCCAGGCCCAGCGCGAGCAGGACGCCGAAGACCAGCTGCACCTGCCCGGTCGCGCCGAGCACGGCGATGAGGTCGCGCCCCGCTGCGCCGGACCGCACGAGCCGGATCGGGCGCAGGGCCGGGACCGCTGCGAGCAGCGCGATCAGCGCTGCAGGTCGGGCGATCGAGACCGGCACGACCAGCAGGAGGGCCACGACGAGCATGGCCACGAACAGGGTGCGGGTGCGCTCGTCGCCCAGCCGCACCGCCAGGGTCTGCTTGCCGGCGACCGTGTCACCCGGGATGTCCCGGAGGTTGTTGGTGACGAGCAGCGCGGTGGCCAGCAGGCCGACCGGCACCGACGCCAGCAGGCTGAGCCCGGTGATCTCCTCGACCTGCACGTAGGTGGACCCGACGGTGGCGACCACGCCGAAGAAGACGAAGACGAAGACCTCGCCGAGGCCGAGGTAGCCGTAGGGCCTCGGTCCGCCGGTGTAGAACCACCCGGCCAGCATGCTGGCCGCACCGACGACGAGCAGCTCCCAGCCGACCGCCAGCGTGAGGGCCAGCCCCGCGGCGCCGGCAACGGCGAAGGACGCCATCGCCGCCCGCTTCACCGATGACGGCTCCTTGAGGCCCCAGCCCACCAGGCGGACGGGACCGACCCGGCCACCCGGGTCGTCCGTGCCTCGGATCCCGTCGCTGTAGTCGTTGGCGTAGTTGGTGGCGACCTGCAGCGCGAGGGCGACGACGGCGGCAGCGACCGCACGCCAGGCGATGAGCGGTCCGTCGACCCCGCGGGCCGCGGCGGTGCCGACCAGCACCGGGACGACGGCGGCGGGCAGCGTCCGGACCCGCGCGCCGGCGATCCAGGCCTGCAGTCCGGTGGGCATCGGTGCCGTCATCCGGAGCAGGTTCGCGCACCGAGCCACCTACCCTGCACCCGGTGCAGAGGCTGGTGGCCATCGAGGCGCGCGGGACGCGGTTCACCGAGGCCCTGCGCGCCGCCTGGGATGCGGGCGACGCCGTGCTCCCCGTCGACCCGAGGCTCCCGGGAGCTGCGGCGGCTGCGCTCGTCGAGTCGCTGCACGTCGGGGACCCGATCGACCGCGGGGTGGCGCTCGTGGTGCCGACGAGCGGCACCACCGGCGACCCCAAGGGCGTGCAGCTGACGCACGAGCAGGTCGGGGCATCCGCGGAGGCCACGTCGTCGTTCCTCGGCGTCGATCCCGCCCGTCACCGGTGGCTGGCGTGCCTGCCGCTCGCCCACGTCGGCGGCCTGTCCGTGGTGACCCGGGCCTGGCACACCGGCACCCCGCTCGAGGTCCACGACGGCTTCGACGCCGCCGCCGTGGACGCGGCGGCCCGATCCGGGTGCACGCACGTCTCCCTCGTGGGGACCGCGCTGGCCCGCATCGACGCATCGGCTTGGATCCGCATCGTGCTGGGTGGCGCCGCGCCGCCCCCGGACCGGCCGTCCAACACCGTGGCCACGTACGGCATGACCGAGACGGGCAGCGGCGTGGTCTACGACGGCGTGGCCCTCCCCGGCGTGGAGCTGCGCATCGACGACGGCGAGATCCTGGTGCGGGGACCGATGGTGGCCACCAGCTACCGGGACGGCACCCCGGTCGTCGACGACGCCGGGTGGCTGCACACCGGCGACCTCGGCCGCCTCGACGACGGCATCCTCACCGTGCACGGTCGGCGGGGCGACATGATCATCACCGGCGGCGAGAACGTGCACCCCGACCCGGTGGAGCGGCGCCTCCGCCAGCACCCCGCCGTCGCGGACGCCGCAGTCGTCGGGCGTCCCGACCCGGAGTGGGGTCAGCGGGTGGTGGCGGTGCTGGAGCTCGCGCCCGGCGCCGACGCCCCCGACCTGGACGAGGTGCGCGGGTGGGTGCGCGAGACGCTCCCACCGTGGTCGGCGCCGAAGCAGCTGGAGGTCGTCGACGCCCTGCCGCGGACCTCGCTCGGCAAGGTGCGCCGCTCCGCCGTCCGCTGAGCGCCATGGGGGATCGCCCCCATTCCCGACGCGGGATGCACCCGATGGGCCGGGTCCGGGGTGCTCCGTACGGTCGTCGAAGTGGCCGACCGGGCCATGCAACGACCAGGAGGTACACCCCATGAGCACCTACGAGCCCCAGCCCAGCCAGCTCCACTCCCCGGCCTGGGTCGCCGTCACCAAGATCCAGTTCGTCGTCTCCGTCCTCGCCCTCCTCGTCGGGCTCTGGTACCTGCCGGTGGAGCCGTGGATCGTCGCCTACCTCGTGATGGGCACCCTGCTGCTCACCTCCTCGACGGTGGCGCTGACCAAGACGATGCGAGACCTCCACGAGGGGGGCCGCATGATCTCCCGGGTCGAGGAGGCCAAGCTCGAGCGCATCCTGTCCCAGCACGATCCCCTGGTGCCGTGAGGCCCGTCGGGCAAGATCTGTCCCGTGGCCCCAGCGCCGAGGACCGAGATCGGCGAGGCCGGTGCGCTCGACAGCGGCCTCGACGCCGCGGTGCGGGCCTTCCGCACCGCGGCGTGGGCCTGGCTCACGGTCGTCACCCTGCTGTCCTACGCCTCGATCGAGCAGCCGGTGGCGGCGGCGCTGGGCGTCCTCGCCGCCGGGGCCGTCACCGCCGTGTGGTGGCTGCCCTCGTCCCCGGCTCGCTCGGACGAGGTCCGGCGGCGCCTGGTCGCCGCCGAGCTGCTCGTCGGTGCCGCGCTCGTGGCGGCTGACGGCTGGGTCTACGACGACGGCCGGGCCCAGAGCTTCGGCGGGGTCTGGCCGCTGGCCGGCGTGCTCGCCGTCGCGGTCCGGTCCGGTCGTCGGGCGGGCGTGTCCGCCGGGCTGGTGCTCGGGGCGGCCCGTGCGGTTGGCGAGGTCGTCGTCGTGCGGGGCGGGTGGTCGGCCACCCGGGTGCTCGCCGTGGCCTCCACCGGCGTCCTGTTCGGCCTCGCCGGGTGGGCCGCCGGCTGGGCGGCGGGGCGCATCCGCATCGCCGAGCGGCTGGCCGCCCGCAGCGCGGCACGGGCCGAGGTCGCGGCCGAGCTGCACGACGGCGTCCTGCAGACCCTGGCCGTCGTCCAGCGTCGCAGCGACGACCCTGACCTCGTCCGGCTGGCCCGCTCCCAGGAGGCCGAGCTGCGCCGGTACCTGGCCGGGCCGGACGAGACCGCGGCCGGCGACGTGCCGGTCGAGGTCCTGCTCCGCGCCGCCGCGGCCGACGCCATCTCCCGGTTCGGGCTGCGGGTCGAGGTGGCGGCGGTCCCACCGCTGCCCGCCATGCCCGCGGCCCGGGGCGCGGCGCTGCGGGGCGTCGTGGGCGAGTGCCTCGCCAACGTGGCCAAGCACGCCGGCACCGACCGGGCCGTCGTGTTCGCCGAAGCCGACGACCGCTGCCTGCACGTGTCCGTCACCGACGAGGGCATCGGGTTCGACCCGGGTGCCGTCCACGAGCGCGGCATCGAGGAGAGCATCCGGCGCCGGGTCGAGGGGTTGGGCGGCACGACCACCATCCACGCACGGCCGAGCGCGGGCACCACGGTGGTCGTGGAGATCCCCCTGGAGGCGAGATGAGCTCGAAGATCAAGGTCCTGGTCGCCGACGACCATGCCGTGTGGCGCTCGGGGATGCGGGCCGAGCTCGGCGAGGCCTTCTGGGTCGTGGGCGAGGCCGAGGACGCGCCGACCGCGATCGAGATGGCCGACCGGCTGCAGCCCGACGTGGTCGCCGCCGACCTGCGCATGCCCGACGGGGGTGGCCTCCGGGTGGCCGCCGAGCTGTCCGACCGGTTCCCGGTCGTGATCCTCACCGTGTCCGAGGCCCACGACGACCTGCTCGCCGCCATCGGCGCCGGTGCCGTGGGCTACCTGGTCAAGTCCTCGACGGTGGCCGAGATCGGGGCCGGCCTCGCGGCTGCCTCCCGCGGCGAACCCGTCTTCTCCGCCAGCCTCGCCGCCCTCGTCCTCGGCGACTTCGCCCGTCCCGCCACGACGCCGGACGGACGACCGGTGAAGGCGCTGTCGCCGCGCGAGCGGGAGGTGCTGCGCCTGGTCGCCCGCGGCAGCACCTACCGCGCCGTGGGCGAGGAGCTCTTCATCGCCGAGCGGACGGTGGAGAACCACGTCCGCAACATCCTGGAGAAGCTGCGGCTCAACCGGCGCGACGAGCTGATCCGCTGGGCCGCCAAGCGCGGCCTCGACGAATAGCCGCTATCCGGTCGGGCGGATGAGGGCGCCGCCGTCGACGACCAGCGTGTGACCGGTCATCCACGACGACAGCTCCGAGGCCAGGAACAGCGCGGCGTTGGCGATGTCCTCGGGCTCGCCGAGGCGGTGCAGCGGGGTGCGCTTCGCGATCTGCTCCTCGCCGGTCTCCCACAGGGCCTTGGCCATGTCGGTCTTCACCAGGCCGGGCGCGATGGCGTTGACCCGCACGCCCGGTGAGAGGTCGGCGGCCAGCACCTTGGTGAGGTGGATCAGCGCCGCCTTCGTCGTGTTGTAGATGCCGATGCCCGGCTCGACCGACATGCCGCCGATGGACGCGATGTTGATGACGGCGCCGCCGTTGTCCTGCATCGATGCCTTCCAGCACTCCTGGGCCCACACGAGCGGGCCGCGCAGGTTGACCTCCCAGGTCTTGTCGTAGCGCGGCAGGTCGATCTCGATGGGACGGCCCATGTAGGGGTTGGTGGCGGCGTTGTTCACGAGGATGTCGACCCGGCCGAAGGTGTCCACGGTGTGGGCCACGCACGCAGCGGCCGCATCCGGATCGCCGGCGTTGGCGGCGAAGACCGACGTCTCCCCGTCGATGTCCGCGGCCGCTGCCTCGAGGGCGTCCTGCTTGCGGGAGCTGAGCACCACCTGGGCGCCGGCCTCCGCCAGCGTCTTCGCGATCGCCTTGCCGATGCCCTTGGACGCCCCCGTCACGAGCGCGACCTGTCCGTCGAGTCTGATCTCCATGGCGGCGCACCGTAGCCCTGCGCGAGCCGGCTTGGATCGACATCTGACCCCGACCACTACGGTCGCCGACCGTGCTGCGCGTACGCGGACTGACCAAGCGCTACGGCCCGCTGCTGGCCCTCGACGATGTCGGCTTCGACGTCCCCCGGGGCGAGATCGTGGGGTTCCTGGGTCCGAACGGCTCCGGCAAGACCACCACCATGCGGGCGATCATGCGCCTCGTCTCCCTCGACGCCGGCGACGTCAGCTGGGACGGCGTCCCCGTCGACGCCGGCACGCGGCAGCACTTCGGGTACATGCCGGCCGAGCGAGGGATGTACCCGCGCATGAAGCTGCGCAACCACCTCGCCTACTACGGGGAGCTGTCCGGGCTCAGCCCCGAGTCGGCGGGCGCGGCGGCCGACCGCTGGCTCGAGCGCCTCGGCCTCGCCGATCGGGCCGAGGACACCATCCAGAGCCTCTCGAGCGGCAACCAGCAACGGGTGCAGCTGGCGCTGGCGCTGCTCAACGAACCCGACCTGCTCGTCCTGGACGAGCCCTTCTCCGGGCTCGACCCGGTGGCGGTCGAGATGCTCAGCGACATCCTGCGCGAGCAGGTCGACCGGGGCGCCGCCCTCCTGCTGAGCAGCCACCAGCTCGACCTCGTGGCCGATGTCTGCAGCGCCGTCGTGATCGTCGACCGGGGCCGCATCGTCCTGCGCGGCGACGTCGCCGCCCTCAGGGCCGCCAGCCCGACCCGCTACGTGGAGGTCGAGTTCGCCGACGCGGTGGCGTGGAACCCCGGGCGCCCCAGCGACGTCAGCGCCGGCGGGCGGCGCCACCGGATCGCGGTGGAGGCCGGCAGCGACGCCGACCGGCTGATCGAGGAAGCCCGCTCGCTCGGTCCCGTCGTCGGCTACTCGTTCCTGCCTCCCGACCTGTCGGAGGTGTTCCTCGGCGTCGTCGGCCGCGCCACGTTGGACGATCCCGAGCACGAGCGGGCGGAGGTGGCTCGGTGAACGACGGCCGGCCGAGCGACGCCACCAGCGTCGTGCGCCTCGTCGCCCGGCGCGAGGTGATCGAACGCCTGCGGGCGAGGTCCTTCGCGGTCGCCACCGGCCTCCTCGTCGTGGTGATCATCGCCATCGGCGTCATCAGCCGCCTCGGTGGCGACGGCGGCGACGACGCCATCGAGGTCGCCACCGCCGGCGAGCTCCCCATCGGGTTCGAGGACATGTCCGGGCAGACGGCCGGGCTGTTCGAGCGGACCGTGGAGATCACCGGTCGCGACGACGCGGCCGCAGCGCGGGCAGCCGTCGAGGACGGGGACGCCGACGTCGCCGTCATCGGCGATCGCGGCGAGGTCGTGTTCGACGACGGCATCGACGAGGAGGTCCTCGCCATCCTCCAGCAGGCCTGGGCCAACGCCCAGGTGCAGCAGGCGCTCGGCGACGCCGGGCTCGACGAGCAGCAGGTGCGCGCCGCCCTCACGACCACACCCCTCGAACCGGTGACGATCGATGGCGAGGAGGACAGCGACGAGGGCCTCGCCATCCTCACCGGGACGCTCGCCGGGATCCTCCTGTTCATCTCGCTGCAGACCTTCGGCACCTACGTGCTCACGGGCGTCGTCGAGGAGAAGGCCACCGCCGTCGTCGAACTGCTGCTCGTGCGGGCCCGGGGAAGCCAGATGCTGGCGGGCAAGGTCATCGGCATCGGCATCGCCGCGCTGCTCCAGTTCGCGCTCGCCATCGTCGCCGCCCTCGTGTCCCTCGCCATCTCCGACGTCGAGGTGCCCGGCGAGATCTGGGCCGCGCTGCCGATCACGCTCGTGTGGTTCATCGGGGGCTACGCGCTCTACTCCACGCTGTTCGCGCTCGCCGGGTCGCTGGTGAGCCGCCAGGAGGACGCCCAGGCGGCGGCGATGCCGATCATGAGCGTCCTGCTCCTGGCCTACGTCATGGTGTTCACCTTCGGCTCCGACCCGGAGTCCACCGCCAGCACGGTGATGTCGATCCTCCCGCCGATCGCGCCGCTGCTGATGCCCCTGCGCATGGCGGCCGGGGCGGCATCGGTGATCGAGGTCCTGGTCGCCCTCGTGCTGCTCGCTGCGGCGATCCTGGCCGCCTGGGCGGCGACGGGGAGGATCTACGAGCAGGTGCTGCTCCGGCGGGGGACGCGGATCTCCTGGCGGGACGCCGCCTCGCTGATCCGCAGGACCTGACCCACGACGGCCTGCGAGGATGGTGCCGACGGCGGACCGATCGGAGGACCCACCGTGCAGACCGCCACCACCTCCCCCCGCCCGCTGCCGCACCCGCCCTGGCGCGCCCAGCCCGCGTACCTGCGTCGGATCTTCCGGGAGCCCCAACCGGTCCTCGACGAGCTCTCGGAGCGCTACGGGCCGGTCGTCGGCCTCGGCGCCGGCCCGGTGCGCATGGCCATCGTCGGCGATCCCGCTGCGCTCAAGGAGCTGTTCGCCACCTCCACCGACTCGTTCCGCTGGAACCACGCCTTCAACGTGCTCGAGTTCGTGGTCGGGCCGGGTTCGATGATCGTGTCGGACGGGACCGAGCACAAGCGGCGGCGGGGCTCGGTCCAGGCGGCCTTCAGCCGCCGCCGGCTCGACGGCTGGATCCCGTTGATCCTCGACCGCACCGACGCCGCCATCGATCGGGTCGCGGCCGACGGCGACCACGTCCGCGACCTCTACGTGGTCGGGCGCGAGCTGGTGCTGGACCTCGTCGTGCGCGTCCTGTTCGGCGAGCGCATGGCCCACCGCACGGCCGAGATCGGTGCCCTGTTCCAGGGCCCCCAGGACTACCTCGAGGCCCCCGCCATCCGGCAGATCCCGCACCCGATCCCCGGGACGACCCGCGCCCGGGTGCGGGCCGACCGCAAGGCCCTCGATCGCATCATCGACGCCGAGATCGCCGAGCGACGGGCCCGACCGAGCGGGGACCGGCTGGACGTGCTCGAGGCCCTCGTCGCCGACGGCACGCTCGACGACTCCGAGATACGCGACCAGGTGGTGACGCTGATCGGCGCCGGCTTCGACACGACCTCGGCCTCGTTGGCCTGGCTCCTGTGGTGCGCGACCCTCGCCGACGGGGTGTGGGATCGACTGCGAGCCGAGGCCGACGCGGTCCTCGGACCGATCGGATCCGGAGCGATCCCCGATGCATCCACGCTCCGGGCGCTCGACCTGGCCTCCCGGGTGGTGCGGGAGACCACGCGCCTGCACCCCGCCGGGGTGGTCTCGCCGCGCCAGGCCGTCGTGGACCTCGAGATCGGAGGGCACCGGATCCCGGCCGGGACGCTCGTGCTCTGGTCCGCCCACCTCGCCGGGCGTGATCCCTCGGCGTGGGACGACCCGCTCCGGTTCGACCCGGAGCGGTTCGTCGACCTGCCCCCCGAGCGCCGGGCGCTCGCCGACGCCGCCTGGGTTCCCTTCGGCCGGGGCGCCCGGAACTGCATCGGCTTCGCGCTGGCCCAGATGGAGCTGACGCTGATCGCCTCGCGCCTGGCGCAGCGGCTCGACGTCGAGCCGACCGCGGAGGTCGAGCCCCGGCCGGTGGGCATGGTGGTCAACCGCCCCGCCGGCGGCGCCCCGATGCGGGTGCGACCCAGAGCCTGACGTCGGCCGCGGCGATCAGTCCTCGGCGTCGAGGATGGGGCCCTCCGTGAACAGGTAGGTGCGGAGCTGCTCGTCCCAGCCCGGATCGTTGCGCCGGAGCCACTCGAGCACCATCGCCGCGTGCTCCTTCTCCTCGTCGCGGTTGTGGGCGAGGATCTCCTTGAGCTCGGGGTCGTCGGTGGCGTCGATCCGCTGGTCGTACCAATCCACCGCTTCGCACTCCTCCTGCAGCGAGATGATGGCCCGGTGGCGGTCCATCGTCTCGGGTCGGAGCAGCTCGGGATCTTCGTGGTAGCTGTCGCTCGCGCTGGCCATGGCCCCTGCCTAGCGCCTCGGCGCACGGATCCGCGTCGTTCGACGCCGCCTCACCCGGCGACCTGCACCTGGGGCAGCAGCGCGTCGACGTCGGGGCGGTGGCAGAGGTCCGTCCCCGGCGTCATCGCCGCTGCGGAGCCGGCGGCCACGCCTCGACGGATTGCCTCGACGAGGGGCTCACCGGCGATCAGGCCGGCGACGATCCCGGCGACCATGGAGTCGCCGGCGCCGACGGTGCTGGCCACCGTCACCTCCGGCGCGGCGTAGCGGGTGGTGGGGCCGTCGCGAGGGACGAGCAGCGCGCCGTCACCGCCGAGGGAGACGGCCAGCGCTCCCACCCGGCCCCGCTCCAGGACCTGCCGGGCTGCGAGCTCCACCTCGTCCAGATCCGCGGGGATCCAGCTGACCAGCGAGGCCAGCTCGCGGCGGCTGGGCTTCACCACGTCCGCGCTGCTCTCGAGCGTCCGAGCCAGTGCCGCACCCTTGGCGTCGACGACGGTGGTGGCGTGCTCGAGGGTGTCGCAGAGCGTGCGGTAGAAGTCCTCCGGGACACCGGGCGGCAGCCCGCCCGAGAGCACGACGACGTCGACCTCGGCGGCGAGCGACTCGATGTCGGCCAGCATCGACCCGTGGTCGGTGATCGACGGCCCGGGGAGGACGATGCGGTACTGGTGGCCGGTCTTGCGGTCGCTGACCGCGATGGACTCCCGCGTCACGCCGTCGATCCGGTGGGCGACCGCGTCGATGCCCTCGTCGGCGGCCAGGGAGAGGAGCTCGTCACCGACCGCGCCGCCGACCGCCATCCACGCCCGGCTCCCCACCCCGAGGCGGTCCAGGACGCGAGCGACGTTCACGCCGCCGCCACCGAGCTCCCGACGGTGGTCGAGCGCCTCGAGCTTGTGGTCGGGGACGAGGTACTCCACGGACACCGCCACGTCGAGCGCCGGGTTGACGGTCACGGTCAGCACGCGGGGCGATGCCACGTCACTCCTCTCACCGAAGGGCCTGCGAGGGGCACCCTACGGCGACGCCGCAGTGCGCCTGTCGCGCCGATCGTCGACGGGACGTTGCGAGGACCGTCCCCGGTGGGAAGGGTGGGGGCATGAACCGCCTCGCCCAGGAGTCCAGCCCCTACCTGCGCCAGCACGCAGAGAACCCGGTGCACTGGCAGCCGTGGGGACCCGAGGCGATGGCCGAGGCGGTCGAGCGCGACGTGCCCATCCTGCTGTCGGTCGGGTACTCCGCCTGCCACTGGTGCCACGTGATGGCGCACGAGTCCTTCGAGGACGAGGCCACCGCGACGGTGATGAACGAGCACTTCGTGAACGTCAAGGTCGACCGGGAGGAGCGCCCCGACGTCGACGCCGTCTACATGGAGGCGGTCCAGGCCATGACCGGGCGCGGCGGCTGGCCGATGACGGTCTTCCTCACGCCGGACGGGCGTCCCTTCTACGGCGGCACGTACTTCCCGCCGACCCGCCACGGGCAGACCCCCTCGTTCGTGGAGCTGCTGGAGGCGGTGCACGACACGTGGGCGACCAAGCGGGACCAGCTCTTCGAGCAGGCCGACCGGCTCACCGAGGTGCTCGGGCAGGGCGGGCGGATGCAGGCCGGCGCGGCCGTGCCCGGGCCGGAGGTCCTCGAGCACGCCATCAACCAGCTGCACCAGGCCTTCGACGAGGACTGGGGCGGGTTCGGCGGCGCACCGAAGTTCCCGACACCGCAGAACCTCGACTTCGTGCTTCGGGGCCTGGCCCGGACAGGGGTCGAGGAGCTGGCCACCATCGCCGAGACCACGCTCGACGCCATGGCCTCGGGCGGGATGTACGACCACCTCGGCGGCGGCTTCGCCCGCTACTCAGTCGACCCCCACTGGGTGGTCCCGCACTTCGAGAAGATGCTCTACGACCAGTCCGGCCTGGTCCGGCTCTACCTGCACGGGCACCTGGTCACCGGCCACGACCGGTACGCGCAGGTCGTCGAGGAGACGGTCGACTACGTCCTTCGGGACCTGCGACAGCCCGGTGGCGGCATCGCCTCGGCCGAGGACGCCGACTCCCTCGACGCCTCCGGCCACAGCGAGGAGGGCGCGTTCTACACCTTCACCCCCGACGAGGTCCGGTCCGCGCTCGTCGATGCCGGGCTCGGCGACGGCGTCGAGGACGCGCTCGCCTGGTGGGAGCTGGACCGACCGGCCAACTTCGAGGGTCGGTGGATCCCGGTGCGCACCCACCGCCGCGGCGACTGGCACCGGCCGCCGGCGATCGAGGCGGCGCGACAGGCGCTGTTCGAGGCCCGGGCCACCCGCCCCCGGCCGGGACTGGACGACAAGGTGCTCACCGAGTGGAACGCCCACTGGGTGTCCGCCCTCGCCGAAGCCGGGTTCACCCTCGGCCGCCAGGACTGGATCGACGCGGCCCGGGAGACCGCGTCGTTCCTGCTGTCGTCGCTGCGGCGCGAGGACGGTCGCTGGCTGCGGTCGTGGCAGGCCGAGACCGGCGCCAAGCACCTGGCCTTCGCGGGCGACCACGCCGCCCTCGTCGACGCCTTCACCCGGCTGGCCGAGGCGACGGGCGAGGCCCGCTGGATCGCCGAGGCCCGCTCGGTGGCCGACGTCATGCTCGAGCTGTTCTGGGACACCGACCAGGGCGGCCTGTTCACGACCGGGAGCGACGGCGAGCAGCTGGTCGCCCGGGACAAGGACCTCCAGGACCAGGCGCTGCCGTCGGCGAACTCCACCGCTGCGGTCGCGCTGCTGCGCCTCACGGCCCTGACCGGCGAGACCCGCTACGCCGGGCCGGCCGCCGGCATCCTGCGCCTGTCCGGCGAGCTGGCCGGGCGGGTGCCGTCCGCCTTCGGCGTGCTGCTCGGCGCCATCGACCTCCACACCACCGGCACGACCGAGATCGTCGTCGCCGGGGATCGTCCCGACCTCCTCGACGCGGTCCGGCACCGCTGGTTGCCCAACGCCGTGCTGGCGTGGGGCGAGCGCTACGACTCCCCCCTGTGGGCCGACCGCGACGACGGTCGGGCCTACGTCTGTCGCGACCACACCTGCCAGCTGCCGGCGTCGTCCCCGGAGGAGCTCACCGCCCAGCTCCCGTGATGGAGGACGTCGTCGAGGGCGGGGCGGGGGCGGCCGGCGCTGCGGCCCGGCTCGTCGGGCGCGGGCCAGCCGAGCGCGATGGTGCCGACGGCGCGCTGGTCCTCGGGCACACCGAACGCGGCGCGCACGGCGTCCTCGTGATCGAACTGGCCGAAGAGGCAGGCTCCCAGGCCGGCGGCCGTGGCCAGGAGCAGCAGGTTCTGCACCACGGCTCCCCCGTCCACCCACCAGTACGGCACGGGCCACGCGTCGGTGCCGGCGCCGAGGCCGGTGCCGGCCTTGTCCGCCTCGCCGTAGCGATCGGCGTAGGCGTCCGGGCACACGTAGGGCACGACGAGCACCGGCGCCGCCAGCAGCCCCTGCCAGCGGAAGCGGGACCGGGCTTCGGGGGCAGGCATGGTCGTGGCCCAGTAGCGGTCGACGTCGTCGTCCCGGAGCACGAGGAACGACCAGGGCTGGGTGTTGCCGGCCGACGGTGCGCGGCGGGCCAGGTCCAGCAGCCGCTGCAGCAGGTCCTCGGCGACCGGCTCGTCGGTGTAGCGCCTGACCATGTGGCGGGCCGAGAGCAGCCGGGCCAGCTCGTCCACGGGCGTCAACTCGAGACGGCGTCCTGCACGCGGTCGAGGACGCTGCGGGCGTAGGGGGTGGCCAGCTGGCGCGACGCCGACTCGTAGGCGACCCGGGCGACTCGCTCGTTTCCGTGCCGGCGCATCATGTTCAACCCGCCGAAGGCGTTCAGATCCTCCTCGGTGGGTCGCAGCAGCAGCACGGCGGCACCGGTGCCGCGGACCTCGGCCAGCTCCCGCTCGAGCTGCCGGTGGGCGTGGAGCCGTCCGACCTGGTGGACGAGCGCGGGTCGGGGGGCGGTGTCGAAGGCCATCGGGACGACGCCGATCACGACGTCGGCGGCGATGCCGGTGGCGAGGTCGAGGTTGCTGGTGGAGTGCACGCCGCCGTCGACGAGGGTGCGCCCCCGCACCCGCTGGGGCTGGAAGAAGGCCGGGATGGCACACGATGCCTTCACCGCGGTGGGCAGATCGGCGCGCACGGGGTCACGGCTGCCGAGCACGACGCGCCGGCCGGTCCGCACGTCGACGGTGACCAGCCACAGAGGACGCTCGGGCCACTCCGTCGCCAGCACCTCGGCCATGGTGTCCTCGGCGTCGTCGATGGTGAAGAAGCCACCCGGGAAGGCCCGACGGAGGAACGCGGGCAGCGGCGGCACCGGCATCCGCAGTGCGGAGCGCTGGAGCACGTACATCGACCCGAGGAGGCGCCGCATGGCATCGACGGGACCGTCCCAGGCCGCGGCCCACGGGCTGCGCTGGTCGTGGTGGCCGATGACCGGGTGCTCGCCGAGCGAGGCCTGGTAGAGGTCCTCGGTGGTGAGGCCGCTGCGGAGCATGGCGCCGACCATCGAGCCCGCCGAGGTGCCGATGACGAGATCGGCGGCGTCGGGGCGGATGCCACCGACCTCCTCGAGGGCCCGCAGGACGCCGGCGTGGTAGGCCATGCCCACCGTGCCGCCGGCCCCGAGGACGAGGGCGGTGCTCAGGTTGAGACCTCCGCGACGCGCCCACGTCCTGTGGCCGTTGGGATGGCGGCTTCGCCGCCGTAGATCGCCGTGCTCATGGTCGCCTCGCCTGGCGGCTCGGCTCCTACGCCAGCTTCTCGAGGTCCTCGGCCATGGCCCAGCCGAAGGCGATGACGCACTCGCCGGACTCGGGGTCGAGATCGGCGAAGAACTCCTCGTACTCGGCGACCCGCTCGCGCTTGACGCACTCGTGGTCGAACACGACGGGCAGCGAGCCGTCGCCCTTCACCCGGAACTGGCGATCGGCGTAGCGGGACGGGACGATGCCGTAGCGCTTGGCCAGGCGACGGCCCCAGGCCCGCTCCTCGCCCGAGGCCTTGTGCTCACGGCGCGGGATGAGGTCGGAGAGGGCCTTGAAGGCCTCGTAGCCGGAGGGGTCGGTGAGCCGGGCGGCGACCAGGACGTCCTCGTCCGGGAAGGCCAGCACGGCCCGGCGGAGCTCCTCTTGCATGATCGCCCGCAGCACGGTGTCCCGCTTGGACGAGCGCTTGATGGAGCCCATGCCGATGAGCACGCAGGGGGTGCCACCGATGCGCTCGAGCGTCGAGAAGGTGAAGCCCTTGAGCTTGCCGTCCTCCCGGGCCTGGGAGACGAGCACCCAGGACTCCGCTTCCTTGGTGATGGCCCCGATCTCGTGCGGGAACGGGCTCTCGGCGCACAGATCGGCCAGTTCGGCCAGCTCGACGTCGCTGAGCCCCGTGCAGTCCTTCGTTTCGACCTCGATCGACATGCGTGTGGAAGCCCCCGTGTTGCCGGCCTTGTGGTCGCTCCAGTCCACTCGCTTCGAGGGGCACCGCGCAAATCACGCCGAACAGCTGTGCGCCCTACTCCACCAGAGCGGCGGGCCCGAGCAGGACCCGGATCTCCGACACCAGCCCGGTCTCCGCGTCCACGCCGTAGGCGGGTGGGAGGCGCAGGACCTTCTCGTCGCCGAGGTGCAGCAGCACCGGGTGATCGCCCGGGTGCTCGAGGAGGATCTCCTTGAGCTGGGCGATGAGCTCGGCGGTGAGGCGGTTGGGCATGACCCGCAGGCGGAAGGGCGTCGCCGAGTCCGACACGCCCTCGACGACCTCGATCTCCATGGCGATGAGCTTCGGCGTGTCGTCGCGCTTGTCGATGCGGGCCTTGACCAGGACGATGGCGTCGTCCTCCAGCTTGTGGCCGTGCTCGGTCATCGTGCGGGGGAAGACCATGGTCTCGATGTTGGACTTGAGGTCCTCGAGCACGAAGACGCCCATCAGGTCGCCCTTTTTCGTCCACTTGCGCTGCAGGTTGGTGATGACGCCGCCGACGGTCTTGATGGCCCCGTCCTCGCACTCGGCCAGGGCGTCGAGGCCGATCTCGGTGCGTCGGGCCAGGAAGTCCTCGGCGCCGAAGAGGGGGTGGTCGGACACGTAGAGCCCGAGCATCTCCTTCTCGAACGCGAGCTTCTGGGCCTTGGGGAACTCGACGTCGGGGATCTCCTCGCGCTCGTCGAACCCGAAGCCCCCTCCCCCGCTGGTGCTGGTGTCGTCGCCGCCGCCCATGGCGTCGAACAGGCTCATGACCCCGGCCTCGGCCTCCTTGCGGCGGGCGATGGTGCGGTCGATGATCGACTCGAACACCATCAGCAGGCCCTGGCGGGGGTGCCCCACCGAGTCGAAGGCGCCCGCCTTGATCAGGGCCTCCACGGTCTTCTTGTTGAGCACGCCGAGGTCGACGCGCTCGCAGAAGTCGTAGAAGTCGGCGTACGGGCCGTTCTCGTCGCGCTCGGCGATGATCAGCTCGCAGTGGCCGGTGCCGACGCCGCGCACTGCGGACATGCCGAACACGATCTCCCCGCCGACGATGGCGCCGGCGTCGTCCCGCTTCAGCTCGGGGGCGAAGTCGACCAGCGACCGGTTGACGTCGGCGACGGTGACCGGGATCTCCATGGCCCGGCACTCGGCCAGGTACACGGCCGCCTTGTCGAGGTTGCTCTTGACGCTGGTGAGCAGCGCCGACATGTACTCGGCCGGGTAGTTCGCCTTGAGGTAGGCGATCTGGTAGGCGATGAAGCCGTAGCCGTAGGAGTGGGACTTGTTGAAGGCGTAGTCGGCGAAGGGCTCGATCATGTCGAACCAGGCCTGGCCGGTCTCGGTGCCGTAGCCAATCCGCTCGGAGCCGGCAACGAACTTCTCCCGCTCCTTGGCCATGATGTCTCTGGACTTCTTGCCCGCAGCCTTACGGAGCGAATCGGCGTCGGCGAGGGAGTAGCCGGCGAACTTCTGGGCCAGGCGCATCATCTGCTCCTGGTAGATGCAGAGGCCCCAGGTGGTGCCGAGGATCTCGTCGGCGTCGGGATGGATGTAGGAGATCTCCTGCCGACCGTTCTTGCGATCGGCGTAGTCGTTGTGCATGTTGGCCGCCATCGGGCCCGGCCGGTACAGGGCGACGAGGGCGGCGACGTCCTCGAACGTGTCCGGGGAGAGCGAGCGCATGAGGGCGCGCATCGGCGGTGACTCGAGCTGGAACACGCCGATCGTCTGGCCGGCGCGGAGCAGGTCGTAGGTCTTTTCGTCCTCCAGGTCGACGTGGTCGATGTCGGGCATGTCGCCCCGGGTCATCTGGATGAGGTCGAGGGTGTCGGAGATGATGTCGAGGTTCCGCAGCCCGAGGAAGTCCATCTTCAGCAGGCCGAGGTCCTCGACCCCGTGCATCTCGTACTGCGTGACGACCGGGGCTTCCTCGATGGGCTTGCCCGGCTCCGGCTTGCGCTGGATGGGCAGGTAGGTGGTGAGGGGCTCCTTGGTGATCACCACCGCGGCGGCGTGGATGCCGTCGGAGCGGCGCAGGCCCTCGAGGCCCTTGGCGACGTCGATGACCTCCTTGGAGATCGGGTCGCTCGAGTACATCTCCCGGATCTCGGTGGCCATCTTGTAGCCGTCGATGTACTTGGGGACCTCCTCCAGGCAGGCGTAGAGCGGGGTGTCGCGGCCCATGATCAGCGGCGGCATCGCCTTGGCGATGCGGTCGCCGGTGCCGTAGTCGTGGCCGAGCACCCGGGCGGCGTCGCGCACGGCCTGGCGGGCCTTGATGGTGCCGAAGGTGATGATCTGGGCAACGTTCTCGCGGCCGTAGCGCTCGGCCGCGTAGCGGATCATCTCGTCCCGGTAGCGGGTGTCGAAGTCCATGTCGATGTCGGGCATGGAGATGCGGCTCGGGTTGAGGAACCGCTCGAACAGCAGGTCGTACTTGATGGGATCGAGGTCGGTGATCCAGAGCGTGTAGGCCACCGCGCACCCGGCCGCCGAGCCACGACCCGGGCCGACCCGGATCTCGTTGTCCCGGGCGTGCTTGATGAGGTCCCAGGTGATGAGGAAGTAGCTGGAGAACCCCATGTCGCCGATGACCTTGAGCTCGAACAGGAGCCGGTCGGTGACCTTGTCGTCGAGGGTGCCGCCCCAGCGCTTCTTCGCGCCCTCGAACACGAGGTGGCGGAGGTAGTCGTCATCGCTGTCGAAGCCGGGCGGCAGCGGGAAGTTGGGCAGCTGGGGCTTGCCGAACTCGATCTCGACCTCGCAGCGCTCGGCCACCCAGAGCGTGTTGTCGCACGCCGTGGGCAGCTCGCGGAAGAGGTACCGCATCTCCTCGGCGGACTTCAGGTAGTGGTCGTCGCCGTGGAACTTGAAGCGGTTCTTGTCGCTGACGAGGGAGTTCGTCTGGACGCAGAGCAAAGCATCATGCGAAAGAGCATCTTCGCGGTGGACGTAGTGGCTGTCGTTGGTGGCCAGCAGCGGCGCCCGGATGGCCTTGGCCAGCTGGGCCAGGCGGGGGTTGGACCACTGCTGGGCGGGGATGCCGTGGTCCTGGAGCTCGACGAAGAGGTTGTCCCGACCGAAGATGTCCTGCAGGCGCCCGGCCAGCTTGACGGCGTTGTCGAAGCGCTCGTCCTCGGAGAGCGGATCGGCCTGCTGCTTGTCCGGGTCCATGATCGCCTTGGGGACCATGGCCTGCAGCACGTGGCCGCCGAGGCACCCGGTGGTGGCGATGAGGCCCTCGCTGTGCTCCTCGAGCAGCTCCCAGTCGATCTTGGGCTTGCGGTAGTAGCCCTCCATGAAGGACCGGGACGCCAGCTGGATCAGGTTCTTGTAGCCGACCTCGCTCTCGGCCAGGAGGGTGAGGTGGTACCAGGGCTTCTTGCCGCCCTCGCCCTCGCCGCCCGAGTCGTCCATCTTCCCGCGGGCAGCGATGCGCTCGGTGCGGTGGTCGTGGGCCATGTAGGCCTCGGTGCCGAGGATGGGCTTGACGCCCTGGTCCTTGCACGCCCGGTAGAAGTCCAGGATCCCGTACATGTTGCCGTGGTCGGTGATCCCGAGGGCGGGCTGTCCGTCGGCCGCGGCCGCCGCCACCAGCTCGTCGAGGCGCGCCGCGCCGTCGAGCATGGAGTACTCGGTGTGGACGTGGAGGTGGGTGAACGAATCCGCCACCAGGGCCCCTTCGCGACGACGGCTTCCACAGGGACATCCACAGCCGCTGTCCACAGCTGTGGACGAATCACATCGGTGTGATTCGTGGGAGCGAACCGTAGCAGGGGCCCGCCGACAGCTGGCGGGCCGGGGTCAGGTCCGAGGCGTGGTCAGCTCCGCGGCGTGGCGTGCTCGGCCTGGTCGATGGCCTTCCACTCGGCCAGGTGGCGGTCCAGCGCGTCCTCGTCGCCGGGCACCGTGACGATGTCGCCGTCGACCGTGGCTCCGCCGGCGCCGTGCTCGGCGAGGAAGGCACGGATCTGCTCCTCCAGGCGGACCTGGAAGACCTGGGCGCCCTCCCCCGCGGTCTCGGGGAGGATGGTGGCGATGCGGTGGCAGGACCCATCGAAGCCGTGGGCGACGCGATCGATGGTTCGGATGCCGTCGTCGAGCTTGGCGCCGAGCTGGCGCAGCAGCGACTTGCGCCTGCGGGCCGGGAGCGCGCTGACCGCCGCGGCGTCGATGGCGAGGAACGACACCGAGAACACCGTCTGGTACCGCTGGGACCGGGCCTTCTCGAGGTCGACGTCGGTGAGCAGGAACCGGGCGTTGTTGACGCCGGTGAGGTCGTCGACCTGGTCGTAGAGGTCGAGCTTGTCCAGCGACATGGACAGCGTGCCCGAGGCCCAGCCGCCCACGGCGCCGAAGAGGAAGTAGGCGATGGCCCGGGTGACGATGAGGGCGGAGAACTCGCCCCATCCCACGGCATCGATGGCATCGGCGCGCAGGACGACGTAGACGCCGGTGGCGGCTGCGGCGCCGATGAGGCCGCCGGGCAGGCGGAACCACAGCAGGAGGAGGAAGATCGGTGCGAACAGCAGGGTCGCGACCACCTCGGTGGTGTCGACGCTGCGGACCAGCAGCACGGCGACGAGGACGGCCAGGATGGCCAGACCCACGAGGCTGAGCATGAGGCGGGCGCGGCCGTAGCCCATGCGGGCCAGCCGCGCCGACATGTCCTGGGTCGCCATGGCCGGACAGTACCCGCACCCCGTCCGCTGCTGGATGACCCTGAGGAGGCGAGCCGCCAGGCGAGCCGACCCATGTTGCGGTGGTTCGTGGCGGCGGAGCCGTCACGATCTCGAGCCCACGACGACGTAACGCGTACGCGACAGACGTTCTGTGGTTCCATGAGCGCTGATGTGGCTGCTCCCGATGTCGCTCCGGGCGAAGATGGCGACGGTGATCCTGCTCGGGATCTTCTTCATCCCCTTCGCCACGTCGGACCTGCGCGGGCTCACCCACGTCCTCACCTGCACCGACGCGGTGTCGGCCTCGCTGCTGGTCGACGACACCGCGGACGACGACACGTCACCCGTGCTCGGCTCGGCCGACACCGTCACCCGCGACGAGGTCGGCCTCGGCCTGTGCGGCGGCCTCGAGGTCGACCTGCAGCTCACCTCGGCGCGCGACGGGCGGGCCGAGGTCCTCGTCGCCATCACCAACACGACCGAGCACGACTGGAAGGGCAGCGTCGAGCTGCGCTTCGACAGCACCCCCGTGCCGGTGGCCATCGGCAGCATCGCCCAGGGCGCCACCGAGCGGGACACGGTGGAGCTGCGGGTGAAGCGGGGCGAGGCCTACGAGATCACGGGCACCCTGCTGATCGGGCCCTGACGGCCCCCTACAGGTAGGTGCCCGGCGGGTGGCCGGGACCGCGCTCGCCGTCGGGACGTTGGCCCGACTCGAGCTGGTGGCGCATCTGCTCGAGCTGCTGGCGGGCCGCCGCCTGCTGCGCGAAGAGGGTGGCCTGGATGCCGTGGAACAGGCCCTCGAGCCAGCCGACCAGCTGGGCCTGGGCGACCCGCAGCTCGCCCGCGGACGCCGGGGTGTCGCCGAAGGGTGAGGCGAGCCGGCGCAGCTCATCGGCGAGGTCGTCGGACAGCGCACCGGAGAGCTCCTGCACCGACTGGTCGTAGATCTCCCGGAGGCGGTCGCGGCCGGCCTCGTCGAGATCGGCCGAGCGCACCTCCTCGAGCAGCTGGCGGATCATGGCGCCGATGCGCATCACGCGACCGGGCTCCTGCACGGCCTCCTGCTGCTGCTCGCCGTCGTCGGCGGCCTCGGCGGCAGCGGCGATCAGCTCGCCGTGCTCCACCGCCTCGTCGCTCTCGGCAGCGGTTGCGCTCTCGGAGTCAGGCACGTGGTCCTCCTGTGGTCGTCGGCGGGGCGGCCGGAGCCGCTCAGACGGTGGCGGCGAGGAACGGGACGAGCATCTCGTCCGCGGTCAGCGAGCCGTGGCGCCCGATGAGCTGGTACGGGCCGGTGTCGGCCGGATCCACGTAGGCCACGGGCTCGCGGGCGACCAGGGCGACGTCGCCCAGGCGGGCCCGCACGTGGTCGAGGACGCGTGGGCCGAACCAGCCCTCGTCGACCATCTGGTCGCGGCTCAGCACCCAGCCGGTGTCGGTGTGGGCCTCGGCGGCCTCGAGCAGCTGGCGGGCGCGGCCCGGGCGGGCGTGGAGCCAGCGGAAGCGGCCCTCACCGCTCTGCATCGACAGGTGGGGGCGCACGCCGGGATCCAGCTCGACGAGCCGGTCGCCGACCTCGACCTGGCCGTGGTCGGCGGTGATGGCGAGCACGGTGCCGGCGGGCAGCACCTCGAGCAGGTCGGCCACGAGGTGGTCGACCCAGCGCAGCTCGTTGTCGTAGTGGTCGGCGAGGCCGTACTCGTGGGCGACCTTGTCGATGCCCTCGTAGTAGGCGTAGACGAAGGGCTCGCCGCTGCGCACGAGGCGGTTGACCTCGGTGACGAGCGTGCCCATCGTGCGGTAGCCCACGAAGCGGGTGCCGCCGAGGTGGGCGTCGGTGAAGCCGGTCTCGGAGAACTCGGCCTTGGTGACCACCGGTGGGCGCTGGCCGCCGAAGGGTTCGTGGAGCTGGAACTCGCCGGGCGGCATGGACCGGCGGGCGTCGCCGTCGGCCGTGGCCCAGCGCAGCACGTTGAGGACCTGGCCCTCGATCGACATGCGGTAGCCGATGACCCCGTGCTCGCCGGGCGGCATGCCGCTGACGATGGAGGTCAGGGCGGTGGACGTGGTCGACGGGGCGACCGTGGACACCGGGCCGCCCTGCAGGACAGAGGTGATGGTGGGGGCGATCGCACGGCGGTCCTGGAGCTGGTTCCAGCCCAGGCCGTCGAGGGTGAGCAGCACGGTGGACTGCTCGGCACCCGCGAGGGCACGGGGCACCCAGTCCGCGAGCTCGTCGGGGGGGTCCTGGACCACGGCGGCCACGTTGCACACGCAGGCACCGGCGTAGTCAGGGATGAGCGGTTCATCAGCCACTGCCCGCCACGCTAGCGACCGCCACCGCGGACACCGCCACCAGGGGTGCCTACGATGCCAGCCATGCGCGTGTCGACCAGAGGGGACTACGCCAGCAGGGCTCTGCTGTCGCTCGCCCTCGACGGCGTCGACACCCCCGTCTCGGTCCGGGACATCGCCGCCCGCACCGGGCTGCCCCAGCCCTACCTCGAGCAGATCCTGCTCGCGCTGAAGGGCGCCGGGCTCGTGCGCTCCAAGCGCGGCGTCGGCGGCGGCTACGTCCTGGCCCGGTCCCCCGAGGACATCACCCTCGGCGACATCGTGTCCGCCGTCGACGGCCCCATCACCCTCGGCGACTTCGGCGAGCCCCACACCGACGGCGCCTGCGACCACCAGGGGCAGTGCGTGCTGCTGGCGGTCTGGGCCGACGTGGGCGAGCACATGCGCCGCCACCTCGACGGCCTCCACCTGGCCGACCTGGCCCGCATGGCCAACGGCGAGCAGCCCTGGCCGGCGCCGCCCCACGACGACGGCCTCGACGCAGCGATCAGCTGAGGCGGGCGAGGACCTCGCGGAGGTCGGCGGGGAGGGGGCTGTCGGCCTCGACCGGCTGGCCGGTGACCGGGTGGCGGAAGGCGAGGTGCTCGGCGTGGAGGAACTGGCGGGGCGCGGGCAGCGTCTGGCGCACCCCGCCGTAGCGGGGATCGCCCACCACCGGGTGGCCGATGCCGCGCAGGTGGACGCGGATCTGGTGGGTGCGTCCGGTCTCGAGGTGGCAGACCAGCTCGGTGACCGGCACGGGCTCGTCGTAGCGGCGCACGACCTCGTAGCCGGTGCGGGCTTCCCGACCCCCGACGACGATCCCCATCTTGGTCGGGTCCTTCGTCGACCGGCCGATGGGGGCGTCGACCTGGCCCCGGGGCTCGGTGACGTGGTCCCAGACCAGGGTGCGGTAGCGGCGGACGATGTCGTGCACCCGGAGCAGCTCGGTGAGCCCGGCGTGGGCCTCGGCCGTGCGGGCCACCGCGAGCAGCCCGGAGGTCTCGCGGTCGAGGCGGTGCACGATGCCGGGCCGGAACGGCTCGCCGACGTCGGCGATCTCCGGGTACCGGGCGAGGAGCCCGTGGACCAGCGTGCCGGTGGGGTTGCCGGCACCGGGGTGGACCACGAGGCCGGCCGGCTTGTCGATGACCAGCAGGTGCTCGTCCTCGTGGACCACGTCGACGGGGACGTCGGGATCGGCCTCGACCGTGAGCTCCTCCGGCCCGGCGGGCACGTCGAGGGTGAGTCTCTGGCCCTCGTCCAACCGATCGGCTCGGCGGGTGCGGACCTCGCCGTCGATGCGGACCTCGCCGGCGTCGATCAGCTCGCCGGCGACGCTGCGGGGCACGTCGCAGAGCATGGCCACGATCCGGTCCAGCCGCTCGCCGGCCAGGGCTTCGGGCAGCTCGGCGTCGAAGGCGGTCATGCCCCAGTCTCCTCTTCAGCCGGCTCGTCCAGCGCATCGGTGAAGAAGCCCACCACGAGCAGCAGGCCGATCCCGACGGTGAGCGCGGCGTCGGCGAGGTTGAAGACCGGGAACCACTGGAGGTCGACGAAGTCGATCACCGCGCCGCCGAGGACGCCGTCGTTGCCGTCCCGGAAGACCCGGTCGACCATGTTGCCGAACGTGCCGCCGACGACGAGTCCGTAGGACGCCAGCACCCACGGCGAGCGCTGGTTGCGACCCGACCACAGCAGGAACGCGACCACGACCAGGGCGATCACCGACACGATCGGGCCGCTGTCGGAGGTGAGCGAGAACGCGGTGCCGGTGTTGTAGATCACCCGCAGGCGCAGGGTCCACACCAGGTCGATGATCCGGGTGGGCTCGGTGAGGGCCTCGAGCGCCCACCACTTGGTCAGCTGGTCGAGGACGACCACCAGCGCCGTGACGGCACCGATGACCAGGAGCGGACGCCGGGGCCGCGGGGCGGGGTCGCCGGGCGTCGTGGGGGCCGTCGTCTCAGCGCCGACCGAACCCACCGACCTTGTACTCCACCTTCTCCCGGGCCCACGGGATCGCCTCGAGGCGCTCCTGCGGGATCGGCTCGCCGGACACCTCGCAGATGCCGTAGGTGCCCTCGTCGAACTTGGTCAGGGCGTGGTCGATCTCCTCGATCATGTCCATCGCCTGGGCCGCGAGCGCGAGGTCGCGACCTCGCTCGACGGCGATGGTGTCGCCCTCGCCCGACTCCTCGTCGAACTGGACGTCGCCGGGATCCATGTCCATGACGAGGCTGTCGGCCTCGGCGCGGAGCTGCTTGGCCTGGCGCTCGTAGGTGTCGCGCTCGGCGTGGAGGAGCTTGCGCATCTTCTCGAGGAACTTCGAGTCGAAGTGGGAGGACTTCTTGGCGCGGCCGGACTTGGCCGGCGCCTTCTTCGCGGTCGACTTGGTCGATGCCGCCTTCGTTGTCGACTTCGACGAGGCCTTGGTCGTGGCCTTGGTCGTGGCCTTGGCCGACTTCTTGGCTGCGGCCTTCGTGGCCGCCTTCTTCGTCGTCTTGGACGTGGCCTTGGCCGCCCCGCCGGAGCGGGCCTTGTTGGCCGCCGCCTTCTTCGTCGTCGCCTTCTTCTTGCTGGCCGCAGAGGCCTTGCTGGCACGTGCCACGTGGTGCTCCTCCGCACAGGGGAGCCGAGAGCGTACGCCGCGCCGCGAGCACCGGCAAGGACCCCCGGCCCCGCCCAACCCTTGGGGCGCCACGACCGGGCGCCCCTACCATGGCGGGATGCCTGCGAACGACGGACGCCCAGGGTCGGGTCGCTACCCCGACGTCGACGCCCACCCCTCGTTCCCGGAGCTCGAGAAGTCGATCATCGGTCGCTGGGAGGCGGAGAAGACCTTCGAGCGCAGCATCGACCAGCGCGAGGGCGGCGACGAGTTCGTCTTCTACGACGGTCCGCCGTTCGCCAACGGGCTCCCCCACTACGGGCACCTGCTCACCGGCTTCGTGAAGGACGCGGTCCCCCGCTACCAGACGATGCGGGGCAAGCTGGTCGAACGCCGCTTCGGCTGGGACTGCCACGGCCTCCCGGCCGAGATGGAGGCCGAGAAGCGCCTCGGCGTGTCGGGCCGCCTCGCCATCGAGGAGCTCGGCGTGGACACCTTCAACGAGGAGTGCCGCATCCTCGTGTCGGGCACCGCGGACTCGTGGAACTCCTACGTCCGCCGCCAGGCCCGCTGGGTCGACATGGCCAACGACTACAAGACCATGGACCTGTCCTTCATGGAGTCGGTCATGTGGGCGTTCAAGACGCTCCACGACAAGGGCCTCGCCTACGAGGGCCAGCGCGTCCTGCCCTACTGCTGGGAGTGCGAGACGCCGCTGTCCAACTTCGAGACCCGCATGGACGACGCCTACCGGGAGCGCCAGGACCCCGCCGTCACGGTCTGGTTCGAGCTGACCTCGGGCGACCACGCCGGCAAGCGCCTGCTGGTCTGGACGACCACGCCGTGGACGCTGCCCTCGAACCTGGCCATCGCGGTCGGACCCGGCATCACCTACGCCGTGTTCCGCGAGGCCGACGGCACCGAGTACGTGCTGGGCGCCGACACGGTCGAGAAGTACGCCGGCCAGCTCGAGGACATGGAGCAGGTCGCCACGGTGACGGGCGACGAGCTCGTCGGCGCCAACTACACCCCGATCTTCGACTTCTTCGCCGGCACCGAGAACGCCCACCGGATCCTCGGCGCCGACTGGATCGACACCGGCGAGGGCACCGGGTCGGTCCACATCGCCCCCGGCTTCGGCGAGGACGACAAGGCGCTGTCCGACGAGCACGGCATCCCCACCATCGCCCCGGTGGACGAGAAGGGCGCGTTCACCGCCGACGTGCCGCCGTACGCCGGCATGCAGGTGTTCGACGCCAACAAGGACATCGTCCGCGACCTCAAGGCGCGCGGCGTCATCGTCCGCCACGACTCCTACCTGCACAGCTACCCGCACTGCTGGCGCACCGACACGCCCCTCATCTACAAGGCCGTGTCGTCCTGGTTCGTCGACGTCACCGCCGTCAAGGAGCGGATGCTGGAGCTCAACCAGCAGATCAACTGGGTGCCCGACCACGTCCGCGACGGCTCCTTCGGCCGCTGGCTGGAGGGGGCGCGCGACTGGTCGATCTCCCGGAACCGGTTCTGGGGCTCCCCCATCCCGGTGTGGAAGTCCGACGACCCCGCCCACCCGCGCCTCGACGTCTACGGCTCGATCGAGGACCTCGAGCGCGACTTCGGCGTGGCCGTCACCGACCTGCACCGTCCGATGATCGACGAGCTGACGCGGCCCAACCCCGACGACCCCACGGGGAAGTCCACGATGCGGCGCATCCCCGACGTGCTCGACTGCTGGTTCGAGTCGGGTTCGATGCCCTTCGCCCAGGTGCACTACCCGTTCGAGAACCAGGAGTGGTTCGACGGGCACTTCCCGGGCGACTTCATCTGCGAGTACATCGGCCAGACGCGCGGCTGGTTCTACACGCTGCACGTGCTGTCGACGGCGCTGTTCGACCGCCCCGCGTTCTCCAACTGCGTCGTCCACGGCGTGCTGCTCGGCGACGACGGCCAGAAGCTGTCCAAGCGCCTGCAGAACTACCCCGACCCGGTCGAGGTGTTCGACACGATCGGCTCCGACGCCATGCGCTGGTCGCTGCTCAGCTCGGCGGCCGTGCGCGGCGGCGACATGGTCGCGGCCAAGGGCCCGATGCAGGACGCCGTGCGCCAGGTGCTGCTGCCCATCTGGAACGCCTGGTACTTCCTGGCGCTCTACGCCAACGCGGGCGAGTCGCTGCGCGCCGGGCGCACGCTCACCGCCGACGACGTCACCGCCGGCTCGGTCACCCACGTGCTCGACCGCTACGTGCTGGCCAAGACCCGCCAGCTCGTCGAGTCCGTCACGGCCCGGATGGATGCCTTCGACCTGTCCGGCGCGTGCGCCGACGTGTCGTCGTTCCTGGACTCGCTGAACAACTGGTACATCCGCCGCTCGCGCGAGCGGTTCTGGGGTGAGGACCAGGTCGCCGTCGACGTGCTCCACACCGTGCTCGACCACCTGTGCCGCGTCTCGGCTCCGCTGCTGCCCCTGCTCACCGAGCAGGTCTGGGGCGACCTCACCGGCGAGGGCTCGGTGCACCTCACCGACTGGCCCGACGCCGACTCCTTGCCCCACGACCCCGAGCTGGTCGTCCAGATGGACCTCGTGCGCGACATCGCCTCGGCCGCCAAGTCGGTCCGCGAGGCGCGGGGCCTGCGGCGCCGGCTGCCCCTGCAGACCCTCACCGTCTCCCTGGCCGACGCCGCCGGCACCGACAACGCGCACCTCGAGGCCTTCCGCGGGCTGCTGGCCGACGAGGTCAACGTCAAAGACGTCGTGCTCGCCGAGGCCGGCTTGCTCGGCGCCGAGCGCTTCGAGGTCGACCTCAAGGTCGTGGGTCGCCGCCTCGGCAAGGACACCCCGACCGTGGTCAAGGCCATGCAGTCAGGTGACTACACCTACGACGCCGACGCCGACGAGCTCATCGTCGGCTCGCACCGCTTCGGCCCCGACGACTACGTGCGCAAGCTCGACGCCGACCAGCCCGAGGCGACCGCGGCCCTCGCCGGCGGGGCCGGCCTGGTCCGGCTCGACCTCACCGTCACCCCCGAGCTCGAGGCCGAGGGCCTGGTGCGCGACCTCGCCCGCGAGGTCAACGAGGTCCGCCGCAAGGAGGGCCTCGACGTGTCCGACCGCATCCGCCTCGTCGTCGACCCCGGTCACCACGACGAGCTGCGCGCCGCGATCGAGGCCCACGAGGGCCTCCTCACCGACTCCTGCCTCGTCACCGACCTGGAGCAGGCGCCGCACGACCGGCCCCTGGCCGACGGGCACCGCGTCGAGGTCGGTGCCGGGCTCGCCGCCCACGTCGCCGTCCACCGCACCGGCGCCTGACGCCGGCGGTCAGCCCAAGCGGCTGGCGATCTCGTTCAGGATCGTCTTGCGGCCGGCACCGTCCGCTTCCCGAGCCTGGACCTGACGGAGCTGGGCCTCGCTCAGGCCGGCGAGCTTCGGGCGGATCTGGGCCACGGTGAGGGTGTCGTAGTCGGCGATCGGGAACTTCGGTGCCGCCGCCTGCTTCGTGGCCCGAGCGGACTTCTTGGCCGACCGCTTGGTGGTGGCCTTCTTGGCGGTGGCCTTCTTCGCAGTGGCCTTCTTGGTCGCCTTGCGGGCCGGCGCCTTCGTGGCCCGAGCGGCGGCCGTCGGGGCCGGCCCGCCGGCGCCGAGGCGGCGCTCGATGTCGGCGACGATGGTGCGGCGGTTGTCGCGCGCGACCTCGTGGTCCAGCACCGCCCGCAGCTCGTCGTGGGAGAGCCCGGCCAGCAGCGGCCGGATCTGGGCGACGGTGAGGCCGTCGTAGCCGGCGATGGCGAGCATGCTCGACCCGGCCGGCTCGGGCGCCGGTGCGGGACGGGGTTCGGGAGCCGGGGCGGGCTCGGGAGCCGGCTCGGCCCAGGTGCCGTCGCGATCGGCCCTGGCGCCGACGGCGTCGACGAGGCCGAGCTGGCGGTCGATCTCGGCGATGACGCTCCGGCGGCCCTGCCCGGCGACCTCGCGGGCCTTGACGTCCTCGAGCTCGTCGTCCTCGAGCTGGGCGAGCAGCGGCACGATCTGGTCCACGCCCAGCTCGTCGTAGGCGGCGATCGGGAAGACGAAGCCGTCGTCGTCCTCGTCGTCGGACAGGGACGGCACCTGGGGTGGGGCCGGGGCGGGCCGGGGCGTTGCAGGGGGCGTCGACAGCGCATCGTTGCGGGGCGACTCGGCCACGGCGGCGGCCGGCGCGGCCGCCGGGGCGAAGGCGTCGTCGGCGTCGATGCTGGCCGCTTCGAGGGCGTCGGCGTCGGTGCCGGTGGCAGCCAGCTCGTCGAGGCGGTCGAGGATGGCCGCCCGGTTCTTGCCGGTGCGCTCCCGCTCGGCGACCACACCGAGCTCGTCGGTGTACAGCTGGGGCAGCAGCGGCATGATCTCGGCGACGGTGAGGTCGTCGTAGTCGGCGATCGGGAACTCGACGTCGAACTCGCCGTCGTCGGCCCAGTCCGCATCGGTGGTCCAGTCGTCGCCGGCTGCGCTGGTGGCGGGGTCGTCGACCAGGGCGGGGGCGTCCTCGGCGTCGATGACCTCGGGCTCCTCGGCGGCGACCACGGTCTCGGGCGTGGTGGCCCCGGGCGTGATGGTGGTGGGATCCACCTCGGTCGACTCGTCCTCGGCGCCCTCGGGCGGGATCGGGGTGGGCGCCACGAGGTCGGTGTCGGCCTTGGGCCGGGCCCGCCGGAAGGCCAGGTAGAGCACGACGGCGGCGGTGAAGCTGGCGGCGATCGAGAGGTAGATCAGCGTCAGGGTGTCTGCGAGCAACCCCACCACCAGCAGGATCGTCGCCAACAAGACGAGGCCGAAGCTCACGAGGACCAGCACGTTTACGTCACCTTCCGAGAACCCGCACGGCGGCGGGGATCATAGACAGCGGCCCGCGCGACGGAGCGAAGTGGGCACAAGGGAACTCTTTCGACGCCGGGCGCCGAACCCCTGCCCAGGCGGGCCAGACGAGCGGGCAGCTACCGGATGGCGTCGGTACCGAAGAACGCGCCGTTCGTCGGTGCCCGATCGTCGTCGAACACCGCGTGCTGACGGCTGATCTCGGGGGCCTGGGCGACCGGGACGGCCTGGGTCGGCTCGTCGTCGTCGAAGAGCGCACCGGTCGGTCGACCATGCACGTCCTCGGCGGATCGGGCATCGACGACGTCGTCGGTGTCGGCGGCCTCAGCCTGCTGCGGGGCGGGCTCGTCCTCGGCCACGACCTCGTCGCCGGTGTCCGTGCCGGTGCCGGTGCCGGTGGTGCCGATGTCGCCGCCGTGGATCTCGGGGGCGGGCAGCTCGCGCAGGGCGTCGGGATCGTCGACGAGGCGCTGGAGGTCCTGGGCCGCGGTGCGGAGACGGCTCCGCTGGCCCTCGAGCCAGCCACGCAGCGAGTCGACGTCGGCGGAGAGCACGTCGCGGTCCTGGCGCAGAGCGAGGACCTCCGCCTCGATCGAGCGGCGGGCCTCGTCGCCGGCCTGGCGGGCCTCGGCCTCGGCCTCGGCCCGGGAGCGGGCCAACATGTTCTCGGCCTCGCTGCGCGTGGTGCTGGCCACGGACTCGGCCTCGGCCCGGATGCGCTCGGCCTCGGCCCGGGCGTCGGCGATGGCGGCCTCGGCGGTGCGTTCGGCGGCGATGAGGATCCGCATCGGCTCCTTGGCGAGCTCGGGGTCGGGCTCGGCGGCCGGGGACGTCGCCACCGGCTCGGGCATGACCTCGGCATCGGGCTCGGAGCGCGGGACCTCGGCGGCGGCCGGCGCGGCGCCGGTGGCGCGCAGCTCGACCAGGGCGGCTTCGGCGCGCTCGGCCCGATCGAACTCGGCCCGGAGCCGGGCGAGCAGGACGTCGAGGCCCTCGGCGCAGCGCTCGAGGAAGTCGTCGACCTCGTTCATGTCGTAGCCCCGGCGAGCGGGAGCGAACTTGGCCTCGAGGAGCAGATCAGGCGTCAGATCCATGGCCACGATGCTAGGCGTCCCCGCCGTCAGGACTGGGTGATGGTGGCGCTAGCAGATGATGCCGGCGAGCAGCTGCAGGCCGATGATCACGATGAGCGGCGAGAAGTCGATGCCGCCGAAGCTCGTGCCGATGGCCCGGCGCACCGGGAGCATCACCGGGTCGGTGACCCGGGCGATGCCCATGCGGACCTGGTGCAGGCCGCCGCCGGGCTCGGTCGGGAACCACGACAGCAGCGCCCCGGCGATGATGACGATGACGTACAGCTGCAGCAGCGAGCAGATCAGGCCCACGGTCGGATCCTCGTCAGCGGCCGCCGGCGAGGCGTCGCCGCTCTTCGGCGGACACCTCGACCCCGGACGGCGTGATGAGGTAGACGCCGGGCGTCACCCGCTCCATGTTGCCGCCGAGGGCGTAGCACATGCCCGAGGAGAAGTCGATGAGCCGACGGGCGAGGTCGCGGTCGGCGTCGGACAGGTCCATCACGACGGGCTGGTTGGCCTTGAACCGGTCGGCGACGTCCTTGGCTGCGTCGAACGACGTCGGCGTGACGACGGTGGGCTTGGCCGAGGTGGGGCGCATGGGGCGCACCGTAGGCGTCTCCTCCCGCTGGGGCGCGCGTGCGGGTGCTTCGGCCTGTCCACGCGGGGGCAGCGGGCGGACCGCACCGGTGGGCCGGCCGCCCTGGCCGCGGCCGTAGGAGCCGACGGGCTCCTCGGGCTCGGGCGGGGGCTGGTGGACGCGCGGTCCGCCGGGGCCCTGCTGGCCGCCCCAGCCGCCGCCCTGGCGGGTGGGACCGCCGGGCGCGGGGCGCGCCGCGTCGTCGTAGCGGTAGTCGTCGTACTCCTCGTCGGGCGCCAAGCCCAACCAGACCATGGCCTTCTGGAACACGCCAGCCATCGGTGCCTCCTCGTCTCGTCGGTCAGTCTCGCACGGTCGGTCGCGTGGGCCGCGAACCGTCTCGGGTGGGTCGGGGTCCGAACAGAGCCGTACCCACGCGGATCATCGTCGTGCCCGACCGGACCGCCTCGGCCAGGTCGCCGCTCATGCCCATGGACCGCTCGGGCAGCCCGAGGTCGTCGGCGAGCGAGGCGGTGGCGGCGAATGCCGATTCGGTGGCGGCGGCGTCGCCTGCCACGCCGACGGCCATCAGCCCGACGACGTCGAGGCCACCGTCGCGGGCGCGTGCGACCAGGTCGGGGGCCTCGGCGAGCGAGGCTCCTCCCTTGCCGTCCTCGGCGGCCGCGTTGACCTGGATCAGCGCCCGAGCCCCCGGGGCGCGCTTCGCGACCTCGTCGACGACGGAGGCCCGGTCGAGGCTCTGCCAGCAGGCGACCCGGTCGGCGACGAGGCGCACCTTGTTCGACTGCAGCCGTCCGATGAAGTGCCACGAAGGCGCGGGCAGGTCGGCGGTGGCGGCCACCGACTCGGCCTTGTCCTGCAGCTCCTGGGCGTAGTTCTCCCCCAGCTCGACCAGCCCGGCGCGCAGGGCGGCGATGGGTGCCTCCGGGCCGAAGCCCTTGGTCACGGCGACCACGGTGATCCGGTCGGGATCGCCACCGGCGTCGCTGACCTGGCCCAGCACCCGCTCGAGCGCGGCGGTGACGTCGGCGGCGTCGATGGTCATGCCACGTCCTCCCACCCGAGGGACGTGCCGAGCTCGGCCGCTGCCGCGTGGCGCCCGGCATCGCCCCGGGCCCGGTGCGAGAAGTAGCGCCCCGGCTCGCAGGCGGTGCAGCCGCCGAAGTCGTCGACCGCCCGTGCGCCGAGGGCGGCGCGGATGCCGGCCAGCAGGTCGAGGGCCGGGGTGCCCCAGGCCGTCTCGGCGCGGACATCGTCGCCGCAGCGCGCCGCGACCTCGTCCAGCTCCGTCGCGCCGAACTCGTAGCAGCGGGCCCGGATGTGGGGGCCGGCGGTGGCGCGGATGTCGGTGGCGCCGAGGCGCTCCATCGATTCGACCGTGGCCTCCAGGACCCCGCCGAGCAGGCCGCGCCACCCGACGTGGGCCGCTCCCAGCACCTCGGCCCGGCGGTCGTGGAGCAGGACGGGGACGCAGTCGGCGGTGTGGATGGCCAGCACCGCGCCCGGGACGGCCGTGACCGCGGCGTCGGCCTCCTCGCCGGCGTGCTCGCCCGGTTCCGTCACCGTCACGACCCGGGCGCCGTGCACCTGGCGCAGCCACGTCCACGGCGCGTCGAAGACGCCACGGCGCCGGTGCTCGAGGTCGACAGGGTCCCCGCCGACGTGGAAGTCGCCGATCTCGCGGGTGGTGAAGGCGAACCGGGCCACCCCGGCGGGGGCTACTTCAGGAACGACGGGACGTCGAAGTCGTCGTCGCCGTCGTCGCCGAAGAGGTCGTCGTCGTCACCGCCGAGGACGTCGCCCAGGTCGCCGCCCGAGGACGGCCGCAGCGGGTCGCGCTGGCCCGAGCTGCGGGGCGCCGGCGCCTCGCCGTCGAAGCGGTCGAAGCCGGCGGCGATGACGGTGACGCGCACCTCGTCGCCCATGTCGTCGTCGACGACGGTGCCGAAGATGATGTTGGCCTCGGGGTGGGCGACGCCGTGGATGACCTCGGCGGCCTCGTTGACCTCGAACAGGCCCAGGTCGCTGCCACCGGAGATGGTGAGCAGGATGCCCCGGGCACCTTCGATCGAGGCCTCCAGCAGCGGGGAGGAGATGGCGTTGCGAGCGGCCTGCAGCGCCCGGCCCTCGCCGGAGGCGTAGCCGATGCCCATGAGCGCCGAACCGGCGTTGGACATGATCATCTTCACGTCGGCGAAGTCGGTGTTGATCAGGCCCGGCGTGGTGATGAGGTCGGTGATGCCCTGGACGCCCTGGAGCAGGACCTCGTCGGCCATCTTGAAGGCGTTCAGCATCGAGGTCTTCTCGTTCGACACGGTGATGAGCCGGTCGTTCGGGATGACGATGAGCGTGTCGACCTTCTCCTTCAGGCGCTGGATGCCCTGCTCGGCCTGGACCGAGCGGCGACGGCCCTCGAAGGCGAAGGGGCGGGTGACCACGCCGATGGTGAGGCTGCCGAGGCTCTTGGCGACCTCGGCGATGACCGCGGCGCCGCCGGTGCCGGTGCCGCCGCCCTCGCCCGCGGTGATGAAGACCATGTCGGCGCCCTTGAGCACCTCCTCGATCTCCTCGCGGTGCTCCTCGGCGGCCTGCTTGCCGACCTCGGGGTCCGACCCGGCGCCGAGGCCACGGGTGAGCTCACGACCGATGTCGAGCTTCACGTCGGCGTCGGACATCAGCAGGGCCTGGGCGTCGGTGTTCACCGCGATGAACTCCACGCCCTTCAGGCCGGCGTCGATCATGCGGTTGACCGCGTTCACGCCACCGCCGCCGATGCCGACCACCTTGATGACGGCCAGGTAGTTCTGCGGGTTCGCAGCCATGAGTCGTGTTTCCTCCAGGGTCAGCCGCTCGGTCTCGGTTGGGACGACCGCTCGGTTCAGGGTACGCGAGGTCGCGGTCCCGGTCGGGTGATGGTGCCGCAGCCGACAGGCGCGGCGGACCGGGCGGCACGGACCGCCCGGGGTGAAGTTCGAGTCGAGGTCGAGGTCGGCTCACCCTCGATGTCAGGTGTGGGTCGAGAGCGTACGAGGGTGGCCGGGGAGCGGTCAACCGTCACCGAGGCACCCCGCGTCCCGGGTCAGCACCGGATGGGACGGCACCGAGAGGTCGATCGTGGCCAGGCAGGCCCGGTCGACCCGGGCGTGCACGGTGCGGAACGCCTCCACCTTGGCGTCGAGGTCGGAGGTGTCGCCGAGCTCGACGACCCCGCCCTCCACCAGCTGCAGCCGCAGGTCGGGCTCGAGGTGGACGGCGGCCACGGCGCCGGCGGGGTTGACCCGCAGCCGGCCGGCGAGCCCGACGGCAGCGAGGAGGTCGGCGTCGATGGTGGCGCCGGGCGCCGGCGGCTGCTCGGCGGCCACGACCTGCACGAAGCCACCCGGGGCGGACGGCGCCAGCTCCAGGACCCGGCCGTCCACGTCGACGAGCACGGCTGCGCCGCCACCCGACACGACCGCCACGGGCTCGCGCTCGCGGACGGTGATGTCGACGCGTCCGGGCAGGTCACGGGTGACCTCGGCCGCCGCGACCCAGGGCAGGGCCTCGATCCGCTCGGTGGCCGCGCCGAGGTCGGCCAGCAGCAGCGGGGCGCCCTGGTCGATGCCGGCCTCGGATCGGATCGTGGCCGGGTCGAGCCGCGTCGCGCCGGCCACGACGACCTCGTCGACGTCGAGCACCGGGCTGCGCAGGACGATGACCGCGGCCAGGGCGAGGGCGGCGACGGCGACGAGCAGGAGCAGCCGCTTGAGGCGCTTGCGCCCGGCGTCCTTGCGGACCGCGATGCGCCGGGCCCGGAAGCGCGGGTCCACGCCGGCGGCGAGGGGCGGCGCGACCGGTCCGGCCTCGCGGTCGAGCACCCGCGGGCCGCTCACCAGGTGACCTCGGCCTCGTCGAACCCGACGAGGCGGGTCTCGGGGTGCAACCGGACGCCGGTGGCGGCCTCGACGGCGTCGCGCACCGCCACCATCACGGCGAAGACGTCGTCGGCGCGCCCGCCGGCGTCGGCCTGGATGAAGTTGGCGTGCTTGGGCGAGACCTCGGCGGTGCCACGTCGCAGCCCCTTGCCACCGGCCGCGTCGATGAGGCGCCCGGCGCTGTCCCCGTCGGGGTTGGTGAACACCGAGCCGGCGTTCTGGCCGCCGGGCTGGTTGGCCCGCCGCCAGCGGACGATCTCGGAGATCGTGTCCGAGCCGGTGCCGGCCTCGTCCACGGCGAGGCCGAGCGTGGCGCGCAGGACCACCTGGTCCGGGGTGATCGCGGAGCGCCGGTAGCCGAGCTCGAGGGCGGACGCGGGCACGGTCGCATCCTCCCCCGTGCGGCAGTCGAAGACGCGGACCCCCAGCAGGCTGGCCGCCATGTCCGACCCGTGGCCGCCGGCGTTCATCCGGACCGCCCCACCGATGGATCCGGGCACGCCGACGGCCCACTCGAAGCCGGTGAGCCCGGCCTTCACGCTCTGGCGGGCGACGACGGGCAGCAGGGCGGCGCCGCCGGCGCTGACCTCGGTGCCGTCCACCTCGACCGTGGCGTAGGCATCGCCGAGGCGGATGGCCAGGCCGGGGAACCCGGCGTCGGACACGAGCATGTTCGAGCCGTTGCCCACGACCAGGACCTCGACGCCGCTGGCCGCCACGGCGGCACCCACGGCCGCGAGCACGTCGTCGTCGGTGACCTCCACGAACAGGGCCGCGGGCCCGCCGACCTTGTAGGTGGTGAAGGGCCCGAGCGGCACCATCGGCTGGGCCAGGTCGCCCAGCACCTCGCGGGCGGTGGTGAGCGGATCCGGGCTCACGAGGCGCTCCCCTGCAGCGCGGCCAGCACGCGATCGGGGACGTCGGTGAGGTCGCCGGCGTTGAGGGTGAGGCACAGGTCGCCGGGGCGCAGCACGTCGAGGAGCCACGCCTCGGTCGCGCCGAGGTCGGGCAGGAAGGCGACGTCCGCGTCGGGGTGGGCGGCCACGACGGCATCGCGCACGAGGGCACCGCTGACCCCCTCGATCGGCGCCTCGCCGGCGGAGTACAGCTCGGTGACGCCGAGGACGTCTGCGTCAGCGAACGCGTCGGCGAAGGTGTGGGCCAGGTCCCGGGTGCGGGTGTAGCGGTGGGGCTGGAAGACGCAGACGACCCGGTCGAAGGGGCCGGTGCGGGCGGCGGCCAGGGCGGCGGCGACCTCGGTGGGCAGGTGGTCGTAGGAGTCCACGAAGGTGACGCCGCCGGCGACCCCCCGCTGCTCGAACCGGCGAGCGACCCCGGCGAAGGCGCGCAGGGCCCGGGCGCCGTCGGCGAGCGGCACGCCCCGGACGAGGCAGGCCCCGAGCGCGCCCGCCGCGTTGCGGGCGTTGTGCGACCCCGGTGCCGTCGGGACCTCGACCTCGACCGCCTCGTCGCCGTGGTGCAGCGTGAAGCGCACGCCGATCCCGGCGGGACCGATGTCGGTGATCCGCAGGTCGGCCGCCGGGTCGGTGCCGTAGGTGAGCGAGCGCCCCGCCACCGGGGCGAGCGCGGCGGCGCCGGGGTCGTCGAGGCAGAGCACGGCCGTGCCGTCGAGCCCACCGACGAGGGAGCGGAAGCCCTCGACCAGCGCGTCCTCGGTCCCCCAGTACGAGAGGTGGTCGGCCTCGACGTTGGTGACGAGCGCGTCGGTCGCCCCGACCCGCAGGAAGGTGCCGTCGGACTCGTCGGCCTCGACCACGAAGCCGGGCCCGGTGCGCCAGTCGGCGTTGCGGCCCAGGCCCGTGATGCGGGTGCCCGCGAGGTAGCCCGCACCGTCTCCCACGCCGTCGAGGATGGTCGCGACCATGCCGGTCGTCGTGGACTTGCCGTGGGTGCCGGCCACGGCGAGCACGTCGCGCTCGGCGCAGATGGACGCGAGCGCGTCGCTGCGGTGGAGCACCGGCACCGACGCCTCCCCCGCCGCCACCACGTCGGGGTGGTCCTGCGGCGTGGCCGTGGACGTGACGACCGCATCGACCGCTGCGTCGGCGGCGAGGCCGCTGGGCCCGACGGTGACGTCCACGCCGAGGTCCCGCAGGGGGGCCAGGAACGGCGTGTCCTTGTCGTCCACGCCCGAGATGGCGTGACCCATCTGGGCCAGGACGGTGGCGATGGCGCTCATGCCGGCCCCGCCCACGTTGACCACGTGGATCCGGCGGGGGGTGCTGAGGTCGATCGCCTGGTGGGGGCGGTCAGCGGGCACGGGCGTGCTCCTCGACCAGGGCAGCGACGCGGTCCGCAGCGTCGGGCGTGGCCAGCGACGACACCTGGTCCGACATGGCGCTCAGGCGGTCGGGGTCGGCGAGGAGCGCGTCGACCTCGGCGACCAGCCGGTCGCCGTCGAGCTCGTCGTCGCGCACGACCACGGCGCCGCCGGTGGCCGCGACGCGCTCGGCGTTGGCGACCTGCTGGCCGCCGGTGGTGACGAGCGAGGGGACGATGACGGCGGGGCGCCCGGTGGCGGCCAGCTCGAACAGCGTGCCCGATCCGCCCCGACAGACGACGAGGTCGGCGCGTGCCAGCTGGGCGGGCATGTCGTCCTCGTACTCCACGGCCTCGTACACGAGCGCACCGGTGTCGGCGGGCCGGTCGAGCGTGGGCCAGTCCCGCCGTCCGATCACGTGGTGCACGGCGAGGTCGCTGCGGTCGTGCCAGCGCTCGACGGCGGCGAGGGTGGCGCGGTTGATCGAGAGCGCCCCGAGGGACCCACCGAACACGAGCAGCTGAGCCCGACCGTCGGGGCGGTCCCGGTGCTCGGCGTCGAACAGCTCGGCCCGCACCGGGTTGCCGACGACCTCGGCCCGGGGCAGGTCCGTGTCGGGGAAGGAGGTCGCGCTGCGGGCCGCGAAGCGGGCGAGCAGGCGGTTGGCGGCGCCCGGCACCGCGTTCTGCTCGTGCACGATGATCGGCACCCGCCAGAGCACGGCGGCCACCCCGGCCGCGACGCTGGCGTAGCCGCCGACGGCGACGACGGCCGCAGGACGGTGGCGCCGGACGAGGCTGATGGCCGCCAGCACGGCCCGGATCAGGCCGACCACGGCGCCGGCGTTGGCCCGCAGGGCCGCGGGAGACACGCTGCGGGCGATGCCGCGACCGGGCAGCAGGGTCTGCTCGAAGCCGGCTTCGGGCACCAGGCGCGCCTCGATGCCGCGCTCGGAGCCGACGAGGTGCACGTCGTGGCCGCGCTGGCGCAGAGCGGTGGCGATGGCGAGGGCGGGCAGGACGTGGCCGGCGGTTCCGCCGCCGGTGACGAAGATCTTCACCGGCGCTCCCTACCCGCGGGCGGCGGCGTTGCGCGCCCGGCGGGCGGCGATGCGGGCCCGCACGGGGTTGTCCGGCTCCTCGCCCTGGAACGCCACGTTCACGAGCACGCCGGCCGCGAGCATGGTGGCCACCAGCGACGAGCCGCCGAAGGAGACGAAGGGCAGGGGCACGCCCGTGATGGGCAGGAGGCTGAGCACGGCGGCCACGTTGACGAAGCCCTGGACCGCGAACCAGGTGGTGACGCCGACGGCCAGCATGGCCCCGAAGGGGTCCGACGCCCGGTGGGCGATGCGCAGGCCGAGGGCGATGAGGCTGGCGAAGAGGGCGACGACGAACAGGCAGCCGATGAGGCCGAGCTCCTCGCCGATGATGGCGAACACGAAGTCGGTGTGGGCCTCGGGGAGGAACCCCCACTTCGCCCGGCTGGCCCCGAGGCCGGTGCCCGAGACGCCGCCCGAGGCGACGCCGATGAGGGACTGGATCGTCTGGTAGCCGGAGTCCCCGGCGTTCTCCCACGGATCGAGGAAGCCGGTGACCCGGGCCCGCCGGTAGTCCGCCGACAGCGCGAACGTGGTGCCGAGCACCACCGCGGTGGCGCCGAGCACGCCGAGGATCCGCATGGGCACGCCGGCCCAGAGCAGCATCCCGCCGACGATCGCGCACAGGATCATCGTGGTGCCGAGGTTGGGCTGCTTCATGAGCAGCACCGCGAACATGCCGAGCACCACGAGGGCGGGCCGCAGGACCACGCCGAGCTGGTGGACCCGGTGGGCGTTGCGGGCGACGAGGGCGGCGCAGAAGACGATGAGGGCGAACTTCGCCGGCTCGGCCGGCTGGAGCTGCAGGAAGCCGAGCCCGATCCAGCGCTGGGCGCCGTTCACGCTCATGCCGATGCCGGGGACGAGCACGGCGATCAGCAGGCCGAGGGAGCCGAACACGAGCAGCGGCACCATCCGGGCCCAGCGGTGGTAGTCGATCCGGGCGCCGACGAAGAGGGCGACCGAGGCGATGACGAGCCACATGCACTGACGGATGAACACGGCGAAGGGAGAGCCGATCTCCTCCACGGCCCACACGGAGGACGCGGACAGGATCATCACCGACCCGAGCAGGCTCAGCAGCGCGACCACCACGACGAGCGACAGCCCGAGGCGGTGCGACGGCGTGGCACCGGAGGACGGCACCTCGGTGGCGCCCACCTCGGTGCTCCGCGACGGAGGCACGAGTCGCAGGCGCGGGTGGCGGGCGCGGCGCAGGCCGATCGCGGTCATGGGGTCTCCTCGAGGGCGTGGACGGCAGCGGCGAAGTCGTCGCCGCGAGCGGCGTAGCTGGAGTACCAGTCGAACGACGCGCAGGCCGGTGAGAGCAGGACGGCGTCGCCGGGCTGGGCCAGGCGGGCCGCGGTGGCGACCGCCTCGGGCATCGAGCCGGCCACCTCGACCGGGCGGAGCCCGTCGAACGCAGCGGTGACCTCGGGGGCGGCTTCGCCGATGGCCACGACGGCGCGGACGTGGTCGACGCCCTCGGCGAGGGTGCCGAGGTCGAGGCCCTTGTTGCGCCCGCCGGCGATGAGGACGACGGAGTCGAAGCCCCGGACCGCGGCGAGGGTGGCGTGGGGCACGGTGGCCTTGGAGTCGTCGTAGTAGGTGGTGCCGTCGATGGTGGCGACCGGCGCAACCCGGTGCGGCAGCGGACCGAAGCCGACCAGCACCTGGCGGATGGCATCCGTCGGGCAGCCGGCCGCCTCGGCGGTGGCGGCGGCGGCGAGGGCGTTGGAGATGTCGTGGTCCAGGGCGCGGGGCAGCTCGGAGGTCGCGACGATGGCCCCACCCGGCCCCACCAGCTGGCCGTCCGCCAGGTGGTAGTCGGCGGCGGGGTCCGAGATGGACCAGGACACGTGGCGGGCCGGCGCGGCGGCGAGGTGGCGGGCCACGACGGGGTCGTCGAGGTTGCCCACGGCGACGTCGGTGCTCGCCTGCGAGGCCCAGATGCGGGCCTTGGCCGCCTCGTAGTCGGCGTGGGTGGCGTGCACGTCGAGGTGGTCGGGGGCCAGGTTGAGCCAGGTCGCGACCCGGGGGGCCCAGCCGTGCGTGCGCCCGAGGCGGAAGGAGGAGGCCTCGACCACGAACCACGCCGGGTCCGGGTCGTCGATGGCGGCGACGAGGGGCAGGTCGTTGTTGCCTGCGTCGACGCACGCGATGCCGGCGGCGTCGAGCATCGCCGTGACCATCGTGGTGACCGTCGTCTTGCCGTTGGTGCCGGTGATGGCCACGATCGGGCGCTCGTCCCACACCGCGGCGAGGTCGAGCTCGGTGACCGACGTGGTGCCGTGCGCGGCGGCGCTGGCGAACACCGCGTGCTCGTCGGGTAGCCCGGGCGAGGGGACGACCAGCTCGGCATCGGCGACCATGGCATCGAGCGCGGTGCGGTCGGGGGCGACCAGCAGGGAGACGCCGATGCGGTCGGCGGCGGCCTTCGTCGCGTCGGACGGCGCGTCGTCGGTGACCGTGACGTGGTGACCACGGGCGAGCAGCGCCGCGGCCACGGCCTGGTTGGTCAGGCCGAAGCCCACCAGCAGCACGCGGTCGGGCACGCCGTCGAGGCGTCGGGGCGGTGCCATCAGTCGAGGCCGCCGGTGCCGATGTAGTCGGCGTAGAACATGCCGAGCGCGAGCGCGGTGGCGAGGCCGGCCATGATCCAGAAGCGGATGATGACCGTGGTCTCCGGCCAGCCACCCAGCTCGAAGTGGTGGTGGATCGGAGCCATCCGGAAGAACCGCTTGCCGGTGAGGCGGAAGCGGGTGACCTGCAGCATCACCGACACGGTCTCGAGCACGAACAGGAACCCGATGACCGGGAGCAGCAGCTGGGTGTTGGTCGTCAGCGCCAGGCACGCGAGCGCGGCGCCGATGGCGAGGGCGCCGGTGTCGCCCATGAAGATGCGGGCCGGGTTGGCGTTCCACCAGAGGAACCCGGTGACGCCTCCGAGCATGGCGGCCGCCACGACGGCGAGGTCGAGGGCGTGCTCCACCTGGTACACGTCCGGGTGCCGGAACGCCCAGAAGCCGACGACGATGAAGGTGATGAACGCGAAGATCGACGACCCGGCTGCGAGGCCGTCGAGGCCGTCGGTGAGGTTGACGGCGTTGGTCGTGCCGGCGAGCAGGAGCATCGCCCAGATGGCCCAGGTCCAGTCGGGGATGTCGAAGCCCGGCGAGTCGAAGCGGGTGAAGGAGATCGTGGTGTGCACGTCGGTGAGCATCAGCATCGCGACGACGAAGCCGATGGCGACCACGAGCAGGCCGAGCATCTTGGCCCGGCTCGACAGCCCCAGGTTCCGCTCCCGCGACACCTTGATCCAGTCGTCGAGGGCACCGACGATGCCGGCCCCGAGGATGGTGGCCATCACGATCAGGCCGGTGCGGGTGAAGACCAGCCCGGAGCGCACGTGGGCGGCGAGGTAGCCGGCGAGGGCGGCGATGACGAAGGCGACGCCGCCCATCGTCGGCGTGCCCGCCTTGGTGACGTGGCCCTCGACGTCTTCGTGGATGGGCTGACCGATCTGGTGGGCCGTCAGCCAGTCGATGAGGTAGCGGGTGCCGACGAGGGACACCATCAGCGACACGCCTGCTGCGATGAGGAGGGGGATCACCGGCCCAGCACCTCGCGCAGCGCCGCGGCCGCCACGACCCGGTCGTCGAACTCCACGACCCGGTCGGCGAAGGTCTGGGTCGTCTCGTGGCCCTTGCCGGCGATCACCACCACGTCATGCTCGCCCGCCTCGCGCGCTGCGTGGTGGATGGCCTCCGCACGGTCCAGGATGGTGCGGACCTCGGCCCGCGCCGGGCCGTCGGGGATGCCGGCGACGATCTCGTCGGCGATGGCCGCGGGGTCCTCGGAGCGGGGGTTGTCGTTGGTCACGACCACCACGTCAGCAGATGCCGCGGCGATGCGGCCCATCTCCGGTCGCTTGGCCCGGTCCTTGTCGCCGCCGCAGCCGAAGACCACCAGCACCCGGCCCCCGCTCGCCTCGGCTCGCTCCCGGGCCGCGTCGAGCACGGTCTGGAGGGCGTCGGGCGTGTGGGCGTAGTCCACGGCCAGGGTGAAGGACTGCCCCTCGTCGACGCGCTCGAACCGGCCGGCGACGGTGGGGACGGCGGCCAGGCCCCGCGCGACCGTGTCCGGGTCGATGTCGAGCCAGTCGGCGATGGCCGCGGCGCACAGGGCGTTGGCCACGTTGTGGCGGCCGGCCAGAGGCAGCTCCACCGGGACGCCGCGCAGCGTGAAGCGGGAGCCGGTGCCGGCCGGGGCGAGGCCCTCGGCGTCGGCCAGGCGGTAGGGATGGACGACCACGTCGGTGCCCTCGACCCGTTCGATCAGCCGGGCACCCCACTCGTCGTCGGCCCGGATCGCCGCCCGGCTCGTGCGATCGGGGCGGAACAGCGACGCCTTGGCCTCGAAGTAGGACTCGATGTCGCCGTGGAGGTCGAGGTGGTCGTGGCCGAGGGTCGTGAACCCGGTGGCGCGGAACCAGGTCCCGTCGACGCGGCCCATGACCAGCGCGTGGGAGGAGACCTCCATCGCCACCGCCTCGACCCCTTCGTCGCGCCAGGTGGCCAGCTGGGCCTGGAGCTCGGGGGCGTCGGGGGTGGTCGGCGGCCAGCCGGGCCGGGACGTGAGCGTGCCCACGACCTCGCACCGGCGGCCGGCGGCTTCGAGCACGGCGCGCAGGATGGCCACCGTCGTGGTCTTGCCGTTCGTGCCGGTGATGCCGATGACGTCGAGGTCCTGGCTCGGGTCGCCCCAGTAGCGGGCGGCGACCGGCCCCATCGCGGCGCGCACCGACGGCACGACCACCTGGGGGACGTCGACGGCGAGGGGGCGCTCGACGAGGAGGGCGGACGCGCCGGCGTCGACCACGTCGGCGGCCAGGTCGTGGCCGTCGACGCGGCTGCCCGGCACGCAGCAGAACAGGACGCCGGCGAGGACCGTGTCGGTGCGGTGGACGACACCGGAGATCTCGACGTCGCCGCGCACCTCGTGGTCGATGCCGGCGTCGGCGAGGCCTGCGGCCGCGCGCGACAGCAGCATCACGAACCTGCCGGGGGGATCCGGAAGCGGTTCAGCGCGAACTTCGCCAGGTCGGCGAAGACGGGGGCGGCGGCGGAGCCGCCGTAGATGGTGGCAGTGGGCTCGTCGATGGCCACGATGATGGACAACGCGGGGTCCTCGGCGGGAACCATGCCGGTGAAGGCGGCGACGTAGTGGTAGTTCCCGGCCGCGTCCCGGTAGGTCCCGGTGTCCTGGGGCTTGCGGGCGGTACCGGTCTTGCCCCCCACCGAGTAGCCGGTCACCTGGGCGTTCTCGCCGGTGCCGACGTCGACCACCTGGACGAGCATGTCCCGCACCTGCTGCGCGGTCTCGGCCGACACGACCCGTCGGGGCTCGCCGACGTCGACGGGCTTGCGCCGCCCGTCGGCGTCGACCGTGGCCGCCACGAGGCGGGCGGGGACGTGGAGGCCGTCGTTGGCGATGATGTTGTAGGCGTCCAGCATCTGCATGGCGGTCACGGCGATGCCCTGGCCGATCGGGATGGAGCCGATCGAGGTGCCCGACCAGTTCTCGGTCGGCAGGAGGATGCCGGGTGATTCGTTCGGGAAGCCGAGCGCGGACTTCGAGCCGAAGCCGAAGGACCGCAGGTACTGGTCGATGCGCTCCTTGCCGAGGTCCTGGGCGAGCATGATCGTGCCGATGTTGGAGGACTGGGCCAGGATCTCGGTCACCGTCATCGGCACCGTCGGGTGCTCGTGGTCGTCGGAGAAGCGGTGGTCGGACACCTGGAGGCTGTCGGGCACGACCAGCTCGGTGTCCGGCGTGACCAGACCCTCCTCCAGGGCGGCGGCGATGGTGATGACCTTGTTCACCGACCCGGGCTCGAACACGTCGATCACGGCCCGGTTGGCGCCGGCGGTGATGATCTCGTCGTCGGTGTTGCGCGTGATGTTGGCCAGCGCCAGGATCTCGCCGCTCTCGGGCTGGCTGATGATCACGGTGCCGCCCTTGGCGCCGAGGGCGTCCACCTGCTCGGCCAGGACGCGCTCGGTCTCGTACTGCAGGCTGCGGTCCAGGGTGAGGACGACGTCGCTGCCGGCGCGCGGGGCGATGCGGGACTGGCCGGCCGCGGCGATGGTGCCGCCGTCGCGCGCCCGCTCGTAGGTCAGCTCGCCCGGCGTGCCGGTGAGGACCTCGTCGTAGAGCAGCTCCATCCCGGTCGCCCCGGTCTGGTCGGGCGCCACCCGGCCGATGATCGACCGGGCCAGCTCCTCCGACGGCGTGAACCGGGCCGGTTCCTCCAGCAGGTGGATGCCGGCGAGGTCGAGCTCGACCACCCGGGCGGCCACGTCGTCGTCGATGCGGCGGGAGAGGTAGGCGAAGCGGCCGTCTGCGTCGAGGATGTCGGCGAGCTCGGATCGCTCCATCCCGAGGACGGGGGCGAGCTGGCGGGCGGTGGTGAGGGGGTCCTCGATCTGGCTCGGATCGGCGAAGACGGTGGGCCGCAGCACCGAGAGGGCGAGGTCGTGGCCTTCGCGGTCGAGGATGCGGCCGCGGTCCGCGTCGAGCTGCACCGTGCGCAGCCGCTGGGACTGGCCGACCTCGACGAAGCGGTCCGGCTCGAGCACCTGCACGTGCACCAGCTTGCCGACCACGGCCAGCAGCAGCACGGCGAGGAGGGCCTTGAGGGCCATGCTCCGACGCTCGGGACGGGCCGCGGGGCGCGAGGCCGGCCGACGGGGCGGCCGACCGCCACCGCCGCTGCCGCCACGTGCGGCCCGGGCATGGCTCGTGTCGATCTCGTGCACCGTGTGCACCGCGGTCGGGGCCGGCCAGGCCGGGTCCGGGAGGTGGTGCGCAGGCGCGGGGCTCCGACGGGCCATCGGGCGGCTCGGCGGCGGTGCGCTCGGGCGCGGGGCGGTGAGCGAGCGGTCGAGCGGGACGCCGCGGCGGCCCGGTCGAGGGCGCGGCAGCCGGTGGACGGTGGCGGTGCGCGGCGCTCGCGCCCCACCCCGGCCGGGGTGCCGAGGCTCCTCAGCGAAGGGATCGGTGTCGAAGTCCTCCCAACCCTCGCCCCAGTCGGGGTCGATCGGACCCCAGCTCACTCCTCCCGTCCCCCCTCGGACAGCTGGTCGGCGGCGAGCTCGGTCGGGTCGTCGGTGCCATCGGCGTCGGCGGCACCTTCGCCATCGGCGGCGTCCGCGGCGTCGGTCTCGGCCCCAGCCTCGGCCTCAGCGTCGGCGTCGACCTCGGGCGCGGTGGCGGTGGCGGGCTCGACCCGGACGGCCTCGGCGGGGACGCCGTCGAGGCCCACGGGGAGGAGGTAGCCGACCTCGGTCGGCAGGACCATCCCGAGGCGGTCGCGGGCGACGTCGAGGACGCGGTCGGGGGACTCGAGCTCGGCCACCCGCAGCTCGAGGCGGCGGATGGCCTCGTTCTCGGCTGCGACGTCGCTGCGCATGGCGTCGAGGCGGACCTGTCCACCGATGAGCAGGGCGTGCATGCCGGCGAGGCCGAGCAGGGCGGCGATGACCATGCCGACGCCGACGAGGGCCGGGATCGCCGGCGAGCGCTTCGGGCGCGGGCGCTCCACCGGGCGCAGGTGCTGGCCGCGGCGGTGCTCCGGGCGGCGGGCCGGTGCGGCCGCGCCGTCGTGGGTGGGGCCGTCGTGGGTGGGGCGGTCGTGGGTGGGGCGCGCCGGGCGCGCCGGGGCGATCGCCGTCACGAGGCCTCACCGAGCTGCTCGGCCACCCGCAGGCGGGCGCTGCGGGCGCGGGGGTTGGCGGCGATCTCGTCCTCGCTGGCGGTGATGGCCTTCCGGGGCACCAGCTTCACGCTCGGGGCACCGCCGCAGCGGCAGGAACCGCTGCCCGGGGGGCACACGCAGTCGTCGGCGGCGGCGTCGCGGAAGCGACGGGCCACGATGCGGTCCTCGCCGGAGTGGTACGTGATGACCGCCATGCGGCCGCCGGGGACGAGCAGGTCCAGGGCGTCGCCGAGCACGGCCTCGAGCTGGGCCAGCTCGTCGTTGACCTCGATGCGCAGGGCCTGGAAGGTGCGGGTCGCCGGGTGCCCGCCGGTGCGGCGGGCGGCGGCGGGGATGGCGTCGCGCACGACATCGGCGAGCTGCGCCGTGGTCGTGATCGGGCGGGCCTCGATGATGGCGCGGGCCACGCGGTCGGCGTGGCGCTCGTCGCCGAAGCGGCGCAGGATGCGGACGAGCTCGCCGTGGTCGGCTTCGTTCACCACGTCGGAGGCGGAGCGGCCGGTGGTGGGGTCCATGCGCATGTCCAGCGGGCCGCTGTTGCGGTAGCTGAAGCCGCGATCGCCGCGGTCGAGCTGGGGCGAGGAGACGCCGAGGTCGAGGAGGATGCCGGAGAGCCCGGTGGGGATCTCGGCCTCCGGGGTGTCGGCGGTGGTTCGGGTGCGGCGCAGCAGGCTCATGGCATCGGCGATCCGGTCGAAGCGGGTGTGCACCACGTGGGCCCGGTCCCCGAAGCGGGCGAGCCGCTCGGTGGCCACCTGCACGGCGAGTGGATCCCGGTCCAGTCCCAGCACCGAGAGGTGGGGGTGGGCGTCGAGGATCGCCGTGGCGTGGCCGGCTCCGCCGAGCGTGCCGTCGACCACCCAGCCCGGCGGGACCGGGGCGAAGGCGGCGACGACCTCGTCCCGCAGGACGGGGACGTGGCGGAAGTTCCGGGTGGAGTCGTCTGCGTCGCTCACCGGCAGCCCCTCGGTCGCCGAAGGCCCGCCGGGATGTATGCCCCGGTCGGGCACGATGAAAGAGCGGGCGGAGAGTAGGGGCCTTCCATCTCGACGCCCGAGAGGCTGCGAGTGAGCGGCGCGTGGACTCCTGTTGTGGTGGTGCTCGTCTGCTCGGTGGACGCGCTCCCTTCGTTCACGGTCGGTGGTCTGTGGTGGGTGGGATGTCAGAAGCGGGCATGGTCGAGGACCTCGACGACCGCGTCGTCGACGGTGAGGCCGGCGTCGAGCGCAGCGTCGCCGACGGGGACGATCTCGATGCGGGGGCCGGCGCCGAGGACGAGCACGTCCCGCTCGAGGCCGGCCTCGATGCGCACGGCGTGCGGGATGACGATGCGGCCCTGGGAGTCCGGCGAGACGAGGTGGGTGCTCGACAGGAAGCCGCGGACCTGGGTGCTGGTGAGGTCGCCGGCCGTGACCCGCTCGTTCAGCTGGTCGACGGCGGCGCAGTAGGTGGGCTCGTCCCAGATGACGGCGCGCCCGTCGAGGACGACCAGGGAGCCACCGCCGAGCAGGGCCTTGCGCATCTGGACCGGCAGCGTCAGCCGGCCCTTGTCGTCGATGGCGTACTCGCCCCGACCCCGGAACTGGGAGGCGGCGTGGACCGGAGCAGCGGACGTGGACGCATCAGGGCTCATCAGGGCTGTCGCCCCACTGCGCTCCGTTGTCGTCGCTCCGGTCTCCGCCATGCAGGGCACAGTACGTCCAGATAGGGAAGAACGTCAACGCCTCAGGCCATATTCCCCACCCAATGTCGCGATCGTTGTCACGACCTGGGCGTACCAGGGCGGCACAGGGCGACTGCCCCACCCTCAGTGGAGGGCGGTGACGAGGGCCTCGACGAGGGCGTCGGTGCTGATCGACTCGCCGATGCCGGTGCCGACCCCGGCGAGGGCCTGCGGGTCCGGGCGGTGCCGGAGCAGGGCGGCCAGGGGGACCGGGTCCCAGTGCACGGGCACGGCGCACTGGAAGCGGGCGCCGGCGCGGGTGCGGCGCTGGCTGATGCCCACGACCTTGGCCTCTCCGAGCAGCACCTCCCCCGGGCCCCGACCGGCGAAGCAGACCGTGCCGCCGAGCGGGCCGCACGCGAGGCGGTCCTCGTGGAGGTGGGTGCCCGTCACGCCGAGGGACGCGAGCGCCTCCTGCCACGCCCGCCCGACGGGGAGGAAGGCCCGGCCGACATCGTCGGTCCACAGCTCGTGCCCGCGCGGGACGATCACGTCCACCCAGTGGGGCTCTCCCGGCTCGACCCACACCGCTCCCCCGCCGCTGCGCCGGCGGGCCACGGCGATGCCGGCGGCGCGGGCCGCCTCGGCGTCGACCACGTCGTCTCGCTGGGTGGAGCCCAGGACCACGGCCGGCCCGGTGGCCTCCAGGACCCACACGCGGGGCGTGGCGTCGGCCGGCACCTCGAGGGCGTGCAGCTCGGCGGCGGACCCTCGGTGGTGCTCGACGACCCAGCCGCTCACGCGGACAGCGCCGGCTCGAGCACGAGGTACGGGTGCCAGTCGTCGGGCACCGCACCGACCGACACCAGGATCCACGAGTGGCCGGCAGGGGCACGGGGCGTCGACCGCAGCGCCATCGAGGTGTCCTGCAGGAGGCGGTCCCGCTTGCGCACGTTGCAGGGCCGGCAGGCGGCCACGACGTTCTCCCACGTGTGGGGCCCGCCCTTGGCGCGGGGCACGACGTGGTCGATGGAGTCGGCGGAGTCGCCGCAGTACTGGCAGCGACCACCGTCGCGGGCGAACACGGCCCGTCGGTTGAGCGCGGCCCGCCGGGCGAAGGGCACCTTGACGAAGTGGCGCAGGCGCACGACGGACGGCACGTCGACGGCGAGGTGCTCGGAGCGGAGCTGGAGACCGGAGGGGGACACGAGGTCGGCCTTCTCGGCGAGCATGAGCACGGTGGCCCGCCGGGACGAGACCACCGACAGCGGCTCGTAGGAAGCGTTCAGCACCAGTGCCCGGCCGCTCATCGCAGCTCGGCCCCTCCGGTCCCGATGGGTGGCGCCGGACGGGTGGTTTGAGTCCAGGCCAGCCAGGTGAGCAGGTCCTCGACGTCGATGGTGGCGCCGGCGTCGCCGTAGGCGGTGGTCATCCGGAACCGGAGCCAGGCCCGGTCCGGGACGGGCAGGAACGGGCGGCGGCGCCACCACCCCGGCGGCACGAGCACCCTCGCCTGGCGGGCGGCGGCCGGCCACAGGCGCGGCCGGCGGGCGATGGCGACCGCGGCGGCGCCCGCGCCGGTCCGGCGGCGGCCCGGCCGGGTCAGCTCCGCTGCTGCTGGGCCTTCCACGAGGCTCCTGCCCCCTCGGGTCGGGGCTCCTTGGGGAGGCCGAGGACCATCTCGCCGACGATGTTGCGCTGGATCTCGCTGGACCCGGCGTAGATGGTGCCGGCCCGCGCGGTGAGGAACGTGCCGACCCAGGACGCCGAGTCGTTGGGGGCGCCGGGGTCGTCGGTCTGGAAGCTCGAGGCCGGGGCGCGCCCGGACGGCACCAGGGCGTCGGCGCCGAGGATGTCGACGGCGAGCTCGGTGACCCGGCGGTGGTACTCGGACCACTGCAGCTTGAACAGGCCCGCCTCCGGGCCGGGGTGCGCGCCGGAGAGGTACGCGGTGAGCGTGCGCCACCCGGACCACTTCATGATCTCGACGGTGCTGTGGGCCCGGGCCAGCCGCTGGCGGATGATCGGGTCGCGGTCCAGACCCCGGTCGCGGGCCAGGGCGGTGAGGCGGTCCAGCTCGATGCGGAACGACACCGGGAACGTGGCAGCCGCGTCGCCGCGCTCGTAGCCGAGCAGGGTCATGGCCACCGCCCAGCCGTTGTTCACGCCGCCGATCACGTTCTCCTTGGCGCAGCGGGCGTCGGAGAAGAAGACCTCGTTGAACTCGGAGTCGCCGTTGATCATCTCGATCGGACGGACCTCGACGCCGGGCTGGTCCATCGGCACGAGCAGGAACGAGATGCCCCGGTGCTTCGGCGCGTCGACGTCGGTGCGGGCCAGGACGAAGATCCAGTCGGCGAGGTGGCCGGCCGAGGTCCAGATCTTCTGGCCGTTGATCACCCACTCCTCGCCGTCGAGCACGGCCCGGCAGCCCAGGTTGCCCAGGTCGGAGCCGGCGTTGGGCTCGGAGTACCCCTGGCACCAGGTGTGCTCGCCGCTGAGGATCTTCGGGATGAACTCCCGCTTCTGCTCCTCGGTGCCCCACTGCAGGATGGTGTTGCCCACCATCTGGATGCTGAACGCGTCGTTCGGGCCGCCGGTGGGCACGCCGGCCTTGGCGAACTCCTCGGCCAGCACGACGGTCTCGGTCTCGGTGAGCCCGGGCCCGCCGTACTCGGTGGGCCAGCGCGGGGCGAGCAGGTTGTTGTCGGCCAGGGTCTGGCGCCACCGCATCGTCCACTCGTGGACCTCGTCCGGGGGCAGGGCTCCGATGCCCTTCCAGTCGGCCGGGAGGTGCTCGGCCAGGAACGCCTGGACCTTCTCCCGGTACTGCTCGGCCTCGGTCCCCCACGTGGGCTGCATGGCCGAGAGTCTGCCACGACCGACCCGGCGCGGACCGGCGGTCAGACGATGCCGATGTCGGCCCCGCGAGCCCGCAGCGAGACCGCCGCCGCTCCCACGAGGGGGCCGGCGTCGCCGAGGCCGGCCGGGACGATGCGGGTGCCGGCGGAGTAGTCGAGGTGGCAGAGCCGGTCGACCTCGGCCTGCGCGGCGACGAAGAACGGTTCGCCGTAGCCGAGGGCGACCGAGCCGGCGACGACGGCGAGGCGCAGGTCGAGCAGGTTCGCCACCGAGGCGACCGCCCGCCCGACGAGCGTGCCCGCCCGCCCCCGGACCTCGAGGTCGGCGTCGGCCGCCGGCGCGCCCGTGCGCCGGGCGATGGCCGTGCCGCTGGCCTCCGACTCGAGCAACCCGGCCGGGTGCCGATCCCACGGGTCGGTGCCGTCGAGGACGAACACGTGGCCGATGTGGCCGGCGTTGCCCGACGCTCCCTCGAGCAACCGGCCCCGGCTCACGATGCCGCCGCCGACACCGGTCGACACCACCATGGCGAGGAAGTCGCGCTCCCCCGCCGCCGCGCCGCGCCAACCCTCGCCCAGGGCGAGGGCCTTGGCGTCGTTGTCCACGGCGACTGCGAGGCCCAGGTGCGAGGCGAGGCGGTCCCGCAGGGGGAACGCCTGCCAGGCCGGGATGTTCAGGGGCGAGACGGTCGCACCGCCCGCGGTCATCGGCCCGCCGCAGCCCACGCCGCACGCCTCGATCTCGACGCCGGCGGCGCGAGCGCCGTCCCGGACGCCGGCGACCAGGTCCACGAGGTCGGCGAACAGCGCCTCGCCGTCGCCCCCGGCGGCCGTGGCCCGCTGGGCCCGGTGGGTCAGGGCGCCGGTGGCGTCGACCACGCCCGCCGCCAGCTTCGTTCCGCCGATGTCGATCGCGAGGGTCGCCACGCGGGCGATGGTAGGGACGGCCGCGAGCATCCGGTCGGCACCCGGGCGCCGTAGTCTGCGCAGGCGGCGGGGTGCACCGGCGTCGGCCGTGCCACGACGACCCAGACGACCAGGAGGACGGGTGGCGAGCAGCCAGACAGAGGCGTTGCGAGGGAGCTCGGTGGCCGAGGCGTGCGAGCGCGTCGCCGACCAGGTCGAGTCGGTGATCATGGGCAAGCGGCCGGTGATCGATCTCATCCTCGCCGCGCTCCTCGCCGACGGGCACATCCTCCTCGAGGACGTGCCCGGGGTCGGCAAGACCAGCCTGGCCAAGGCCCTGGCCGCCTCGATCGAGGGCACCTTCGGCCGGGTGCAGTTCACCCCGGACCTGCTCCCCACCGATGTCTCCGGCGTCACCATCTACCGGCGTGGCCGCGACGAGTTCGAGTTCCGTCCCGGGCCGATCTTCGCCAACATCGTCCTGGCCGACGAGATCAACCGCGCCTCGCCCAAGACCCAGTCCGCCCTGCTCGAGGCCATGGCCGAGCGCCAGGTCACCGTCGACGGCTCGACCTACCCGCTCGCCGCCCCGTTCCTCGTGATCGCCACCCAGAACCCGATCGAGCACGAGGGCACCTTCCCGCTCCCGGACTCCCAGCTCGACCGCTTCCTCGTGCGCATCGAGGTCGGCTACCCCGACGTCGCCGCCGAGCTCACCATGCTCGACAGCCACGGCTCGGTCGATCCGCTGCTGTCGGTCCGGCCGGTGCTGCACACCGACGACGTCCTCACGATGCGCCGGGCGGCTGCTGCGGTGCACGTGGCACCGGCGCTCAAGCAGTACCTGGTGCAGCTGGCCGACCGCACGCGCGCCCACCCCCAGCTCGAGCTGGGGATGTCGCCCCGGGCGACGTTGAGCTTCCTGCGCATCGCCCGCGTCTGGGCCGCCATGCGCGACCGCGACTACGCCACGCCCGACGACATCAAGGCCCTGGCCGTACCGGTGCTCGCCCACCGCCTGCTCGTGACGCCCGAGGCCGACCTGCAGGGCGTCACCGCCGCCGACGTGGTGGCCGACGTGCTCGACAGCGTCCCGGTGCCCCGGCCCCGATCGGACTGAGCGCCGTGCGCCCCACCCGCACCGGGCTGCTCATCGGCATCACCAGCGCGGTGCTGGTGGTCACCGGTCGCCTGCTCGGCCTCGCCGAGCTGTACGCCATCGGTGCGGCGATCGGGCTCCTCGCCCTCGTCTGCGCCCTCTGGGTCGGGCTGCGGCGCCTCGACATCGTGGTGACCCGCAGCGTGCGCCCGTCCCGGGTCCACGTGGGCAACCCGTGCACGGTCTCGATCCAGGTGCGCAACCGGGCCGGCCGGGCCACCCCGGTGCTGCGGCTGCTCGACCCGGTGACGGGCACGGCCGGCGCCGACCTCCTGCTCGCGCCCATCGGGCTGCGGCGCACGACCGACGTCGCCTACCGGCTGCCGACGACCACGCGCGGCATCGTCACGGTGGGGCCGATGCAGGTGGCCATGTCCGACCCCTTCGGCCTCGCCACCGCCCGCAACCCGGCGGCACCTTCGGTGGAGGTCACCGTCCTGCCCCGGGTGGACGACATCCCGCCGCTGCCCCGCAGCGTTGGCCCCGATCCCGACGGCACCGCCGAGACCGGATCCCTCGGCCGCTCGGGCGAGGACTTCGCGGCCCTGCGCCCCTACATCGTCGGCGACGACCTGCGCCGGGTGCACTGGCCGTCCTCGGCCCGCACCGGTGACCTGCTCGTGCGCCAGCACGACATCCCCTGGCAGGGACGGGTGTGCGTGGTGCTCGACCTGCGCCGGCAGGCCAGCGACGGGGTGACGCTCGAGCGGGCGATCTCCGCGGCCGCGTCGGTGCTGCGCACCCACCTGCGCCGCGGCGACCACGTCCGCCTCCTCACCACCACCGGCGTCGACAGCGGCTACGGCGTGGGCGCATCGCACCTCGACGGCCTGCTGGAGTACCTGGCCGTCGCAGCGCGCAGCAGCTCGGGTTCGCTGCGCATGGCGATGGAGCTGGTCGAGCGGGGCGCCAGCGGCGCCGTCGTGCTGGTCAGCGGGACGCTCTCCGGTGCCGACATGGAGCTGTTCGAGCGCAGCGGCAGCGCCGTGTCGCTGCGCCGGATCGTCCGCTTCGACGGCGCCCAGCGGGTCACGACCCCGCGGCGCACCGAGGTCCTCGGCATCGGGCCCGGCGAGGAGTTCGCCGCCGCCTGGACCGAGTCCACCGGCGCCACCGCCGGCCGCCGGCGTCGTCGCCGACAGGTGGTGTCGTGACCGCCGCCACCACCCAGCCCCGAGCCGGGTCCCGCACGTTCCCCGTGCTGGCCGTCGCGGAGGTCGCGTTCGCCCTCGTCAGCCTGGCCACGGTGGTGAGCCTGCGACGGGTCTTCGCCGGCAGCGAGTGGTTCGCGCCGCTCGTCGTGCACGTCGTGGCCGCCCACGCCACCGTCACCGTGCTGCGTCGCCGGCGGGTCCCCGCACCGGTCGCGGCGCTGCTCGCCGCGGTGGCGGCCGTGGTCGTGATCGCCTGGGTTCACGCCGGCCAGGCGACGACCTTCGGCCTCCCCACGCTGTCCACCATCGACGTCCTGCTGTCCTCGGTGAACGACGCCTTCGCCCAGTTCGGCGACATCAAGGCACCGGCCGAACCCCTCGAGGGCTTCCTCGTGGCATCGGCCGTCGCGGTGTGGGCCAGCGCCGTGGTGGGCGACTGGGCCGCCTTCCGCGCCGATGCGACCGTCGAGGCGGTGCTGCCCGCGGCGGCGCTGTTCGGCGTCGCCTCCGTGCTCGGCGCCGACGTCGGGCGCGTCCTGCTCGCCGGCATCTGGATCGCCACGGTGCTCTCCTTCGTGCTCGTCCGTCGGGCCGACCGCTTGGGGCGCACGTCGACCTGGGTCGGCGACCACCGCTCGCGCGGGCCCCAGGCCCTGGTGGTGCTCGGCGTCAGCCTCGCCGTCGTGGCCACCCTCGTCGCCGGCCTCGTCGGACCGCGGCTGCCCGGCGCCGAGGCCGACGCGGTCGTCTCCCTCACCGAGCTGGGCGACGACGCGCCCGGCACCCGGGTCACGGTGAGCCCGCTGGTCGACATCCGCTCCCGGCTCGTGCAGCAGGCCAACGTCGAGGTGTTCACGGTCCGCAGCGAGCAGCGGGCCTACTGGCGCCTGACCTCCCTCGACCGCTTCGACGGCAGCATCTGGTCATCCAACGGCTCCTACGGGAAGAGCTCGGGTGACCTCGACGACGGCGTGCCGGTCGCGTCGGAGCGCATCGTGTTCGACCAGCAGTTCACGATCTCGGCGCTGTCCCAGATCTGGCTGCCGGCCGCCTACGAGCCCCAGCAGGTCCAGGTCGACGAGCCGGTCCGCTACGACGAGGTCTCCGGCACCCTCATCGTCGACACCGAGGTCCCGACGTCGGACGGCACGGCCTACGCCGTGCGCTCCGCGCTGCCTCAGCACCAGCCCGACGCCCTCGCCGCGGCCTCCGCCGAGATCCCCACCGGCATCGCCGAGCGCTACCTCGAGCTGCCGGGCGACTTCTCCCCCGACATCCGCGCCCTCGCCGCCGAGGTCACCGCGGGGAGCGCCAACGGCTACGAGCAGGCCATGCGGCTCCAGGACTTCTTCCGGACGCAGTTCACCTACGACCTGGACGTCGACCTCCAGCACGGCATCGGCGACATGCAGGACTTCCTCTTCGCCGTCCGGGCCGGGTACTGCGAGCAGTTCGCCGGGTCCTTCGCGGCCATGGCCCGCAGCCTCGGGCTGCCCGCCCGCGTCGCGGTCGGGTTCACCCAGGGCGCGGCCGACCCCGCCGACCCCACCCTCTACCGGGTGCGCGGCGAGCACGCCCACGCCTGGCCCGAGGTGTACCTGGGCGAGTACGGCTGGGTCGCCTTCGAGCCCACCCCGGGCCGCGGCGCCCCCCTCGCCGAGCAGTACACGGGCGTCCCCGAGCAGCAGACCCAGAGCGGCGGCGACGGCGGCACGGCCACCACGCTGCCCGCGACCCCGTCGACCCAGGTGCCGTCCCCGGACACGTCGCTGCCCGGCCAGACGCCGCCGGTGTTCCCCGACGACCCCGGCGTGGACCTCGGCACCGGCGGGGCCACCGAGCCGGAACCGAACCCGTGGCCCCTGCGCATCGCGATCGCGGTCGCCATCTCGGTCGGGGCCCTCGTCCTCTACCTGCTCGCCGTGCTGGTCGTCACCGCCGCGAGCCGCCTGCTCCGGCGACGGCGGGCGGACTCGGCCGTGGCCCGCATCGCCCTCGCCTGGGACGAGTCCCTCGCCGCCGCGCGCCGCGCCGGCGTCGGCGTCCGCCCGTCGGCCACCCAGCGCCAGGCCGCGGCCGAGATCGCCCGGCGCATCCCCACCGTCGACGAGCCGATCCGCACCCTGGCGTCCGCGGTCGAAGCCACCGCCTACTCGCCCGCCGAGCCCGATGACGACGCCGGCGACGCCGCGCTGGCCCTGGCCGATCGGGTCGGCGACGGCGCCCGAGCGGCCATGTCGCCGCGCGACCGCTTCCGCACCCGCTTCGACCCCCGCCTGATGCGTCGGCGGTGAAGCCGACGGCCGGTGGGCTGCTACTGCTCCTCGTCGCGGCGGAAGCGCTCGCGCATCTTCTCCGACGACGAGCCGAGGTAGTCCTTCAAGCCGTTGCTGGACTTGAGGTTCTTGGTCATCGTCTCGAGGCCGGCCCGACCCATCTTGCGGGCGTTGCGCTCGATCACGAGGGCGCAGCCCAGCATGACCAGGAAGCCGCCGAAGGCCAGCAGGTAGGAGCTGGAGAGCGCGGCCACCAGGAGCACGAGGCCGGCGACGAAGCCCACGAGGGAGAGCTTGATGTTGCGCCAGGCGTGCTTGTAGAGGGTGGTCTCGCGGACCTCGCGGGCGAACGCAGGGTCGTTCTCGTAGAACTCCCGCTCGATGTCCTTGAGGATGCGCTCCTCGTCCTCGGAAAGGGGCACCTGCTCACCTCTTCTGGTCCTCGTCGGGACGCCTGCTCCGGGCGCCATCATCGCACACGGGTCGGCGGTCAACAACGCGCGGAGCGGCGCGTCGGCCACCCTCATACCCGATCCTCGCCCGGGGATGACCCGCGGTCGTTCGGGCCCCACTGCTGCTCACCCGCCCGCTTCGCCCGCAGCGATCCGCCCTCGGCCAGCGCCGCCGGCAGCAGGGCGTCGTCGCCGAACCGGGCGCGGACAGCGTCGACCGCCTCGGTGACCGCCGACCACGCGGCGCCATCGGCGGCCGGTGCCTCGGCGGCCCCGGTCAGGTCGTCGAGGCTGAGCTGGTGCGGCGCGTCGTCGACCAGGTTCGCCAGGCCCACCCCGAAGAGCCGGACACCCGGCGCGATGTCGATCTGGTCGAGCAGCTGGGTGGCCGCCCGGACGATGGCCGGGCCGGTGTCGACCGCTTGGGGCAGGGTGACCGACCGGGAGGTGGTGGTGAAGTCGCCGAACCGGACCTTGATGGCCACGGTGCGCCCCGCCACCTCCTGGTGTCGGGCCCGGCGGGCGACCGCGTCGGCCATCCGGACCAGCTCGGTGTGGAGCGCCCGGGCGTCGTCGATGTCCTCGGCGAAGGTCTCCTCGTGGCTGATCGACTTCGGGCGCTGATCGGGCACCACCGGGCGGGGGTCCACGGCGTGGGCGAGGTCGTGCAGGTGGCGCCCGTGGGCCTCGCCGAGCGTCCGCACCAGCTGTTCCAGCGGCAGGCGCTCCAGCTGGCCGACCGTGCGGACGCCGAGCCCGTGCAGCTTCTCCAGCGTGCGGGGCCCGACCCCCCAGAGGGCGCCCACCGGCAGCGGGCGCAGGAAGACCCGCTCGTCGCCCGGCCGGACCACGGCGACGCCCGTCCCGGGGATCGGGCCGCGCACCGAGGCGGAGGGCTTGGCCTGCTCGGTGGCGAGCTTGGCGATGAACTTGGAGGTCGCGACGCCGACCGAGCAGGTGAGCCCCTCCTCGGCCAGCACCCGGCGGCGGACCTCGGCGGCGATCGCCGGGCCGTCGCCGTGGAGCCGCTGGGCGCCGGTGACGTCGAGGAAGGCCTCGTCCAGGCTGAGCGGCTCCACGAGCGGCGTCATCGACCGGAAGATGGCCATGACCCGCGCCGACACCTCGGCGTAGTGGGCGTGGTCGCCGGCGACGAACACGGCATGGGGGCACAGGGTCCGCGCCCGCATCGACGGCATCGCCGAGCGGACGCCGAAGGCCCGCGCCTCGTAGGACGCGGCCGCCACCACGCCCCGCCGACCGGAGCCGCCGACCACCACCGGCTTGCCCCGCAGCTCGGGGCGCCGGAGCTGCTCCACCGACGCGTAGAACGCGTCCATGTCGACGTGGAGGATCGTGCGCCCGGCTCCCCCGCTCGTCGCCACGCCGGTCAGTCCAACCGGATCACGTTGGCATCGGCCCGGTCGATGCCCTCGAGCCGGTACCGGTAGGTGCGGGGCTCGAGCCACTTCTCCCCCAGCCACGCCAGCATCGGCTCGCGGGCCGGCAGCCAGGACGTGGACAGGCAGTCGTGGCAGCCGGCGAGGTCGAGCCACGCGGCGTCGATCACGATGCCGTCGGGGTCGTCGAGCAGGATCCGCCCCTCGAACCCGGTGGCCCGGTGCACCTCGACCCGCAGGGTCCAGCCCATGTCGGGCGCCTCGGCCTCGACCTGCCACAGCGGGCCCTCCCAGCCCGTGACGGCCAGTCCGGTCTCCTCCAGCACCTCGCGCGACAGCGCCTCGAGGATCTCCTCGCCGGGGTCGACCACGCCGCCGGGGGTGGTCCAGTCCGTGCTGCCGTCCCGGCGCTGGTTCTGCACGAGCAGCAACCGACCCTCGTGCTCGATCAGTCCTCCGGCCACCGTCCACGCACGCACCCCGCCAGTCTGCCAGCGGGGTGTGGGCCTCCGGGGGCGTCGTCGGGCAGGATGCCGGTCGTGCACGCCAACGCCGCCCGAGTCGTCGCCGCCGCCCGCGCCGAGGGCCTCGAGATCGAGGTCGTCGAATACCCGGACGGCACCCGCACCGCAGCCGAGGCGGCTGCCGCCGTGGGCTGCGAGGTCGCCCGCATCGTGAAGTCGCTCGTGTTCACCGTCGAGGGCGAGCCGGTGGTGGCCCTGGTCGCCGGCGACGCCCGCCTCGACGAGCGCCTGCTGGGCGAGGCCGCCGGCGGAGCGGTCGGGCGCGCCGATGCCGACGTCGTCCGCGGCGCCACCGGGTACCCCATCGGCGGCGTGCCGCCGTTCGCCCATGCCTCCTCGCTGCCGACGTTCGTGGACGAGTCCCTGCTCGCCCACGACACGGTCTGGGCGGCCGCGGGCACGCCGCGTCACGTCTTCGAGGTGGCTCCGGCCGAGCTGCTCCGCCTCTCGGGCGGCCGCGCGGTCCCGCTGGCCGCCAGCTGAGCCGGGTCAGGTGGTGGGCCGGCCGGTCTGGCTGGCTCGGTAGGCGAGGCGCCGGACGGTCTGGACCACGCCGACGGGCTCGATGCCGCCGCCGGTGTGGGCGGGGTCGAAGCGCAGCGCGTCGCCATCTGCGTCGGTGAGCGGCGAGGCGACATCGACGACCCCGACGGGCTCCCACTCGCCCGATGCCTCGGCCAGCTCGAGCGCGAAGCGCAGCCCCGTGGTCGCGGCCCGGTCGCGCAGGTCCGCGAGCTGGAGCGGCACGGGGCCGCCCTCGCCGAGCACGCGGGCGCCGAAGACGACCCGGCGGTCCCCGACCTCGTAGGGCAGCAGCGAGGAGAAGCGGCGGTGCTCGAACCCGCGCACCGGCACGAGCGCGTGGCGCAGCACGGGTCGGTCGCCGGCGCTCACCAGCAGGAGGTCCTGGTGCCGGCCCGGGCCGTGGGCGTCGGTGATGCGCAGCGCGAGCCCGAGGAAGTCGGGGAAGGCTTGGGGCAGCCCCACGCCTCGGGAGAGCCGCACGACGGCGTCGTGCTTGCCCGCCTCGTCGAGCAGCGGTGCGCCGTGGTGGGCGCCGGTGACCTGGACGCTGCTCGCGAACGCGACTCCGTCGGGGTGGAACACCCGCCTGCGGCGCAGCGCGGAGGCGGCACCCATGACCACTGCGGCTGCGGCACCGGCAGTGGCCTCGACGACCGGCGTCGCAGCACCGAGGGGACGGAAGGCGTGGTCGGACATGGTCCCGTCCCTACCCAGCCACCCCGGGCTCGGGTCCCCTCAGCGGAGTCGCAGCACGACCCGGTGGACCTCGTGGTCGGCGCCCTTGTGCAGCACGAGGTCGGCCCGGTCCCGGGTGGGCAGCACGTTGGCGTGCAGGTTCGGCAGGTTGACGGAGCGCCAGATGCTGCGGCCCAGGGACTCGGCGGACTCGTCGTCGAGCCCGGCGAAGCGGTGGAAGAAGGCCGCGTCGTCGTGCCGGGAGCCCTCGACCAGCGTCATGAACCGCTGCAGGTACCACTCCTCGATGTGGTCGGCGTCGGCGTCGACGTAGACGGAGAAGTCGAAGAAGTCCGAGACGAAGACCGACGGATGGTGCTCCTCGGTCGTGGGGGGCACCTGCAGCACGTTCAGCCCCTCCACGATCACGATGTCGGGCTGGTCGACCACCTGGACCTCGTCGACGATGTCGTAGACGACGTGGCTGTACACCGGGATCTCGAGGGCGGGTCGGCCGGCCTTGAGGTCGGCGAGGAAGCGGACGAGCCGGGGCGTGTCGTAGCTCTCCGGGAAGCCCTTGCGCTGCATGAGGCCCCGCTCCTCCAGCTCGGCGTTGGGCAGCAGGAAGCCGTCGGTGGTGACCAGCTCGACCCGGCGGCGCTCCGGGGCCCGGGCGAGCAGCGTCTGGAGCACGCGCGACGTGGTCGACTTGCCCACCGCGACCGAGCCGGCGACGCCGATCACGAAGGGGACGTGGGGCCGGAACCGCCCGAGGAAGGCGCCGGTGGCGTCGTGCAGCGACCGGGTGACGCCGGCGCGCAGGTGCACGAGGCGGGCGAGGGGCACGTAGATGTCCTCGACCTCGCGCATCGACAGGTGCTCGTTGATGCCCTCGAGCTCCTCGAGGTCCTCCTCGTGGATGGGGACCGACTCGTGCGCCCGCAGCGCGGCCCACTCGGACCGCTCGAAGCGGCGCTCGCCCCAGCGCTCCGCCCCGGCGGGTCCCGCCTGCTCCTCGGTCACGACCGGCCAACCTAGGCACGACCCCCACCCGCCGGAAATCCCGTGGATCGGCGCCGCGCGTGGTGGCGAATCCACGAGATGTCGGGATCGGCTCTAGCCTCGCGACGTGGCCGAGGTCCCCGAATCCGAGTACGCCCCCTCCGCCCTGCCCTCGACCGGCGCCCGGATCCTGGCCTTCGTGGCGATCCTGGTCGCAGGCCTGTGCGGCGGGTTGATCGGCTACGCCTTCGTCGACATGCAGACCGACGGGGACAGCACGGTGTGGGCCGGCATCGGTGGCCTGGTCGGCGCCGTGATCTTCGCCGTCGGCGTGGGCATCGTCGCGGTGCTGGCCATGCGGGCCATGGGCGAGTGGCGGGTGATCGAGCACACCCGGGAGCAGACCGAGCGCCGCGGGCCGATCAGCTGAGCGTGCCCGCCCCGGACCTGGCCGAGCTGCGCGACGTCGCCGAGCGCGTCGCCGCCGACGCCGCCGCGCTGCTGCGGGCGAGCGTCGACGACCGCCGGGAGGTGGTCGACACCAAGTCCACGTCCACCGACATGGTCACCGAGATGGACCGGGCCAGCGAGGCGCTGCTGGTGCGGCGACTCCGCGAGCTGCGACCCGACGACGGGATCGTGGGCGAGGAGGGGGCGGCCCACCCGGGCACGAGCGGGGTGGTCTGGGTCGTGGACCCCCTCGACGGCACCACGAACTACCTGTACCGCCATCCGGGCTGGAACGTCTCGGTCGGCGCCACCGTCGACGGCGTCCCCGCCGTCGGTGCGGTGGTCGTGCCCTCCCAGGGCGACACCTTCGCCGCCGCCACCGGCCACGGCGCCACCCGGAACGGCCGCCCGCTCCGGATCGGGCCGCCGGCGCCGCTGCGCACCAGCCTGGTCGGCACCGGGTTCGGCTACGACCCGGCCACCCGCGAGGCCCAGGCCCGGGCGCTCACCGCGCTGATCGCCCGGATCCGCGACATCCGTCGGATGGGGGCGGCCGCCGCCGACCTGTGCTCGGTCGCGTGCGGGCGCCTCGACGCCTACTACGAGACCGGCCTGGCCGAGTGGGACCGGGTCGCCGCCACCGTGGTGGCTCGGGAGGCCGGCGCCCGCGTCGAGGTGCACCCGGACACCGACCTCGGCCCCGACTGCACGATCGCGGCGCACCCCGACTGCTTCGACGAGCTCGTCGAGCTGCTCACCGAGGCCGGCGTCCTGCGTCGCTCCGCACTGGGCTGAACGAACCTTTTCCGGCGGGTTCGGGTACATGCGCGCGCCACCGGGCCCCGATGAGGCACGATGGGGCGATATGGCGACGAGGATCCTCACCGTCGAGGACGACGAACGGATCCGCACGGCGGTCAAGCTCGCCCTCGAGGACGAAGGCTGGACCGTGGCGGAGGCCGACACGGGCGAGGCCGCGCTCGAGGTGTTCCAGCGCGCCCCCACCGACGTCGTGCTCATCGACATCATGCTCCCGGGCATCGACGGCTTCGAGGTGTGCCGCTCGGTGCGTCGCATCAGCGACGTGCCCATCGTGATGGTCACCGCACGGGCAGACACCCACGACGTCGTGGCCGGCCTCGAGGCCGGGGCCGACGACTACCTCACCAAGCCCTTCGCCCCCAAGGAGCTGTCGGCCCGCATCCGGGCGCTGCTGCGCCGAACCCGGGCGGCCGACCACGGCCACACCCATCTGCGCTTCGGGGACCTCGAGATCATCCCCGACGAGGGTGTCGTGAAGCGGGACGAGGAAGAGGTCCACCTCACCAAGACCGAGTTCCGCCTGCTCAACGAGCTGGCCTCGTCCCCCGGTCGGGTGTTCTCCCGCGAGGTCCTGCTCGAGCGGGTCTGGGGCTACGGGTACTTCGGCGACGGCCGGTTGGTCGACGTCCACATCCGCCGACTGCGCACCAAGATCGAGGCCGACCCGGCCAACCCGCGCCACGTCGTCACCGTCCGGGGACTCGGCTACAAGCTCCAGGCCTGAGCGAGGACCTCGTGTCGTCCGACGGCACCTCCCCGTCCACCATCGGCCCGGTCTCCGTCCCCGGCCCGCTGCCGTCGCAGCGCCCGGCGCCCCGGGCCGCGATCGAAGTCGAGGAGCCCGCCGAGGAGACCTCGGGCCTGCGCATGCCGCGCCTCGGCCTCCGTGCCCGCGTCACGCTGGCGTTCGCGATCGGGGCCCTGCTGCTCTCCTCCGGCATGTCGCTGCTGGTGCTCGGCGTGGCGCGGTCCAACCTGGTGAGCAACCGCGAGTCCAGCGCCACCCAGCAGATCTCGGTCAACGCCCGCATCGTCCGCTCGGGCGTGAACCCCGACGCCGACATCCCGGTGCTGCTCGGCTCGCTCCAGACCCCGGACGGCTCCCGCCCGGTGCTGTTCCAGCGGTCCCAGCAGGTCAAGGGCCAGGAGGGCACCGGCTGGAGCCAGCGAGATCCCGAGTACGGCCGCAGCGCCCTCCCCGAGGCCCTGCGGGAGACCGTGCTGTCGGGCACGCCGGCCAAGATGCGCTTCCCGCACCCGACCACCGGCGACAAGAGCCTCGCCATCGGCATCCCCATCCGCGACTTCGACGGCGCCTACTTCGAGATCGTCAACCTCCAGTCGCTGGACGACACCCTCAGCTCCATCTCCTTCACGCTGTTCGGGGCGTCGATCGCCACCGTCCTCGCCGGCGCCGCCCTCGGCTGGTACTCGAGCCGCCGCATCCTGCGCCCGCTCGGCGAGGTGGGCGACGCCGCCCGCAAGCTCGCCGGCGGGGAGCTGGACACCCGCATCCGCGCCCTCGTCGACCCCGACCTCGAGCCGATCATCACCTCGTTCAACGGCATGGCCGGCACCCTCGAGGACCGCATCGAGAAGGACGCCCAGTTCGCCTCCGACGTCAGCCACGAGCTGCGGTCGCCCCTGATGACCCTGCAGGCCTCGCTCGAGGTGCTGGAGAACAACCGGGACGACCTGAGCGAGCGCGCCCGCTCGGCACTGGACCTGCTCACCGCCGACCTCGACCGGTTTCGGGAGCTGGTGGAGGACCTGCTCGAGATCTCCCGCTTCGATGCCGGCGTCATGCTGCTCGAGCTCGAGGAGGTCCTGCTCTCCGAGTTCGTCCGCCAGGTCGTGCGGGCCAACGGCTCCCACGTCCCGGTGGAGCGGTCGCCGGACATGGTCCTCGACGAGGACTTCGACGACGTCGTCACCGCGCTCGACAAGCGCCGCATCGCCCGGGTGCTCACCAACCTGCTCACCAACGCCGACAAGTACGGGGACGGCGCCGTCGCCGTCCGGATCGACGCGGACCCGGACTGGGTCTGGATCTACGTCGACGATCGTGGCGAGGGCGTGCCGGAGGAGGACCGCGACCGGATCTTCGAGCGGTTCAACCGGGCCGGTGCGGCGCACCGGCGCGGGGCCAGCACCGGCGTCGGCCTCGGCCTCGCCCTCGTCGCCGAGCACGTGGCCCTCCACGGTGGACGGGTCTGGGTCGAGGACGCGCCGGAGGCCGGCGCCCGCTTCGCCGTCGAGCTCCCCCGCGTGGAGATCGACCACGACATCCTCGAGGGGGACCTGGCATGACCCGTTGGTGCATCCTCCTCGCCCTGGCCGGCCTCGTCCTGGCCGGTGCCTGCACGGTGCCGACCAACGACGAACCCGTCGAGCTCAGCGCATCGATCGTGCCCGAGACCACGACCACCACGACGACGGCCCCCGACGTCAGCGCCCGGCCGGTGGTCGTGTGGTTCCTGGAGGTCCAGGACGGGACCACGAGGCTGCAGGACGTCCCGCGCACCATCGAGGTGGGCACCGGGGTCCAGGGGGTGCTCTCGAACCTGTTCAACCAGCGGCCGAGCGACGAGCGACCCGCGGAGGTCGGCAAGACGACGGACATCCCCGACAGCGCCGAGCTGCTCTCGGCCACGCCGTCGGACGAGGATCCGACCCGGCTCGTCGTCGACGTGCGCGGCCTGTTCGGGGAGGGCGGCATCCAGGGCGTGCAGCTCCGCAACGCCCTGGCCCAGATCGTGTGGACGGCCACGAACCCCCAGACCGGCTTCCAGAGCGTCATCTTCCGCCAGGACGGCGAGCCCCGCGAGGCCCTGGTGGACGACCTCGAGAGCACGGCGGACCCGGTGCAGCGGGGCGACTACAGCCGGGTGAGCTGAGGCGTTCGTCCGGGGACCGGTCCGAGCGTCGATAGGTTGCGGCGCATGCGCGTCGGAATCCTCACCGGTGGTGGCGACTGCCCCGGCCTCAACGCCGTCATCCGCGCCGCGGTCCGCAAGGGCACACGCGTCCACGGCGACGAGATCGTCGGCTTCCTCGACGGCTACCAGGGCGTGGTCGACCAGCGCCTGATGCGCCTCGACATCGAGGCGCTCCGCGGCAAGCTGCCCATCGGCGGCACGATCCTCGGCACCAGCCGGTACCAGCCGTTCATGGACGAAGACGGCGTCGACCGCTTCCGCCAGGGCCTGGCCGACCAGGGCGTCGACGCCCTCATCGTCATCGGCGGCGAGGGCACGCTCGGTGCCGCACGGGACCTGGCCGAGCTCGGCTTCCCGGTCGTCGGGGTCCCCAAGACCATCGACAACGACATGGGTGGCACGGAGATGACCTTCGGCTTCCAGACCGCCGTCCAGATCTGCACCGATGCCATCGACCGCCTCCACACCACGGCCGAGTCCCACGACCGGGTGATGGTGGTGGAGGTCATGGGCCGCCACGCCGGGCACATCGCGGTGTGGTCGGGCATCGCCGGCGGCGCCACGGTCACCCTCATCCCCGAGGAGCCCTTCGACATCGACTCGGTGTGCGAGGCGATCCTGCGCCGGCACGAATCCGGCCGGTTCGCCTCCATCGTGGTCGTGGCCGAGGGGGCCGTGCCCGCACCCGGCACGCTCGAGCTGGCGGCACCCGAGGTGGACATGTACGGCCACCAGCGCCTCGGCGGCATCGGCACGACCATCGGCGGCGAGATCGAGCGTCGCACCGGCTACGAGACCCGCGTGACCATCCTCGGCCACATCCAGCGGGGCGGCACGCCCAACGCCTTCGACCGGGTCCTGGCCACCCGCTACGGGGTGGCGGCCATCGACCTCGTCCACGAGGGCCGCTACGGCGAGATGGTCGCGCTGCAGTCCGACCGGATCACCAGCATCCCCCTGGTCGAGGCCAAGCGGCTCGGCCTGAAGACGGTCGACCCCCAGCTCTACGACGTCGCCCAGGTGTTCTTCGCGCACTGACGTGTCGCCTCCGGCGACGTGGCCCGACCTGGCAGGCTGCCGCCATGGCTGACGAGCGACACGTGCTGGTGACGGGGGCGAACTCGGGGATCGGGCTGGCCACCGTGCTGCACCTGGCCGAGAAGGGCTTCCGGGTCACGGGGTCGGTGCGGTCGAAGGTCAAGGCCGACGTGGTCCGGACCGCGGCCGACGCGGCCGGGGTCGAGGTCGAGACGGTCCTGCTCGACGTCACCGACGCGGCAGCCTGCGAGCGGGTGGTGGCCGGGCTCGGCACCCTGCACGGGCTGGTCAACAACGCCGGCTACGGCCTCACCGGCGCCATCGAGGACGTCCCCGACGACGAGGCCCGGGCCGTGCTCGAGACGATGGTCCTGGCCCCCATGCGCCTCGCCCGCCTCGCCCTGCCCGCCATGCGGGAGGCCGGCGGCGGTCGCATCGTGAACATCTCCTCCATCTACGGTCGCACCGCCACCCCGCTCACCGGTTGGTACCAGGGCTCCAAGCACGCCCTCGAAGGCCTGTCCGACGCGCTGCGCATGGAGGTGGCCAAGGACGGCATCCACGTGATCCTCGTGGAGCCGGGCGGGTTCAAGACCAACATCTGGGCCGATCTCGAGCGCGACCTCGCCAACCGGGAGGGCAGCCGCTACGAGTCCGCCTACCAGCGCATCGGCGGCCTGACGTCGATGTGGGAGCCGCTGATGGGCCAGCCGGCATCCTGCGCCAAGGTGATCGCCAAGGCGCTGCAGACCCCCCTGCCCCGCGCCCGCTACCTGGTCGGCACCGACGCCAAGGTCATGGCGGCGGCGAGCCAGCTGACACCGACGATGGTGAAGGACCGGATCCTGCGCCTGGCCCAAGGGCTCTGAGATGGCGGTCGTCGTCGCGATCGATGCCGGCACCACCGGCGTGCGCTCCATGGCGCTGTCGGAGTCGGGTCTGCCGGTCGGCATGGCCTACCGCGAGTTCACCCAGCACTTCCCCCGGCCCGGCTGGGTCGAGCACGACGCCACCGAGATCTGGGAGGCGGTCCGCGCCACCCTCACCGAGCTGCTCCACGAGCTCGACGAGCCCATCGCCGCCATCGGCATCACGGACCAGCGCGAGACCGTCGTGGCATGGGACCGTCGCACGGGCGAGCCCCGCCACCGCGCCATCGTGTGGCAGGACCGGCGCACCGCCGCCCGCTGCGACGAGCTCGCCGAGGCGGGGCACCTCCCGCTCGTGCGCGAGACCACCGGGCTGGTGCTCGACCCCTACTTCTCCGGCACCAAGCTGGAGTGGCTGCTGCGCCCGAGCGACCGGGGCGGAGGCGGCGTGGAGGCCGACGAGCACCTGGCCGTCGGCACCATCGACACCTGGCTGCTCTGGCAGCTCACCGGCGGCCAGGTGCACGCCACGGAGCCGTCCAACGCCTCGCGCACGATGCTGTTCGACATCGGCGCCCTGACCTGGTCCGAGGAGCTGTGCGACCTCCTCGGCGTGCCGCAGTCGTGCCTGCCCGAGGTCCGACCCTCGTCGGGACGCTTCGGCACCACAGCGGTCGGGGTCGGCGTGCCCGCCGGCATCCCCATCTCCGGTGTCGCCGGCGACCAGCAGGCCGCCCTGTTCGGCCAGGCCTGCTTCGAGCCGGGGATGACCAAGAACACCTACGGCACCGGCTCCTTCGTGCTCATGAACGTCGGGCAGGAGTGCCCCGAGCCGGTGGAGGGCCTGCTCACGACGGTGGCGTGGAGCCTGGGCTCGGTCGATGCCGCCTCGACGTCCTACGCGCTCGAAGGCGCGATCTTCGTCACCGGCGCTGCGGTGCAGTGGCTGCGCGACGGGCTCGAGATCATCGAGGAGGCCGCCGAGACCGGCCCGCTGGCCGAGTCGGTGCCCGACACCGGCGGGGTCGTGCTCGTCCCCGCGTTCACCGGGCTGGGGTCGCCGTGGTGGGATCCCTACGCGCGCGGCGCCATCGTCGGCATCACGCGGGGGACGACGCGGGCCCACCTGGCCCGGGCGACGGTGGAGTCGATGGTGTTCCAGACCCGCGATGTGGTCGATGCGATGTCCGCCGCCAGCGGGCGGGAGGTCCTCGCCATGCGGGTGGACGGCGGTGCGTCGGTGATGCCGCTGCTGCTGCAGCTGCAGGCCGACCAGCTGCAGGTGCCGGTGTCGCGACCGACGGTGCAGGACACCACGGCGCTGGGGGCCGCCTACCTGGCCGGCTTGGCCGAGGGCGTCTGGTCGTCGCCGGACGAGGTCCGTGAGAACTGGGTCCTCGACGTCGAGGTGGAACCCGCGGCGAGCCGGGACGAGGTCGATGCCGCCCACACCACGTGGCTGCGGGCGGTGGAGCGCGCTCGGGGCTGGGCCACCGAGTAGCGCTCGACGTGGTTCCTAGGCGAAGTGGCCGAGGACGGCGACCAGGAGCTGCGTACCGCCGACGAGGGCGAACAGGCACGCCACGAGGATGACCGCGGCGTTGGCTTCGGCGGCGCGCTGGGCGGCCTCGGGGTCGGCGGCGACCGCCACGGCACGGGAGTCCTCGGTCGTGGTGGTCGGGTGGGTCAGGGCCATGGCGCACTCCGTCCCCGCCACGGAGGGTGCTCAGACCACCGGGACCGGGGGAATCGGTCACGTGTGACCGATGGCTACTCCTGGTTGCTCGGGTGGAGACGTCGGGAGAGGTCGATCAAGCGGGTGTCCACGATGCGGGCGAGGGCCGACACCTGGCGCCGCTCGCGGGCTCGGAACGGCGCGCCGGTCCGCCCGACGACCAACGCCGTGCCCGTGCCCGGAAGCGGGGCCCACACCACGTCGTCGGGTCCGGTCTCCCCGCGCGAGACCCGGGCCGAGGTCCGGGAGCCCTCGACGAAGGCGACCAGCCAGCGCGGCAGCGGGAGGTCGCCGTCGCCGGCCAGGAGCTCCCCGTCGTCGAGGCGCAGGACAGCGGCCCACTCGCCGCCGAGCACCCTCCGCCCGTGGGTGACCACGCTCTCGAGCAGCGCAGCCCGGTCCCGGGCCCCGACGATGACGGCGGCGGTCTCGAGCACGTCGGCCCGGGGATCGTGGGTGCGGCCGTCGAGCACCCGGAGGTCCTCGATGTCGACGCCGGGGACCGACCGGATCCGCCCGACCAGCGCCGGGATGGCCAGCACGTCGGCGATCTGCACGGCCAGCTCGTCGATGGCCCGACCGGCGCTGCGCTCCAGGATGTCGATGCCGACGATCTCGCCGCCGGCGTCCCCGATGCTCGTCGCCACCTCCCCCAGCGCGCCGGGACGGTCGGGCAGCCACACGCGCACGATGCAGGTCTCCATCGATCGAACGGTACGGATGGGCGGTGAACGCCCGGTTACGGGCCGAGGGCGTCTCCGTGAGCGGGGCCCGTCGGCGCGATGTCGGGATCCGGCGGGCAGTCGGTGAACTTGACCGTCTGGTCAAGTACCGTGCGGTCCATGGGCCGTCGACTCACACCCCGAGGCGAGCAGCGACGTGGCGAGCTCCTGGCCTACGCCACGGAGCGCTTCGCCACGAACGGCTACCACCCGACCTCGGTGGCCGAGCTGGTCGACGGCCTCGGCGTGGGCAAGGGCGTCTTCTACTGGTACTTCGAGTCCAAGGAGGACCTCTTCCTCGAGATCCTCCGCGCCGGCGAGCGGGAGCTGCGCCGGGTGCAGCTCGACGCCATGGGCGACGAGACCGACCCGGTGGCGCGCATGGAGCTCGCCATCCGGGCCTCCATGGAGTGGTGGGCCACCCACCGCGAGCTCTACGTGCTCATCGAGTTCGCCCGCACCGAGGCCAGCTTCGCCTCCGGCGTCCGCAAGGGCGAACGGGTCGCGCTCGAGGACACCCGGCGCCTCGTGCAGGAGGCCATGGACTCCGGCGCCATCGCCGACGGCAACGCCACCGTCGTCGCCCAGGCCGTGCTCGGGGTCAGCTCGGTGCTCGCCCGCACGCAGGTGCTGGGCCGGGGCCGCCCGCCGAGCGAGGTCGCCGACGAGGTCATCGACTTCTGCTGGCACGGCCTGCTCGGCCGGGACGCCGGTCAGACCCGCCGCACCGCGTAACCGCTACCCGAGCTCGGGCAGGGCCTTCTTCATCCCGCGGATCGCCTGCTGGATGCGCTGGTCGTTCTCGATGAGGGCGAAGCGGATGTTGCCCTCCCCGCCGGGACCGAACCCGACGCCCGGCGAGGTGGCCACGTTGGCCTCGGTGACCAGCTTCTTGGCGAACTCCACCGAGCCCATGTGGCGGTAGGGCTCCGGGATCGGCGCCCACGCGAACATCGTCCCGCCGGGGCGGGGCATCTCCCAGCCGATGCGGTCGAGGCCGTCGCAGAGCGCATCGCGGCGGCTCTGGTAGACCGCGTTGATCTCCTTGGGGTACTCGGTGGCCTCGTTCAGGGTCACGGTCGCGGCGATCTGGATCGGCTGGAACGTGCCGTAGTCGAGGTAGCTCTTCAGCTTGGAGAGCGCGCCGACGACCTCGGGGTTGCCGGCCATGAACGCCACCCGCCAGCCGGCCATCGAGAAGGACTTCGTCATGGAGTACAGCTCGACCGCGCACTCCTTGGCCCCCTCGGCCTGCAGGATGGAGGGCGGCTGCCAGCCGTCGAAGCCGAGGTCCGCATAGGCGTTGTCGTGGACGACGATGACCTCCTGCTCCCGGGCGAAGTCGACGAGGCCCTGGAAGAACGGCAGGTCCACGCACTTGGTCGTGGGGTTGTGGGGGAACGACACGACGATGACGCGCGGGCGGGGCCACGAGTAGAGGAACTGGTGCCGGATGCGATCGAGCAGCTCCTCCCCGTGGTCGACGGCGCCGCCCATGGGGATCTCGCGGATGCTGGCACCGGCGAAGAGCGGGCCCCACAGGTGGATCGGGTAGCTGGGCGAGGGCACGAGCGCGGAGTCGCCGGGGCCGAGCAGCACCCAGCACAGGTGGGAGTAGCCCTCCTTGGCCCCGATGGTGGCCACGACCTCGGTCTCGGGATCCAGGGCCACGCCGAAGCGCCGCAGGTACAGGTCGGCGGCGGCCTGGCGCAGCTTGGGGATGCCCTTGGACTGGGAGTAGCGGTGGTTCCGCGGGTTCATCGCGGCCTCGGCCAGCTTCTCCACCGCGATCTGCGGGGACGGGAGGTCCGGGTTGCCGAAGCCCAGGTCGATGACGTCGTTGCCTGCCCGCCGTGCTTCCTGCTTCAGCCCGTCGATGATCGTGAAGACGTAGGGCGGCAGCCCGGTGATGCGGCGGAACTCCATGAGCCGAGGCTAGCCACGGCATGATGGCCACCATGCAGACGATCGACGTCGTGGTGGAGATCCCCCGGGGGAGCCGCAACAAGTACGAGTACGACCACGAGCGCCACGTGTTCCGACTCGACCGGCGGCTGTTCTCGGCCACGGTGTACCCGGCCGACTACGGGTTCATCCCCGACACCCTCGGCGAGGACGGCGACCCCCTCGACGCGCTGGTGATCATGGAGGAGCCGACCTTCCCCGGCTGCTGGATCCAGGCCCGCCCGGTCGGCGTCTTCTGGATGACCGACGACGCCGGCCCCGACGCCAAGATCGTCTGCGTCCCGGCCCACGACCCACGTTGGGAGCAGGTGCCCGAGATCGAGGACCTCCCCGACTACCTCCTCTCGGAGATCGAGCACTTCTTCACCGTCTACAAGGACCTCGAGCCCCACAAGTTCTCCTCGACCCGTGGCTACGAGGGATCCGAGGCGGCGTGGACCGAGATCCGCGCCGCCCACGAGCGCTACGTCCCCTGAGTCGGGGGGCGCCGGGCGGACTCCAGCGCGAGCACGGCGGCCCCGATGGCGCCGGCCCGCTCGCCGAAGTGCGCGGCGACGATGGGCACCACCGGCCGGTGGCCCCGCGCCAGCACCTGGTCGGGCACCGCACCCTCGATGCGGGGCAGCAGGACGTCCTCGGCCTCGATGACGCCACCGCCGAGCACCACCACGCCGGGGTCGAGCAGGTCGACCAGGTTGGCGATGCCGGCGGCCACCCACCACACGAACTCGTCCAGCACGAGGGAGGCATCGTGGTCACCGGCGCGCACGGCCGCGATCACGTGCTCGCCCCGGACGCCCTCGGGCTCCCCGCCGGCGAGATCGACCACTGCGTCGAGCCGACCGGCGAGGGCGGCGTCACGGCCCAGCCGGCCGAGGCCGGAGCCCGACGCGTAGCGCTCCCAGCAGCCCCGCCGGCCGCACGGGCACGGCGGCCCGCTCGGGTCGATCAGCATGTGGCCCGGCTCCCCGGCGAAGCCGTTGGCGCCGTGGCGCACGAGCCCACCCACGACGATGCCGCCGCCGATGCCGGTGCCGAGGGTGAGCAGGATGCCGTCGGACCACCCGGCGCCGGCGCCGCCCCGGAACTCGGCATAGGTCGCGCAGGTGGCGTCGTTGTCGGCGGCGACCGGGCGCCCGAGTCGGGTGCCCACGACCTCGCCCACGGCCAGGTCGATGACGCCGGGGAGGTTGGCCCCGAAGCGGAAGACGTCGCCGTCGTCGATGAGCCCCGGGATGCCGAGGCCGACCGGGCCGGAGCCGCCGGGGTCCAGAGCCTCCACGAGCTCGGCGATGCCGTCGACGAGGGCGGCGGCGCCGACCGGGGTCGCCAGGCGCGTCTCGGCGATCACCACGGTCGGGGACGTGGCGTCGACGACCACGCCGAGCATCTTGGTGCCGCCGATGTCGATGCCGACGGCTCGCTCCTGGTCCGCGGGGGCGGCCACGGGGTTCAGTAGCGGAGCAGGGCGCCGACGCGGCCGAGCACGTCGAGGTCGGCGTTGCCGTCGCACACCACCACGCGGCAGGACTGGCCGAGCGCGGCCTCGACCGCCTCCTCGACCAGGTCGGGGACCGCCACCATCTCCGCGCCGCACGTGCAGGTCCGGCCGACGGTGGCCAGCCGGTCGCAGGTGTCGCAGCGCCAGCCCTCGACCTCGTACCCGTCGGAGACGAGCAGCCGGTCGACCCGCCGCTCGGCGAGGGCGTCGACCACGGGCCCGATGCCGGCGACGCCACGCCCGTCGCCGTTCACCGCGGCGCGCAGCTCCTCCACCAGTGCCGCCTCTCGGGCGGCCTCGATGGCGCGCTCGGCCTCCAGCGCGGCGCGGCGCAGGTCGGCCTCGGGTGCGCTCGGTGCCACGTCGAGCCGGGCGCGGAGCCGCTCGCCGAGGTACGGGTGCAGGTCGGCCTCGAGCTCGGAGGCCACGCCCTCGGCGGCGGCGAGCACCAGGTGGTCGAAGCCGGTCGACTGGTAGACGGACCAGGCCAGCTCCGCGGCGTGGCGCAGGTGCTGGTGGGTCATCTCCTCGCGGTGCTGCTCCACGCCGCCCCGGTCGTGCTCGCCGACGGTGTCGTAGTCGCGCCCGATGTCGTCGGTGCGCTCGACCTTCTCGACCAGCTCGCCGAGGCGGTACACGAGCACGCGGGCGTGCTGCTTGTCGGCGGCGAGCACCGCGACCTTCTCGCTCTGCTGCAGGACGAGCTCGAGCTGGCCCACCGCCGGGGTCGGGTTCACCACCAGCTCGTTGCGGACCGGCACCGGGAGCTCGTGGACCACGAACAGGTCGTGGGCGTCGCAGGAGAAGAGCGCGACGCCGCGGGTCGAGGTCCGATCGAAGCCGGCACCGACGCGGTCCACGATCCGCGCGATGTCGGCGTCGACGGCCTCGTCGACCTCCGGGCGGCGACGCATCCGACGGACCATCTCGTCGAGGGCCCGCTCGTAGTCGGCAGGGCGCACGTAACGGCCGCCGTCGACGTCGAGGTAGCAGGACGTGACGAGCGCGCCGTTGCTGCGGATGGCGGCCAGGGCACGGATGTCGTCTTCGGTGATGACGGGCACGTGGTGTCCCTCCTGGGGGTCGTGGTTCGGGCGCATGGTAGGACCTCGCCCGGCAGCCCGGGCCGGGCGGGGGTGGTCATGTCGGGGCCGCCGCGGATCGCCGGGGCACCGGTTCGATGTGGGCAGCTCGACGGGGGCCGACGGACCGGGCCCAGGCCACGGCCGCGGGATGCTCGTCGACCACGACGACCTGCACGGCGCCGGCCGCGGCAGCGAGTCGGTCGAGCAGCGACGTCACGTCCGCGTCGTCGAGGTGGCCGAGGGCGCCGTCCAGCAGGAGCGGGACGGCACCAGCGAGCCGGGTCGGCCGGTGGTCAGCGAGCCGGGCGCTGAGGCGCGCGCCCAGATCCTGCACCGACGGGCGCTCGCCGCCCCGCGGCGTGAGCTCGGCGCGGACCGCATCGAGGCGCACGATGGCTTCGGCATGGGCGGCCGTGGCGCGCGACGCCCGGGCCCGCGGGGCATCGAGGTCGTGCTCGGCGCCGCCGGACGGCGGCTCGGGGAAGGCCAGGGCGGCTTCGATGGCCGCCAGCTCCACACCCGCTCCGACTGCCCAGCCGACGTCGATCCGCCGCTCCTCGAGCCAGTCCTCCGCGATGCGGACCAGCTCCCCCACGGGCAGGCCGAGGTCGTCCACGTCGATGCCGACGCCGGCCAGGGCCTCGACGAGGTCGCCCGCCCACGTCGGTGCGCCGGCGCGTCGCCGGTCTCGGACCTCGTCGAGGGCGGCCCGCACCGGCTCGGCGACGACCGCCTCGTGCCGGGCGATGCCGGCCCGGAGCGCGGCGGCGCGGGCGCGCAGCCCGCCGTGCGAGGGCCGCGCCGCCGCGATCTCGCTGCGGGCGAGCTCGTCGCAGGCCTCCCAGCGGTCCGACGACAGGAGCACCACGTCGCGCTCGGCCGTGCGCAACCGGGTCGCAGCGTCGCCGGGCAGGTCCCCGTCGACGTTGGCGCCGGTGACGACGGCCCCGACCGGGTTGCCCTGCACCTCGAGCAGGTCCAGATCCGCCTGGGTGGCGTCGAGCAGGAGCCCGTGGGCCTCGATCAGCGCGGGGAGCGCCGGTTCGAGGCCGGAGGCGATTGCGTCGAAGGCCTGGCGCAGCGTCGCGCGCTGCGGCTCCGACAGGCCCGACACGACGGACACGGCCGGGTGCAGGTCCACGAGGTGACCGTCGTCGAGCTGGACCCGCAGCACCCGCATCAGCTGACGGAGATCCGCTCGAACCCGTCGGGCGGGTCTTCGTCGGTGCCGTCGTCCGCCTCGGCGCCCTCATCGGCAGCGGGGACCGGCCACCGGCCGGAAGCGAAGCCGGCGACGGCCTCGGTGGCGTTGCGGGCGACGGCGCCGACCGTGCGGACGACGGTCTCGGCAGCGGCGGGATCCTGCAGGATCGACTCGGCGGCGTCGAGCATGGCCCGTCCGGCTCGGATCGCCTCGAGCGCAGCCCGCTGGAACTGGTCGATGCCGGTCTGCACCGGGTCGGCCGCGCCCTCGGGTCCCGGGGCGTCGGTGGGGTCGGCGGGGTCTTGATCCATGCTCGCCGCCATGTTGCCAGACGGCGTCGCTAGCGGGTCGGGGCGAAGGTGACGGCCAGCGCACCGTCCCGCAGGGCCGCGTCCACCACCTGGCGGCGCTTGAGCGAGTCGGGCAGCAGGATCGAGCGGCGGTACGGGCCGACCCGGACGAGCAGCTCGTCGTCGCGGCGACCGAGCACCAGCTCGTCACGGTCCGCGAACGGCAGGTCGACCGAGAGGACGTCCCCCGCATCGGTGCGCTCCAGGCGCATCGGCGCCACGTCGGCCCGGTGCCGGGCCGGGTCGTCGTCGCCGTACAGGGCCGTGCCGAACGCACGGAGGCGGTCGACCCCCACCAGCTCGTGGGGCGCCAGCTCCGCTCGCAGCACCGGCACGGGGGCGAAGCCCTCCTCGATGGTGGCCAGGTGGTCCAGGTCGCGCTGCTTCCAGTCCTCGAACCACGGATCCGACACCGCGTCGGGCAGCAGCCGGTTGGCGATGACCGCATCGACGCTGTAGCCGAACAGCGACAGGTAGGTGAAGGTCCGTCGGGCCTCGGCCACCACGATGCGCTCCGGGTTCACCACCAGGCGGGCGCTGGTGACCGACCGGTCGGTGAGCAGCTCCTTCACGCCGTCCAGCCGCTCGTAGAAGCGCTCCACCGCCCCGAAGACGTCGTCGCCGGGCACCGGCAGGTCGGTGACCGAGCCGAGCAGGGGGCTGACGACCTTGTTGACCCGACGTCCCATCGGGAACAGGCGCTCCATCCACCAGGCCAGGACCCCGGGCAGCGACAGGAGCCGGATCGTCTCCGCGGTGGGCGCGCAGTCGACCACGATCGTGTCCCACTCCCCGGACGCGGCGTAGCGCTTGATGTCGGTGAGGGCGAAGATCTCGTCGAGGCCGGGCACGACGGAGAGCTCCTCGGCCTCGATCTCGTCCACACCGCCCCACCGGAACACCGCCTGGAGGTAGGACTGGATGTCCTCCCAGGCGTCCTCCATGCGGTCCTGGGCGTCGAGCTGCTGACCCCAGAGCCCGTCAGTGATCTCCACGGTCAGGTCGCCCAGCTCGATGTCGAACGCGTCGCCGAGCGAGTGGGCCGGATCCGTGGACAGCACGATGGTGCGCTGGCCCGCATCGGCGCAGCGGACCGCGGTGGCGGCCGCCGTGGTGGTCTTGCCGACGCCGCCCTTGCCGGTGAACAGCAGGATCCTCACGACAGGCCGATCACACCGTCCCGGTCACGTGCTCGCGCAGCTCCCGCAGCGCGGTGGAGATGATCCGGGCCTCGGCGCGGCGCTTGACGAAGCCGGGCAGCGGGATCGCCAGGTCGACGCGCAGGTGGTAGGTGACGTCGGTGCCGCCATCGCGCTCGGCGAACTCGTAGGCCCCGTCGAGCACCTTCTGGATGTCGCCGTTGACCAGCTTCCAGGGCAGCCGGCGCGGTGCGTCGTCCCAGTCGTAGGCCAGGGTGTAGGTGGTGGAGCGACCCATGGCGGCGGCGCGGAACCGCACGAGCAGCGCCCGCCCCTGGTCGTCGTGCTGGACGACGGTGGCCTCCTTCAGGTCGCGGGCCCACGTCGGGTACGCCTCGAAGTCGGTGAGCACCGACCAGATCCGCTCGAGCGGCGCCTCGATGTGCATCTGCTGGGTGGCCTGATCGGGCATGTGGGCGATTCTGCCTCACGACCGGCGCCGGCACCCGGCTGGCCGGCTCAGCGCGGGCTGCCGGGCGCGTTCCGGCGGATCACCACGTAGTAGTAGCCGAGCAGGATGCCGTAGCCGATCAGCACGGGGACGAGCAGGATCGCCACGACCAGCCAGCGGATCCAGGCGGTTCGGTCCGCGGCGCCACCCTCGAAGTGGTCGGCCGGGCGCTGGAGGCAATCGAGCATGGCGATCATCGCCGGGAACTCGAGCCCGATGATCACGAGCCAGAGCGGCGGCGTCATCGACCGCGCCCGGCGTCGTCCTTCGGGTGGAAGGTGCCGTGCCGGGCGCCCCACATGGCCATGGCCCCCAGACCCAGCATCGGAGCCAGGACGGCGAAGGCGACCGCCGTGTACGGGCGCACGCTGGCGGCGACGACCGCAGCCACGACCTGGACAGCGAACGCGACCCGGAGGCGGAACCGGACCACCTTGGGCGCCGTGCCGCTGAGGAAGAAGAGCCCGCCGAGGGTGATCTGCTCCTCCCGCGAGCGCACCACGCCGACGGCGTAGCCCCACAGGAACAGCACCACGCCGATGGCGAACAGCACGCCCGAGACCCAGGCGGTGAGCACGCCGGCCCCGTCGGGACTGGCCACGCCCACCACCGCGGCGACGACCAGCGCGCCCGTGCCGACGAAGGAGAGCTGCACCAGGCCAGCACCCTCGTGGACGCCGTCGGGATCGGTGGCGTCGGCCGCCGGTGGGGATGGTGGGGAGTCGCTCACGTGTCCTCGATCGCTGCCGCCAGCTGCGGCGCGAGCCGGTCGTAGTCGAAGTGCTCGACGGCCCGGATCCGGGCTGCTTCCCCCATCCTCGCCCGCAGACCGGGGTCGGACAGCAACCGCTCGAGCGCCGTCGTGACCGCCTCCACGTCGTTCGGATCCACCACGAAGCCGGTCTCGCCGTCGACGACCGCCTCGGAGGCGCCGCCGCTGTCGCCGGCGACCTGGGGCACCCCGGCCGCAGCTGCCTCGAGGAACACGATGCCGAAGCCCTCCTGCTCGAGCCCGCCCCACCGGCTCCGGCACAGCATGGCGTAGACGTCGGCGGCGCCGTGGACGAGGGCGAGCTCCTCCTCCGGCACGCGGCCGAGGAACGTCACCGGCGCGCCCGTGACGTTCACCCGCTTCTCCAACCGCTCCCGGTCGCGACCGGATCCGGCGATGGCCACCTGCAGATCGGGGATGCGGGCCGCCAGGTGGGCCGAGGCGTCGATGAGCACGTCCATGCCCTTGCGGGGCACGAGCCGGCTGAGGCTGAGCACCAGCGGCCCGTCGTGGAGCCCGTGACGAGCGCGGACCTCGGTCTTCTCGGTCGCGCCGAGCGGTCGGAAGCGGCTGCTGTCGATGCCGCACGGCACCACCGTCAGCGGGAGCGGCCGCCCGGCGGCGTGCTCGGCCTCGGCGGCCGGGTACCCGCCGAAGGCCACGACCCGGCGGGCGCCGACCAGGACCCGGCGCAGGGCGAGCCGGCTGCCCGGGAGCCGGCCCGGCACCGTGACCTCGGCCCCGTGGAGCAGGACGTCGTAGGGCCGCTGCAGGTGCGGTCCGAGCAGCCCGAGGGGCAGCGCGGGATCGAGCACGACCGTGTCGGCGCCGATCTCCTCCGCGAGGGCGTCGATGCGCCGGACCAGGCCCGGGTGGGGCAGCAGCACCGGGTCGGTGGTCCGCTCGACCCGGAACTGCTGGGCGGCGTCCCACGCCTCGGCCTCTGGGTGCGGCGTGGTGAGCACGGCGAAGGAGTCGGGGTCGAGCCGACGCCAGAGCTCCCACAGGAGGGTCTGGATGCCGCCGATCTTGGGCGGGAAGTCGTTGGTGACGAGCAGGTGGGTCATGCCGCTCCGGGCGCACGGGGGACGGACGGGGCCATCGCGACCTCGGCCCGCACGAGCGGGCTCGGGTCATCGGCGCGCTCGTCGACGAGCGCGTCCAGGCCGAGGCGGGCCGCGGCCCAGACGGCGTGGGCCCGCAGGAGCTCGTCGCCGTCCCGGCACCAACGGGCCAGCGCCGCCCGCTGCGCCGGGTCGACGGCGTCGCCGACGTTGCCCAGGACCACGAGGGCGTTGCGGCGCAGGTGACGGGGATCCCGGCGGGGGATGTACCAACGACCGAACCGCTCGAGCAGCTCGTCGTCGCTGACGGCGGGGTCGAGCAGCTCGAGCACCGAGACCCACGCGTCGGGTGGCGTGGTCGGACCCACGTCGACCGGGGTCTGATCGGTGGCTGCGACGTCCCGACGCCCGGGCGGGCAGACCTCCTGGCAGTCGTCGCACCCGTAGATCCGGTCGCCGAGGGCGACGCGGTGCTCGCGCGGGAACACGCCGACGTCCTGCACGAGCCACGCCAGGCACCGGCGGGCGTCGATCACGCCGTCGGCGGTGATCGCTGCGGTGGGGCAGGCATCGACGCAGCGGGTGCAGGACCGGCACCCGTCCTCGACGGGCTCCGAGGCCACGGGCAGCGTCGCATCGGTGACGACGGAGCCGAGGACGAACCAGCTCCCGGCGCCGGGCACGAGCAGGTTGCTGTTGCGACCCCACCAGCCGATGCCCGCTCGGTGGGCGGCGGCGCGATCGACCAGCGCGTTGTCGTCGGCGAACACCGCGGCCCGGTGGCCGTGGTCGCGCAGCACCGCGGCCATGGCGTCGAGGCCGGCGCGCAGCTCGGCGTAGTGGTCGCGCCAGGCGTAGCGGGCGACGGACGCGACCGGGCCGACGGGGCGCTCCGGCCGGGCCTCGAGGTAGGACTTCGCCCCGACCACCAGCGTCCGGGCGTTGCGGAGCAGCCGCTCCGGCTCGGTGGAGCGCCGCGGGTTCCGGAACGTGAACGACATGCCGCCGTGCTGGCCAGCGGTCCTGCGCTGCTCCAGCGAGCGGCGGACCTCCGGGAAGGAGGCGACGTCGGTGCAGCCGACCTCGTCCAGGCCGTGCTCACGGCCGGCAGCGGCGACGCGGTCACGCAGCTCGGTGGCGCCGAGGGTGGGCGCTGCGGACCGGCTCACCGGGCGCGGAGCTGGCGTCGCCGACGCGTGGCGGGCCGGGCCGCGCCGTTGGGCTCGCCCTGCTCGGTCGCGTCGCGCCGCTCCGGTCGGGGCCGGTCGTCCCCTGCGGCGGGGCGGCCCTCGACGGGGCGGGGCGGTTCGGGATCGGCCGCCCGCCGGACCGGTGCCGCCGAGCCGCTGCGGAAGTGCACCGTCGGCGCGTTGCGCTGGGCGGCGCGGGCCCGACGAGCCGACGTCGGGTCCACCTCGTCCGGGCCGGGATCCGAGCCGCTGGGTTCGGCGGGTCGCGGGGCGTCCGGGCGGGGACGTCCGTTCGTGCCGGGGACGTGGGGGCGATCGGAGACCGGTGCCGTGCCGTTCGGGACCGGCGCGGGCCAGGGTGGCTCGACATGCGCGGCCTCGGCCGGCGGGGACGTCGGGGGCGCCGCCTCCGTGGGGGTGCGGCGCGTCGCGGCATCCGTCCTCTTCGCGGCGGACCGCTGCTCGCCCCCCGCCTTCGTGCTCCCGGGCTTCTCGGCAGACGTGCGCTTCGTGGTGGCGACCTTCTTCGTCGCCGCGTTCTTCTTCGCCACCTTCTCCTTCGTCGGCGGCTTCTTCTTCGTCCCCGCCTTCTTCGTCGGCGCCTTCTTCTTCGTCGCCGCCTTCTTCGTCGTCGCGGCCCTCTTGGTCGCGGTCCTCTTGGTCGCGGTCTGCTTGGCCGCGGTCTGCTTCGTCGTGGCCTTCTCGGCCGCGGCCGGCGCCTCCGGCGTCGTCGAGCGCGCCGCGGTGGCGGCCGGGTCGCCCACGATGCCCTCGACGACGTCCCCCTCGTCGTCCGCCGCGGCTCGCTCCGGCGCCACGTAGCCGAGCTGGGACGCCGCACGGTCGGTGGTGGTGAGGGCATCCTCGCTGGCGTCGTAGGCCCAGGTGGCGCGCCGCTCCCGGCCCCGGTGGTGGTACGTGAAGGTCACCGCCCAGCGGTCGTGGCCGAGCAGCCGCGCCGACCACCCCGCCTCGTAGGCGGCCACGGTGTAGGCGATGCCCTTGTCGGCCAGGGCCATGCCGACGGCCCGGCGCAGCGGCACCGCGGAGGGAGCGGAACGGGGGCGGCGCAGTCGGCAGTCGAGGGCACGCTCGACGATGCGCTGCTGCTCGGCTCGCACCGGTGGCGCGAACCGCTCGATCCAGTCCTCCTCGACGCCCGCCTCGGTGGCGATGCGCGAGACCGACTCACCAGCGCGGAGGCGGGCCTGGATGTCCCGCACGGACAGCTGGGATCGGGGTCGAGGCGAGGGCTCCTCGGACGGTCGAGCCATCGCCGGGGCGGCCGCATCCGACCCGTCGGTCACGTCGTCGGCGTCGCTGCTGGCGGCCTGCTCGCCCGCGAGCTGGGTGACGAGCTCGACGAGCTCGTCGGTGACCGGGACGACGAAGCTGGCCTCGGACCGCGCCCCCTCCCTCGTGCGGAAGATGAGGCCACGGCGATCCGTGGTGAAGCCGACGAGCTGGAGATCGTGCATCCGGAGGCGCGGCAATCGGACAAGTGCCGCGGTGGGGCACGGTACCACCGCATTCCGTACAGAACCCGACCCAACGGTCAGGCCCCACGCTCGATGGAGCGGTGCCGGAGACGGGGTGCGAGGTCGGCGTCGGCGAGCAGGCGCAGGGCGCGGGCCTCCCCCACGTCGATCACCACCGCATCGTCGGGATCGCGCTCGCACAGGAACGTGACGACGCAGTCGTCGCACGCGCCGATGGTCGGGCCGATGCAGTCGGCGCAGTCGATCACCAACGGCTCCGAGGGGGTCATCGGTGCAGGCATGGATCCTCCAGTGCGATCGCGTCCCCGGCCGATCCGGGGTTGCGTCGCACGGTACGGAGGGGGGTCTGACAGGAACCCTCGGCGGACCCTCAGCCGTCGGCCGGCAGCTCCTCGACGCCCTCGCCGTTGCCGCACCAGCGGCACTCCACCGACTCGATGACCTCGTCGAGCAGCTCGACGTCTTCGACCTCGAGCTCGCCGCCCACCGAGTAGTGGTGGAACGCGCGGGTGCGTCGGGTGCTGGTGACGTCGAAGCGGGTCAGGTTGCCGCACCGCGTGCAGCGGTAGCGGGGCGTGGGGGCATCGCCGGCGTCGGTCACGGGGCGAGCGTACCGATCGGCATCCACCGGACCGAGCCCGGCGCACGGCACGATCCCGGCGCCCGGATCGGCGCTTGACAGACGAACACACGTTCGGTTCACTCCGGACCCATGGTCGCCCCCACCACCCCGCAGGCCCGTCGAGCACGCCGCCGGGCGCCGGGGCAGGCCAGCTTCGACGACCTCGGCACCCCGCTCTTCGACGTCACCTTCTGCGTGCTCGACCTGGAGACCACCGGGGGCTCCCCCACCGACGACGCCATCTGCGAGATCGGCGCGATCAAGGTGCGCGGCGGCGAGTGCCTCGGCACGTTCCACACCTTCGTGGACCCCGGGCGCGACATCCCGGCCCAGATCACGGTGCTCACCGGCCTCACCTCGGCCATGGTGCGGCCGGCGCCCGCGATCGAGCACGTCCTGCCGAGCCTGCTCGAGTTCATCGGCGATGCTGCGTTCGTCGGCCACAACGTGCGCTTCGACAAGGGCTTCCTGGACGCTGCCCTGGTCCGCACCGACCGGCCCCGGCTCGCCAACCCGACCGTCGACACGTGCGCCCTCGCCCGCCGCCTCGTGCGCGACGAGGTGCCGAACTGCAAGCTCGGCACCCTGGCCGAGCGGCTCCGCCTCGACCACCGCCCCAACCACCGGGCACTCGACGACGCCCTGGCCACCGCCGACCTGCTCCACGTCCTGCTCGAACGGGCCGCCGGCTTCGGCGTGGCCACGCTCGACGACCTGCTCGAGCTGCCGAGCGCAGCCGCCCACCCCCAGGCCAGGAAGCTCGCGCTCACCGATCGGCTCCCCCGCTCGCCGGGGGTGTACCTGTTCAAGGACGCCACCGGCCGGGTGCTGTACGTGGGGAAGGCCTCGGACCTGCGGGCCAGGGTCCGCAGCTACTTCAGCTCCGACACCCGCCGCAAGGTCGGCGGCCTGCTGCGGGAGGCGGCCGCCATCGACCACATCGCGACGTCCTCCGCGCTCGAGGCCGCGGTCACCGAGATCCGGCTCATCCACGAGCTGCTCCCCCGCTACAACCGCCAGGGCACCACCTGGGCCAAGGCCGCCTACCTCAAGCTCACCGACGAGGCCTTCCCCCGCCTGTCCGTCGTGAAGCGGGTGCGCGCCGACGACGCCACCTACCTGGGTCCCCTGTCGTCGGCGCGCCTGGCCCGGCGGGTCGCGGACGCGGTCGAGACCGCCCTGCCGGTGCGGCGTTGCACGGCCGACCCCGCCCGCCAACCCCGGCAGGCGCCGTGCGCGCCGGCGCAGCTGGGCGTCAGCGCGTGCCCGTGCGCCGGCGACATCGACCAGGGCGGCTACGAGCCCATCGCCGCGTCGGTCCGGGCGGCGCTCACGACCAACCCGGAGCTGGTGCTGGACCGGCTGCTGGAGCGCATGGATGCGCTGGCGGGCGACGAGCGCTACGAGGAGGCCGCCGACATGCGCGATCGGGCCATCGCCTTCGCCGACGCGCACCGCCGGGTCCGCCGCCTGGACCTGGTCCACCGTGCCGGTCGCCTCGTCGTGCAGCTCGGCGACCAGCGCACCGTCATCGAGGACGGCCGCCTGCGCCACACCGAGCCGGCCGATGCGCCGTCGCTGCTGAGCTCGATCGACGGGGATCGCCCGCCGTCGGCGCGCACGCCCCGCCCGTGGGTGGAGCCCGCCGACGCGGACGAGCTCACGGTGCTGGCGACCTGGATCGACCGCAACGCCGAGCGCATCCGCATCGAGCACTGCGACGGCACGCTCTGCTCGCCCCTCCCCCGCCTGCCCGACCTCCCCGATCGGTGAGGGCTACTGGCCCGATCGGTGAGGGCTACTGGTCGGTGACCGGATCGCCGAGCGCCCCGACGAGCCGAGCGATCAGGATCTCCCACGCATCGGCTCGGGGTGGCTGCAGGTCGATGGCCCCGAACAGGAGGAACCCGAAGCCCACGGCGTGGCAGAAGCGCACGATGGCGTCGGTGTCGAGGCCCTCGTCGACGAGGCCGCTGGCCTTGGCGTCCTCGACCAGGGCGGCGAAGGTGGTCGCCCGCTGGCGGAGCAGCTCCCGCATGAGCTCGGCCACCTCGGCGTCGCGCCGGGCCGCGACGAAGGCCTCGAGCAGCAGGGCCTGGCCCTCGTCGAAGGGATCGGTGAGCAGGTGCGAGCCGACCGTGGTGATGACGTCCGTGACGCGGCCTTCGAAGCGGTGGTCGGCGAAGAGCTGCTCGAGCTCGTTGGTGGTGTGGGCCTCGATGGCCGCCAGCAGCAGCTCGGCCTTGCCCCGGAAGCGCCCGTAGATGGCGCCGGTGGTGAAGCCGGCCCGCCGGGCGATCTCCTGCACGCCGGCGCCGTCGTAGCCCTTCTCGGCGAACACCGCCGCCGCAGCCTCGATGAGACGATCTCGGGTCGGATCGTCGCTCACGGGCGCAGCATCGGTCATGGACCGAGGATAACGATGGTTATCGCCGGGGGCCACGATCGCGCCTCTAGGTTCTGCGCCTGCATCGGTGACGAGAGGACGTGAGATGGCTGGCGGTCTGGTCGGGCTGTTCGATGATGTCGCCGCGCTGGCCAAGCTGGCTGCCGCCTCCATCGACGACGTCGGTGCTGCGGCCGGGCGGGCGAGCATGAAGGCCGCCGGGGTCGTGGTGGACGACACCGCGGTGACCCCGGCCTACGTCCAGGGCCTGGCCGCCGAGCGCGAGCTGCCGATCATCAAGCGCATCGCCACCGGATCCCTGCGCAACAAGCTGCTGTTCATCCTGCCGGTGGCGATCCTGCTGAGCGAGCTCGCGCCGACGCTGGTCGAGGTCATCTTGATGTTCGGCGGCGCGTTCCTCTGCTACGAGGGCGCCCACAAGATCCTCGGGGCGGTCAAGGGCGACGACCACGACCACGACGTCCCCGCCGCGGTGCAGGGCGGCGACGCCGAGCAGACCACGGTCTCCGGGGCGATTCGGACCGACTTCATCCTGTCGGCCGAGATCATGGTGATCTCCCTGAAGGAGGTCATCGACGAGCCCTTCGTGTCGCGCATCGTGATCCTGGTCGTGGTCGCCCTCCTCATCACGATCGTGGTGTACGGCCTCGTCGCCGCCATCGTGAAGATGGACGACGTCGGCCTCCGGCTCGCCCAGCGCGACTCGGCTCGCTCCCAGCAGGTCGGCCGTGCCCTGGTGAAGGGGATGCCGATCGTGCTGCGCTGGCTGTCCATCGTCGGCACGGCGGCGATGCTCTGGGTGGGTGGCCACATCCTGCTCGTGGGCGCCCACGAGCTCGGGTGGCACGCGCCCTACGACCTGGTCCACGACCTCGAGGAGCTGGTCCACGAAACCGGATCGCTCAGCGGCGTGCTGACGTGGCTCGTGAACACCGCGGCGTCCGCGGTCCTCGGGCTCGCCGTCGGGCTGGTGATCGCGACCGTGGTCGACAAGCTGCCGACCCGGGATCGCACGCCGGAGCACCACCCGGCCTGAGCCGCTGTCAGCCGCCGGCGGGGGCCGTGCGCTCGACGACGCGGGCGAGCAGGTCCTGGGCGGCGCCGGCGTCGATCGCCGCCTCGGCCCGGCGCGCACCCTCGGCGATGCTCTCGACCAGGCCGGCGACGTAGAGCCCGGCACCGGCGTTGAGCACGACGATGTCGCGTGCCGGACCGGGTTCGCCGGCCAGCACCGCACGGGCGATGCCGGCGTTGGCGGCGGCGTCGCCACCCGGCAGCGCGTCGACGGCGACGGCGGCCAGATCGGCGTCGGCCGGCGAGTAGGTCGACGGATCCAGCACCTGGCCGTCGCGCACCTCCCGCACCTGGGTCGGCCCGGTGAGGGCCAGCTCGTCGATCGCGCCGTCGCCGTGGACGACGAGCGCGTGCTCGCTCCCCCGCAGCGCCAGGGCGCCGGCCACCAGGTCGAGGGAGCGGGGGTCGCCGACGCCGATCACCTGCCGAGCGACCCGGCCGGGGTGGGACAGGGGGCCGAGCAGGTTGAAGACGGTGGGCACGCCGAGCTCGGCCCGCACCGGCCCGGCGTGGCGCATCGCAGGGTGGAAGGCGCGGGCGAAGCAGAAGCCGACGCCGACGTCGCGGACGACCGCGGCGAGGGCGGGACCATCGAGGTCGTAGCCGATGCCGAGGGCGCCGAGCAGGTCGAAGGAGCCCGAGGTCGAGGAGGCCTTGAGGTTCCCGTGCTTGCACACGGTGGCCCCGGCCGCGGCGGCGACGAGGCACGCCATCGTGGACACGTTCAGCGCCTTGACCCGGCGGCGAGGGGACCCGCCGGTGCCCACGATGTCGATCGTGCCCGGCGGCAGCTCGAGAGGCGCGGCGGCGTCGAGCATGGCGCCGACCATGCCGGCGACCTCCTCGGCGGTCTCCCCCTTGAGGCGCAGGGCCACGATGAACGCGGCGAGCTGGGCCGCGGTGGCCTCGCCCGCGAGGATCGACGCGAGCGCCGCGGCCGCGTCGTCGCCCCGCAGGTCCTCGCCCTCGACCAGGCGGCCGAGGATGCGCGGCCAGCCACCCACGTCGTCGATGGTGGGCCCGCTCACGGCCGAACCGTCTCGGCGGCCACTAGGACGCCGCCCGGCGACGCCGGCGCACGATGCGTCGCCGCTCCCCCTCGGTGCACCCGCCCCAGACGCCTTCCCGCTCGCGCTCGCCGAGGGCGTACTCGAGGCAGGGCTCCCGGACGGGGCAGGAATCGCAGACCGCCTTGGCCAGGCTCGCTTCGTCGTCGTCCGCGGGGAAGAAGATCCTCGGGTCGAGGCCGTGGCAGGCAGCCCGTGCGCTCCAGCTGTTGTCCATGCTCGCTCCGCCGGGATGGTGGTCCGAGCCGGCGGGCCCGCCGGCGGCGCCGAGGTTGGCACCCGCCACGCCGGCGGCACAAGGACCGGACGGCGCGGGCGGAGCAAGTCGTCGCTAGGCGGTGCGGCCCTCGTCGGCGAGCAGCCCGGCGACCGCGTCGGCGGGGTAGCGACGGTGGCCGCCTGGGGTGCGGATGCTGGGGATGCGGCCCTTGGTGGCCCAGTCGGTCACGGCGCGCTCGGAGACCTCGAAGAGCAGTGCCACCTCGCGCGTGCGCAGCAGGCGACCGCCGAGGGTGTCCCGATCGCGGCCGTCGACCAGCTCGTGCACCAGCCGCTGCCGCTCCGTGTCACTCTTCGTCGCCACCATGCTCCGGATGGTAGAGAAAAACCGGAACCACTGCAAGTGGTTTGTTCCTCACGGAACGTAGTTTCACGTACCTCGAAACCGGACCCGGGGGCCGGAAACCGGCGAGCCGGCGGGGTTCAGGGCCGGAGGTCGGCCAGCAGCTCGGCGACCGTCTCCTCACCCAGCGTGGTGGCGTGCTCGTAGTTGTCGTGGGTCAGGGCCAGCTCGACCGGTCCTGCCGCGAAGGCCTCGATCTGGCCCGCGTCGAGCTCGAAGTGGATGTAGTGCACCGACGCCGTGATCTCCTCGCGGGTGAGCTGCTCCTGGTGCTCCTCGTCGGGGATGCACCGGACGACGATGCGGCCGTCGCCCTCGCCGATGCGCAGCTCGAGCGTCTTCTCGATCCCGACGAGGCGGGGCAGCCAGTCGCGCAGCGCCAGCTCCGACGTCAGCTCGATGAACAGGGTCAGCGCGAGCTCGCCCGGCTCGGGGACCAGCGGGTTGTAGACCCGCAGCTCGCCCTCGATCGCTTCATCGGTGAGCAGCTTCTCGACCCGTGCCATCTCCTGGATCTGGAACCGGATCGTGTCGCGGTTCTCGAACAGGACGGTGACGAAGGGACCGAGGCCGACGCGTCGGCGCCGCTTCAGGTCGATGACGTGGGCCCGGAAGTCGGCACGCTCGCGCTCGTACTCCCGCAGGTCGGCGATGTCGGAGAGGGTCAGCTTGCGGCTCATCGGTGGTCCTCGGATCGGCGTTGGGGTTCGTTCGGGAGGTGGTGACGTGGAAGGGGCCGGGTCACGACCCGGCCCCCTCCTCAGTCATTCGGTGCCGGACCGGTGGGGTCCGACGGCGGCGGACCGCTCAGGCGTCGAGCGACTCGAGGCCCTGCTGGAAGCGGCCGGCGTGGCTCTTCTCGGCGCGTGCGAGCGTCTCGAGCCACTCGGCGACCTCTTCGAAGCCCTCCTCGCGGGCGGTCTTGGAGAAGCCGGGGTACATCTCGGTGTACTCGTAGGTCTCGCCAGCGATCGAGGACTTGAGGTTGTCGGCGGTGGTGCCGACGGCCTCGCCGGTGACCGGGTCGCCGACCTCGGCGAGGAAGTCGAAGTGACCGAACGCGTGGCCGGTCTCGCCCTCGGCGACGGAGCGGAACAGCGCCGCCACGTCGGGGTAGCCCTCGACGTCCGCCTTCTGGGCGAAGTACAGGTAGCGGCGGTTCGCCTGGCTCTCGCCGGCGAAGGCCTCCTTCAGGTTCTCTTCGGTCTTGGAGCCCTTGAGCTCAGCCATGGGTGTTGCTCCTCGGTTGCTTGCTTGTGGTTACTGGGGGATGTCGTCAGGCCACCGGCTCGCTGCACGTGATGCAGCGACCGCGCAGGACGATCTGGGTGGCGTCGACGTGGAAGCCGCGAGCGGCGTCGACGTCGAGCTCGAAGGCGGGGACGGCGAGGTCGACGTCCTGGACGCGCCCGCAGCCGTCGCACACCAGGTGGTGGTGCTCGGAGACGTTGGGGTCGAAGCGCGACGAGCCGGTGCCGAGGTCGAGCTGCACCAGCTCGCCCATCTCGGCCAGGTCGTGGAGCGTCGAGTACACGGTGCGCAGGCTCACCGACGGCATGTCGGCCACGACCTCAGCGTGTACGGCCTCGGCGGTGGGGTGCGTCGGGTTGTCGTGCAGGACCCGGAAGATGCGCTCGCGCTGGGGCGTCAGCTTGCGGCCGGAGGACCGGAAGGCGTCGGCGAGGTCGGACGGGGAGCGCATCGGCCTCCCACCATAGGCCAAGGATTGCTGATCGACAATCGTTGTCGACCATCAATCGGTGCAGGCGGGCAGATCGGACGTCCCGGCGGGCCCGGACCCGCCGATGTCTGCCCGGTCGGGGGCCGGGGTAGGACCCCAGGCGAACGCCAGCCAGCGGAAGAAGCGACATGTCACTGCTCCACGACTCCAGGAACACCAGAACCCCCGACGACGAGGTGCTCGACGACGCGGTCGCGGATCGCGCCGAGCGACCGCTGCACGCCGACGACGACGGCGACACCGTCGACCTCACCGACGAACGCCGCACCGACGAGGCCGCGCCGCTCGCCGAGACCGACGATGACGACCACGACGGTGCCGACCTGGAGCCCGTCGACCACGATCAGCGTCCCGTGCACGGCCCCGTGCAGATCGACCCCAGCGGCCGGATCCCGTGGCGGGGCATGCGCATCCGGCGGGTGAAGCTGCTGTCGGTCGCGAAGCTCTCGTTCATCTTCTGGCTGCTGGCCTTCGGCGTGCTGCTCGGCACGACCGTCGCCGTCTGGAACGTGGCGCGGGCCTTCGGGTTCATCGGCGAGATCGAGACGACGGTGGTCACCTCCCTCGGGATCGACGCCTTCGAGATCGACGGCGGGGCCCTGTTCGGCATCGCCGCCGCCACGGTCGCGTTCCTCACCGTGCTCGGGTGGGTGATGACGATCCTGCTCGCCGCCGTCTACAACGCCTCCTGCGCCGTCTTCGGCGGCCTCGCCGTGGAGACCGGCCCGCTGAAGCGCCGCAAGCGGGTGTTCTCGCTGCGCCACCGCGGCTTCGTCACGATCCGCTCCTGAGGACGGCGTGACAACCCTCCGCCACTTCCTCGGCCGCCTCGGCCAGGTCGCCACCCTGTTCACCACGGTCGGGGTCGTGGGCATCCTGGCCGTCGTCGTCTTGTCCGCCTCGGCGCTCGGCGTCGCCCACGTCGCCCGCGAATCCGTTCCCGAGCTGCCCGACCCCGGGGTCGACGTCTCGGCCATCGACGACCTCCAGGCCGCCGTCGACATCGAGCTGTCCCAGCCTTCCGTCGTCGTGGACTCCCAGGGCGACATCATCGGCCGCTTCGCCGACGACGAGCGCTACGAGCCCCTCGAGGTCGGCCAGGTGCCCGAGATGGTCGAGCGGGTCCTGACCGCGGCCGAGGACGAGGACTTCCGCGAGCACAACGGGTTCGACCCGACCGGAATCGCCCGAGCGATGGTGCGCAACGCCTCCAGCGGCGGGATCGAGGAGGGCGGCTCGACGCTGACCCAGCAGCTGGCCAAGAACCTCTTCACCGGTGACGAGGACGACCTCGAGCGCAAGCTGCAGGAGCTGCAGGTCGCCATCGACGTCGAGGAGCGGTTCAGCAAGGACGAGATCCTCACGGCCTACGTCAACACCGTGTTCCTCGGCAACGGCGCCCACGGCTTCGAGGCGGCGGCCAAGGAGTACTTCGACAAGCCGGCGGCCGAGCTCACGATGAGCGAGACGGCCCTGCTCGTCGGCATCCTGCCGGCGCCCACGACCCGCAACCCCCGCACGAACTTCGAGGCGGCGGACGAAGCCCGCCGCACGGTGCTGGAGCGCGTCCGCTCCACCGGCAAGGGAACCTTCGCCGAGGTCGACGCCGCCCTCGCCGAGATCCCCGAGGTGCTGCCGCCCCGGCCCCGCTTCGAGAAGTTCCCCTACTACATGGACTACGTGCGCCGGTTCCTGCTCGACACCGTCGGCATGAGCGCCGAGCAGCTGTACCAGGGCGGCCTGCGCATCGAGACCGCGCTCGACTCCGAGCTGCAGTTCGTCGCTCGCCTGGCCGTCAACGACCACATCCCCGCCGGCGCCGGCCCGGAGGCCGCGCTCGCCGTGGTGGACCACCGCAGCGGGCTCGTGCGGGCGATCGTGGGCGGACGTTCCTTCGAGGAGGCCCAGGTCAACCTCGCCCTCGGCAGCGGTGGCGCCGGCGCCGGGCGCCAACCGGGCTCGTCGTTCAAGCCGTTCGTGCTGGCGGCCGCGCTCGAGCAGGGCTTCGTGCCCCAGCAGCGCATCGGCGCACCGCAGACGTACCTGCCGACGACGGTCCTCGACCCGAAGCCGGTGCACAACTTCACGCAGCGGGGCTACGGCCAGATCAGCCTGATCGAGGCGACCGTGCGCTCGATCAACACCGCCTACGTGGCGCTCACCGAGGCCATCGGCGCCCGCGCCGTCCGCGACGTCGCCTCGTCGCTCGGTGTCGGGGGCCTGCCCGGCTACGTCGGCCCCAGCATCGGCATCGGCGCCTACGAGGTGTCACCGCTCGACATGGCGATCGCCTACGGCGGGTTCGCCGCCGACGGCCGGCGCATCCAGGCCGGGCCCGTGACCCGCATCCTCGACTCGTCGGGCGAGCTCCTGACCGACCTGACTCCGGATCCGGCCGATCGTCCCCGTGTGGTGTCGGCGTACACGGCCCGGTGGGTCACCGACATCCTGCGCCAGAACGTCGAGCGGGGCACCGCCACCCGGGCGGCGTTCGGTCGACCGGCCGCAGCGAAGACCGGCACGTCGAACGACTACGGCAACGCGTGGCTCGTGGGCTACACGCCGGAGCTGTCGGCGGCCGTGTGGGTCGGTCACCCGACCGGCAACGTCTCCATGGTCAACACCGCCGGCTACGCCCGGGTCACGGGCGGCAGCATCCCGGCGCTGATCTGGCACGACGTCATGGCCTACGCCCACCGGGACATCCCGGTGAGCGGCTTCGAAGGCCCCCTCCCCGCCCCGGCGCCGACCCGGTCGCTCCCGGGCGGCCCGCAGCTCGGCGCCGACCCGCTGGAGCAGGCCGAGCAGCAGCCGTGATCTCCGCCCGTCCGCTCACCGGAGCGGGCGGGCGAAGCTGACCTCGTGACCATCGGGGTCGTCGATGTGGAAGTACCGCTCCCCCCACGGGGCATCCGACGGCGGCATCGACGGGGTGAGGCCGGCGGCGAGCGCACGCTCGTGCATGGCGTCGACGTCGTCGACGTGGACGATGAAGCGGCCCCAGTGCACCTCGGTCCGCTCGACCAGCTGCAGGTTGAGGAACCCGGAACCGACGCCGTAGCTGGTGAAGGGGGCGTCCGGGCCGCCGTGGACGACCTCGAAGCCGAGCGCGCCGTAGAACGCGCAGGACGCACCCATGTCGGTGACGCCGATGGTGACGGCGCTGAGGGACTCGGGACGGCCGGTGCTCATGCTCGCACCTCCCCCAGCAGCTGGCGCCGGACACCGCCCACGGCATCGGCGAGGTCGGCGATCGGCGCGTCCACCGCCTCGGTGCCTCGGAGGAAGAGGAAGTGGACCTCGGTCACCGGCCGGCCGGTGGCTGCCTCCAGCAGGAGGGCGTACGCCGCACCCTGGGGGGCGTAGCGCTCCAGGGCGTCGGCCACCGCCGCGTCGGAGGGCACGTCGTCGGTCTTGTAGTCGACGACCACGAGCCCGTGTCCGTCGTCGAAGCACAGGTCGACGAAGCCCTCGACGAGGTCGACGCCGTCGAGCCCGACCGCAGCGCCTTCGCCGACGATCGCTGTCGTCGGTGCGGCCACGTGCAGCTCGCGGTGGAGGTGCCCGGAGGCGACGGCGCGACGCACGAGCGGGCTGGCGACAGCGGCGCGGGCCTTGGCCTCCACCAGCTCCGCCGCGTCCGCCGGCAGGCCCTCCACCGCGGCCTGCCATCGGGCCAGGCCGCCCAGCTCGCTGCCGGCCGCGTCGGTGAGGTCGGCGTGCTGGAGCACGGCGTGGACCGCGCTGCCGATGCTGGTACCCGCCCGTCCCCGACGCCACGGCTCACGTTCGGGCGTGATCGGCTCGGCCAGGCCGCCGTCGTCCTCCGGGACGGCCGCCTGGTCCCGGGCGATGGCCGTGGCGGACAGCACGCCTCCCCCGCCCCGGGCCAGGGTCGCGGCGCGTCGTTCGGTGAACTCCTCGACCTGGGCCTGCCAGGTCGCGGTGCCGGGGGTCGCCTTCGGCGCCGTCGGCTCGTCCTCTGCGACGACCAGCTCGACGTCCTCGTCGGAGGCGGTCCAGCGCACCGCCAGGCCGTCCATGTCGCCGGCGAGCGCACCGAGACGGGACGAGATGCGGCCGCCGTGGCTGCGAGCGATGGCCGACCTGGTGTGGTGGGTGCTGACGATGAGGTGGTCTCGTGCCCGGGTGAGGGCGACGTAGAGGAGCCGGATCCGCTCGTGCTCGTCCATGGTCTCGTCCACGGTGCGCACGGCCTGGTAGCGGGTGGTCTCCATGCCCGTGCGCATCTTGAACTCGAAGCCCCCCTCGGCGGCGAACCGGACCGTGGCCCCGGTGCGACCGGTGGGGTCCTGGGCGGAGAGCCCGGAGACGGCGGTGATGCCGAACTCGAGGCCCTTGGCCCCGTGGATCGTGAGGATCCGCACCGCGTCGACGTCGGCCTCGGGCAGGACGGGGCTGGTGGCCCGGAGCTTGTCGTCGCGCTGCAGGTCGGCCCAGTGGAGGAACGCGCGCAGGCCGCCGTCCTCGGTGTCGGCGAACTGGCGGGCGTGCTCGACCACGATCCGGTAGAGGCGCCACAGGTCACGGTGGCGGCGGCCGGCGAGGCACAGCTCGAGGAGCCGACGGTCGCGCAGGACGGACTCGACGATCTCGGGCACCGCCTGGAACGGCGCAGCCCGGTTCCGGGCGCGGAGGTCGGCGAGGCCACGCTCGACCGGGTCGACCTCGTCGGGCGGCAGCGCGGCGAGGACGTCGGGCGGGCGCACGCTGGAGCCCAGGTAGGTGATGCGACCGTGCTGGCGGGTCCAGCGCAGCAGGTCGTCGTCGCCGCAGCCGTAGGCCGGCGAGCGCAGCGCGCCGACGGCGGCGATCGCGTCGCCCGGATCGTCGATGGCCCGCAGGATCGCCAGGAGGTCGGCGACCTCGGTGGTGCCGTACACGAGCGTGCCGCTCTCGAGCCGGTACGGGATCCCTGCATCGTCGAGGCACGTGCGCAGGTGGGACAGCGTCGTGCGGCTGGGCAGCAGGATGGCCATGTCCGACCACCGGCACGGCCTCGGGGCGCCGCCGGACTCCACGTACCAGCCCTCGCGGTGGGCGCGGCCGAGCACGGCGGCCACGTCGGATGCTTCGGCGCTGCGAGCGGCTTCGGCCCGGGGGTGGGGTTCGCCGTCGCCGAGCACCACCACGGCAGGGCCGGGGTCGCCGGGGATGGGCGGCCGGTGGGGTTCGAGGGCCACGTAGTGGGGTTGCGCGGTCGCCTGCGTGTCGGGCTCGATGGCGTGGCGGATGAGGCCGTCGTCGTCGCCGCCGAAGACGGCATTGCAGAACGCGAGCACCGGCCCGACGGTGCGGAAGTTGACCCGCAGGCTCGTGGCTCCGCCCGTGTAGCGCGCCGCGGTCTGGCTGAACAGGCCGATGTCGGCCCGCCGGAACCGGTAGATCGACTGCTTGGGATCGCCGACGAAGAACAGGCGACCCTCCTCGACGTCGACGTCGTGCCACGGGGTGGAGGTGTCGTGGGCGGGGTCGGCGGCGATGCGCACGGCCAGCTCGATCTGGATCGGGTCGGTGTCCTGGAACTCGTCGATGAGCAGGTGCCGGTACCGCTGGTGGAACCGCTGGCGCACGCTGCGCTCGGTGCGCAGCACCTGGCGGGCGAGCACCAGCAGGTCGTGGAACTCGAGGCGCCCCTCGCGCCGGCGGGCGTCGGCGTCGTCCAGCGTGTACAGGGCGATCTCCGCGCCGAGGCGGGTGAGCACCTGGTCGGTGAGGGCGGCCACGTCGGCGGCGATGGCGTCGATGACGGCGTGCCCGGCCTCGATGACGGCGGGCTTGGATCCGTCGGGCCAGCAGCCCTTGGTGCCGGCGTTCCTGTTCGGGCCCTTCAGCCCGGACGTGGCGAGCAGGACGAGCTCGTAGGGGTCGGACGCCGCGGCCCGCAGCGCCTCGCGGAGCGGGAGCGCGTACTCGGTGACCCATCGGGCGAGCCGGTCGCCCTCCGGGTCGGTGCACGCGGCGAGCATCCCCTCGATCTCGTCGATCCCCTCGATCCATCGGTCCACCCGCAGCACCGAACGGTCGACGTCGACGGCACGGTCTTCCTCGATGAGGCCGGCGTCGCGCGCCTCTTCGACCAGGTCCCAGTTCTGCCCCAGGGTGTCGGCGACGGCCTGCAGGTCCTGGGAGGAGATCCCCAGGGTGAGCGACATGCGCATCGTGTCGGCGAGGGCGTCGTCGTCGAGCAGCTGGTGCTCGAAGCGGCGCCAGCGCTCCTCGGCGCGCAGCGAGGAGCTGATGTCGTCGTGGACCTCGACCGCCGGGGGGAGCCGCGCCTCGATGGGTGCGGCCAGCAGGAGCCGCTGGGCGAAGGCGTGGAGGGTGCAGATGGTGGCCCGGTCGAGCCGGTCCAGGGCGGCGGCCGCCGACGCCCGCGCCTCGGGCGAATCGGTGACCCAGTCCACCTTCTCGCCGGCCTCGACCTCCTCGAGGGTGCGGCGGACGCGGGCGCGGAGCTCGGCGGCGGCCGCCTCGGTGAAGGTGATCGCGGCGATGGAGGTGACGTCGGCTCCGGCCAGCACGAGGGACACGACCCGGCTGACGAGCGACGAGGTCTTGCCGGACCCAGCTCCGGCCTCGACGAAGAGGGTGCTGCCGTGATCCCGTGCGATGCGACGCCGGGCGTCCTGGTCGACGATGTCGGTCATCGGGCATCCTCCGGGGTCGGGTCGAGCACCGAGGCGGAGCCGTCCTCGGCGAGCCGGCGCAGCGGTGCGAGCGACGGCTCGTGGCGGACCCGCTCCCACTCCTCGTCGCGGTCGCGCGGGCAGATCGAGTCGAACTCGCACCAGGCGCAGTGCTCGAAGTTCCCCCAGTGCCAGGCGTGGTCGCCGGGCCTCGCCGGGAAGCGCCCCGCAGCGATGCCGTCGGCCAGCACCCCGAGGACCCGGGTGAAGCGCTCCCGGAGCTCGGCGTCGACGGGGTAGCCCCGGTGCTCGTTGGTGTGCGGGGGTCGGAGGAACCAGTACCTGGCGTGCACCTCGGCGTCGCCCGGGACGTCGAGGTCGCGGTCGGCACCGGCCGCCATCGCATAGGCGACGAGCTGGATCTTGGTGCCGCCGGCCAGGGGGTCGCCCCCCTTGGCCTCGTCCTTCACGATGCCGTCGAAGGCGGCGGGCTTGCTGTACTTGTAGTCCCAGACCACCACCCGGGCGCGACCGTCGCCGTCGGTCCCCCGGTCGACCCGGTCGGCCTGCCCGGCCAGCTGGAGCACGCGACCGTCGCCGAGGTCGACGACCAGGGGCGGGGCGCCGTGGCGCCCGAAGGTGAGCTCGACCGCGACGGGCGCCGTGCCGAAGTCTCGACGCTGCTCCTCGTCGCCGGTGAGGGTGCGCTGGAGCACCCGGTGGATCTCGTCGCGGTCGTGGGCCCACCAGCGGGGGTGGCCGGTGATGCCGCGCGCTTCTGCGGCATCGCACTCCTCGTCGCAGATCTCTCTGAGCCGCTCGCGCGCGGCGTCCGACCACCGCTCGCCTGGTGCGGGCGCTGCGTCCGCGTCGATGACCTCGGCGAAGAACCGCTCGAGCACGCGGTGGGCCAGGGTGCCGCGCTCGCGGCCGTCGATGCGCTCGATCTCCTCGGGCCGGTCGCGCGAGCGGAGCCGGAGCGCGTGGGAGAAGAACCACCGGCGCGGGCAGGTGGCGTAGGTCTCGAGCGACGTGGGCGACAGGACCCCGAGCGCGGTCACGTCGACGCCGTCGCCGTCGAGGTTGCCGTCGAAGCGGGTGAAGGAACCGGAGCGGCGAGCCCGGAGCAGCTCGGTGCCGGCGACCAGCACGGGATCGGCGGCGGCCGGGTGCTCCTCGAACGCGCCCGTGCGCAGGAGCGAGGCGAGGGCGTGCTCCTCGAGGTGCAGCGCCGACGCCTCACCCTCGGCCACGGCGTGGAGCCCGGCTCCGTGGCTGGCCACGAGGGTGACCCCGGGGACGTGGTGGCCGGCCATGAGGGCTTCGGTGTCAGGACGGAGTCCAGCGTGGCGGTCGACCACCTCGACCAGCCACCGGCTGGGGACGAGGGCCCGCCCGGAGCGCTGGTCGTTGCGGGCGTAGGTGACCAGCCGGTGCGCGCCGGCCGAGGCCAGCGACGCGAGGAACGCCCGGCGCTGCCGGCGCTGCTGGTCGTCCACCGCGGCGAGCCCGACCGTGCGGCGCAGCTCGTCACCCAGCAGGGCGTCGTCGCCGGCGAGGCGGGGCAGGTGCCCCTCGGCGAGGCCGACGACAGCCACGGCGTCGAGTGGGATGAGGGGTGGCGCGTCGACCGTGGTGACGAGCAGGCCGGTGCCCGTGCGGCCCTGGCGGGGTGCGGGTGCGTCGAGCACTGTCCGGATGGTGTCGCGCACGACCTCCGGGGTCGGCGCCGGCTCGAGCTCCTCGAGGGCCGCGAGCCGGGCCAGGGCGAGCCGGATCGTGGTGTCCGCGTCGAGCTCGACCGCGGACCAGCTGACCCGGCTGCGCGCCGGACCGCAGAGGCGGTCCAGCGCGCCGCCCGCCCAGGCCGCGACGTCGGGCCACCTCGTCGGCAGGTTGGCGCACAGCGCGTCGAGGGCGTCGACCGCCTGCCGGAGCTGCGCATCGAGGTCGAGGCGGTGCTCGATCCACCCGGTGTCCTCGTCCCCGTCGGCGGCGGCGAGGCGGGCCTGCAGCCGGGCCTGCTCGGCGTCGAGCGTGGCCCGCCAGCGAGCAGGGTCGCGGATGACCCCGAGCCAGCGCGTCCGCTCGTCGAACGACGCCGCGGGCAGCGGCCGGGCGTCGGCGTCGACCACCACCCCGCTGGCCCAGAGGTCGACGACCTCCTGCCGGCCGAAGCGGGAGCGATCGACCTCGAGCACGCCGAGCAGCACCCGGCCGGCGACCGTCTGGGCGAGCCGACGGGTGCTGGGACCGGAGAACGGGACCCGGGCCGCCTGCAGGACGTCGGCCACCACGCGCGCGTAGGGCGACCCCGACGGGTGCACGAGCGCCATCCGGTGCAGCGGCGTGCCCTCGTCGGCGAGGGCGAGCAGGTGGCGCACGGCGACCCGCACCTCGTCGTCGATGTCGTTGGCCGAGACCGCCTCGGTGATCTCGGGCAGCTCCGCCGCAGGTGGGGACGTCTGGACGAGCCGGGCGAGGTGGGTGGCGAGCGCGTCGTCCAGCGGCCGATCGCCGGTGGCGCCCAGGAGGAGCCGGACGGGGCGGTGGCGGGCGATGGCCTGCAGGAGGTCGAGCTCGGCCTCGGTGAAGCGGTCCGGCAGGTGGACGAGCACCGTGCCGAGCGCGTCGACCCGGGGCCCGCCCTCGCACGCGACCTCCGTCGCCAGCCCGATGACCGCGTCGGGACCGAGGGGACCGAGCCGGGCCCGGACCGCGTCGCGCAGGCGCACGACATCGGCGGGAACGGGCCCGGCGGCCCGGATCTGGTCCAGGGCGCCCTCGCCGAGGGCATCGACCTCGACCACGGCGGCCGCGATCCGCTCCCACGTGACCCGGTGCTCGGCGATGGGCCCGAACCGGCCGGGCTGCTCGTCCAGGGCGACGCGCACCGCGGTGACCACGAGCTCGCGGTCGACGCCGGCACCGAGGCCGGCGTCGGCCAGGCGCGGGGCCGCGAGCTGCTCGGCCACCGCCCCGAGGGCGTGGAACCCCACGCCGACCGAACCGCCGGCCCGGCGGGCGAGGGCCCGCCGCGTGGCGACCGCAACCGACGGCGACGGCGTGACGACCGTGACCGGCGCCAGCGGACCAGCGGCGCGTGCCGCCTCCACCGCATCGTGCAGCGCGCCGAGGGCGGCGTCGCCATGTGCGGTCCACTGCACGTCGAAGGTCATGGGGCGAACGTACCCGGGGGGTGTGACGGGAACGGGAGCCCGCAGCCGGCGTCCGGGGGCACGCACCGCCGCGGGGGCGTGATCAAGCACACTCGTGGCATGCAGGACGCATCCCAGGTCGTCGGAACGATCGTCGTCGGTCTCGACGGGTCGTCGAACAGCCACGAAGCGGTGGTGTGGGCTGCCCGCCTCGCCCGCTCGCTCGATGCCGAGGTCGTCGCCGTGCACGCCCTCGGCCTGCTCGACCAGCTCGAGCCCGGGGGGCCGATGGTGCCCACCCAGCCCCACCGCGACGAGATCGCCGAGCGCGCCAACGGGCTGTGGTCCCGCCCACTGGAGGAAGCCGGCGTCCGCCACCGCGTCCTGCTTCACGATGGCAACCCCGTCGACGTGGTCCTCAACGTCCTCGACGAGGTCGGCGCCGACCTCGCCGTGCTCGGCAGCCGAGGCATCGGCGGGACGCCGGCGCTGCTGCTCGGCAGCACCAGCAGCCAGGTCGCCCAGCGTGCGCTGTGCCCGGTCACCATCGTCCCGCCCTCGGACCGGCCGACCCAGGGTCGGAGCAGGTAGCCGTGGACGCCGCGCTGCGCGACCTCGCCCAGGAGTGGTGGGACGGGATGATGGCCAGGAACCCCACCGTCGCCACCCGCCTCGGCGACCACCGCTTCGACGACGCCATCGAGGACCCCAGCCCGGCCGGGTTGGCCGATGAGCGGGCCTTCGCCGTCGACGTCGCCGAACGGGCTCGGGCCATCCCCGTCGCGGACCTCGACGAGGCCGAACGGGTCACCCACGCGCTGCTCCTGGACAGCTGCCAGCAGCAGATCGAGTCGGTCGACAGCGCCGAGATCCAGCTGGCGAGCGACGGGTTCACCGGGTACCCGGTCTCGCTCCTGCGCTCGGCGGCGCAGCTGCGCGCTCCGGACGAGGCCAGCGCCGAAGCGCAGCTCGAGCGCCTGGGGAAGCTGCCGGGCGCGCTCGACGCCGTCGTCGCGCAGTGGCAGGTGGGTGCGGATCGGGGCTGGACGCCGGCGGTCGCCGCGGTCCGACGATCGCAGGCGATGGTCGATGGCTACCTGGCCGGCGCGCTCGCCGACGACCCCTTCGTCGGCCTGGCGCTCCCCGACGGCTGGGACGGCGCCGAGGGGTGGCGCGCCCGTGCGGCCACGGTGGTCGCCGAGCAGGTCCGACCGGCCTACGAGCGGGTGGCGGCGGCGCTCGCCGAGCTCGCCGAGCGGGGCCGGGGCGACGACCAACCCGGGCTGGTCCACGTCCCCGGCGGCGACGAGCTGTACCGGTCCAAGGCACGCCGGGCGACCACCACCGACCTGACGCCGCAGGAGATCCACGACATCGGCATGGTCGAGCTGACCGAGGTCCTGCCCCCGCCGTGGGCCGAGATCGGCGGGCGGGCCCTGGGCATCAGCGACCGGGACGAGCTGTTCGCCGCGCTGCGCTCCGATCCGGCCATGCGCTACGAGTCGGCCGAGGAGATCCTGGAGGTGGCGGCGTCCGCCATCGAACGGGCCCTCGCCGCTGCCCCCGACTGGTTCGAGCGCATGCCGAGCGCCGGTTGCGTGGTCGAAGCTGTGCCCGCCTCGCTCGCGCCCGGGCTCCCGGCCGCCTACTACAGCCCGCCCCCCGGCGACGGCTCCCGGCCGGGCACGTACTTCGCCAACACCTACGAGGCGACGCGCCGCAACCGCTTCGAGGCCGAGGTCATCGCGTTCCACGAAGCGGTCCCCGGACACCACCTCGAGCGGGCCAGCGCCGCCGAGCTCGAGGACGTCCCGACCTTCCAGCAGCGGGGCGGGTACATGGCCTACAGCGAGGGCTGGGGCCTCTACTCCGAACGGCTCGCCGACGAGATGGGCCTCTACTCCTCGGACACGATGCGCCTCGGCATGCTCGCCGCCGATGCCTGGCGGTCCACCCGGCTGGTGGTGGACACCGGCATCCACGCGCTGGGCTGGAGCCGCGCCGAGGCGATCGAGTTCTTCGTCACCCACGTCCCCCTCGACCCCGAGGAGGCCGCGGTCGAGGTGGACCGCTACATCGGGATGCCGGGCCAGGCCCTGTCGTACAAGGTCGGGCAGCGGGAGATCCTGCGCCTGCGCGACGACGCCCGGGCCCGCCTCGGTGCGCGCTTCCGCATCGAGCGGTTCCACACGACCGTGCTGCGCCACGGCGGCGTGCCCCTCGCCCTCCTCGCCGACCTGGTCGACGACTGGGTCGAGCGGGAGACCGCCTGACCGCCTCGTACGCTGGCGCCGTGATCCCCTCCCCCGCCCTGCCCGGTGCCTTCGAGCGCGGCCGGAACCTGCGCCGCCTGGCGGACGAGCACTTCGACGTCCTCGTCGTCGGCGGCGGCATCACCGGCGTGGGCGTCGCCCTCGATGCGGCCAGCCGTGGCCTGCGCACGGCGCTCGTGGAGCGGGGCGACTTCGCATCGGGCACGTCGTCGAAGAGCTCCAAGCTCGTGCACGGCGGGCTGCGGTACCTGCAGAACGGCGACGTCCGCCTGGTCTACGAGGCCCTGCGCGAGCGCCAGCGCCTGCTGCGCAACGCACCGCACCTCGTGCGGGTCATGCCCTTCCTCATCCCCATGTTCGGCAAGGGCGGGGTCATCCACCCGAAGCTCGAGAAGGCCCTCGGCTCGGCCATGTGGATGTACGACCTCACCGGCGGCGCCCGCATCGGCAAGCTCCACCAGCGCATCTCCAAGGAGCAGACGCTGGCCCACATGCCGACGCTGCCGGCCGATCGCGTCGGTGCCAGCTACCTCTACTACGACGCCCAGGCCGACGACGCCCGCCTGACCCTCACGGTGGCTCGCACGGCGGCCGAGCTGCACGGCGCGGTGTGCGTCAACCACGCCCCCGTCGTCGAGCTGACCCACGAGGGTGCTCGGACGACCGGCGCCGTCGTGGAGGACGCCGAGTCAGGCGACCGCATCGAGGTCCGGGCCCGAGCCGTGGTCAACGCGGCCGGGGTCTGGGCCGACGACATCCGCGCCCTCGACGAGGGGATGCACCCCCACGCCATCCGCCCGGCCAAGGGCATCCACCTGACGGTGCCGTGGTCGCTGGTGCGCAACGACATCGCCGTCATCGCACCGGTGCCCAAGGACAAGCGGTCGATCTTCGTGGTGCCGTGGCCGGCACCCGCCGGCGAGGAGCCGGCCTTCACCTACATCGGCACGACCGACACCGACTACGACGGCCCCACCGAGGATCCGCAGTGCACCCGCGAGGACGTGGCGTACCTGCTGGATGCCATCAACCACTCGACCACGACCGATATCACCGAGCGCCACGTGGTGGGCACGTGGGCGGGGCTGCGGCCGCTGGTGAAGGCCACCACGTCGGGGCGCACCGCCGACCTGTCCCGCAACCACGCCGTGGTCACCAGCGCCAGCGGGGTGGTCAGCGTCACCGGCGGCAAGCTCACCACCTACCGCGAGATGGCGGCCGACACGATGGGCGCCGTCGCGAAGGTGCTGGACCTGCCCCGGTCCCAACGCCGATCCCGCACCGCCCGGCTGCGCCTGCTCGGCGCCGACGGCTACGACCCGGGTGCCACCGGGCCCGACCAGCACCTGCACCAGCGCTACGGCGGTGAGGCGCGCGTCGTGCAGGCGATGGCGGAGCGGGATCCGTCGCTGGGGGTGCCCCTCGTCAACGGGCTGCCGCACCTGCGGGCCGAGGCGCTGTACGCAGTTCGCTACGAGATGGCCACGACCCTCGCTGACGTGCTCGAACGCCGGGTGCGAGGGCTCATGCTCTCCCGGGACGCCACCGCCGATGCCGCCGCCGCGGTCGCCGAGCTGATCGGGCCAGAGCTGGGTTGGTCCGACCGGCGCCGGGCCGACGAGGTCGCCGAGCTGCGGGCTCGAGCCGCCCAGCAGCGGGACGCCCCCGGCCTGCCCGACTCGGTGCTGCCCGGCGTCGGCAGCTGAGGTGGTGTGGGGCCGGCGCCGGCGCACCCGGCGCTGGCTGGACGGCTGGGAAGAGGTCGCCGCCACGGGACTCCCCCAGTGGGACCTCCTCGATGACGACGAGCGCGCCCGCCTGGCGTCGCGGGTGGAGCACCTCGTACGCCGCAAGCACTGGGAGGCCGCGAGGGGCTTCGAGCTGACCCAGGAGGTGGTGATCACCATCGCCGCCAGCGCCGGACTGCTCGCGCTCGGCCTCGACCGCGACTGCTACCGCCACGTGAGGGCCGTCGTCGTCCACCCGAAGACGTTCACCAGCCACGGGGTCCGGGCGACCCACGTCGGCGGCGTCGTGACACGAGGACCCCAGCGGCTGCTCGGCCACGCCCGCGACGGCCGGGGCCCGGTGATGCTGTCGTGGCGGGCGGTCCGCCGGGACGTCCGACACCCCGAGCGTCGCCAGAACGTCGTCGTGCACGAGTTCGCCCACAAGCTCGACTCGGCCGACGGGCTGTTCGACGGCACCCCGGAGATCTCCGACCGCGCCGATCGGGCCGACTGGGTCCAGGTGTGCAACCGGGAGTACCGCCGGCTCCGCCGCCGGGACGAGCCGGACCCGGTGTTGCGCCGCTACGCCACCAAGAGCCCCGCCGAGTTCTTCGCCGTCGCCAGCGAGGTCTTCCTCATGCAGCCGCTGGCGCTCGAGGAGCACCACCCCGAGCTCTACCGGGTGCTCTGCGGCTACTACGACCAGGACCCGGCGGGCCGGGTGCGCCGTTCCTGAAAACTGGCAGTCGTGGTGTCGCGCGCTACTGGACGAGCTTGATCACGGCGAAGCCGTGTCGGTCCGGAGCCTCGGCGACGCCCTGCCCACCTGCTGCGGTCGCGGCGCCGACGAACCGTCCGCAGACGATGTTGTTGTTCTCGACACCACAAGGAGTCTCCTCGGGCGGATCCGTCTCGTCGAGGGTCACACTCCCCACGTGGGTGATCTGGAAGACGCCCATCATCACGCAGTAGAGGCGGAAGTTGGTCCCCGTTTCATCGTTTCCACGGGGGCACAGCGGCACCGCGATCTCACACCCGAGCTCGATGTCGTCCACGTCGTCGCCGGCCTCGAAGGAACAGGCGTTGCCGCCCGCCATCCGCTGGGAGAGCTGGCCGGTCTTGTTGCCGGTGTCGGCCTCCCACCAGTCCGAGTCGTCGCCGGGAGTCGCCTCGGAGGACGGCAGCGCGTACCCGTCGGCAGGCAGCTGCACCAGGCCGCGCCAGCTGCTCGAACCGTTGCCGCAATCGCGCCCGAGGTTCTTCATCTGGTTGCCCCAGAGCACGTAGTGCTTCCCGATCGCAGCGGAGTTGATGGAGTAGCCGTTCGGGGCGTCGTCGTCTTCGAGCATCGCCTGCGCAGGGTGGCCGACGGCCGTCGGGGAGGTGCACACCATGAAGGGAGCCCAGCCCCGCGACACCGGCTGGATCGTGGCTGCAGCGGTGGCGCTGCTGGTGATCTCATCCTGTTCCACGAAGGCGGCGAAGGCGACGTCGCGCGTGTCGGTGACCGACACGCGCACGCCCGCGACCCGCTGGAAGTCGCTGTCGGCGAGGAACCCGAGCTGGTCGCACGTCGAGATCACGTCACTGTCAGACCCGCTGAGCGCGTACTGGGCGTCGACCAGCTCGCAGGACTGGAGGACGGCGTCGTTGTCGGCAACGACCGACTCGATCTCGGCCACCACGTCATCGACCGGCGTGATGATCCAGTCCTGCTTGTGGTTCTGGATCGCGGACGCGCCGGCCAGTGCGGCCGCATCGGCCGCCGTCTGGGCGTTGCGCGCCGCCTCGTAGCCCACACTCCCGCCGAGGACCAGCGCAGCGACACCGAGCATGGCCGTCAGCGCGATCGCGAAGAAGATGACCGTGATGCCGCGCTCGTCGCCTGCACTGCGGGACCGGTCTCGAGCGGTTCGTCGTGGGGACATGTTCGTTCCTAGTAGACGGTGAAGTTCTTGGAGGACAGCACGGTCTCGCCGTTGAGGATCTCGGCTCGAGCGGTTCCGGGACGCCAGATGTTGTCGCTGCCGTCGTAGGACCACTCGTGGTTGGGTGGGTCCGGGGGCTCGAGATCGCAGCCGCAGCCGATCTCCACGCTCTCTCCGCTGGCGCTGACGAGGCGCACGCGCAGGTCGGCACAGGCTGCGGAGCCGTTCGTCGTGAACTCCACGAGCACGGCGCTCGCGAGTTGCTGCGAGCTGTTGCCGGACATCTTCTTGCGGTTCACCGAGGTCGGTACGTCCGGGACGCCTGCTGCGCAGTTCGGTGGGGTCGTCGTGGTCGTGGTCGACGTCGACGACGTGGAGGTGTCCGGTGTCGTCGTGGTCGTGGTCGACGTGGTCGTGGTCGAGGTGCTGGTGGTCGATGACGGTGTCGACCCGCCTGGGAGCGGGCGTCCGACGAGCTTCATGGTCGCCGAACCGGTGGCCTCGCCGCGGTCGTAGCCCAGGATCGCAGCGACGGGGGTCACGAGGTCCCACGCCCACTCGACCTCGACGCGCACGCTGTCGATGTCGACCTCGGCGGTGCTGCACGAGATCGGTGCGCCGCCGTCGTCGATGCAGGAGACCGAGACCGCTTCCACCTTCTCCGACTCGAGCCGGGACTGGACTGCGTCCACGATGTCGGCGTGCATCGCGCTGGTCTGGTCGTCGGCCGTCGCGAAGTCGAGGATCGCAAGGCGGGCGCCATCGCGCGCCGCATTGGTCGCCTGGTTGGCGTTGAGGGTCCACATCCCGAGGTCGACGAGACCGAAGATGAACGTCAACATGATCGGCAGGGCGAATGCCGCCTCGACGATCGTCACGCCCTCCGAACCGCGCCGCGAGCGTCTGGCCATCACGATCGCACCTGACCCTGCACGCGCACCTCAGCATCGCCCTCGAGCGTGATCGAGTTCCCGACCACGTTGGCCACGATCGGGGTCACGATGTCGTAGCGGGTGCGCACGCGGACGCGAACCCGCTCGCCGGCGGCACCGTCGGTGCCGGTGCAACCGGTGAGCTCCACCCAGTCGCCGTCGTCGTCCTGACCGAGGATCTCCACGTCGAAGTCCGGGGATGCGCTCAGACCCGGCTCCTCCGCCTCGACCTGGCCGAGGATGCTCCCACTCGGCCCGCAGGTCGCATCGTTCGGGTACACCTGCGCGAACGCAGCACCCTCTCGGGCAGCGTTCTCCAGCCGGATGTTCATCTGGTACGCCCGGCCCAGGTCGAGGACGCCGAGCACCAGCAGGACCATCACCGGCGCGATGAAGGCGAGCTCCACGATGGAAGCACCTCGCTCCTTGCGGGCTGGTCGTTCTGGTCGCATGCGTTCGCGTCATCGGCACGTCGGAGACGGGACTTGAGGTCCGGTGCTGCGCTCCGTGCGCGTTCCGCTGTCGCTGCCAGAACATCCCGGACCGGAGCCAGATCGGGGCGGCCGGCCCTCGTACAGTGGCCCGCCGTGGCCGACCCGATCGCCCTGCCCCCCACCGGACCCGGCGCGCCGACGCCGCCCATCGAGATCCGCGGCGGCGCAGCCGGCGCCAGCGCCCACCTCGGCGAGATGGTGCCGGTGCCGGACCCGGTGATCGACCGGCTCCGCAAGACCGGCGCCGGCGTGTCCACCGACCATGCCGTGCGGGCCGAGGCCAGCCGTGACTGGTGGCCGGGGGCGATGATCTGGGCGACCGAGGGCGAGGTACCCGGCCTGGCCGGCGTCGTCGTCTCCCCCACCGATGCCGAGCAGGTCGCCGCCGTGCTGCGCCTGTGCAACGCCGCTCGCGTTCCCGTGACGGCGGCCGGTGGGCGCTCCGGGGTGTGCGGGGCGTCGGTTCCGGCCTTCGGCGGCGTCGTGCTCGACACCACGGCGCTCGCAGGCGTCGTCTCCATCGACGAGGAGTCGATGATCCTCGACGTCGCCCCCGGGACGTTCGGCGACCACCTCGAAGCCGAGCTGCGGGCGAAGGGCCTCACCGTCGGGCACTGGCCCCAGTCGGTCGCCCTGTCCACCGTCGGCGGCTGGGTCGCCTGCCGGGGCGCCGGCCAGCTGTCGAACAAGTACGGGAAGATCGAGGACATGGTGGTCGGCCTCGATGTCGTGCTCGCCGACGGCAGCGCGATCACCACCGGCGGCGGCCCCCGCTCCGCGGTCGGGCCGGACCTGACCCAGGTCTTCGTGGGGTCCGAGGGCACGCTCGGCATCATCACCGGCGTCCGTCTGCGGCTTCACCCGGCGCCGCAGGCGCAGCGCCACGCCGCCTACGGCTTCGACTCCTTCGCCGCCGCCAACGAGGCCTGCCGGCGCATCGTCCAGCGGGGCCTGCCTCCGGCCGTGCTCCGGGTGTACGACGCCATCGAGGCCGACCGCAGCTACCAGACCGGCGACCGGGCCGTCCTGCTGGTCATGGACGAGGGCGATCCGATCGTGGTGGACGCGGCGATGGCGATCACCGAGGAGGTGTGCGCCGGCGCCGAAGCGCTCGACGTCGACCTGGTCGATCGCTGGCTGGCGCACCGCAACGAGGTCTCGGCCCTCGAGGCCCTGATCGCGAAGGGCTACGTCGTCGACACCATGGAGATCTCGGCCCCGTGGTCGCGCCTGGAGGACATCTACACCGCGACCACCGGAGCGCTTCGCGCGGTGCCGGGCACGCTGGCAGCCAGCGCCCACCAGTCCCACGCCTACTCCGACGGTGCCTGCCTCTACTTCACCTTCGCCGCCAAGGTCGACGAGGACGGCGAGGGCACGGCGGCGCGGGATCGCACCTACGCCCAGCTCTGGGACGTCGGGCAGCGGGCGGTACTGGCGGCGGGCGGCACCCTCAGCCACCACCACGGCGTCGGCCTCAACCGCAGCCGCTTCACCGCCGAAGCGCTCGGCGCGAGCCACGCGGTGCTCCAGTCGGTGAAGGACGCGCTGGACCCCAACGGCATCCTCAACCCGGGCAAGCTGGGCCTGCGCAGCCCGTTCGGCGAGGTCGCCTACCCGTGATGGGCGGGTTGCTCCACCCCCGCGCCGTGGCCGTCGGCGCCGGCGTGGCGCTGGCGATCTGCGTCCCGGCCGCGCTGCTCGCCCAGGTGCTCGACGAGTCCGACACCGTGGACGACAACTCCTCGTGGCTCATCGTCCTGTTCGGCGTGATCCTGGTCGGCATGGGCATCGGTGGCTACGTCGCCGCCACCCTGCGCCTGGACGCGCCCCTCACGAACAGCGCGGTGGCCGCCCTCGCCGCGTACCTGCTGGTCCAGACGATCGGCGCCGTCCGCCTGCTCGCAAACGGGGACGACGTGACGTGGGCAGCGATCCCGTTCTTCGCCCTGCTGTCGGCGTCAGCG